>JBBQGQ010000003.1:0-197455 GCA_038323195.1 Acidimicrobiia bacterium | reverse complement strand
CTAATGGTCATGCCGACCGCGCTGTCGGCCCTCTTCGAGCTCGACCCCGCCTGCCCCCGGGGCGCGTCTCTCCCCGGGCTCGGCCGGGGCGAGAGACGCATGACCGGGAACGGCCGGCTACTCGGCGCCGTAGACGGGGTCGGGGGCAGGGCCCTCGGCGAGCAGCTCGCGCACGACCGGGCCGAGCTCGGCCGGGTCCCAGCGATCGCCCTTGTCGCGCGACGCACCGTGGTGCCAACCATCGGCGATGCTCACGATGCCACCCTCGAGCTCGAACACCCTCCCGGTGACGTCGCTCGACTCGGTGCTCCCGAGCCACACCACGAGGGGCGACACGTTCGCCGGGTCCATCGCGTCGAACCCCGAATCGGGGCGCGCCATCATCTCCGTGAAGACGCCCTCGGTCATGCGCGTGCGGGCCGACGGCGCGATCGCGTTCGCGGTCACGCCGTAGCGACCGAGCTCGGCCGCCTGCACCAGCGTGAGCGCGGCGATGCCCGCCTTCGCGGCTGAATACGCCGCCTGCCCGACGCTCCCCAACAAGCCCGCGCCGCTGCTCGTGTTCACGATGCGACCAGCGACCGGGTCACCGGCCTTCGCCCGGTCACGCCAGTACGCCGCCGCGTGCCGGCTCGTCGCGAAATGCCCCTTGAGGTGCACTCGCACGACCGCGTCCCACTCATCCTCGGCTGCGTTCGCAAACATGCGATCGCGCACGAACCCCGCGTTGTTCACGACGACGTCGAGACCGCCGAACGCGTCGAGCGCGGTCTGCACCAGACGCGCCGCGCCGTCGAAGTCAGCGATGTCGTCGGCGTTCGCGACGGCCTCGCCACCAGCGGCCTGGATCTCGGCGACCACCTCTTCGGCCGCGTCGCTCCGAGGGTCCGACCCGTCGAGCGCGACTCCGAGGTCGTTGACGACGACCTTCGCGCCCGCAGCAGCGAAGGACAGTGCGTGCGCACGACCCAGGCCGCGCGCTGCTCCAGTGACGATGACGATGCGTCCGTCGCAGATGCCCATGAGGCGGAGAGCGTACCCGGCGCACCTCTCCGGTTACCGTGTCGACGTGCAGTACGGCATCACGATGTTCTCGACCGACACCTCCATGTCGGTCCCCGACCTGGCTCGCGCCGCGGAAGCGCGCGGGTTCCACTCGCTGTACATCCCAGAGCACACGCACATCCCCACCAGCCGGCGCACCCCTGCGCCCACCGGCACGGCAGAGCTCGCCGAGGAGTACCGCCGCACGGTCGACCCCCTCGTCGCGCTCGCCGCGGCCTCCATGGTCACCGAGCGGATCCGTCTCGGGACCGGCATCTGCCTCGTCGCGCAGCGGGAGCCGATCGTCACCGCGAAGGCCATCGCCACCCTCGACCAGCTCTCCGGCGGGCGCTTCCAGCTCGGGATCGGTTTCGGCTGGAACCACGAGGAGATGGAGGACCACGGCGTCGACGTCAAGCGGCGCCGGGACCAGACCCGCGAGCACATGCTCGCGATGCGAGCGCTCTGGACCTACGACGTCGCGTTCTTCCACGGAGAGTTCGTCGACTTCGAGCCGACGTGGTCATGGCCGAAGCCCGCGCAGCCCGGAGGGCCTCCCGTCCTGCTCGGCGGCGCGCCGGGCCCGAAGATGTTCGCCCACATCGCCGAGTACGCCGACGGGTGGATCCCGATCGGTGGCGCCGGCGTGCGGGCCGCGCTGCCCGACCTGCACCGGGCGTGCGAAGCCGTCGAGCGCGACCCGGCTTCACTGCGAATCGTTCCGTTCGGCACGCTCCCGGATCCGGGAAAGCTCGAGTACTACGCGTCGATCGGCGTCACCGAGATCGTGCTGCGCGTGCCCACCGGCGACGCCGAGCTCGTGCTCCCCATCCTCGACGACCATGCGCGCCTGGTCGCAGGGTCTTGACCGACTAGGTTCCCTCGCCATGGGTTCGAGCGGAATGAAGAAGCGGCGCAAGGGTGGCGGCAAGAGCGGCACGCACCCTCAGCACCTGGAGAAGGTCGGCACGTCACGCGAGTCGGCCGAGCACGAGCAGGCGCTCGAGCGCTCCGCCATCGCCGACACGATGGGTCTCGGCAACGCGCCGGGCTGGCTCAAGTACGGGTGCCTGATCGTCGGTGCGATCATCCTGATCGGCGCTGTGATCGCACTCACCGCCCTCGACTGACCGGCCTCACTGTTCTTGGCTCGCCGTTCTTGGCTCGCTGTTCTCGAGGGCGGTTTCAGCCGAGTCGTTCGATGATCGTCACGTTGGCCTGACCGCCGCCCTCGCACATCGTCTGCAGGCCGTAGCGGCCGTTCGTACGTTCCAACTCGTAGAGCAACGTCGTCATGAGCCGGGCGCCGGTCGCGCCCAGCGGATGCCCGAGCGCGATCGCACCGCCGTTGACGTTGACCTTCGCGAGGTCGGCGTTCGTCTCGATCTGCCACGCGATGACCACCGAGGCGAACGCTTCGTTGATCTCGACGAGGTCGATGTCGTCGAGGCTCAACCCCGTCTTGGCCAGCGCGTGCGCGGTCGCAGGTATCGGTGCGGTGAGCATCCACACCGGGTCGGCGCCGCGGACGGAGAGATGGTGGATCCGCGCCCGCGGCTCCAGACCGTGCGTGCGCACCGCGTCGGCGCTCGCGATCAGCAGGGCGGCCGAGGCGTCCGACAACTGCGAGGCCATCGCGGCCGTGAGCCGGCCACCGTCGACGAGGGTGGGCAGCGCGCGGATCTTGTCGAGGTCGGGCTCGCGCGGACCCTCGTCGTGGTCGGCGTCACCGAGCGGGACGATCTCCTTCGCGAACCGGCCCTCGGTTCGGGCCCGCAGGGCGCGCTGGTGCGACTCGACCGCATACGCCTCCATGTCGTCGCGCGTGATGTCCCACTTCTCGGCGATCATCTCCGCGCTACGGAACTGCGACACCTCTTGCGTGCCGTAGCGCGCGTGCCAACCCGGCGATCCACTGAAGGGGTTCTCGAAGCCGTACTGCTCACCCGCGAGCATGGCGGCGCTGATCGGGATCGCGCTCATGTTCTGCACGCCGCCGGCGACGACGAGATCGGCCGTTCCCGACATCACCGCCTGCGCGGCGAAATGGACGGCCTGCTGCGACGATCCGCACTGGCGGTCGACCGTCGTGCCCGGCACCTCGTCGGGCATGCCGGCGACCAGCCAGCATGTGCGCGCGATGTCGCCGGCCTGCGGGCCGATGGTGTCGACGCAGCCGAACACGACGTCGTCGACCGCGGCGGGATCGACGTCGACCCGGTCGAACAGGGCTCGGATCGAGTGGGCGCCGAGATCGGCGGGGTGGACGCGTGCGAGCCCGCCGTTGCGTTTGCCGACCGGCGTGCGGACCGCGTCGACGATGTAGGCCTCGCTCATATGCCGGACAGACTAAAGGATTGCCGCGGCGACTCGGCTCCGGTGCGCGCGTCCGTCACCCATCGAGCGGGCCAATGCCCACGCTCGCTTCATGTACAGATGCAGGTCGTACTCGGTCGTGTATCCGATCGCGCCGTGGCATTGCAGCGCTACCCGGGCGGTCACGAGCGCGGCCTCGTCGGCTTTGCATTTCGCCATGCTGGCGTGCACGGAGTCGAGGGTCGCGGCGGCGCGGTAGACCAGCGGGCGGGCGAACTCGAGCGCGATGCGCGCGTTCGCGAGGTGGTGCTTGACAGCCTGGAACGAGCCGATCGGCGCTCCGAACTGGCGGCGTTCCCGGGCGTACTCGGCCGTCATGTCCAACATGCGTTGCGCGAGGCCGCATTGTTGCGCCGCCATGCCGACGACGGCGCGGTCGAAGGCGGCGCTGACCGCGTCGTCGTCGACGGGCGCCGATGGGCCTCGCACGTCGAACAACCGGCGAGCGCCGTCGACCGACGGACGCGCGCGCAGCTCGACCGTGTCGCGCTCGAACCGGCCGGCCGAGGTGATGACGACGTCGGCGGAATCGGCCCACGGCACGAGCGTGTGCGCGGTGGTGACTGTCAGGTCGGCGCGGTCGAGCAGCGGCACGCCGAAGGCCGCGGTCTCGACGATGGGCTCCGGCAACGCGTGACGACCCGTCTCCTCGAGGATCAGCACGAGGTCGACCAGGGCGAGCCCGAGTCCGCCGCGCGCCTCCGGGGCGAGCATCCCGACCACACCCATGTCGGCCAACTTCTCCCACAGGCCGGCTATCCGTCCGGTTGCGTTCGTCCACGCGGCTCTGACGTGCGCGGGCGTGCATTCCCTTTCCAAGAGCTCGCGCACCGCGTCGCGAAATGCGACCTGATCGCCGGTGAACGCGAAACGCATCGTCAGCGCCTCGGCATCCCGAGCACGCGCTCCGCGATCACGTTGCGCTGGATCTCATTGGTTCCGGCGTAGATGGGGCCCGCGAGCGCGAACTCGTAGCCCTTCATCCACGCCCCGGTGTCGCCGTCGAGTAGTTCCGCGTGCGGGCCGAGCAGATCCAGCGCGAGCTCGTGGAGCCGCAGGTCGAGCTCCGACCAGAACACCTTCACCATCGACGACTCCGCGCCGGCTCCGACACCTTCGACCGCGCGCGTGACGGTCCAGAACGTCTGCCAGCGGTAGGCCTCCGCGTCGATGTACGCGGCGACCAACCGGTCGCGCAGCTCCGGATCGCCGGCACGGGCGCGGAAGAGCTCGATGAGCCGCTGCGCGGTCGCGAGGAAGCGGCCCGGGGAGCGGAGTGTGAGGCCACGTTCGGAGCCGGTCGTGGCCATCGCGACCGCCCATCCCCGGTGCGGCTCGCCGAGCACGTCGTCGTCGGCGACGAAGACGTCGTCGAGGAAGACCTCGGCGAACCCCTCGTCGCCGTCGAGGCGCTCGACGCCGCGCACGGTCACCCCGCGCGCGGCCAAGTCGACGAGGAAATACGTGAGACCGTGATGGCGCTCAGCGTCGAGGTCGGTGCGGAACAAGCCGAAGAGGTGCGTGCAGAACGCGCCGCGCGTCGTCCACGTCTTCTGCCCGGACAGCCGCCAGCCACCACCTGCGTCGTCGCGAACCGCCTTGCTCTGGATGCCGGCGAGGTCGCTGCCCGCGTTCGGCTCGGACCAACCCTGGCACCAGGTCTGCTGGCCCGAGGCCATCTTGGTCAGGATGCGCGCTTGCTGTTCCGCCGTTCCGAACTCGAAGATCGTCGGCGCGAGCAAGAAGATGCCGTTCTGGGTCACTCGTTGGGGCGCGCCCGCGCGGTAGTACTCCTCCTCGAAGATGAGCCATTCCCAGAGGTTGGCGTCGCGTCCGCCGAAGTCGCGCGGCCACGACACCACCGCGAAACGAGCGTCGAACAGGGCGCGTTCCCATTCGAGGTGCGCGGTGAACCCGGCGCGGGTGTCGCCCGAGGGCAGCGCCGGGCGCGGCACGTTGGCCTCGAGCCAGGCGCGGCACTCGGCGCGAAACGCTTCCTCTGCGGGACTGAACTCGAGATCCATGAGCGGCGGGCGATCGTAGCTGGATCGGAGAAGCCGGTTCCTGCCAACGTGGGGGCGAGGAGGTGCGATGGCCGGCGTCGGCACCGGGGTGCACGCGATGAGCATCACACCGTTCGATCGGAAGGGTGCGATCGACTCCGGGCTGCTGCGCGCCCACCTCCGGTTCCTGGCCGCGGCCGGCGTCGGCGTGTACGTCGCGAGCCAGGGAAGCGGTGAAGGCGATCTCTTGTCGTTCGACGAGAAGGTGACGCTGTTCGCGATCGCAGCCGAGGAGTTGCGGGGCCGCGTGCCGGTCGCGGCCGCCGGAATCGGGCTCGCGGCATCTACGGCGGCGACGCGCGAGCTGGCGGTCGCGGCCGAGGGCGCGGGGGTCGACGCGGTGCAGATACTCGCGCCGAGACCGGGGCCGGTGCAGTTGCGCGACGACGAGCTCGAGACGCATCTCCGATCGGCGATCGAGGCAGTGCGTTGCGACGTGCATCTGTCGAGCAACACCGCGCTCGCGGGTTACGAGCTACCGATGACGATCGTCGAGCGGCTGGTCGACGACTATCCACACGTGCGGGTGGTCAACGTCTCCGATACGCGGACCGACGAGCTGCGCGCGTACGTCGCCCGGCTCGTGGATCGCTACGGCGCGCGGTTGGAAGTGCGGGTGGGAATGGTCAGGGAGATCGTTGCAATGCATGCACTCGGCGCGCGCGGGGTGTTGTGCTTCGAGGCGAACGTCGCGCCCCGGCTCGTCGTCGACGTGTGGGAAGATCTCGAGGCCCGCCGGGTGCCGGCGGTGGGCGCGCTGCTGCAGTGCAATGCTGCGCTCGCGCGCGGCGGCAACCCCCGTTCGCTGAAGGCCGCGCTCTCGATACTGGGTCACCACGACGGCGGCTTCCTGCGGGCCCCGTACCTTCCCCTGACGTCGACGCAGTACGAAGAGCTCCAGCGCGAGCTCCGGGCGCTGGCGCTTGTGTGAACGGAGCGGATCTCAGCGGCCGAAGCGGTACAGGCGTTGCGCGTTGCCGTGCAGGATCAGGTCCCGCTCGTCGGCGGCGACGCCGGCGAAGGTCGTGTTGATCGTCTCCCACGAGTTCGGCCAGTCACTCGAGATGTGCGGGTAGTCGCTCGACCAGAGGATGCGCTCGACGCCGATCGAGTGCCGGTTCGAGATCCCGAACGGGTCGGTGAGGTACGTGAAGTGCACGTGGCGTTCGACGTACTCGCTGGGCGCCATCGTGATCTGGAAGTCGCTGATCGGCGCGAGCCGGCGGTAGTTGTTGTCGATCTGCTCCTTGAAGTACGGCACCCAACCGCAATCGACCTCGGCGACGACGACGTCGAGGTCGCAGAAGCGGTCGAACACGCCCGCGAAGATGAGCTGCACGATCCGGTTGGGCGCGTCGAAGAAGCGGCCGTAGCCGGGCAGCGCGGCGCGGTGCGCGGCCGGCATGTGTTGCGAGAGGCTCACATGGATGTTCAGGGGCACTCCGGCGTCGACGATGCGGGCCCAGACCGCGTCGTCTTCCTCGGTGATCTCGAGGGTTCCGTTCGGATAGCAGCCCATCATCACGCCCCGCATACCGGGCCGGCCGAGCACGCGATCGATCTCGGCCACGGCGGATGCGGCGCCGCGGTTGGGGAGCAGCACGAGGCCGGCGAAGCGTTCGGGTGCGCGCGCGACGTATTCGCTCAACCAGTCGTTGAACGCGCGCACCAGGGCGAGATGGAAGTCGACGTCTCTGGTGGCGACGACGCCCTGGGCGAGGCGCGGGGTCGGGTAGAGCACCTCGGCGTCGACGCCGTCGCGGTCCATCTCCGCGATCCGGGCGCCGGGGTCGTAACCGCCGGGGCGGAGGTCCTCGAACCGCGACCACGGGTGCATGTCGCTCGGCTCGAGCCCTGCACACGCGTTCATGCCGAAGTTGATCGGGTCGCGCACGCCTTCCATGACCCACGCGTCGCCCTGCTCGAAGCGCTCGATGCGAGGCGCCCGATCGCGGAACTTCGCCGGTACCCGCTTCGTCCAGAGGTCGCCGGGCTCGTTGACGTGACTGTCGCCGGAGATGAGGCGGTAGGTCGGTTCGGTCATCGGTTCTCTTGTACCAGGCGGCGGTCGGAGGCGACGCCGAACTGCCCGCCTCCGGGCCGACGTTGGCAGGAATCATCTGGGACATGTCATTGCTGCCAAACCCCGAGGAGCGCAGAATGAGCGAGTGGTCCGCCGAGTCGTCTTCGCCGTCTATCCCCGCGTCACCGCACTCGACCTGGTCGGGCCGCACGAGGTATTCGGCACCGCGGGTGGCTACGAACTCCTGGTCGCGGCGCCCGAGGCCGGAACGGTCGTCACCGCGCGTGGCCCCGGGATCGTGGCCGACCGCTCGTTCGCGTCGGTGCGGGGTCCGATCGACACGCTCGTGGTCGTCGGCGGCGAGGGCGCGTTCGCCGCGGCGAGCGATCGCGACCTCGTGCGTGCGGTCTCGAACCTCGCGCGCCGGAGCCGACGCGTCGCGGCCGTGTGCTCGGGCGCCTTCGTGCTCGCGGCGACCGGTCTGCTCGACGGCAAGCGCGCGACCACGCACTGGGGCGCGTGCGATCGGCTGGCGCAGGCGCACCCGCGGATCGACGTCGAGAGCGATCGGATCTTCGTGCGGGACGGCAACGTGTGGACGTCGGCCGGTGTGACCGCGGGGATGGACCTTGCGCTCGCGCTCGTCGCCGACGACATGGGCCACGACGTCGCGCGGGCCGTCGCGCAGCTACTGGTCATGTACGTGCAGCGACCCGGAGGCCAGGCGCAGTTCAGCGCGCAGCTGAGCGCGCAACGCGTGCCGCGCGACCCGTTACGCGAGTTGCAAGGTTGGATCGGCGAGCATCCCGCCGACGACCACGGTGTCGAGCGCCTCGCGGCCCGGGTCGGCATGAGCCCTCGACATTTCGCACGAGTGTTCCGCGCCGAAGTCGGCTGTACGCCGGCCGCGTACGTCGAGCAGGTCCGGGTGGAGGTCGCCCGGCGCCTGCTGGAAACCACGGTGCTCGGCGTCGACCGGATCGCGGCGAGCGCCGGGTTCGGCACCTCCGAGACGCTCCGGCGGGCGTTCGCGCGCCGCGTGGGCGCGAGTCCGACCGAGTATCGAGATCGCTTCTGTTCTCTCCAGCCCGCCTGACCCGCATAGGAGTTCGCGTGGACATCGTCTGTCTCTTGTTCGACGGCATTACGGCGCTCGACATCGTCGGGCCCTACGAGGTGCTGCAGCGACTCCCCGGCGCCGACGTCAAGTTCGTCGCTCGCTCGACCGGCGAGATCCGCACCGACAACACGTTCCTCGCGCTGGTCGCCGACTACTCGCTCGACGAGGTCACGCGTGCCGACGTACTCGTCGTTCCCGGCGGTTTCGCGACGCGGGCACTCGAACGCGAAGAGCCCCTGCTGGAGTGGATTCGTGCGATCGACACGACCACTGCCTGGACGACATCGGTGTGTACGGGTTCGATGCTGCTCGCGGCGGCCGGGTTGCTCGAGGGCAAGGAGGCGACCACGCACTGGGCGTCGCTCGAGCGATTGAAACAATATGGCGCGATCCCGACCGGTCGACGCGTGGTCGAGCAGGGCAAGATCATGACGGCCGCCGGCGTGTCGGCGGGAATCGACATGGGGCTCACGTTGGCCGCGCGCATCGCCGGTGACGAGTTCGCGCAGGGCATCCAGCTCGGGATCGAGTACGACCCGCAGCCACCCTTCGACGCCGGCTCGCTGGCGAAGGCGCCCGCGCCCGTCGTCGAGCTCCTCAGCGCGTTGTATGCCGACCGCGGCGTTTCGACGTGATCGGGTCAGGGAGAAGGTGTCGGCACTATTTCGCGGTGTCGGAATACGGCGGCACGGGCGTGACGTAGAGCCACGATGCGGGTCGTCGTCGGTGTTGTGCGCGAGCGTCGTTCGGTGAGGTCTGCGCGACCAACACGAGTGCGACACCCACGAGCACGAACCCGACGCCGACGAGCGCGCCGGGTCCGTTGCCGGTAAAGGCGAGCACGGGCGGCGCCGGGTGCGTGGTGCCGGTGAGGCGAACTGGTATTGGTATCGGGACCCCCGAGGGCGTGACGTGCGGTTTCACGCAGATGGGCTTGTTGGGGTTGGCGGGCGCGCGTCCGGCGGTCATGCGGAACTCGCGGCCTTCGATGGTGGCGACGAACGTCACGCTGGGCTTGGGGTGGCGGTCGAGCGGCGCGGGCAGTTTCGCGCTGTCGAAGTGCATGCCCGGGCCCGGGGCGGTGACGAACTGTCCGGTCGCGACGTCTCGGCCGTGTTGGTTGACGCTCCAATGCAAGATGGTGCCGGCGGGGAAGTTCTTGTAGCCGATGTGCAAGGTGTCGCAGTGCCGGAACTCGATCTGGAAGATGGAAGTCGCGTCGGCCGGGATCGGAGCCGCGACCACGCCGATGCCCGCGCCGATAACTGCGATCGCGAGCGCGCCGAGGCCCGCCCGCGCCCGGCGACCCATCGGAGCGCGCGTTTGCCCGGCACGGCGCGTTCGGCGCCAGCCCCTCAGCCCTCGAACCATCCGTGGCTCCCCAGTCTCCCTACCACGAAGCGTGACATTTCTTGTCTGGCTTCGTCAAACTGGGCGTCCGACCACCGATCGGTCCTCGACCCGGATGTACCGCCGCGAGATGAATCAACGCCCCCCGGTCATGGGGTTCGAACAGGGCTTTCGGGCGGGCGAGCACCTCGGCTCGTTGTCGTCGGAAAGCCGGGACCGCTCGATCCGGGAACGCGAAAGCGTCGAGGTCGACGACCGCGTGATGCGCGACCCATCACGCAGGGCGGTCGAAACCGCCGGTTCCTTTCAGCGGCTCACGATGACCGCGGAGCCGTGACCGAACAGTCCCTGGTTGATCGACAGACCGACGCGCGCGCCTTCGACCTGGCGGCCCTGGGCGCGGCCTTGCACCTGCCAGGTGAGCTCGCACACCTGGGCGATCGCCTGCGCGGGTACGGCTTCGCCGAAGCACGCGAGTCCGCCGCTCGGGTTCACCGGGGTGTGGCCGCCGAGTGTCGTGGTGCCGTCACGAAGCAGCTTTTCGGCCTCGCCGGGAGCGCAGAGGCCGATCTGCTCGTACCAGTCGAGCTCCATCGCGGTCGACAGGTCGTAGACCTCGGCGAAATCGAGGTCGTCAGGGCCGAGGTCGGCCTCGTCGTAGGCGCGCACGGCGATCGATTCCTTGAAACCGTGCTCGGGAGTGCTCCCCGTGCCCGCCGCGCTGTCGGTCGCGAAGTTCGGGAGCTCGATCGTGGTCTGGGGGTAGCTCGGCGTGACCGTCGAGATCCCGCGCACACGAACCGCATCGCCCGCGCCGTGGCGGCGGGCGTAGTCGAGCGAGGAGACGACGAGGGCGGCCGCACCGTCGCTCGTCGCGCAGATGTCGAGCAGACCGAGCGGGTCGGAGACCATGGGCGCCATGAGCACGTCGTCGATCGACACTTCCTTCCGGTAGCGAGCGTTCGGGTTCTCGAGTCCGTGCCGCGCGTTCTTCACCTTCACCCGCGCGAAGTCGTCTCGCGTCGTGCCGAACAACTCCATACGACGGCGTGCGTACAAGCCGAAGAACGTCGGGTTCGTCGCACCGAGCAGGCGGAACCGCAGCCAGTCGGGGTCGTCGCCGCGTTCGCCCTTGTTGGGAGCGAGAAAGCCCTTCGGAGTGGTGTCGGCGCCGATGACGAGCGCCACGTCGCAGAACCCGGCCAGGATCTGGGCACGCGCGGTCGCGAGTGCAGTGACGCCCGACGCGCACGCGGCGTACGACGACGCCACCTGCGCGCCGTTCCAACCGAGGGCCTGCGCGAACGTCGCGCCCGAGACGTAACCGGGATAGCCGTTGCGCATCGTGTCGGCGCCGGAGACGAACTGAATGTCGGGCCAGGCGACGCCGGCGTCGGCGAGCGCGGCCTGCGCGGCGACCACTCCGTATTCCACGAAGTTCCGGCCCCACTTGCCCCAAGGGTGCATGCCGGCACCGAGAACGGCGATGTCGCGACCGCTCACTTCGCGCTCCGCAACGGCGCCCATTGCCAGACCATGTATTCGTGCTCGTCGTCTTCGTAGAGCGGACCGAGCACGAGCTCCATCTCCATGCCCACCTCGAGTCGAGCGGGATCGGCGCCCGTCGCGAGCTGTCCGAGCACGACCATCTGCTCGGGGCCGAGATCTACCGCGCACACCGTGTAGGGCACGAAGGGGTCGGGTGCGACGTACGGCTCGGGCGGCGCGTAGTGGTTGGTCGTCCACGACCACAACTTCCCGATGCGGGACAGCTCGACCGGCTCGCGGGTCTCGCCCGGCGCGCTCGGGTTCCCCGACGCCGCGACGGCGGTCGGCCAGAAGTAGGAGCCCGACTGGGTGCCGCGCGCGCCGAGCAGAGCCGGTGCCGACTCGTCGGTGGTGAACCAGTTCTCTACTGCCGGAACCCTCGTCTTGGTCACGTCAGCTCTCCCAGATGCTTCAAGGTCTGCTCCGCCTCGCTCATAATGCGCGCGATCAATTCTGCGACACTCGGGAGGTCGTCGATCACACCCGCGACCTGCCCACTGGAGAGTACGCCCGCGTCGAGCCGTCCTTCGACGAGCCCGGCGCGCAGCAGCATCGGCGTGTTCGCGGCCAGGATCACCTGCGACCACCTCAGATCGCCCTCCCGCTTCATCGCGAGCCCCTCGCCGATCATCGCGCGCCATGTCACGCCCGACATCTTCTTGAATGCAAACGCGTTGCGGGCTGCGCGCGCCAGAGAACTGACGGAGCTCGCCCGCTCCAGCTCGTCGACGAACTCGGTGCGAAGTACACGATGCGGAACACCGTCGATGCGAGTGGTTACAACCGTGTCGTTGACCGTTCGCTCGAGGTAATAGCGCTTCACCGAGTCCGGGACCGTGCTCTCGCGGCTGATTAGGAAGCGCGTCCCCATTGCCACTCCTGCGGCGCCGTACGCGAGCGCGGCGACGAGCCCGCGACCGTCGAAGAAGCCGCCCGCGGCGATCACCGGCAGTTCGACCGCGTCGACGACTTGGGGGAGGAGGAGCGTCGTCGCGACCGGGCCGGTGTGTCCGCCGCCTTCGCCGCCCTGGACGATCACCGCGTCGACGCCCCAGCTCGCGACCTTCTCGGCGTGGCGGCGCGCCCCGATCGAGGGCACCACGCGCACGCCGGCATCCTTCAACGTCTTGATCTGACGTTCGTTGGGCGCGAGCGCGAACGACGCGACCTGCACGTGCTCGCGCACCAAGAGCTCGACCCGCTCGGCGGCGTCGTCGGCGTCGGCACGCAGGTTCACGCCGAACGGACGGTCGGTTCGCGCCTTCACTTCTCGGATCGCGCTTGCGAGCTGGTCGTAGGTCATCGTCGCCGACGCGAGGATGCCGAGTGCCCCGGCTTCCGCCGTCGCGCTCACGAGGCGGGGCCCGGCAACCCACCCCATGCCGGTCTGCACGATCGGCACGTCGACGCGGAAGAGGTCGCAGATCGGCGTGCGAAACGCGCCCGGACCCATCACGGGTTCGCGACCTCGTCCTCGCCGAGGCCGTTCGGATCGATGACCTCGCGGATCCAGTGCAGCTCGTCGTCGGTGGGCAGGCGCGAGGTCGGCACGTCGGCGTCGGTCGCGAGCGCGAACCCCGTGGCCGCGACGACGTCGTCGACGGAAACTCCGGGATGCACCGAGCGCAGGTGCATTCGATGGTCGGGGGTCTCGAAGTCGAGCACGCAGAGGTTCGTCACGACGTGTCCGAGGCGATGGAACCGGCCGGCCACCGGGCCGAGGTCGCGGGCCCGGTCGTAGCCGACGCCGCTGACGACGTCGACGGACGGCACGAACGTGCGCGTCGTGTGCGCGGGAACCCAGTACGACGTCGTGTCGTTGATGGTGTTGCCGGGCGCGCCGCGCATACCGAGCAACTGCGTGCGCGGAGCGTCGTGCGAGCCGATGAACGCGAAGTTCTGATTGCCCCACTTGTCGATCTGGCTCGCGCCCATCATCACGTGCCGCCGTCCCGACCACACCACGTCGAACATCGTGCGGTAAGGGTTCCAGCCCGCGACGACCTTCTCGGGACTGTCGACGCCGATCGGAATGATGTTCTCGACGAGGAGCGCTTCGCCGTCGGTCATCACGAGCTCCGGTGCGACCGTCGCCTTGGCGAGCCGTCCGCCGATCACCGGGAGCGTGCCGATCGGGTTGGCGAGGATCTCTCCGTCGTGCGCGAAGCAGTCGGCGATCGCGGCCGCGCACACCTCGGCCCGGGTCGGCGGTCCGTCCCTCACGCCTCCACCGCCCGTTGGTAGTCGGCCTCGCTCACGTCGATGTAGCGGGCGCGGAACTCGTCCCACGCCTCGTCCGACTTCGCGGATGCCGTGTACGCGCGCTGGAACGCCTCGTCGCGCGGATAATCGGGCACGCATTCGGTGAAATGCGCCCCGCCCGGCGTCTCGACCACGCCGTCGGTCATCAGGCGGTTGATGCGGATCGACTGTGCCGGTCCCGCGGCGAGGAAGTCGGCGGTGTCGACGATGCGCTCGACGCTCATGAAGCGGCGGGTCGCCGCCATGCACATGAGGTCGTCGAAGTAGGGGTCGACGTTCAGGTACTGACCGGTACCGCCGCGATCGCCGCGGTGCATGTGGATCAGCGCGACGTCGAGGTGCAACGCGGGCATCGCCACGAGCTCCTCGCCGTCGTCGTACGGCGACCGGACGGTGCGCAACGACGGACTCAAGCGCATGACGTCCGATCCGAGGCCGACGCGTGTCGGCAGGAACGGCACGCGCCAGGCCGCGGCCTGTAGGCCCAGGAGGAACATTCCCTCGTCGAGCTCCATCGTGGTGACCGCACCCGATTGGCGCGCATTGCGGAAGTGCGGCTCGAGTGCGATCGAATCGAGCGACACGAAGGCGTAGACGACCTCGCGCACCTTGCCGGCGCGGCAAAGGAGCCCGACATCGGGGCCGCCGTACGAGACGATGCGGAGATCCTTCGCACCTGTCCGGCACAACGCGCGCACCAACGACATCGGCTTGCGGCGAGAACCCCAGCCACCGATGCCGACGGTCATGCCGTCGCGGACCTCGGCCGCGATCTCGTCGACGGTGACTCGCTTGTCCGGAACCACTTGCCGCTCGATTCTGACGGGTGGCCGATCGTAGGCGCGGAGGTGCACAGCCGGTCCAACGGTGCGGTCGCCCAAGGTGCCAACCGCCGAACGTCCCAGTCGCGTGGCGCGGGGCGAAGCCGCCGGGACAGAATGCCCGGCCGATGGACGATCTTCGCTTCGACGGTCGAGCCGTGATCGTCACGGGTGGGTGTCGCGGGATCGGTCGCGGTATCGCGCAGCGCTTCGTCGAGGCCGGCGCCGGCGTGCTCGTGTGCTGTCGCAACGAGCCGGAGACTCTGCCGGACGGGGTTGCGTTCGTGGCGGCCGACGTGCGCGAGCCGGAGCAGATCGACGCGGTCATCGCCGATTGCACGCAGCGGTTCGGACCCGTCGACGTATTGGTCAACAACGCGGGCGGATCGCCGCCGGCCGACTCCGCGACCGCGTCGCCGCGCTTTACCTCCGGGATCATCGCGTTGAACCTGACCGCACCGATCGTCTTCGCGCAGCGGGCGAACGCGGTGATGCAAGGCCAGGAGCGCGGCGGGACGATCGTCAACATCGCGAGTGTCAGCGGTGTGCGACCGTCCCCGGACACGCTCGCGTACGGCGCGGCGAAGGCGGGCCTCTTGAACGCCACGCAGACGATGGCAGTGGAATTCGCGCCCAAGGTGCGGGTCAATGCCGTCGTCGTCGGTCTGGTCGTCACCGAGCAGGCGGGGCTCTTCTACGGCGACGAAGCGGGAATCGCCGCGGTCGGTGCGACGGTGCCGCTCGGACGGATGGCGGACCCGACCGACGTCGCCGACGTCTGTCTGTTCCTCGCCTCACCCCTGGCGCGCTACGTCACGGGCGCGGACGTGTTGGTGCACGGTGGGGGCGAGCGGCCCGCGTACATCGACGCGGCCGAAGGGACCGTGCGCGACTGATGCGTCTGGTCGTGTTCGGGGCGGGAGCGGTCGGCGGAGTGATCGCCGGGCGCCTGTTCGAGCACGGCAACGAGGTCGTCGCGATCGCGCGTGGCGCGCACTTCGAGGCGATGCGCGACCGCGGCATGCGACTCGTCGACCCCGACCGCAGCGTGACGCTCTCGATTCCGGTCGTCGATCATCCCGCGCGCATCGAATGGCGCGCCGACGACGTCGTGCTGTTGACCACGAAGACGCAGGACTCGACCGGTGCGATGGGCAGCCTCGCGGCTGCGGCGGGTCCCGACGTTCCCGTCGTGTGCGTGCAGAACGGTGTGGAGAACGAGCGGATCGCGACGCGGCGGTTCGCGCACGTCTACGGGATCTGCGTGATGCTGCCCGCGGAGCATCTCGAGCCCGGGGTCGTCGCCGCGTCGTCGGCGCCCGTCAGCGGTCTGCTCGACATCGGCCGCTATCCGAAGAGTGTCGACGATGTCGCGCACACGGTCGCCGCCGTGCTGTCGGCCGCGACCTTCGAATCGATCCCGCGTGAGGATGTCATGCGTTGGAAGTACCGCAAGCTCCTCATGAACCTCGCCAATGCCGTGGAAGCCCTGTGCGCGCCGGGTGACGACGCGATCGAGCTCGGCCGACTCGCCCGGCGCGAGGGCTCGGCGGTCCTGCGCGCCGCCGGTATCGACTTCGTCTCGATCGAAGAAGATCGCGAGCGGCGCGGCGAGCGGTTGACGCCCCGCCTGGCGCGCGGCGGTGGGTCAACGTGGCAGAGCCTGCGCCGCGAGACGGGAGCCCTCGAGACCGACTACCTGAACGGCGAGGTCGTGCTCCTCGCGCGCATCCACGGCGTGCCCAGCCCGGTGAACGCGCGGCTCCAGGCGGCGGCGAACGACGCGGCCCGCCGCCGGCTCCCGCCGGGTTCGGTGCGGGCTTCCGACCTCCTCAAGGGTGCTGGCTGCTGACCGAAACGACCTCGCCGGTCATGTACGTCGCGAGGTCGCTCGCCAAGAAGATGATCACGTTGGCGACCTCCCAGGTCTCGGCCGCCCGCCCGAACGCTTCCCGCGTCTCCAACTCGGCGAGCAGCTCCTCGGTCGTCACCTTGGCGAGGTTCGGATGCATGGCGAGCGACGGCGCGACCGCGTTCACGCGTACGTTGTCATGCGCGGCTTCGACCGCCGCGCACCGCGTCAACGCCATCACGCCTGCTTTCGCCGCGGCGTAGTGCGCCTGGCCCTCCTGGGCCCGCCAGCCGACCACGGAGGAGTTGTTCACGATCGCGCCTCCACTCCGCGTGCGCATGTGGCGCAGTGCCGCGCGCGTCATGCGCATCGTCCCGGTCAGCGTCACATCGAGTACCGCGAACCACTGCTCGTCGGTCATCTCGGTGAGCGCGGCCGTTCCACCGAGACCGGCGTTGTTCACGAGCACATCGAGCTGCCCGCCGCCGAACTCGACTGCCTCGGCCACGAGTCGCTGCACATCGTCCTCGACCGTGACGTTGCCGAGCGCCGCGTGCGCGCTCGCGCCCAGTTGCTCGGCCGCCTCCCGCAGTCGGCGCTCGTGAATGTCGCTGACGACCACCCGCGCGCCCTCCTCGATCGCCCGCTTCGCGGTCGCGAAGCCGATACCGGTTCCCGCCGCGGCGGTGACGAGCACCGTCTTGCCGGCGAGGAGACCGCGCCCGGGCGGATAAGGCGGCGGCGGGGGAGTGTTCGTCATCGTGGCTCCTTCGGCAGCCCCAGGGCCCGCTCACCGATCAGGTTGCGCTGGATTTGGTTCGAGCCGCCGTAGATGGTGTCGGCGCGCGAGTAGAGGAACAGGCGGGTGAGGCGGTCGTCGCCGTTTGCGGAGGCGATGGCCGTCGGGCCGAGGACGTCGACCGCGAGCTCGCCCAGGCCGCGATGGAACGACGCCCACAACAACTTGTGGATCGCCGTGGCTGGATCCATCGTGCCGTGTTCGAGCATCGGCAGCGTCCGCAGGGCGTGGAAGCGCATCACTCGCAGCGTGATCCACGCATCCGCGAGTCGTTGCCGGACGACCGGATCACGCGCGACCCCGTTGGCGCGCGCGAGGCCCGTGATCGTGGCCAATTCGCTCTCGAACGCGAGTTGTTGGCCGAGCGTCGACGCACCGCGCTCGAACGCGAGCGTTCCCATCGCAACACGCCAGCCCGCGTTCACCTCGCCGACGACGTTCTCGGCGGGCGTGCGCGCACCGTCGAAAAATGTCTCGTTGAACTCGCTGTGCCCGGTGATCTGGACGATCGGGCGGATGTCGATGTGTCCGGGCTGGTCCATCGGGACGAGCAGGTACGACAGACCCTTGTGCTTGGGCGCGGCCCGGTCGGTGCGCGCGATCACGAAGATCCATTGGGCCCAGTGCGCCAGCGACGTCCACACCTTCTGGCCGTTGATCACCCATTCGCCGCCGTCGAGGTCGGCGCGGGTCTGCACGTTCGCGAGATCGGAGCCGGCGTCGGGCTCGGAGTAGCCCTGGCACCAGATCTCGGTGCCGCGCAGGATGCCGGGCAAGAAGCGGCGCTTCTGCGCGTCGTCTCCGAAGTGCACGATCGTCGGGCCGAGCAGCCCTTCGCCGACGATGCCGACTCGGCCCGGACCGCCGGCGCGGGCGTACTCCTCGTAGAAGATCACCTGTTCGAGGAGGGTCGCGCCGCGGCTGCCGAACTCGGCGGGCCACCCGAGCCCGATCCAGGAGTCACGGCCGAGCTCTTGCTCCCACGCGAGTCGCTCCTCGAAGAGCTCGTGCTCGTCGCCCGGTCCGCCCCGGCCGCGCACCTTCGCGAACCGACCGTCGAGACGATCGGTGAGCCACGCCCGCGCCTCGGCGCGAAAGCGATCCTGTTCGGCAGTGAAGCGCAGGTCCATCGCGAGACGTGGCACGCTATCGCTCATGGAACCCGAGGGCACTGCGTTGGTCACCGGTGCGAGTCGCGGGATCGGTCGTGCGGTCGCGGTCGAGCTCGTTGCGCGGGGTTTCGACACCGTCGCGTCGATGCGGAATCCGGCCGACGGCGACGACCTCTCCGGAACCGGCATACGGGTCGCCCGACTCGATGTCACCGACCCGTCGACCATCGCGCTGCCCGACGGCTTGCGGGTGCTCGTCAACAACGCGGGAGTCGAGAGTGACAATCTGCCGGTCGAGCACATGCCGCTCGAGTCGTGGCGACGCCTGTTCGCGACGAACGTGTTCGGGCTCGTCGACGTGACCAAGCGGGCGGTGCCGATCATGCGCGAGTCCGGAGGGGGAGTCATCTGCAACATCACGTCGTCGTCGACGCTTGCTCCGGTGCCGTTCCTCGGTACGTATCGCGCGTCGAAGGCGGCCGTGACCGCGTTCGGCGAGTCGCTCGCGGCCGAGGTCGCACAATTCGGGATCCGGGTGATCGAGATCATGCCCGGCCCGATCGAGACCGAGATGCTGGCCGCCTCCGACCGGCCCCCGGCCGCGGCCGAGCACGCCGACTACCGCGAGCTCGCGGAGCGACTGTGGGAAGGTCGTCAGGGCATCCGGGCGTCGTACACGCCCGCCGACGAGGCGGCGCGCCGCATCGTCGACGCGATCTGCGACGACGACGGACCGCTGCGCTACGGGTGCGACGACCTGAGCGTTGGCATGCTCGCGGGCTGGAACGGCACCGACAACGCGCACTGGGTGCGCGGGATGCTGCGAACGTTTTCGTGATCACCGGGCTCGCGCACACCGCGTTGCACGTAGCAGACGTCGACGCCGCGGTCGCGTGGTATCGCGACGTGCTGGGCCTGGTCGTGCTGTCGCCGCCGTACCGGATGGAGGGCGACGCGATCACGCGCGACATGGGCCGGCTGCTGCCGGCACCGGTCGTGGTGAAGGCCGCCATCGTCGGTGTCGACGGCGACTCCGATCGCGTGATCGAGGTCATCGAGTACCCGTCGATCACCGCGGACCCGCCCGCGCCGCCCGACGTCACCCGGCTCGGTTTCACCCACGTCGGGCTCGTCTGCGACGGCGTTGCGGCGGCGCGCACCGCACTCGAGGCGAAGGGCGTTGCGTTCCTTGTCGACGGTGTCGCCGACGTCGCCGGAGTACGCACCACCTGGTTCGCCGACCCCTGGGGCAACGTGTTCATCCTCGTCGAGAAGGTCCGCCACCCCGATCGCGCGTACTACCGACAGTGTTCCGCAGCGCCGACAACACCCCAGGTGGCTAGGGACCTCGGGTGAGCGTGCTGACCGGGTGTACCGGCAGCGGTTCCGGTGGACGGGGCACCTGCGTGAAGTCGAAGTCCGAAGTGAGGTCGCCGAGGCGCTTGACGTTCTCGCGGACCGTGGCCCGCGGGTCGGGGCGACCATCGGTCGTCGGGTCGAGACGCTGGCCGCCGAGAAAGTCGTCTTCGATGAACTTGAGATAGGCGTCGAAGCTCAACGTCTGGTGGTCGACGTAGCCGCGCTTGGCGTACGGGCTGATGACCAGTCCGGGAACCCGAAGGCCGTAGCCGTTTGCGTCGACGGCCGGGGGAACGACGTGGTCGTAGAAGCCGCCCCAGTCGTCCCAAGCCAAGAAGATCGCGGTGGAGGCCCAGTCGGGGCTGTTCATCACCGCGTTGACGACGCTCGTCACGTACGCGACCCCGCTGCTGATGGGTCTCGGTGGATGTTCGCTCACCTCGCCGGATGGCACGACCCACGAGACCGACGGCAGGGTGCCGTTCTTCGCGTGCTTGTAGAAGTTCTGCACCGACTGGATATTGCCGAGTTGCCCGTCGTTGCGGACGGTGTCGAAGAACGGCAACGGGTTCCAGATCCCGGGAGTCTTGGCGTTCTGGTGCACGGGGGAGCAGCTCACGGCCGCGTCGTTCTGGCAATCCGGCTCGCTCCCGGCAACGACGTAGTAGCCCCATGACACGTCGTCCCGGTGGAGCAGATAGGTGAGATCCGTCCACGCGTAGATCGGCGCGTCCTTCTGCTTGTAGAGATTCTTCGGGTTCCCCTTCGGCGGTCTCGGTGTCGGCATGATCTGGTTGACGCAACTGGCGGGGTTGTCGCGTTGTGTGCAGTCCGCGGACCATCCCGACACTTGGAACAGGTGCTCGGGCAAGCTCCACGACGCGGTGGGCTCGAACATGTGGTCCTGCAGCACGAAGTCGTGCGCGTACTTCCAGTAGTTCGGGATGTCGCTCTGGCTGTGGTAGCCCATCACGTCGACGGTCTTGCTCCCGTTACAGTTCGGGTCCGTGTCGTCCGCGCAGTTGTTTTGCGCCAGCTCGGACATCTTCACGAACCCGTCCATCTTCCCGTTGTCGATGTCGGAGCGAGCGTGCCCCGCGGCGTGTGGTCCGCCGGCGTTCACATCGGCATGATCCGGGTACGGTCTGACGCAGCCACCCTTGGCCGGGTCGGGCACGCACACCGTTGGTTTGCCATTCGCCATCGGGATGCCGTCCGCACCGGGATACGTTCCGAAGTAGCTGTCGAACGACCGGTTCTCCTGCATGATCACCACGACGTGTTGGATCTTGTGAATTCCCGTCAAGGTTGCTGCATTCGGCGCCGGCTTCGTCGGTCCGCTCGATGAGCAACCGATCGTGACGACCGCCACAACGACAGCAATGATTCCGGCGGACCGAGTCGTTCGGGAACGCATCCGATACACGCTATGCGTGCCGCGGGGGCACGGACGACGCGGCCGCTCCGCGTGCTCGACGACCCGACGACTCGATGACTGCGAGCGAGCTGTGACCGACTGCGCCTCCCGTAGGCTGCACCGGGGAACATCGAAGGGGACGAACTTCGAAAGGGACGGCGTGCAGCCGGAGACGAGCGTCGATGCAAGCGGGGCTCCTCGGGCCGTGGACGACCTGGGCCGTCGGGCCGTTCTCGATCCGCTGTTCGACGCGTTGCAGCCGGAATCGGTCCTGATCTGCTGGATCGATCAGGAGCCCGACGGCGCGGCGGCGAGCGTTCTCGTGCGCGGCGACTCGACAGTGGCGTCGTGCCGTGCCGAAGAGCTGGAGGACGCCCTCGATCGCGGTGGCGAGCCCGACGTCATCTGGCTGCGCGGACATCCGAGCTGGCACTCGATGCGCGCGCTCGCGGCGAGCATCGTGCGGCACGTCGAAACGCGTTCGCAACCTCCCCCCGTCCTTCTGTTCGAGGGAGGGCCGTCCTACGCCGTCGCGCTCGACGGAATCGAACGCGCGAAGCAAGGTGTCCGACTCGGTCTGAACGCTCTGGCTGAACGGATTGATCCCGACGGGACGATCCTCTGGTGCGCGCCGGGGCGGGGCGCGGGCGCGTACCTGCCGTCCTCGGTTGCACGTTCGCTCGACGGGTGGCTCGGTAGCCGTCGCGTCCTCCTCGACGCGCTGAATGCTGAACACGAGCGGGCAATCGAGCTCGCCACGCGCAATCTTGCCCTCTTCGAGCTGCTGGACCGGTCGGAACACGATGCGAACGCGGTCGTGCGGTCGTTACGCTTCCGCATCGGCACCAGGGTCGTGCGCCTCGCCCGATCGATGCTGCGGCGGGAGGCGCTGTTTCGGGCCCCACGCGACATCCTCGCACGCGAGCCAATCGTCGACCAGTGGCGCTCGCGACTCGCACATGAGGGCCGACCTCGCGAAGGCGAGCGGCCACACGGTGCGCGGCGCGTGACGTATGTCCTGCCCGAGCTGAGGCTTTCGGGCGGCGCGCTCGTCGTGATGCAACTGGTGGCGGAGCTGCGTGCGCTCGGTCTCGACGCGCGCATCGTCGCCGTCAAGGACACGAGGCGCGAAGTGTTCCGTTGGCGCCGGCTCGTGCACCCCAAGGTCTACGGCAGCGTCAACGCGATGATGCGCGAGATGCACGACACCGACATCCTCGTTGCGACCCACTGGACCACCGCCCGCTGGGTGCGCGACCTCGTTGATGCCGGCCGCGCGCGACATGCTGCGTACTTCCTCCAGGACTATGAGGTCTGGTTCCATTCCGAAGCAGACGTTCAGGCACGCGCCCGCGTGAAGCAGACGTACGACCTGATTCCGGACAAGATCGTGACGTCGGAGTGGCTGCGGGACCTGCTCCGACAGGACGGCCATGACGCTCGCAAGATTCCGCTCGGTCTCGATCTCGGGTTCTTCTACCCTCGTCCGATCGAGTGTGCACCGCGCCTGGTTGTGCTCGCGATGGCCCGCCCGCGGACCCCTCGACGCGGGTTCGATTCGGTCGTCGCCGCGCTCGCGAAGGTGCACGACGCTCGGCCCTCGGTGGAGATCGTGCTGTTCGGCGAGGACCTCGGTGGCCTTACGCTGCCATTCCCGTACCGCGCCGAGGGCGTCGTCACCGACCCGGAGCACATGGCGCGCCTCTACTCGGAGGCGCGGGTACATTTCGACGGATCTGACTTCCAAGCATTCGGACTGCCGGGACTCGAAGCGATGGGGTGTGGCGCGGTGTCCGTGCTGACCGATGTCGGGGGCGTTCGGGAGTTCGCCCGCGATCAGGAGAACTGCCTACTCGTCGCGCCCCGCGACGCCCAGGACGCGGCGGGGGCGATCCTCGAGTTGCTCACCGACGATGCGCTCCATGGGCGCCTGCGCGAAGGTGCGTTCGAAACTGTCCGGAAGTTCTCGATACAGCGCGCCGCGCGCGACACCGTCGCCGCGCTCCAGGCGATCTCGACGTCGACAGAACTGTGAGCGTGACAGGCGGTGCCGCACTCGAGCTCGCACTCGGCGAACGCTGCCGAGGTCGCACCCACGTCCTCCAAATCATGCACAACGAGCCGGGTGAGATGGGAGGAACCGAGAAGTTCCTCAATGCACTGATGGAAGCCCTCGAAGACGAATGCGACTTCTCCGTGCTCTATCCGGTGCAATCCGGCTTCGCGCTACAAACCCGCTGGAAAACAACCGGGGGCGATCGCTTGGTCGAACGGTTCCTCCTGCCGGGTGGTCCGCATCAGGTAACCCAGGTCCGTGACGAATCTGCTGCGGCGGCCGTCGTCATGGCGCTTGACATGTTCGACTACGACGCCGTGCATGTCCACAACCTGATCGGCCTGTCGACATCGCCTCTGGCGGTACTCGCGCAGTTCGACGGTCCCGTCCTGTGCTCGGTGCACGATCTCTTCCTCGCTTGCCCCAACTTCTCGTTGTTGTACCGCAACGTAGAGCCCTGCGGCATCCCGGATGACCTCTCGGTCTGCGACCGCTGCCTCGAGACCGTCGCCCGTTCGCCGATGCCCGGGTCTCCGCTCATCGACAACCTTTCTCGCGATTACCTGATCGACTTCCGTAACGCGGTACAGGCAAACCTGGCAAGCGTCGACCATTGGGTCTTCGCGACGCGGAGTGCCGCCGACACCTTCATGCGGGTATACGAGCCCGAGCCGGCGCGGATGCGCGTCATCGAGCACGGATCCGTGATTCATCTCGGAAGACGGACACCCGAGCCCGATCCGGCGTTGATCTACGGCGAACCGCTCCGCGTCGCTTTCGTCGGCCTCGGCTGGGCGAAGAAGGGCCTCGACGCGGTGAACGAGCTCGCCGAAACCTTTCGGGATTCGAGCATCGAGATCCATCATTTCGGTGAGCTGAAACAGCCGGCCTCGTTCGAGCTGCATGCGCATGGGCCCTACGACAACGAGTTCCTACCGGAGCTCCTGCATCGGACCGGCGTTCAGATCGTTCTCTTGCCGGGACCGTACGCGGAGACATTCGGAATCGTGATGACCGAGGCGCTCGTCGCCGGCGTGCCGGTCATCGGCGCGACGTACGGCGCGCTCGGCGAGCGGATCCGAGCCACCGGCGCGGGCTGGACGATTGATCCCATGAACGTCGACGGCATACGCACGCTGATCGCGCGGCTCGACCGAGCGCGCGACGAGGTGATGCGCGCCACCCGTCAGGTTCGCCGGCTCAAGCTGGAGACGGTGAAGGACACCGCGCCGCAATACGCCGTCCTGTACGACTCTGGCCTGTACGACTCTGGCCAGGACGACTCTGGCCAGCGCGACTCTGCCCGGCACGACGGCTACCGGTCTGACCCGGACCGGCTCCGGCGGCACATTCGAGCGTTGAGCGAAGTGAACGCACAACTGCATGCCCAGCTCCGCTCCGACGCGTCACCGTCGATCGCCGCCGCGCCGAGTCATCCGGCCGGGGCGTCGGAGCCGTTCCTCGTTCGAACCCACACGCGCGGCTGTTTCCTCGTCGAAGGATCACTGCGACGTGAGATCAAGGCCGGCATTCTCTTCGCGGCACTCGTGCGCGCGATCGGACCTGTTCGTGAGGTACGCGATTCGCAGCTCGACACCTGGAACGAGGGTCCGCCGGTCGAGATTCTCTTGGCGCCCCATGGCCCGGCGTTCGTCGTGATCGGTGGTCGGAGACACTCGATCCGTGGCCTTCCCCTCCCGTATCAGGTGGGGACCGATGAGATGTTGCGCTTTCCCGTCGGCCCAGAGCTCCTCATCAGCGTCCCGCCTCCCACGAGGGGCGCCCGCATCCGTCGCGTTCTCAGACGCGAGGGCTTTCGGGGCGGCAGCGCGATCGCGGCGCGCCGCGCGATCGGACGGCTACGACGCATGCCGGCGTCCGCACGACTCAGAGCGGGTACTCGAGCTCGATCTCGTGGCGGATCGTGATGCCGTGTGCGCCCTTTTCGGGTAACTCCGGCTTCAAAGGTCGCGCGTCGCTCACCGCGTCTCGATGCCACGCGACCCACTCCCAACCGGCGCGCTGGTAGAGCCTGAGCGCGTCGGTGTTGTCGTTCGTCGTAATCAGCCAGAGGCGCTTCCAATCGTGTGCGCGCGCGTAGTCGACGACCGCGTCGAGCAGCGCGGTGCCGGCACCGGCGCCGCGGTAGGTCGTGACGATCACAACGAGCTCGGCGTCGCCGTCGACCTCCTGCCACAGCGCGCAGCCGACCGGACGGCCGTCGCTCTCGACGACGAAACCGTCGAGCATCGCCGCGTCGTCGTGTACCCGTCCGCGCGAAACGACCTTCGTCGACGCGAACGCACCGACGACCGTCTCGGTGATCCAGGCTCGGTCTTCCGGCGCCACGCGTCGTACCTGCACGCACCTAGCTCACTCGACCGCCCCGGTCGCCCGCAATGCGTCGATATCCGCGCGAGTCAGGCCGAGTACCTCGCCCAGCGCCCATTCGTTGTCCTGGCCCAGCGTCGGACCCGCCCGGTCGTAGCCGCCCGGACACGCAGCGAGACGAAAACCGTTCCGCTCGTAAAGGCCCGCACCGAGGAACGGGTGCGCGTGCGGTTCGAAATGGCCCCGGTACGCGAGCTGGGGATCGTCGTTCAGGTCGGCGAAGTCCTCTACCGGCACCGCCTCGATCCCGAGCGCCTGGAGCTGCTCGGCGACTTCGAATCGCGTGCGCGTGCGTGTCCACGCCTCGACATCGTCGCCGGCGATCGCCCGCAGCCGGCCCAGCTCGTCGTCGGTCCAGCACGCGATCACGACCCAGCGGTCGCGAACGCCGTCCTCGTCGACACACGCGAACGCGCCGTGAAGGCGCGCGTCGCGGTGGTTGTTGCCGTCGCGCAGGTGGATGACGCCGTCGAGCTCGTAGTCGAGTAGCCACGGAGCGAGCGTCCAGATCGCGGACTCGACCTGCGCCAGATCGAGGTAGACGCCGTGGCCCGTACGACGCCGGTAGTGCAGACCGGCCGCGAGCGCGGCCGCGACATACCGAGGCGCGAGCGAGTCGGTGATGGTGCCGTACGGTCCGACGGGTTCGCGGTCGGGCCAGCCCGTCAGCGCGTTGTAGCCGGCGAGCGCGGAACCCTGGCCGCCGAAGCCGGGATAGTTCTTGTGCGGACCGGTTTGTCCGTTGAGACACGCGCTCATCATGACGAGATCGGGTTTGATGGAAGCGAGCGTGTCGTAGTCGAGTCCGAAGCTCTTCATCGCGCGGGGGGCGAAGTTCTCGGCCACCGCGTCGGCCCATTCGACGACGAGGCGCCGCACGATCTCGACCGCAGCCGGCTGCTTCAAGTTCAGGGTGAGATTGCGCTTGCCGACGTTGAGCCCGTCGTACATCGGGGCGCCTTCGAGGCCGTGCGGGTTGTCGGGGACCGCGAGCGCCATCGCGCGCAGGAAGTCGGGACGGGTACGCGATTCGATCCGCAAGACGATGGCGCCGTTCTCGGAGAAGTACCGCGTCGCGATCGGTCCGGCCGCGCCGGCCCCGAATTCCAGAATGCGTACGCCCTCCCATGCCTTTTTCCCGTGATTCGGTGTCCCGGCGTGAGGTGGGCTCGCGCTGCGAACCCGTGTCGAGGAACTCGTCGAGGCGGGCGCCGGCGCGGGTGACGATGCGGGCCCAACGGGTTCGGGTCCCACCCGCGCGGCCTCGCCGTCGGCGGAACGCACCACGACGAACGAGCGGGGGAATCGCTCGACGCCGTCGACGGGCCCGAAGAACTCGCGCGACTCGAGCTGGGCCGATGCGTAGATCTCCTTCGGAGAGTTCGCGGGTGCGAGCATCAGGTTGGTCTCGCACGCGATGTCGTAGAGCTCCTGCATGGTGTGGCGCGAGAAGTACTCGGCGACGGCTGTGGCGATGGCGGCGAGCTCCTCGTCGCTCGCCGTGTTCTGGTTGAAGCTGTTCCAGTCCTGGTGCATGAGCGCGTCGGCCGGGATGTCGTCTGCGAGCACGAGCTTCGTGATGGTCTCGAGGCTCGCGACGCGTGCCTTGCCTCCGCGCAGGCCGAACGACACGAAGCCGTCGAGCGCAGGCCAGATCTCGCGGGTGCGGCCGATGTTCGCGCCCCGCCGGGCGCCACGGTTGGCGGTCTTCGGGTAGTTCGCCGGTGCGACCATGTTCGCGATGATCACGACTTCCTGCATCGAGACGTCGACTCGCTGCGGCACGCCGCTCCACACCGCGCTCAAGGCGGCGTACGCGGCCTCGCCGGCGGTGTGCGCGTACGCCGCCGGTTCCGTGCAGCGCACGGGAGCCCGATCGGGATCGCCGGTGCAGTACATGTTCCCGCTCGAGGCCATGACGCCGAGGTCGGACGCGCGCCACGACGCGCGCGGTCCGACGAGTCCGAAGGGAGTGATGCTCACCCACGCGGCGCCCGCAGCACGCGCGGGGTCGAGCTGGTGGGTACCGGCCGTGCCCGGCGAGTCGAAGACGACGTCGGCCTCGGCGAGGTACGCGTCGAGGCCACGGTCGTCGGCGGCGAGCTCGACCACCCGCTTGCCCGCGTTCCACGCCCGTGCGGCGTTGCCGCGCAGAATGTCGCCGCCCGGTGGCACCACTCTGATCACCGTGGCGCCGAGGTCGCCGAGCACCCGCGCGGCCCGCGCCGACGGCTCGCCGCCGAGGTCGACAACGCGCAGACCCGCCAGCAGCCGTTGCGCACCGAGGCGTTGCGCCACCGCCATCCCCTCCGAATAAACTGACACGAACGTCAGCAAAGGACGGTATCGCAATGGCGAAGTACGAGGTCGTCGACGCCGACTGCCACATCCTGGAACCACCCGACATCTGGACGAACTGGCTGTCGTCGAAGTACCAGGACAAGGCGCCGAGACTCGTCAAGGACTCCGAGGGCGGCGACGCGTGGCTCACCGCCGTCGGCGGCGACCCCGACCCCATCGGGTTGGTCGCGACCCCGGGCATGCCGTTCGACAAGTTCCGCTGGTACGGCGTGACCTACGAAGAAGCGCGCACCGGCTGCTACAACGGCGAGGCGCGCCTGGCCGACATGGACATCGACGGCGTCGACGCCGAGATCCTGTTCCCGCCGCAACGCACGATGAGCCACTTCCTCGGCGACGACGACGACGATTTCGTGCTCGCCGGCGTCGAGGCTTACAACAACTTCTTGTTCGAGGAGTTCTGCGCGCCCGACCCGAGCCGGTTGATCGGGCTCGCGCAGATCCCGTCACTCGGCATCGACAACGCGGTCGACTCGCTGCGCAAGGCCAAGGCGCGCGGCGCCAAGGGCGTGCTGATCTCGAACTGGCCTGCCGGCAAAGGGGGCATCTCGCGCGACGACGACCCGTTCTGGGCCGCGGCCGTCGACGAAGGCATCCCGGTGTCGATCCACATCAACATCATCAGCCGCCAGCAGCGCAGCTCGTCGCGCAAGGCGGCGGCCGCCAAGGGCAACCAGCTCTACAACATGCAGAGTGAGGCCACGCGCGCCAAGGCGATCGGCGGGATGAGCCACGTGTTCGCGATGGCGACCGGCGCGATGACCGACCTGATCTTCACCGGAGTCTTCGAGCGCTTTCCCGAGCTACAGATCTGCTGGATCGAGACCGGCGTGGGTTGGATCCCGCACTTCCTCGAGTGCATCGACGACCGTTGGTGGCGCAACCGCGTGTGGGGCGACCTGCCGCTCAAGGAGCCGCCGTCGACGTACTGGTACCGCAACAACGCGGCCAGCTTCATCGTCGACCGCACGGGTGTGGAGCTTCGCAACCGAGTCGGCGTCGACAACATGATGTGGTCGAGCGACTATCCCCATCACGGCAACGACTGGCCGTACTCCCGCAAGACCATCGAGGAGATGATGGGCGGCATCAACGAGACCGAGCGCGCGCTCATCACCGGCGGAAACGCGGCGCGTATCTGGGACCTGCACGACTAGGAACTCGACGACGACGAAGAGCCGGCGTCGATGCGAACGCCGCCGACGCCGGTACCCGTCTCCTGCGCGGTGCGCACGGCTTCGAGAGTGAGCCGTTGGATCGTGCGCTGGTGCACGTAGTTCAACACGCGGTCGACGGCGGGGATCATCCGTTGCGAGTTCGCGGTCAGCTGGCGTTGGATTGCGACCAGCTCGTCTCGATCCCAGTCGCGATCGACGCCGGCGAGCATCGCGTGCACGTCGGCTTGGAGTGCCCGGAAGTGGCGCACGTAGATGGCGCCGAGCTCGACGAGGATGTCTTCGGTCATGCCGATCTCGCGCAGCTCCCGGACGGCGCGTAACAGGCCGAGGTCGCTGTCGTCGTAGACCTCGTGACCGAGCGCCTCGGGCTCGGCGAGCAGCCCGATCTCGCTCAGGCGCCCGATGAGGTCGGGGTCGAGGCCCGACTTCCCGACGAGCTCCTCGAGCGTGTAGCTCCCTTGGGAGACGAACAGACCCTCGATCCCGGGGCGGTCGGCGTTGAGGAGGGCCCGGATGGCGGCCAGGGAGAATCTCTGACCCTGGAGCTCGCGGATTCGGCCGAGGCGCTCGAGGTGGGCGGGGCCGTAGAGCTTGTGCCGGCCCGAACGCTCGGGTGCGTCGAGCAGGCCTTCGCGGCAGTAGTAGCGGATCGTGTCGACGGTGACGCCGGCCTCGTGGGCGAGCTCGTCGATGCGCCACCGCGACTCGGGCACGTTCGAGATCCTCTGTTGACAGCCCCGACACTGAGAGTATACACTCGCAGTGTTGTTTCACCGGGAGTAGTAGCTCGCTGAGAAGTGGCTCAGGAGCAACTCCTCATCGGTGCCGAACGTAGCAGTTCGAGGAGACGAGCATGCAGACAACCGGAACCCGAAACCCCGGAGGCCGAAACGACGCCAAGGTCCAGGCGCTGTCGTGGCTCGTGTCGCAGCTTCGCTGGGAGCGCATGCTCGACGCGCTCCGCGATGGCGGGCGCGTGGGCGTGCTCGACCACACCCGTCGGGCGGCCTGAGCCGAGACCAACCAAGCGTCGGCTGCGGACCCCCGCCGCGGCCGACCGCGCGATCGGCCCCGACCCTCGCGGTCGGGGCCGCGCCGCGGCCGACCGCGCGATCGGCCCCGACCCTCGCGGTCGGGGCCGCGTCGCGTTCGGTCTGGGCGTTCGGTCCGAACCACCCGCCGACTTCTTCACGCGTGCTTACTCGCCTCTGCGTTTGCTCCCTGATCCGCGGCGCAACGTGGGGTCGCTTCGGAAGACCTCGAGGCGCTTTCCCACCCGAAGGAGCAATCATGCAATCCGAACTGCAGAGTGAACCGTCACGCGGATCGAAGCTCACGGCCAAACGTGGGCGAATCTGGCTGATCGTCGGCGCGGCCGCCGTCGGCGCAGCAATCGGCGGCGCCGGGATCGCGAACGCCGCGACCTCCAGCTCGTCGTCGGCCGCCGGCTCTTCGTCGGCGGCCGCGCCGGCCACCAACTCGGCGGCGAACCCGGCGAACCCGGCGAACCCGGCGACGTTGTCGCACGGGCCGGGCGAGACGTTGCTCACCGGTACGACTGCCGCCAAGGTCAAGGCCGCCGCGCTCGCGGCGGACCCGGGCGCGACGATCATCCGGGTCGAGACCGACTCGGCGGGATCGCCGTACGAAGCCCACATCACCAAGGCGGACGGCACGCAGGTGACGTTGAAGATCGATACGAACTTCAACGTCACGTCGACAGAGCAGGGCTTCGGGGCCGGACCGAGTGGTCAGGCCCCACCGAGCGCGGGTGCCCCGAGCGCCTGAGCGTTTCCGGTGTCTCCCTGCCCGTCAGGATCCCCGGCCCCAACGTCCTTTGTCGACCGGGACGTTGGGGCCCGAGGATCCCGGTCAGAGTGATGCCCGCGGATAAACGCTGCGCAAACCGGGGCAGAGCGAGGCGCGGGGTGCGTCGTCTCCCCTCGGGTCAGGCCCGGACCCACCGCGGAAGGCTCACGTCCTCGATCCGGTGGAACACGACCCGCACGGGCTCGGCGATCGTGATCGTCGCCGGGTCGATCTCGTTGATCTCGCCGTCGGCGCTCGCGACGAGGTTGCCGACGAAGCGGATCGTCGGATCCTCTTCGAGCTCTACCACGATCGCGTTGTAGGGCGCGACCGCGGCGAACGCGGGCAGGAGCGGCGGGTGCGCCACGATGAACGACCAAATGCGACCGCGCCCCGACGTCGGTTCCCAGGTCACGGCGGTCGACCGGCACTGCGGGCACATTGGCCGGGGCGGCATCCGCCACGCGCCGCACGCCCCGCAGGCTTGAACGAGCAGCTCACCCCGCGCGCACCCCAGCCAGAATTCGCTCGAGGTCGGATCTGCGAGGTCGGGCAACAGCCATCCCGTCTCCATCGCTCACCCGTCCTTCGTGAACAACATCGCCGACGTCGGGACGCCTTCGCCGCTGGTCACCAACGACACGTCGGCGCCGTCGACCTGCGCGGTCGACGTGCCGCGGATCTGGCGCACGCCTTCGAGGACGAGATTGAAGCCGTGGACGTACGCCTCCGACATTCCGCCGCCCGAGGTGTTCACCGGGAGGCGGCCGTCGGGCCACGCGATGCCGCCGTCGTCGGTGAACGGTCCGCCTTCGCCGCGCTCGCAGAACCCGTATCCCTCCAGCGAGAGAATGATGAGCGGGCTGAACGCGTCGTAGAGCTGCGCGACCTTGACGTCGGCGGGCGTCACGTCGGCCATCTCCCACATACGCCGCGCCACTGTCCAGGCCGGGCCGCGCAGAGGATCGGCGGTGAAGTAGTTCGTCATCGTCTGATGCTGCGGGGGCAGGCCTTGGGCGAAGGCGTGGATGTACGCGGGCGGCTGTTTCAGATCGCGCGCCCGCTCGGCGGCGACGACGACGACCGCGAGCGCGCCGTCGGTCTCGAGACAATTGTCGAAGAGGCACAGCGGTTCCGAGATCCAGCGGGCACTCATGTAGTCGGCACGCGTCATGGGCTTGTGACCCATCGTCGCCGCCGGGTTACGGGCCGCGTGGGCGCGAAACGCCAGCGCGATGTTCGCGAGGTGGTCGCGGGTTCCGCCGTACTCGTGCATGTACCGCCGCGTGAGCAGTGCGATCTCGTCGACGGGCCGGATCACACCGAACGGCCGGGTCCATTGTTGCGAGTCGGCGAGGCGGGCCTGCGCCTGCGCCCACGGCCGGCTGGTGGGATCGGCGCGCTTGCGCGCGCGCCACGCGACGGCCACGCGGCACTGCCGCGTTGCGACGGCCATCGCCGCCTGCCCGACGACCCCGCAGCCCGCGCCGCCGCCGTAGCCGACCTGTGAGAACCAGGTGATGTCGCCCAGCCCGACATTGCGGGCGACGTCGACCTCGCGATTCGGCTCCATGGTGTACGAGGCGACGCCGTCGACCTCGGACGGAGCGATGCCGGCGTCGTCGAGCGCGGCCGAGACCGCCTGGCAGGCGAGCGAGAGCTCGGTGTCGGCCAAGCCCTTGCCGAACCCGGTCTGGCCGATGCCGGCGACTGCGGTCTTGTCGGTGATCAGGTCACTCGACGATCGACGAGCCACCCCTCACCAGCCCTTCCACTCCGGCGGCCGGCGCTCGCGGAACGATGCGACACCTTCTCTCGAGTCTTCGGTCGAGGTGTTGAGCTCGACGAGCATCGCCTCTTCTTCGAGCAGATCGCGACGCGACAGCTCCGATGCATCGTGCAGCAGCTTCTTCGACCAGCCGATGGCCTTGGTCGGTCCGCTCGCGAGCCGTTCGGCCCATTCCTTCGTCGCGCTCTGCAAGTCGGCGGCCGGAACGACCTTGTTGACGATGCCGAGACGCGCGGCGTCGGCGGCCGAGAGATCGTCACCGAAGAAGATGAGCTCCTTCGCCAGGTGCATGCCCACGACGCGCGGCAGCAGGTACGCGACTCCCGCGTCGGGAATCAGGCCGCGCCGGACGAACACCTGGATGAGCTTCGCGTTGTCGGCCGCGATCACGAGATCGGCGGCCAGCACGAGCATCGACCCGCCGCCCGCCGCGGTGCCGTTCATCGACACGATGACCGGCTTCTCGCAATCCTGGATCGCCGTCATCAGCTGTTGAAAGCCGGCCCGCATCATGTTGACGGCCGAGCCGACCACGCGCTCGGGCGCTTCGGGGGGACGCGAACCGCGCGGGGGCTGGGGAACCGACAGATCGGCGCCGGTGCAGAAGTGCCGGTCGCCCGCGGCCGTCAACACGACGGCGCGTACCTCGAGGTCCCAGTGCGCGTTGTGGAACGCGTCGACGAGCGCGTTGCGCACGTAGTAGGGAACCGCGTTGCCCTTGTCGGCCCGGTTGATCGTCAACCACAGCACGCCGTTCTCGAGGCGCGTCAGCAACTCCCCGGAGGTGTTCGGCGCTTCTTCCGATTCACCACTCACTGCTTCACCACTCATTGCTTCACCACCAGTGCGTCGAGCGCCACCGCGCCGCGGGGTCGGACAACCAGGGGATTGATGTCGAGCTCGCGCACGTCGCCCGCGAGGTCGACGGCGAGCCTCTGCACCTTCATCACCGTATCGACGAGCGCGTCGATGTCGACGGGAGGGCGGCCGCGCACGCCCTCCAGCACCTTGAGGCCTTTCAGCTCGTGGAGCGCGCGGTGCGCTTCGTCGCCGGAGAACGGCGGCACCCGAGAGGTGACATCGCCGAACACCTCCACGAAGATGCCACCGAGCCCGATGGTGACGACCGGTCCGAAGAGCTCGTCGGTCGACACGCCGACGATCGTGTCGACCCCTCCGCTCACGGTCTCGCAGACCATCACGCCGTCGATGCGAGCATGGCGATCGGCCTTCTCGGCGTTGCGGAGGAGCTCGTGGTACGCGGCGCGCACCTCGGCGGCCGACGAGACGCCGAGCTTCACCACGCCGACGTCGGTCTTGTGCAACAGGTCGGGCGACGACACCTTCATGACGACGGGGAACCCGACCTTCTTGGCGGCGCGCACCGCTGCGGCCCGCGTCTCGCAGAGCGCGTCTTTCGACGTCTTGATGCCGTAGGCGCGGATGAGCCTCTTCGAGCTCCACTCCGACAGCGCTTCGCCGGACTCCAACCCGTCGAGCAGTCTGCGGGCCTTGCGCGCGGCGGGCAACGGCTCACGCGGCGCGTCTTCGAACGGAGGCCGGTAGCGCGCCGCGAAGGCCCAATAGTCGGCGTAGCTCTTCACCGCCGCCACGCAGTTGTGGAACGTCCGGAAGACGGGCAGGCCGCCGTCGAGCAGGCGCTTGTAATACGTGTCGTCCGTTCCCGCCGGCGCGCCCCACACGACGAACACCGGTTTCGTGGCGTTCCTCGCGGCTTCGATGATGTCTCGCGTGAACGGCTCGCTGAACGTCACCACCGCGCCGGTGATCGGTATCACGAGGATGTCGACGTTCTTGTCGGCGAGGACGATGTCGAGGATCTTGCGGCCGCGTGCGTCGGCGACCGGGGGTCCGCCGCAGTCGACCGGGTTCGAGACGCGCAGGTACGCGGGGATGAGTCCGTCGTGCAGCTGCCGTTGCGATTCCTTGGTGAGATCGGGTAAATGCAGCCCGACGTCGGCAAGCACGTCGGCCATGTGTGCGCCGGTGCCCCCCGAGATCGCGTACACGCACACCCCGGGCTGCTTCTGCGCGACGGCCCAGGCGCGAGGCGACGCCGGGCGGGTGCGCGCGAGGGCCATCGATACCTCGAGCAGCTCGTCGAGACCGTCGACCCGGGTGACGCCGAACTGTCGGAACACCGCCGACGTCACCGCGTCGGAGCCCGTCAGGTGACCGGTGTGCGACTGTGCCATCGACCGGCCCGCCTCGGTCTTGCCGACCTTCACGATCACGATCGGTTTTCGCAACTTCGCCGCGTGGTCGGCCGCCAGCATGAGCGTCCGGCCGTCCTTGAAGCCCTCGATGTAGCACGCGATGACGCCGACCTCGGGCTGGTCGGCGAAGTGCCGGGCGAAGTCGGCGAACTCGAGGTCGACCTCGTTGCCCGTCGGCGCCCAGTGTGTGAGGCGGATGCCGAGCTCCTGGCCCTGGAACACGGGACGCCCCTGGTGGCCGGATTGCGTGATCAGCGCGATGGACGGGCCGACGAGGTCGTCGCGGAACTCCTCGAAGGCGTTGAGGTTCGTGTTCGGGCCGAGGAGCCGCACGTCGCCGCTCTCCACGAGCCGTTCGAGCTGCCGCTCACGTCTTTTGCCCTCGGCACCGGTCTCGGAGAAGCCGGCCGCGAAGATCACGGCGAACTTCGCCTTGCGCCGCAGCACTTCCTCGAACGTCTCCTCGGCGCGACCCGTGAGGATGATCGCGAGGTCGATGTCGCCGGGGATGTCGAACACCGACTTGAAACACGGGTGCCCGAGCACGGTCTCGCGTTCGGGGTGTACGGGGTAGAAGGTTGCGCCGTTTTGTTGCGACCACTGGGCGAACTTACGAGTCATCGCGGTGTTGGGTTTCGCCGACTGCTCCGACGCGCCGATCAGCGCGATGGTCTTGGGGTGCAAGAACGCGCCGATGTCGACGTCGCGTAGCCGCAGGGCACGTCCGGTCACGTCGACGTCGGACACCGAAGGCGGCAGGGGAGCGGACGGCAACGACTGCGACATTCAGCGGCTCCACGAGGGGGGCGGGCGAGCGGCCGTAAGTATGACGGCCACGTCAGGATTCCGGCCAGTTGGTAGGTTCGACGGGCTATGCGGACCGTGGCGATCGTCGGCACCTCGCTCGCCGGGCTGCGCGCAGCCGAGACGTTCCGGCGCGAGGGGTTCGACGGCCGCATCGTCGCGATCGGCGCCGAACCGCATCTGCCGTACGACCGGCCGCCGCTCTCGAAAGAGCTCCTGCGCGGCGACTGGGAGCCCGATCAGGTCGTGCTGCGCAAGCAGGGCGTCGACGATCTCGACCTCGAGTGGCGCCTCGACACGCGCGCCGTGACGCTGGATGCCGCGGGGCGCGAGATCACGCTGCACGACGGCGAGCGCGTCGCGTTCGACGGTTTGGTGATCGCGACCGGAGCGACCCCGCGCCGGCTCGCGAACCAGCCGCATCTCGCGGGACTGTTCACATTGCGAACCCTCGACGACGCTCTGGGGCTTCGCGCCATGCTCGACGCGCGGCCGAAGGTCGTCGTGATCGGCGCCGGATTCATCGGCGCGGAAATCGCGGCGACGTGCCGGTCTCGTGGCCTCGACGTGACCGTCCTCGAGATGCTGCCGCAACCGATGGTGCGCGGGCTCGGGCCCGAGCTCGGCGCGGTGCTCGCCGCGATCCACCGCGACCACGGCGTCGACCTGCGGACCAGCGTGCAGGTCGACACGATCGAGGACGACGGCGCGGGCGGCGTGCGCGGTGTGCGCCTGGGCGACGGCTCGGTCGTGCCGGCCGACGTCGTGGTCGTGGGCGTGGGCGTCGTGCCGGAGACCGACTGGCTGAAGGGATCCGGGCTCGCGATCGACAACGGCGTGGTCTGCGACGAGACGTGTTCGGCCGCCCCCGGAATCGTCGCGGCCGGCGACGTCGCGCGCTGGCCCAATGCGCTCTTCGACGGCGAACTGATGCGGCTCGAACACTGGACGAACGCCACCGAGCAGGGAGTGCATGCCGCCCGAAGGCTGCTCGGCCACGAAGATCCGTTCGTGCCGGTGCCGTTCGTGTGGTCCGACCAGTACGACCGCAAGATCCAAACCGTGGGCCGGGTGACGGCCGATGCCGACGTGCACGTCGCGCACGGCACGCTCGCGGAACGGCAGTTCGTGGCGTTGTTCGGTGGCGGCGGTCGACTGGTCGGCGCGCTGGGCTTCAATCGACCCCGGTTCGTCATGCAGTACCGCCGGATCATCGCCGAACGGGGATCGTGGGACGACGCGCTGCAACTCGCCGAATCATGACGAGGCGCAGATCTGACGCGGTAGCGCACACCGTCGCGCCCGAACGGTTGCTCACGCCGCGATTCCTGATCGTGGTGGCGTGCGGGCTGTGCTATTTCCTCGCGCTCGCGATGCTCACGCCGGTGCTTCCGCACTACGTCGAGGACTCGCTCGGAGCCGGCAGCGTTGCGGTCGGTATCGCCGTCGGCGCGTTCGCCATCGGTGCGATCACATTGCGGACGTACGCGGGCCGAGTCGGCGACCGGATCGGGCGGCGCGTGCTCATCGTCGGCGGCGCGGGCATCGTGAGCGCGTCGACCTTGACGTACGGCGTCGTGCACGCGCTCTGGTGGCTCATTCTGATGCGCGTCGTCACGGGGTTCGGTGAAGCGGGCTTCTTCGTCGGCGCGGCGACGATGATCACCGACCTGTCGCCGGTCGAACGGCGAGGTGAGGCCGTCTCCTACTGGTCGGTCGCCGTGTACGGCGGCCTCTCGTTCGGTCCCGCGCTCGGCGAGTACCTGCGCAGCACCTCTCGCTACGAGCTCACCTTCGTCGTCTCGGCGGCGTTGGCGCTCGCGGCCGCGCTCATCGGGCTGACCACCGTCGAGGTTCCGCGCGCGCCCGCCGAAGCGCCGTCGCAGCACCTGCTCCACCGAGCGGCGATCCGACCCGGCACCGTGCTCTTCCTCGGGCTCATCCCGCTCGCCGGCTTCACCGTGTTCATGCCCCTGTACGCGACGCAGCAACTCCACATCGACTCGGGTCCGATCTTCTTGGTCTACGGCATCCTGATCCTGGTCGTGCGCATCCTGGGCGCGCGGGTGCCGGACCGGCTCGGCGGACGCGACGCCGGGGCGATCGCACTCGGTCTCGCGGCGCTCGGGATCGGCATCGTCGCCGCGTGGCCGACAGTCGTCGGGCTGGTCGCAGGAACGGTAGTGCTCGCGGCCGGGATGTCATTGATGTACCCGGCGCTGTTGCTGCTTGCCCTCGTCGGAATCGGCGACGCGGACCGCGCGTCAGTCGTCGGCACGTTCTCGTCGTTCTTCGACGCCTCACAAGGTGTCGGCGCGTTCGTCTGCGGTGCCGTCGTCGCGGTGGCCGGCAACCGGGGTGCGTTCACTACGGGCGCAGTCACCGCGCTGTTCGGACTCGTGCTGTTGCGCACTCGCAGCTCGTAGCATCCGCGCGATGCCGAGTCTCTTGGTCACGAACGACTTTCCGCCCAAGCTCGGTGGCATCCAGTCGTACCTGTTCGAGCTGTGGCGGCGACTCCCCCCCGACGAGACCACGGTCTTCACGACTCCTCATGCGGGCGCGAGCGACTGGGACGCGCGCCAACCGTTCCGGGTGGTACGCGCCCGGCCGCGCGTGCTGCTCCCGACGCGCGCGCTGACCCGTGACGTCGACGCGCTGGCGCGTGAGATCCGGGCCGACGTGATCTTCCTCGATCCGATGCTGCCGCTCGGCCTGATCGGTCCGCGGCTGCGCAGCGCTCCCTACGTCGTCGTCGTGCACGGGGCGGAGGTAACGGTCCCCGCGAGCATCCCGGTCCTACGGTCGCGCGGTGCGGGGATCCTGCGCGGCGCGGCCGCGGTCGTCGCCGCGGGCGGGTACCCGGCACGCCAGGCGGCGCGCCTCGTCGGCGGCGACCTACGCGGGGTGGTCGTTCCGCCCGGTGTCGACGCGCACCGATTCCGGCCACTCTCCGACAGCGAACGGTCGGCGACACGGGAACGCTTCGGACTCGATCCGGTCCGCCCGCTCGTGCTCGGGCTCTCGCGCCTCGTGCCCCGCAAGGGATTCGACGTGGTGGTCGACGCAGTCGCGGGGATGCCGGGAGTGCAGCTCGCCATCGCGGGCGCGGGCCGCGACCGGGCGCGCCTCGAGCGACGCGCGCGCGGGAATCGGGAGAACGTGCGCTTTCTCGGCCGCGTGCCGGAGGCCGAGCTTCCGCGCGTCTACGGCTGCGCCGACGCGTTCGCGATGTGTTGTCGCGATCGCTGGGGGGGTATCGAGGCCGAGGGATTCGGCATTGTGTTCCTCGAGGCGGCCGCGTGCGCGGTGCCGGCGGTGGCGGGGCGTAGCGGCGGCGCCCACGAAGCCGTCGTCGACATGGACACCGGCTACGTCGTCGAGCCCCGAGACGTCGATGCCGTCCGGTCGGCGCTCACCGCGCTGTGTGACGATTCGGAACTGCGCTCTCGGATGGGTCGGGCCGCGCGGGAGCGGGCGATCGGTGCGTATTCCTACGACGGGCTCGTCGCCCGTCTGTCGCCGATCGCCGGGGGCGACTTCTCCGTCGCCGCGCCCTTCCCCCGGTGACGACACTTCGGTGGAGATCGATGCCGACCGGTAGATTGACGCCGTGACCGGGAAGGCGATTGTCGTCGCGTCGTGGTCGACGCTTGCAGTGTTCGCGATCGTGGCGATCTGTGACGCGGCCGGTATCCACGCCCTGAACACGCCGACGGCATTCGTGAGCCTCGCCTTGTTCCTGGCCTCGCTGCCGATCTGGCTCTACTCCTTCGGGCTCGCGCTCGTCCGAACCGCTCGCGGCGACGACATCGCGGTCGGATCGTGGGTGTTCCTCACACCGTCCGCGCCCAAGGAGCAACGCCGTCACCTGCTCGGCGCGACCGGCGTGTGCGTCGTCGTCGCGCTCGCGACCGCTTGGGCCAACCCGTTCAACGTGCTCGTGCCGATGTTCCCGCTCGGTTGCGCAGCGCTGTGGGGCGCGCGGCACGGCGTCTACCCGGCCCGGCGCCCGCCGGCCGTCGTGAAAGGAGCGCGCCGATGACCGAGACCGCGAACGAACGCATCCGCATCGAGGCGCCGGCCGATCGATGCTGGGACGTCGCGGTCGACTTCGAGTCGTACCCGGAGTGGGTGCGCGACGTGAAGGACGTGCACACCCTCGAACGCGACGACGAAGGCCGCGGCCTGCGCGTCGAGTACCGGGCGGCCGCGCTCGGCAAGAGCATTCGCTACGTCCTCGAGTACGACTACTCCGAGGCGCCGCGTGCGTTCTCGTGGAAGTTCACCGAGGGCGACATGCTGCGGCGCCTCGACGGCAGCTATCGCTTCGACGCCGACGGTCCGACCTCCACACGCGTGCACTACGAGCTCGCCGTCGAGCTGGCCGTGCCGCTGCCGGGGCTGGTGAAGCGCCGGGCCGCGGGTCTGATCATGGGCAGTGCCCTGAAGGAATTGAAGAAGCAGGTCGAGGCCGTCGCTTGACCCGCGGCGGTATCCTCGCCGCCTGATGCGCATTCTGTTGTTCACCGGGAAAGGCGGCGTCGGCAAGACGACGGTGGCCGCCGCCACGGCCACGCGCGCCGCCGAGCACGGTTTGCGCACGATCGTGTGCTCTACCGATCCCGCGCACTCGCTCGCCGACGCGTTCGATGTGCCGCTCGGTGACCGTCCGACACCGATCGCGCACCGTCTTTCCGGCCAACAGCTGAATGCACGGGTTCGCTTCGAAGAAGCCTGGGACGACGTGCGTACGTATCTCGTCGACATCCTCGACTGGGCCGGTGCCGGCACGGTCGAGGCCGAGGAGCTCGCCGTGATCCCCGGGCTCGACGAGATCTTCGCGCTCGCCGACTTGAAGGAGTTCGCGACGAGCGGCGACTACGACCTCGTCGTGGTCGACTGCGCGCCGACCGCCGAGACGATCCGGCTGCTGTCGCTGCCCGACGTCCTCGGTTGGTACATGGACCGCATGTTCGACACCCAGCGCCGCTTGACGCGGCTCGCCCGGCCGATCCTGCAACGCGTCTCGGGGATCCCGATCGCGGGCGACGCCGTGTTCGGCGCGGTTCGCCGCTTCTACGATCGCCTCGACGGCGTGCGCGAGCTCCTGACCGACGGCGACGTGACGAGCGCGCGCCTGGTCGTCAACCCCGAACGGCTCGTCGTCGCCGAGGCACGCCGCACATTCACCTACCTCTCGCTGTTCGGGTACCACGTCGACGCGGTGATCGCGAACCGCATCCTGCCGGCGGAGCTCGATCATCCGTGGCTCGCGCAGTGGCGCGCGACGCAATCGGCGCACCTCGATGTTATCGCCGACGCGTTCGCGCCGCTCCCGGTGCTCGCGGCCGAGCTCGCGAACGAGGAAGTCGTCGGCATGCCTGCCCTGTCGATCTTCGCCAAGAACCTCTACGGCGAAGCCGACGCCGCGGCGCGTCTTTCCCACACCGAGCCGTTCCAGGTCGAGGCCGAGGGTGACACGCTGCTGTTGTCGGTGCAGCTCCCGTTCACGGAGCGCGACGACGTCCAGCTCGGCCGTATTGGCGACGAGCTCGTGTTGACGGTGGGGCCGCACCGGCGCGCACTCGTGCTCCCCGACAGCCTGGTCCGGCGCGATGTCGCCGGAGCACGCTTCGTCGACGATCGTCTCGTCGTGGAGTTCGTCTGATGGAGCCGCACGACCCGTTCGGCGCGCCCCACGAGGGGATCGACGGCAAGCGGAACGACAGCGAGGGGATCGACGGCGAGGGGAACGACGGCGACGCGGTCGACCATCTGTGGAACGCCGCGCACGAGATGCTCCGCGCGATGCGCGGCCTGCTCGACGCCGCCGACGAGTTCGTCGAGTCGCAACGCGGCGCGCGGCCGAGGTCGACGGGGGAGCCGGAGATGCGCCAGGGGCGCGTGCACCACATCGACATCGACGTACGCTCCGAGCCCGGGGACCCGATCGACGCCGACGCCGACGCGTCGTAGCCCTGCATGGTCGCCACGATCGGTCTCGACATCGGCGGTACCAAGGTGCTCGGGGTGCTCCTCGCCGACGACGGAACCGTGCTGCGCGAGGAACGCCTCGCGTCACCCCACACCGGGCTCGACGCACTCGTGGCGACCGGCGCGTCGATCGTGACCCAACTCGATGCGACCGATGCGTCGATCGGCGTCGGTGCGGCGGGGCTCGTCGACAAGGACGGCACCGTGCGCTACGCCCCGAATCTGCCGAACGTCCGCGGGGCGCGGTTGCGCGACGCGCTCGCGCACGCGACGGGACACGTCGTCGTTGTCGACAACGACGCGGCAGTCGCGACGTTGGGTGAGGTGACGTACGGAGCCGCCGTCGGTCGGCGCGACCTCCTGCTCGTGACGCTCGGCACCGGTATCGGTGGAGGTTTCCTGTTCGACGGCCGGATGTATCGGGGCGCGCACAACTTCGGCGCCGAGATCGGCCACTTCACCGTCGATCCCGGGGGTCCGTTGTGCGCGTGCGGTGAGCGGGGTCACTGGGAGTCGATCGCGTCGGGCACCGCGCTCGGGCGGATGGCCAGGGAACTGGTCGCGAAGGGCGGGGGCTCGGCGTTGGTCGCGGCCGCGGGCGGCGATCCCGGCGCGGTCACCGGAACTCACGTCGGCACCGCCGCGGCGCAGGGCGACGCCGACGCCCGGTCACTCCTCGTGCAGTACGCCGAGAACGTCGCGCTCGGGCTGGCGGGCCTCGCGAACATCCTCGATCCCGAGTGCATCGTGATCGCCGGCGGCTTGGTCGAGCTCGGCCCGTTGCTGTTCGGCCCGCTGCGCGAGGCCTTCGGCCGCCACATCGAGGGCGTCGATTACCGCCCATCCGTCGCGATCGTCCCCGCGCTACTCGGCGAGCGGGCGGGCGCGGTCGGCGCAGCCGTGCTCGCCCGGAGTTTGCGGCCGTGACCGTTCACGTCGGCTTGGCGCTCCCGTCGTTCGTCGAGGATCCCGAGATCCCGATCACGGTCGCGCGCGCCGCCGAGGCGGCCGAGCTCGACGGAGTGTTCGTGTACGACCACCTGTGGCGCGGAGAGCCGCCGAATCGGCGGCCCGCGCTCGAATGCTTCGCGTTGCTCGGCGCGGTCGCGGCCGAAACCGCACGGGTGCACGTCGGGACACTCGTCGTGCGCGCGACGTTGCGACCTCCCGCGACGCTTGCGAACTCGTTGGCTACCGCGCAGCGAGTCAGCGCGGGGCGCCTCATCGCCGCGATCGGAACCGGAGACTCCCAGAGCCGCGCCGAAACCGAGGCATTCGGCCTGGAGTTCGGATCGATGGCCGCCCGTGTGAACGCGTTGCACAACTCGGTGCGCGCCGCCGCGGGAAACGGGTATCCGGTGTGGGTCGGCGGGCGCGCAGTGCAGGTGCGCGAGATCGTGGCGATCGCCGACGGCTGGAACGCGTGGGGCTCGGAGCCCGAACAGTTCGGCGAGCAGAGCGCGCTCGTACGCGAGGTCTCGCCGGACGCGACTCTCACCTGGGGCGGGCTGGCACGCCCGCTCGAGGAGGGCGCACCCGCGCTCGCGGAGCGGCTTCTCCCGTATGCCCGCGCCGGGGCGACGTGGATCATCATCGGGCCGGTCGACTCGAGCAACCCCGCGAACGCCGCGGTGCTCGGTGAGGTGCGCGCCCGGATCAACGCTTGAGGATCGCTCAGCCGAGCAGGAGCTCGTTCAGCCGAGCAGGAGCTCGGCGGCAGGGATGTCTTGGAGAGATCGCTCAGCCGAGCAGGAGCTCGGCCGCAGACGCCAGGTTGTCGCCCATCGACGACGCGGGGTTCAAGCCGTTGCTCCAATACGTGAGCTCGGCGAACCAGACCGAGCCGAGCACGCGCACGATGCCGTCGAGGTCGGCGAACGTCGTGCAGTGCCCGTCGCCGTCGACGACGTCGGCGATGATCGAACGCAGCGTCGAGTCGATGTCGTGCTTCAGCGGCACCGCCGCCTCCTCGGACGTCGACATTGCGGCGAGCATCGCCTTCGTCACGAGCGGCGCGCGCTCGAGTGCGCGCGACGCTCGCCTGAGCACGGTGGAGACCCGCGCCGCGGGCGTGTCGCCGTTCGGCGGTCGCTGCACGAGCCGCTCGCGCAAGGTCGCGGCCTGTTGGGCCATCGCCGCGAGCAGGAGTTGGTCCTTCGACGCGTAGTGCCGATAGAGGGTCCCGAGCGCGACCTCGGCGCGCGCGGCGACGTCGCGCATCTGCACCGCGTCGTACCCGCCCTCGGCGGCGAGTGCGGTCGCGGCCGCGATGAGCCGTTCCTTGCGAGCGGCGGTCTCGGTAGCTCGGCTTCCGGTCACGGCGACTCCCTCACGACGGCCGCGCCGACCCGGCGCTCCGCCCCTCCGGCCGGACCGTAGCGCGAACCTAGAACGTGTTGCAGGTGTGACGAGCGGGTTCCTACGATCGGGCCATGCGCACGCAGCTCGCCCGCGACCTCGGGCTCGAATTCCCGATCTTCGCGTTCAGTCACTGCCGCGACGTGGTCGCCGCGGTCAGCCGGGCCGGCGGGATGGGCGTGCTCGGCGCCCTTTACTTCACCCCCGACGAGCTGGAGATCGAGCTGAAATGGATCGACGACCACGTCGACGGCAAGCCCTACGGCGTCGACCTCGTCATGCCGGCCAAGGTGCAGCTGCCCAACGGAGTGAGCGCGGACGACCTCGAGGGCCAGCTCGAGCAGATGATCAGCCAGGAGCACCGTGACTGGGTGGAGAAGGTGCTCGCCGAGCACGGAGTGCCGCCGCTGCCCGAGGATTCGAACGGTGGTCACCACCTGCTCGGCTGGACCGACGCGACCGCGCGCCCGCAGATCGACATCGCGTTCCGGCATTCACCCTCGCTGCTCGTGAACGCGCTGGGGCCGCCGCCCAAGGACGTCGTAGACGCCGCGCACGAACGCGACATCTTGGTCGCGGCGCTCGCGAGCAGCCCGCGGCACGCGCAGAAGCACGTCGACATCGGCGTCGACATCGTCGTCGCGCAAGGTACCGAGGCGGGCGGCCACACCGGCGAGATCAGCTCCGTCGTGCTGTGGCCTCAGGTCATCGAGGACGTCGCGCCCACCCCGGTGCTCGCGGCGGGCGGGATCGCGCACGGGTCGCAGATCGCGGGTGCACTCGCGATGGGCGCGCAGGGAGTGTGGACCGGCTCGATCTGGCTGACAGTCGCCGAGAGCGACATGACGCCGCTGGTCGTCGAGAAGCTGCTCGCGGCCGACTCCACGCAGACCGTGCGGTCGCGGGCGCTGTCCGGCAAGCCCGCACGACAACTGCGGACCGAGTGGACCGACGCGTGGGACCGGCCCGACTGCCCCGGCTATCTCCCGATGCCGCTCCAGTACATGCTCGTCGCCGACGTCATGGCGCGTGTCGGCCGGGCTCAGAACCGCGAGCTCACCGGCATGCCGGTGGGACAGGTCGTCGGCATGATGGACGGGGTCCGGTCGTCGCGTGACGTCATCATCCGGCTGGTCGAGGAGTACGTCGAAGCCGTTGACCGCCTCGACGCCCTGAACTCCTGATCGCGCTAGAGCGCGGCGGTCACGGCGGCGGCGAATCGCTCCGGGGCCTCGATCATCGGGTAGTGGCCGACGCCGTCCAGGATCGTCAGGTGCGCGTCGGGGCGGGCGCGGATCAGCTCGTCGGTCATCGCGAGCACGGCGATCGGATCGTCGGCGCCCCACACCACTCCGAGCGGTGACGGGTGGGTCTCGATGGCGCCGGTGAAGCGCCGTTCCTCGGCGCGACGGTCTTCGATGTAGCGGATGGTGCGCGCTAGGAGCCGATGACCGTCGTTGCGTTCGGCGAGGAGCCATTGCGCGTCGAGCTCGTCGTCACCGACCGCACTCTTCGGCGAGAACGTTCCCGCGAGGCCGGCCTTGAAGCCGTCGGCCTGAACGAACTCGGTGGGCGCGTCGTCGAGCGAGAGCAAGAGCTGTTGGCCGGTGGTGAGGTGTGCCATGTCGATGTAGATGCTGCCGTTGGTGAGCACGCGGCGGGTGATCGCGAAGGGCAGGGTTCCTTCGAGGCTGCCTGCCAGCAGCTCGCCGCCGACGGTGTCGCCCATGTCGAGCGTGAGCAATGCGACCGAGGTGCATCCCACCTCGCGCGCGACGCCCTCGACGACGTCGGCTTGCAGGCGCATGCCGTAACGCAGGTCGGGCTTGTCCGAGAGCCCGAAGCCGAGAAAGTCGACCGCGATCACCCGCCGCTGCGCCCGCAGGGCGTCGAGCACGTGGCGCCAGTCGAACGAGCACGACGGGAACCCGTGCAACGCCAGCAGCGGGTCGTTCCCATGGTCGTGCACGGCGGGGACGTCGAGGACCCACACCGAGCGGCCGTCCACAGTGAGGCGCGTACCGCGCGACTCCCACGCGCGGACGTCGTCGACCGCGCTCACGGCGTCCGCGCTCTCTGACCGGGCACGCTGCGACGCTACACGTCAGCCGGTGTCGTCGGGCAGGTCCGAGGCGGCGCCACCGGGCTCGCTCGACCAGCCCGCGTCCGGCGCGTCGACCGCCGCGCAGGTGGGCTCGTGCGCCATGGTGACGTACTGGGCCGTCGATCCCGTCGACCAGCGCGCGAACGCGCACACGTCGTGATTCGACGCCGCGACCGCGATGGTCGCGACGCCTTCGCTCTGCGCGACCGAGACGGCGTGCGGGTCGGTTGACGGCTGGTCGCCCGGGAGCCATTTGTAGCTCGGCTGGCGCGTCGCGCGCGACGCGACGTCGGTCCCGACCTGCTCGATCACTTGGAGCGCAGTGTGGCGCGTCGACTCGGCTTCGATACGCACGATCGCCGAGAGGCTGGTCGGCAGGCCGGCGGTCGGTGGCCGTGGTGAGAGCACGACGGGTGCCGCGTGTTGCGCGTGCGCGCTCGGGCCGAACGAGAACCACGCGGTCGCGACCGCCGCGACCACGAAGACGACTGCGCCGGCCGGCGCGAGCCATTTCCCCGCGCCCGAGCCGGAGCCGGTGATCCGGGTGCCGTGTGTGTACGGCGGAGGATCGTCGCGAGGCGGGAGACGGACGGTGGGTCGCAGCACTGTCGGCGCGAAGAACTGTTCGTCCGTTGACGGCGCCGTGCTCGCCGTCGCACCGATTGGTACGACGGGCGCCGGCGGCGCGATGAGGAGGGCGCCGCAGGCGCGGCATGTCGGCCAGATCGGCCGCACGTCGGTTCCGCACGCGGGGCAGACGCTCATCAGGCGTGCCAACCGCGGGCGGGCGCGGAGACCGCTCGGCAGTCGGTGGTCCGAACCGTCACGAACGACTTCTCCGACTTCTGGGGCTCATTGCGCGCGAACACGCACGTTCGGGCGTCGGCCGGCGAGGCCAGCGTGAGCACGCCGGTCGTGGCGCGCATCGAGACTTGGCCCACGCGCGCGGTCGTTGCCGACGCGACGACGGGGACGTGGTGCGAGCGCGCGCTCAGCGCCGACGGTGAAACCGACGTGAAGGAGTGGTGCTGGGCGAAGAGAATTGCTCCGCCGCCGACGACGGCGCGGAGCAGATCGGTCGCGCGCGCTTGCTGCGCCGCGCTCGCCGCGGCCGGGGTCGTCCCGGAGCCGAAGACGGTTGGCCACACGGCAACCAGGCTCGAGGCGAGCGCGACGCCGACGGCAACGCCTACGAGGACCGGTCGCGGGTGCTTGCGCGTCAACGCGCCGGCGCGCCCGGCGATACCTCGAGCCGCACCGACGATGCCGGCGCGCGCCTCTGCCGATGCGGCGTGTCGTGCCGGCGTCGACGGGTGCGTTCGCGGCAACAGGTTGTCGGGACGGGACCACGAGCCCGGCAACAGCGTGTCGGGCGGCGAGCGCCGGAAGGCGACCCCGGCGACATGGCGCGGTGTCGCCGCCCGCCGAGCCGGCGTGGCGGCGCCCGATCCACCTTTCACCGATCGGCGCCGAGCGAGAGTGGGCGGGCGGGCCACCCGGGTGACCTCGGGCTCGTCGCTGTGCAAGGGCGCGCCGCAACGACGGCACATCGACCATTCGGCCGGCACTGGATACCTGCAGCTCGGACACTCCACGACGACGCTCCGGAAACGCCTTTCCCCCGATCCGGATCATCGGCGCGCGGGCGTCCGCGCTTCAGTCGAGTCTTCCGGGCCCGGCCGGCCCTCAGGCGCCGGGGCCGAAGTACTGCGCCGCCAGCTCCGGCCGGGGCTGCACGAACAGCCCTTCGGCTTCGGCGGTGAGCGTGTCGCCGTCGAACATCTCGGCTCTCGACATGATCCTGCGACCCTCGACCCGCTCGACCCACGCCCGGAGCCGGAGCTCACGAAACAGGGGGGTCGGACGCCGGTAGTGCACGGTGAGACGCGCCGTCATGCCCGGGTTCCCGGCGGCGATGTTGGCGATCCCGAGCACCTCGTCGAACGCGCACGCGACCCAACCGCCGTGCACGAAGCTCGGTGGTCCCTCGTAGGCGGCGCCGAACGTGCCGCGCGCTTCGACCGCCGGACTGCCGTCTTCGCGCGTGACGATCTCCCAGTCGAGACGCGGCGAGAGCGGGCTCGCCTCGCCGACGATCGGCGAGCGCGGCAAGTAGTCGCCGTGGCTGTGCGGGCGGTAGCCCGCGCCCTCCTCTCGACCGCGCCCGAGCCGAAACGTGAGCTTGTCGACCTCCTGCGCGAGCGCGTGCAACGTCGCGCCCTCGACGTCCTCGACCGACATCACCGTGTCGATGAGCGCGCGGATCGCGCCCGCGAGCTCCGCCCGTTCAGGGGTCGCGAACGCGGCGGAGTCGGGGATCCCGGGCGCGGCCTCGGACACGCCGGGTCACTTGCCCTTGAAGACCGGCGGGCGCTTCTCGGCGAATGCCTTGGGGCCCTCTTGGGCGTCCTCGCTCGCGAAGACCTCCCAGCCGATCTTGTCCTGGTGCTGCATGGCCTCGGCGTCGTTCATGTGCTCGGTCTCGCGCCACGCCCGCAGGATCGCCTTCGTCGAGAGGGGCGCCATCTCCGCGACTTCCGCCGCCAACTCGCGCGCCCGGTCGAGCGCGTGACCGTCGGCCACGACATGGCCGACGAGTCCGATCTCGCGCGCCTCGAGCGCGGGAACGGGCGGGCAGCGCAACAAGATGTCCATTGCGAGCGTGTACGGGATCTGGCGCGGCAACCGGCACGCCGAGCCGCCGAGCGGGAACAGCCCGCGCTTGGCTTCCCACACGCCGAACACGGCGCCCGCGCCGGCGACGCGGATGTCGGTGCCCTGCAGGATCTCGCTCCCGCCCGCGACCGCGTAGCCCTCGACCGCGGCGATCAACGGCTTGGTCAGGCGGTAGTCGCGCAGGAGCGCCTTCCAGTGCGGGTTGTTGCCGCGCGCCATTACCTCTTGGACCTTCGGGTCGTCGGACTGCTGGCCCATCGAGGTGAGGTCCATGCCGGAGCAGAAGTTGCCACCGGCGCCGGTGAGGATCGCGCAGTGCACCTCCGGCTCGTCGTCGACGTACTCGTATCCGAGGACGAGCCCGGCCAGCATGTCGGGTGAGAGGGCGTTCTTCTTCTCGGGCCGGTTCATCGTGAAGATCACGACCCGCCCGTCGCGTTCGATCGTGCAGTGCTTGGTGCTGATGTCGAGTCGCTCGGTCACCGGCCGAGGCTAGAACACGTTTCAGTAGGGAGACGACAGCGCAGCGACCGGAGGAAGACGAGAGCGCAGCGACCGGAGGGAGACGACAGCGCAGCGACCGGAGGGAGCAGAGCGTGGAGTCGACCCGTAGAGAGGGAGCGGAGCGTGGAGTCGACCCATAGGAGTCGCCACCTTGGCCGGAGAGGTGGAACGTGTTCTACTCTGCCCCAGTCGCCGCCCAGTCGGAGGGAGCCCGGCAGATGGGATTCTGGAAGCACGCGCAGGACGATCCGGGCTACGTCGCGATCGTCGATCCGGACGGCACCGAGCACACGGCCGGCGACGTCCTGGCGCGGGCGAATCAGCTGGCGCACGCGCTACGCGCCCTCGGCCTGCGCAAGGGAGACGCGGTTGCGGCGGTGCTGCCGAACGGTGTGCACCCGTTCACCGTGTACCTCGCCGCGCTGCAGACGGGCCTCTACTACGTCCCGATCAACTACCGCCTGAGCGCGCCCGAGATCGCGTACATCCTCCACGACTCCGAAGCGTCGGCGTTCGTCAGCCACGAGCGGTACGCGGCGCTGGTCGCGGCCGCAGCCGACGAGGCCAACATCCCGGCCGACGCCCGGCTCGCCCACGGCTCGATCCCGGGCTTCCGCCCGTTCGGCGAGCTGGTCGACGCGCAACCCACCACGCTGCCCGACGACCGCTCCACCGGCGCGGCGATGCACTACACGTCGGGAACGACGGGCAAGCCCAAGGGTGTGAAGCGCGCGCTCGCCGACATCGAGCCCGACGTCAGCGCCGAGCTGTTCACGTTCTTGCTGCAACTGTTCGGCATCATGCCCGGTCACGACGAAGTCCACCTGAGCACCTCGCCGAATTACCACACGGCGGTCACCACGTTCGCGGGCAACGCGCTGCACATGAAGCACACCGTCGTCTGCATGGACAGGTGGGACGCGGAGGAGACACTGCGGCTCATCGAGCGCTACGGCTGCTCGCACACCCACATGGTCCCGACCCAATTCATCCGCATGCTGCAGCTGCCCGACGACGTCCGGCAGCGCTACGACCTCTCGGCGATGAAGTGGGCGATCCATGCGGCGGCGCCGTGCCCGGTCGACACGAAGCGCAAGATGCTCGAGTGGTGGGGTCCGGTGATCTGGGAGTACTACGCCGCGACCGAAGGCGGCGGCACGATCGCGCCGCCCGACGAGTGGTTGAAATATCCGGGGACGGTCGGGCGCGTGTGGCCGAACTCCGAGCTCAAGATCACCGACGACGACGGCAACGTCACGCCCACCGGTGAGCCCGGCACCGTGTGGATGCGCATGGGTACGGGGCGCACGTTCGAGTACAAGGGTGACGACGAGAAGACCAACAAGTCGCACGACGACGAGGGCTTCTTCACCGTCGGCGACGTCGGATACCTGAACGACGACGGCTACCTGTTCCTCTGCGATCGCAAGAGCGACATGATCATCGCGGGTGGGATCAACATCTATCCGGCCGAGATCGAAGGATGCATCCACGAGCACCCGCAGGTAGCCGACATCGCGGTGTTCGGCATCCCGGACGCGGAGATGGGCGAGCAGATCAAGGCGGTCGTCCAGCCGCGGCCCGGTGTCGCGGGCGACGACGCGTTGCGCGCGTCGATCATGGAGCACGTGCAGGGTCGGCTCGGCAAGTACAAGTGGCCGCGCAGCATCGACTTCATGGACGAGCTCCCGCGTGAGCCCACGGGCAAGTTGTTGAAGCGCACGTTGCGCGACCCGTACTGGGAAGGACGCGACCGCGCGATCTAGCGCGACCCGCTACGAACTTCGGAGTTGCGACTTCGGATTTGCGACTTCGGAATCGAGTCACGAGGAGTTCTGTTGACCGACGTCTTCACGGCTCACCACGTCATCGAGTATCCCGGCGGCTACACGCGCTCGGTCGGACCCGTCATCGGGCGGTTCCTCACCGGCCTGCGTGACGGCCACATCCTCGCCGTGCGACTCGGCGACGGTCGGGTGCTTGTGCCGCCGACGGAGTACGACCCGTCGACGAGCGTCGAGATCGCAGCCGAGGGCGACCATTGGATCGAGGTCGGGCCCCGCGGGACCGTGCAATCGTTCACGTGGGTGTCGCAGCCGCGACCGGGCAAGCACCTGCTCACGAAGCCGTTCGCGTTCGCGCTGATCCGGCCCGACGGCGCCGACACTGCGATGTTGCACGTGGTCGACTGTGGCAGCGCCGACGCGATCCGGGTCGGTTCTCGTGTCGCGCCGAGGTGGCGGGCAGAGCGCACCGGCTCGATCACCGACATCGAGGCGTGGCTCCCGCTGGGCGACGGCGAGGAACCCGAGCCGGCAACCTTGCATGTCCCGGCCGAGGACGAGCAACCGGTCACCGGCATCACCGTGCCGATCCGGCTGGAGTACGAGCTCACCGCCGGGGTCGCGACGACGCGCTACCTGAAGGGTCTGGGAGAGGGAAAGATCATCGGCGGCCGGGCGCAGTCGAGTGACGATGTGTACGCGGCGTCGCGCGGCACCGACCCGAAGTCGGGCGAGCCGACCTCGATCGAGGTCGAGGTCCACGACACCGGCGTGATCACCACCTTCTGCGTGGTGAACGTGCCCGGACTGTCGGAGCTCGCACCCGAGATCCCGTATGTGTCCGCCCAGATCTTGCTCGACGGCGCGAACAACACGTTCTTCGGCCTGATCCGCGGGATTCCTGTCGACGACGTCCACATGGGTCAACGAGTGAAGGCCAAGTGGGCCGACGAGCTGAAACCCGATCACACGTCGATCCAGTGGTTCGAGCCGACCGGCGAGCCCGACGCCGACTACGACCTCTACAAGGACTACTTGTGAGTGTGGCCGTGAGCGGAGTGTTACGGAGCGAACTGGCGGGAGCGGCGAGCGTCCGCGAGGCGGGTATCCCGCCGAGCAGCGAGCGCGACCAAGAAGTAAAGGACTATCTCTGATGCGAGACGTGGCGGTGGTGTCGTTCGCGTGCAGCACTACGGCGCGCGACGCAGTGCACAACGAGACCGAGATGATTGTGCCGGTGTTGCACGAAGCGATCGCGGCGTCGGGCGTTCCGCACGACGAGATCGGCTTCGTATGCTCCGGGAGCCTCGACTACCTCCAGGGAGGGCCGTTCGCCTTCGTCGCGGGGCTCGATGCGGTCGGCGCGTGGCCTCCGGTGCGCGAGAGCCACGTGGAGATGGACGCGGCGTGGGCGTTGTACGAAGCGTGGGTCGCGATCCAGACCGGCGAGGTCGACAGCGCGCTCGTCTACGGCTTCGGCAAATCGTCGCCCGGCGACCTGCACGAGATCATGGCGCTCCAGCTCGACCCGTACTATGTCTTGCCCCAGTGGCCGTCGATGGTCGACCTGGCCGCGTTGCAAGCGTGCGCGTTGCTGGGCGCCGACGACGCGACCGAGAGCGATCTCGCCGAGGTCGCGGCCCGCTCGCAGCGCAACGCCCGGCAGAACCCGAACGCGCTGCGTAAGGGCGACATGACCGCGGAGCAGGTACTCGCGCAGCCCGTCACCCACCATCCGCTGCGCGACGCCGACCTGTTCCCGATCACCGACGGCTCGGCCGCGGTGGTGATCGCGGCCGGCGACCTCGCCTGCCGGGTCTCGAAGCGTCCCGCGTGGATCCGGGGGATCGAGCATCGCATCGAGGCGCACGCACTCGGGGTACGCGACCTCACCCGCTCGGAGTCGACGCGCGCGGCCGGGGTCGCGGCCGGGGTCGCGGACGGCAAGGTCGACATCGCCGAGCTCCACGCGCAGTTCAGTCACGAGGAGCTGATCCTCACCGCCGCGCTCGGCCTCGACGCTGCACAGACGGCCATCAACCCGTCGGGTGGCGCGCTGGCCGCGAACCCGATCATGTCGGCCGGGTTGGTACGCATCGGCGAGGTCGCACGGCGGATCACGAACGGCGACGCCGACCGCGGCGTCGCGCACGCAACGAGCGGCCCGTGCCTGCAGCAGAACCTGGTCTGCGTTCTGGAAGGGAACTAGGGCGTGCGGACGAGACGCAGCGCAGCAAGTCGGAGGGAGCCGTAAAGGCGTGCGGACGAGACGCAGCGCAGCAAGTCGGAGGGAGCAATAGAAATGGCAGGCGAACGGGTGGCAGTGGTCGGCGTCGGGCAGACGGTGCACCGAACGGCGCGCAAGGACGTGTCGATGGCGGGCCTCGTGCGCGAGGCCGCGCAGGAGGCGCTCGACGACGCGGGGATGACGTGGTCGGACATCGACGCGGTCGTGCTGGGCAAGGCCCCCGACATGTTCGAGGGCGTCGCGATGCCGGAGCTCTACCTGGCCGACGCCCTGGGTGCCGTCGGCAAGCCGATGATGCGCGTGCATACGGCCGGCTCGGTCGGCGGTTCGACGAGCATCGTCGCCGCGAAGCTCGTCGCCGCCGGTCTGCACGAGCGAGTGCTCACGGTCGCGTACGAGAAGCAGTCGGAGAGCAACGCGACATGGGGCCTGTCGGTGCCCATGCCCTTCGCCGCTCCGCTGGTCGCGGGCGCCGGCGGCTACTTCGCGCCGTTGATCCGTGCGTACATGTACCGCTCGGGCGCACCGCGTCATATCGGCCACCTCGTCGCGGTGAAGGACCGCCTCGCGGCACTGCGCAACCCCAAGGCGCACCTCCACATCCCCGACATCGACCTGAAGATGGTCGAGGAGTCCTTCTTGTTGTGGGACCCGCTGCGCTACCTCGACGTGTGCCCCAGCTCCGACGGCGCGATGGCGATGGTGCTCGGGAGCGAGCAGGTCGCCGACGCCGCGCCCGGGCCGGTCGCGTGGGTCCACGGAATGGCGATGCGGAGTGAGCCGACGATGTTCGCGCGCCGCGACCAGGTCAGTCCGCAGGCCGGGAAGGACTGCGCGAAGGATGTGTACGCACAGGCGGGGATCACCGATCCCCGCCGCGACTTCGACTGCGCCGAGGTGTACGTCCCGTTCTCGTGGTACGAGCCGATGTGGCTCGAGAACCTCGGGTTCTGCGCGGAAGGCGACGGCTGGAAGCTCACGGAGGCGGGCGCGACCGGACCCGACGGCGACATCCCTTGGAACATGTCGGGTGGTGTGCTCTCGTCGAACCCGATCGGCGCGTCGGGCATGGTGCGTTTCGGTGAGGTCGCCCAGCAAGTGCGCGGGCGTGCGGGCGACTACCAGGTCGAGTTGAAGACCGGCCGGGCACTCGGTCAGGCGTACGGCGGCGGATCGCAGTTCTTCTCCATGTGGGTGGTCGGCACCCAGAAGCCGGCGTGACCAGGCCGTCGTGAGTGTCAACGTCGACCGCGTACTCGAGATCATGCGACTCGCCGACGAGATGCGGGTCGACGAGCTCGTCGATTGCTTCGCCGACGACGCGGTTATGGAGCTGCCCTTCGCGCCCGGCCGCATGCCTCGAAGTCATGTAGGGAAGGCCGCGATCGGAGAATTCCAACGGTTCGCGCGCGACTCGTTCAGCCGGTTCTCGATGACCGTCGACGCGATCCATGAAACGGGCGATCCGCACGTCGTCATCGCCGAGCACCGCAGCGACGCCGTGGTCGCCGAGAACGGGCGCGCGTATTGCAACCGCTATGTCACGTTCTTCACGTTCGGCGACGACGGCCGGATCACCCGCTGGCGCGAGTACTACGACCCCGGCGTCGTGATACGGGCCTTCCGGCCCGAAGATCCGGGCCGCCGAAGTCACGGAGCCGTGTAGTTTTGCCCACGACGATCGAGGGAGACGCGCAATGCAATTGAGCGACATCGACCTGCTGGACCGTGACCGGTTCATCCAGGGCGTGCCCCACGAGTGGTTCACCTACTTGCGTGCGAATGCGCCGGTGTACAAGCACCCGGAGCCCGACGGGCCGGGGTTCTGGGTGATCACGAAGTACGACGACGTGGTCGCGGTGGGGCGCGACGGGGCAACCTTCTCGTCCGATCAAAAGCGCGGCGGCGTGGTCGTGCTCGAGGAGCAGCCCGACATGAACTTCGAGCAGGGGGGAAACCTCATGCTCACGATGGACGCGCCCGAGCACACGCGGTACCGCAAGCTCGTCAATCGCGGCTTCACCCCCCGCCAGATGCGCATGCTCGAGCCGCACATCCGCGAGCTCACGTGCAACATCATCGACGAGGTCATCGAAAAGGGCGGCTGCGACTACGTGGTCGACGTTGCGGCCGAAGTGCCGCTCCAGGTGATCGCGGAGATGCTCGGCGTACCACAGGAAGACCGGCACAAGCTGTTCGAGTGGAGCAATCGCATGATCGGCTCCGAGGATCCCGAGTACATGGTCTCCCAAGAAGAGGTCATGAACGCGCAGGTCGAGATGTTCATGTACGCAAACGAGCTCGCCGCCCAGCGCCGCGAGGATCCGCGCGACGACATCATCAGCGCGCTGCTCGACGCCGAGGTCGACGGTGACCAACTCACCGAGATGGACTTCAACCTCTTTTTCTTGCTCATCGCGGTGGCCGGCAACGAGACGACCCGCAACTCGATCTCGCACGGCATCAAGGCATTCTGCGACTTCCCCGAGCAGTACCAGCTCCTCATCGACGATCCATCGCGCGCCCAGTCGGCGACCGACGAGATCGTGCGCTGGGCGTCGCCGGTCATGTACTTCCGCCGCAATGTGACGCGCGACACGGTGCTGCGCGGTCAGGAGCTGAAGGCAGGCGACAAGGTCAGCATCTGGTATATCTCCGCGAATCGCGACGAGGACGTCTTCGACCGTCCGTTCGAGTTCGACATCCTCCGCAGCCCGAACGAACACGTGGGCTTCGGAGGCGGCGGACCGCACCACTGCCTCGGGATGAACCTCGCCCGTATGGAGATCTACGTGCTGCTCGAGGAGATGGCCAAGCGCATCCCGACCATCGAGCGCACGGGTGAGGCCCAGCCGCTCCGGTCGAACTTCATCGCCGGGATCAAGCACATGCCCGTGAAGTATCCGCCCGGCCCGCGCGTCTGCCCGGTCGCGGGCTCGTGAACGCGCGCCAGTTCCGGTTCGCGGTCGAGGTTCACGGTCCGCTCGACGGGAGCACCTGGGCCGACACCGTGCGCGAGCTCGAGGCGCTCGGCTACTCGACGCTCTTCGTCCCGGATCATTTCGACGAGGGCCTCGGACCGATCGCGGCGATGGCGTCGGCCGCGGTCCTGACGACCACGCTGAAGGTCGGAACGCTCGTCTTCGACTGCGACTACCGCCACCCCGCAGTGCTCGCACGCGAGCTCGCGTCGATCGACGTGTTGTCGGCGGGCAGGCTCGAAGTCGGCCTCGGTGCGGGCTGGAAGAAGCTCGACTACGACCGTTCGGGCATCCCAATGGACGCCCCCAAAGTACGCGTCGATCGCATGATCGAGCACACGAAGATCCTGAAGGCCCTCTTCGCCGACGAGCCGGTGACGTTCGCGGGAGAGCACTACCGCATCACCGACATGCCGGGCACGCCGCGCCCGTACACGCCGGGCGGTCCGCCGTTCATCATCGGTGGCGGTCAGCCGCGCGTCCTGCGGTTCGCCGGCGCCATCGCCGACATCGTCGGGGTGAACGCGTCGATCCACTCCGGTGCGATCGACACGGACGCCGCGCACGACGCGTTGCCGGACCGGATCGACCAGAAGGTCGCCTGGCTGCGCGAAGGAGCCGGCGCACGGTTCGATCAGATCGAGCTGAACGCGTGGCTGTCGGTCGCGGAGGTCACCGACGACACGGCGGGCTTCGCCGAGTTGATGGGCCGGCTCTTCGGTGCCGATCCCAAGGAGGTGCTCGGCTCGCCGCTGACGCTCATCGGTTCACTGTCCGAGTGCGGCGATCGGCTGCGCGAGCGCCGTGAGCGCTGGGGCTATTCGTACACGGTGATCCCCGGTGACAAGGCGCGCGACTTCGCGCCGCTGGTCGCCGAGCTCACGGGCGCGTAGGGCCGGCGTTGCAGATCTCGTGTGCGTTCCCACCCGGCCCGCACACCGTCGACCACATCGTGGAGGCCGAGCGGCTCGGCTACGAGCGCGCCTGGCTGTTCGACTCGCCCGCGCTGTACGGCGACATCTGGATGATCGCGGCGCTCGCCGCGCAACGGACGACGCGCATCGCGCTCGGTCCGGCGGTGCTCGTCCCGAACCTCCGGCACCCGCTCGCACAAGCGAGCGCGATCGCGACGCTCGAGCAACTCGCGCCCGGGCGAGTCGCAGTCGCGATCGGCACCGGCTTCACCGGCCGGATGGCGATGGGGCAGAAGCCGCTCACGTGGGCGTGGACGCGCCGCTACATCGAGCAGCTGCGCGCGCTGCTACGCGGCGACAAGGTCGAGGTCGACGGCGCGATCGTGCAGATGCTCCATGCACCCGAATTCGCGCCGGCCCGCCCGATCGACATCCCGATCGTCGTCGCCGCGAACGGACCGAAAGGTCTGGCGGTCGCACGCGAGCTCGGCAACGGCGTGATGACCATCGGGAGTGGCGATCCGGAGTTCGAGTGGTGCTCGGTGCTCGCGTTCGGCACCGTGCTCGACGACGGCGAGAGCCCGGGCTCCGAGCGTGCGCTCGCGGCCGCGGGCCCCGGGCTCACCGTCGTGTACCACGCCATGTACGAGGGCGATCCCGCGTCGGTCGACGCGCTCCCGGGCGGCGTCGAATGGCGCAAACGCCTGGAGGAGATCCCGCAGGCCGAGCGGCATCTCACGGTGCACGAGGATCACCTCGTGCGCGTGACCGAGCGCGATCGGCCGTTGCTCGACGGCGATCTGCTTACCGCGTTCACCTGGACCGGGCCCGCGCCCGAGGTGAGGATGCGCGTCGACGCCCTGGCTGCCGCGGGCGCAACCGAGATCTTCTACGCGCCGATGGGTCCCGACGTGCCTCGCGAGTTGCGCACGTTCATGCAGATGGCGACCGCGTGAGGCGGCGCGAGACCCCCGTCGCATGAGGGTGTGATGTGAAGCTCGGCCTCTTCGGCGTCAACATGGGTTCGTCGGCCGGGCCCGAGGAGCTGATCGTGACCGCGCAGGCCGCGGAGTCCGCCGGCTTCGAGTCGTTATGGGCGGGTGAGCACGTCGTGCTGCCCGACCCGCAGGCGCCGCCGTCGCCGATGGCTCCGCGCGATCCCGCACTCGACCCGCTGCTCGCGCTCGGGTGGGCCGCGGCGCACACGACGGCGATTCGCCTCGCGACCGGAATCGTCATCCTTCCGCAGCGCAACCCGGTCGTCCTGGCGAAGGAGGTCGCGAGCCTCGACGTGCTCAGTCGCGGCCGCTTCACCCTCGGTCTCGGTGTCGGCTACCTCGAACCCGAGTTCCGCGCGATCGGCGCCGATTTCGAGCATCGCGGTGCGGTCACCGACGAGTTCCTGGACGCGATGCAGCACCTCTGGTACGACGAGCATCCGGAGTTCCACGGTCGCTTCGCCGATTTCTCCGGCGTGGATGCTCATCCGCGGCCGGTGCAGCAGCCGATCCCCATCGTGATCGGCGGACACACGCGGCGCGCGTACCGACGTGCCGTCGCGCGCGGTCACGGCTGGTACGGCTTCGCGATGACACCCGACGGCGCCGCCGCGTGCCTCTCCGGCCTGCGCGCCGCCGCGTCGGAGTCGGAGCGCCCCGTGGAGCTCGGCCCGCTCGAGATCACCGTGACCCCGCGCGGCCGGCTCACTCCGGAGGTCGCGTCGGCCTTCGCCGAGCTCGGTGTCGACCGGCTCGTGCCGTTCCCGCCGCCGACGCGTGACGGCATCTCCAAGACCATCGCCGCCGCCGCCGAGGCCGTCGCTGCACTCTGAGGCCGACTGCCGGCTCGAACCCGCCGCTGAGGCGAATTGCCCGATTGCACTCAGGATCGGTCTGGTCGCGCCGATCTCTGGTTGGTGAAACGAGTCTTCGCGGCCGGAGGGCTGACGGTCGCCGTCTGCGCGGTCCTCGTCGTCGTCATCGTCGGCGTGTTGCTCTCCCAGGCGAAGCAGCGAGACGATCGTGAGAGCGCGTTCATCGCGTGTCCGGCGAGTGTGCCCGACGCGTGCGCGAGTCGTTTGGCGACCAAGTGGGGCGGCGACGTGCATCGCATTCCTTCGATCGCCCTCCCGGCAGGCTTTCGCTACGACCACGGGTTCATCACGAAGAACGAGCGCCCGCCGGCCGGCTACTTCGTGTTCCAGGTCACGATCGGAGCCGATCCCCGGCCGAGCGAGATCACGCTGAGGGTTTCGCCCGCGTCGTCGGCGCCCTTCGACGCATCGCACCGCGGCGGAACGCTGCGTCACCTTCCGAGCGGTCGCGCCTACCTCGACAACTCGAAATCGCCTCGCTCCGGACCGTTCATCGAACGGGTCGGCAACTTCGAGTTCGTCGTCTCGTACATCGTCGATCGATCTTCCGCAGCTCCGCGAGCCGCCCAGCTCGGCCTGCTCGATGCCGTGACGAAATCGAGCAGCGCGAACTAGCTCCGCGCGGGGGTCACGACGCCGGGACGGTACCGCCGCGCGTCTGCGACCAGGTCTTGCCCTGCTCGACGTCGAGGTCGTGGGGGAGGCCGAGGAGCCGTTCGGCGATGATGTTGCGCAGCACCTCGCTGGTCCCGCCGCCGACGGTGAGCGCCGGACTGAAGAGGAACCCGCGGTCCCACTCGCCGCCGAGGATCCCATTCTTCTCGAGCATGCCGCCCGCGCCCATGAGGTCCTTGGCGAGGGTGAACACCCGCTTGCCGTGCGGATCGGCCAGCGCCTTGCGCAACGACGCGTCCGGGCCCGGCTTCTTGTTCACCGCGGCCGAGATCATCCGCATGCGGTGATAGCGCAGGATCTCTCCCTCGATGAACGCACCGGCGACCGCTTGGCGCGCGATCGGATCGGCGAGCCCGCCGTTGTCGCGGAAGTGCGCGACGAGATCGCGTGCGCTCGGCCCGTAGCCCCACTGGAGCCCGCCGCCCGTCGACAACGAGACCCGCTCGTTCGCGAGCGTGGTCTTGGCCATGCCCCAGCCCAGGTTCTCCTCGCCGATCAGGTTCTCGGCCGGGACGCGCGCGTCGGTGAAGAAGACCTCGTTGAAGCCCGTATCGCCGGCCATGTTGCGAATCGGCCGCACCTCGATGCCGGGCAGGTCCATGGGAACGATGAAGTACGAGATTCCGCGATGCTTCGAGACGTCGCGGCGCGTGCGCGCGATCAGAATGCCGAATTTCGCGTGATCGGCCAGTGACGTCCAGATCTTCTGCCCGTTCACCCGGTAGACGTCGCCGTCGCGCTCGGCGCGGGTGCCGAGGTTCGCGAGGTCGGAGCCGGCACCCGGTTCGCTGAAGAGCTGGCACCACAACTCCTCGCCCGCCAGCATCGGCCACAGGTAACGCTGCTGCTGCGCGTCGTTCCCCAGCGCGACGATGATGGGTCCGCAATGTCCGATGCCGATCGGGTTCAGCGGCTTGGACACACCGGCGCGCCGCATCTCGCCCTCGATGATCAGTTGCAGCGCGGGGTCGGCATCGAGCCCGTAGGGGCGAGGCCAGTGCGGCACGACGAAGCCGGCCGCGACGAGCTCGCGCGGTTGCGGCGCGGGATGCTCGGTGAACCAGCGCCGAACCTCTCCCCGGCGCGGGTCGTCTTCGGCGGGCAGGTCGACGTCCACGTGTGCAGTCTCGCATTGCCCGGGTGCGCGATGCCTGTGCTCAACTAGGGCCCCATGGCCTGGAACATCGCAGATCTCATCGAACACATCGTCGACACCGTTCCCGACCGGGTCGCATTGATCGTCGCCGACGAGCCCCGCACCTACGCCCAGCTCGAGGAGCGGGCCAACCGCCTCGCGCATCATCTCGCCGACCAAGGCATCGGCCCGGGCGACCACGTCGGGATCTACGGGTTCAACAGCCACGCCTTCGTCGAGACGATCTTCGCGGCGTATAAGCTGCGCGCCGTTCCGGTGAACGTGAACTACCGGTACGTCGAGGCCGAGCTGCGGTATCTCTTCGACAATGCCGATCTCGTCGCGCTCGTGCACGACGCGCAGTTCGCCCCGCGCGTCGCCGCGGTGCGCGACGCGTTGCCGATGCTGCGACACCTGATTGCAATCGACGACCGATCCGGCACCGACACCTCTGCGATCGGTTCGGTCGACTACGACGACGTGTTGTCCGGCGCCAGCCCCGTTCGCGACTTCGGCGAGCGTTCCGACGACGACATCTACATTCTCTACACCGGCGGCACCACCGGCATGCCGAAAGGGGTGGTGTGGAGGCAGGAAGACGTGCTGTGCGTCCTCGGCGGATTGGTGAACTTCGAGACCGGCATACGCGTCCAGGACGAGTGGGAATTCGCAAAGGCCGCGGGGGAGGCGCCCGACACCGAGGGTTTCGGCGTGGTGATCGCGCCGCTCATGCACGGCGCCGCGCAGTGGGGGACCATCAACGGGTTGATCAACGGTCGCACGACGGTGTTGACTCCGAAGTTCGACGCACACGACGTGTGGCGCGCGGTCGAGAAGTACCGGATCCCGACGCTCAGCATCACCGGCGACGCGATGGGCCGCCCGCTGATCGAAGCCCTCGACGAAGGCGGATACGACGCGTCGTCTCTCGCCGTCGTCGCGTCGACCGCGGCCGTCTTCAGCGCTACGGTCAAGGCGCAGTTCCACGAGCGATTCCCGAACCTGGTCATCGCCGACGCAGTCGGGTCGACCGAGACCGGCTACAACGGCGTGCGCGTGATCATGGCGGGGGGCGAGGAGAAGCCCGGACTGCCGACGGTTCGCATGGGGCCCGACACCGTGGTGCTCGACGACGACATGAACATCGTGCAGCCCGGCTCGGGTGTGGTCGGACGCATGGCGCGCGGCGGCAACGTTCCGTTGCGGTACCACAAGGACCCCGAGAAGTCGGCCGCGACGTTCGTGACGGTGAACGGCCGGCGCTACTCGGTCTCGGGCGACTCCGCGATGGTCGAGGCGGACGGCACGATGACGCTGCTCGGGCGCGGTTCGGTGTGCATCAACTCCGGCGGCGAGAAGATCTACCCCGAAGAGGTCGAAGCTGCGTTGAAGGCGCACCCGGCGGTGTTCGACGTCGTGGTCGTCGGCGTGCCCGACGAGCGCTGGGGTGAGCGGGTGGCCGCAGTCATCGAAGCGCGGCCCGGACACTCGGTGACGCTCGAGGAGCTCGACGCGCACGCTCGCCTGCACGTCGCCGGCTACAAGGTGCCGCGCGAGCTCCATGTGGTCGCCAAGATCGAGCGTTCGCCGAGCGGCAAGCCCGACTACCCGTGGGCCAAGAGAATCGCGACGCGAGTTACGGGTTCTTGAGCTCGACGATGATCTCGTAGTAGGGCGCGGCGCCGGTGTTGACGGCGGTCTCGACGCCGCCCTTCGGGACGTGGGTCACCATTCCGGGGATCACCGCGGCCTCGAATCGCTCCCGGTACGGGCCGAGCGTGTCGGGCTCCGGCTCGACCGCGATCCGGTCGCCCCGCACCTGGATCAGCAGGTGATCGACCTCGTGGCGGTGTACAGGGCTGCGTTCGCCCGGCTCCAGCTCGAGCACCCAGACCCGCACCCGGTGGTCCTCGAAGACGATCTTGGTGCCGACGCCACCGAGCTCGCGTTCCATTCTCAGAAGCTAACCGGCCATCCCGCGCACGCTGATCGGCGTCGACCGGCACCAAGATTGGAACGTGTTCTAAAATCGTTCCCATGGCACCCCGTCGGTTCCCGTTCCCGATCCCGTTCGGCTGGTACCAGGTCGCGTTTCCGGGTGACCTCGCACCCGGCGAGGTCACCGCGTTGGACTACTGGGGCCGCGAGCTCGTTCTGTGGCGCGACACCGCGGGCGCATTCCACCTGCAGGACGCGTTCTGCCCGCATCTCGGCGCGCACCTCGCGTACGGCGGCCGGGTCGACGGCGACCTCCTCACCTGTCCCTTCCACGGCTGGAAGTTCGACGGAGCGGGCGCGTGCACCAACATCCCGTACAGCCAGCGCACGAACCGCAAGGCCCGGGTGCGCACCTACCCGATCGTCGAACGCAACGGCTTCGTGCTCGCGTGGTACCACCCGTTCGAGGAACCGCCGAAGTGGGAGATCCCGGTCATCGAGGAGATCGGCGATCCGGCGTGGACCGACTTCTACGCGTCGTCGTACGTCATCCGTACGATCCCGCAGGAAATGTCGGAGAACGGTGCCGACCCCGCGCACTTCCAGTTCGTGCACGGGACCGAAACGGTCGCCGAGCTCGAGAAGTACGACACCGACGGTCCGTGCTCGGTCATGCTCTCGAAGCAGACGTTCGTCACCCCTCGCGGCGCGACCGACGGTCGCATCGACGTCTACAACTACGGGCCCGGGTTCTCGAAGGTGTGGTTCAGTGGCATCGTCGACGCGATCAACATCGCCACGACCACACCCATCGACGAAGACACCACTCAGGTGCGATTCAACTTCATCGTTCGCAAGCTCGACGACGAGAAGCTGACGTCGACCGTGGCGGACGCCTTCGTGAACGAGATCAACAAGCAAGTCCAAGAGGACCGCCCGATCTGGGAGCACAAGGCATTCCTGCCGTCGCCGGCCCTCGCCGACACCGACGGCCCGATCCTCAAGTTCCGCAAGTGGTACAGCCAGTTTTACGCCGAGCCCTACGAGGTCAGCGCGGGCTAAGGTAAAAGCCCTGGTCGGAGGCTTGTATCGCGCGGAAAGTGGTGCCGATCTCACAGCCGTGGTGCCGTCGTGGTGCCAAGCGCGCGAAAAAGTGGAGGAGATTTGGCGACCGCGAGCGCGCTACAATGTAGTGCATGAGCACTCCGATCTCGGTTCGCTTTCCCGATGAGATCGCTCGTCGGCTGCGTCGGAGCGGCGCGGGAACGGGCGAAGCGACCTCGGGCTTGGTCGTGCGGCTGGTGGACGAGGGCATCCGCATGGCCGAACATCCCGGCGTGGTGTTCCGCGACGGACCCACGGGTAGGCGCGCGGGGCTGGCCGCCGGCCCCGACGTGTGGGAGATCGTCGTCGTCCTGCGCGATTACGCGGAAGGCGGCGCGACCGAGGCGGTCCGGCGAGCCGCGAAGTGGCTCCGTATCACCGAAGCGCAAGTGCGCACTGCGGAGAGTTACTACGCGTCGTTCCCCGACGAGATCGATGACCGCGTCGAGATGAACGAAGCCGCGGCCGGTGCGACGCAGCGCGCCGGTGAGGTTCGTCGACGCCTGTACGGGTGAAGCTGCTCCTCGACGAGATGTTCTCGGCCGCGATCGCCGAAGGGCTCCGGCGGCGCGGCCTCGATGCGCTCGCCGCACAGGAGGAGCCAGAGCTGCGCGGCCTGCACGATGAGCAACTCTTCGTGTTCGCGCAGCTCGACGAGCGCTGCATCGTCACGGAGAACATCGCCGACTTCGTTGCCGTGGAGTCGCAGTGGCGAGCGGAGCAGGCACGCGCACACTGCGGAATGATCCTCGTCGCACCGCGAGCGTTCCCTCGCCACCGGCGCGTCGTCGTCGGTCGGCTCGTGGCCGCGCTAGCGGCGCAGGTCGAGACGAATCAGCCCGAACCGGGAACGATTGTCTGGCTCCATAGCGGGACCTAATCGACACGGACAGCAGCCTGAGTCGGCTCGTTCCAGCAGATCCCGTAACCGCGGGCTCAGCCGAAGAGGAGCGCCTCGAGCTTGGCGGCGGCCTCCTCCTGCATCCCGGGGACCACGTGGCTGTAGAGGTCGAGGGTGATCCCGACCTTCGCGTGCCCGAGTAGTTCCGACATCACTTTCGCCGGGATTCCCGCGGCAAGTCCGAGCGTCGCGTGAGTGTGGCGCAGATCGTGCAGCCGGATCCGGGGAACTGCCGCGGCGATCACGTGCGCTTCGAACGCACGGGTCACCGCGTCGGGTCGTACGGGCGACCCGTCGGCCTGGGTGAACACATAGCCGCTGTCCTGCCACGCCTCACCCCACGCGAGCCGCTCTTCGAGTTGGCCCTTGCGGTGCGTGCGCAAGGCCGAGACCGTTGCCGGTGCGATAGCAATGACGCGAGCGCGGTCGGACTTGGGTGTGCCTTCGGCGACCTTGCCGGCGATCGGAACCCGCGCGCGCCGCACGGCGAGGTTGCTTGCATCGAAATTCACGTCCTTCCACATCAGGCCGCAGAGCTCAGCGCGTCGCATGCCAGTCGTTGCGGCGAGTAGCCAGAGTGCGCACAGCCGGTCGGTGGCGACGAAGTCGAGGAACTCGCGCACTTCTTGGCTTGTCCAGACCTTCATCTCGCGTGGCGCGTTCGAACGAGGCACGGTGGCATCGGCGGCAGGATTCGAACGAATGATGCGTCGGCGCACCGCGTCTCGGAAGGCTCGGTGAAGGATGCGGTGCACCGCAGCGACGGTTGGCTCTGCGAGCGGACCCGGTTCGCCATTCTTCTGGGGTCGGCCGCCGCTCGTCCTGAGCTCGGCGTAGAGCGCGTCGAGCATCGCCGCGTCGACCCGGCGCAAGGGCATCGCTCCCATTCGCGGGATGACGTATCGGCGCATCTTGTGTGCGTACATTGCCGCGGTCGAAGGCTTGCGATCTACCGCAACCGCGGCAAGCCAGTGCTCCAGGTAGATACGCACGGGCTGGCTCGATGGCTCGACGTACTCGCCCTCGCGCAACTCGGACAGCACGGAGTTGAGCGCTGCCTCGGTACTCTTGCGAGTGTCGAACCCGCGTCGGCGCAGTCTGCGCCGTTTGCCGGTCGCGGCGTCGGGCCCGACATCGATCACGAAGTACCAGGAACCGCGCGCTGCGTCCTTCTTCACAGTGCCGCGCATGACATCGCCTCCAATGTTTCAGTGTTCTCGAGCGTCACAGTTCAATTCCGGTGCTGCGGTCGAGAGAGTGGCCTCGGTATTGGCTCTGGGCGGGGTCGAGTTCTGCCGCCGTGGTGGCGTATTGCTCGACGAGACGGGTCCAGGTGTGGAGTGCGGCGGACGTGCTCGGCCTTGGGCCGAGGGGTAGTTGAGGGTCGGTGACGTCGTGTCCGATTCGGTAGGTCTCGATGTCTCGGACGAGGTTGTTCCAGTAGCGCTGGTCTGATGCGTCGGTGGGTCTTGGGCCGAGCTGTTGCAGGTAGTCGGACAGCTGGTGGGCGAGAGTGTCGACGAGTTTGTCGAGGCGGTCGCGGATCGCGAAGTCGATGACGCGGATTTCGTCGAGACTGTTCCGGTTGTGAGTCTCGCGCGCGTATTGGTTGTCGTGGGCTTGTTCGAGCGCCTGGTCGATCCGGTGGATTGCGGTGGTGGCGTGGTCGCGGGCGCGTTCGGTAGCGAGACGTGCGATGTTGTGCTCGCGGCGGTGGCGGACCGGCCGTTTGGCGTCCAGGAAGCGTTGCGCGGTCTCGACGGCGTTGGTCTGGTCGTAGCGCTCGTTTTGGAGGGCGCGGATGTCGGCTTTGCGGTCGGGGAGTACGAGTCGGTTGTTGTCGAGGCGAGCGCGGCCTTGGTAGAGGAGTTCGAGGTCCTGGCGGAGCGGGTTCGTGTCGATGTGGTGATCGATCGCGAGGCGTTCGCGCCGATCGGGTCGGAGTGCGGCCGCGAGTTGAGCGTTCGGGTCGGGCGTATCGCGGTCGGGGTGGTGGGCTTCCGGATCGGTTGGTGATTGGGCGACGAGGTAGATGCGGTTGTCGTTGCGGCCGCGTGAGAGCGCCGTGTAGCCGGGCTTGGCGGTCGAGGGTGTCGCTGGCGAGGACGAGGCACCGATCGACGGTTATCCCTTGGCTCTTGTGGACGGTGAGCGCGTAGCCGTAGCGGACGTGCCCGGCGTCGAGGTAGCGCGGCGGGAGTTCGTGCGTGGTGCCATCGTCGGTGCGGATCGCGATCGAGCGTTGATCGGGATCGGTGTCGGTGATTGTGCCGATGGTCCCGTTGCGTACGCCGATGCGGCGGTCGTTGTGTAGGCACATGACTCGGTCGCCGGCTTGGAAGGTGAGGTCGTCGATGTCGAGGGCAGGTCCGGTGATGGTGCCGTTGCAAGTGAGATATCCGCGGGCGCGTTGGTTGAGGTCGTCGACGTCGTAGTGACGTTCGGCGAGCATGATGACGTGGTCACCGGCAAGGGTGGCGGCGTGCCAGTCGGCGGCCATGTTGTTGCGGACCTCGATCGCGGTGTCCGCGACGACGACTCGGTCATGCGTGTTGTAGCCGTCGAGCGCGTCGGTGATCCGGCCAGCGCGGAGGTCGGCGAGGGCTTCGCGTTCCCAGGCGTGTTGTTGGCGGCGGTTCTCGGTGAGGGTGATGGGTGGGAGCCGGGAGGCGAGTCCGTTGAGGATGCCGCCGGCGTCGATGGCGTCGAGCTGGTGGGGATCGCCGACCATGACGACCTTCGCGCCGGCGCCTTGTGCGGCGTCCAGGAGGGGGACGAGGCCGCGGGTGGATGCCATGGCGGCTTCGTCGATCACAAGGATTGTCTGTTGGTCGAGGTGGAGGGCGCCGTTGGCGAGTTGGATGGTGCGCAGCGCGATGGTGTCGGACGGGATGCCCGTTTGGGTTTGGAGTTGCGCGGCGGCGGTGGCCGCGAGCGCGGCGCCGACGACGTGGTAGCCGCCGCGCCGCCACGCGTCGGTGGCCGCGTCGAGGGAGAACGTCTTGCCGGTTCCGGCGGCGGCGACGATGACATCGACACCGTTGCCCGACCTCGTGATAGCAGCGACGGCTGCGACTTGTTCGGGTGAGAGCTCGGGCCGCGCTTCGAGCGCTATGCGTAGATGCTGTTCTGCGACGAGTCCCGCACCGCTGTCGATCGCGCCGACCGCACGGTCGACCAGCGTTGTTCCAGCGCGATGAGCTCGGCCGTCGAGTACCTCGGGTACGGATCACGGTCTTGGAGGGCGATCACGCGACGGTCAGTGAGGGTGCGGTCGGCGAGTTCGTCGATCGTGGTGATGGACGCTCCGGCGGGGAGTTGTTCGCACCAGCCGCGCAGCACGGTCCGTCGATCGAACGTCGTAGCCGGTTCGGTCAGACCATGCGGACCCAATAGCAGGTCGGTCGCGTTGCGTTCGTCGGCGAGCGTGATCGGCACGGCTTCGGTCTTCCCGATCGCGGTGATGGTCTCGGGAGCGTGACCGGCTATGAAGGCCTGGTCGTGCCAGCGGTCGCGTAGCGCACCGATGTCGACGCCGTAGTCCTTGGCTTGGCGGGTTTCGAGCGCGGCGACCCGCGCGGCGCGAGCATCTCGAGCACCGACCACGCGACCGCGCCAAGCCCTCGGCGTGCGTCAGCTGACCCCGCATCCACGGTCAGTTCGACGCTGCCGTTGGCGTCGACCACGATGACAATGCCGACGTTCACGACGGAACCGGCCGGTCAGGGGGTGCCCCGAGGAGCGCCTCAATCGCGTGGCGCGGCACGACGATGCAACGTCCGAGCCGCACATGCGCGAGCTCGTCCCGTGCAATGAGCCCATACGCATGCGTGCGCGAGATACCGAGAAGTCGAGCCGCCTCCGGGACAGTGAACACCAACGACACCCGCTCTGGCTCTTGCACCACGACCTCCGTCTTCTGTATCCGGCAAGACGGATAAGCGCGCCGGAGACCCCAAACGCGTCAAGAACCATCAGTCGGGAGCCAAGGAAATCGTGAGAAGCGAGAGGCTCGACGCCCGTATGGTCGTGGCGAGTGCCACGGAGACCTCGCGGATGTCGTCGCCCAGCGACGGCCGCGGTGAGATTCCCAGAGTTGCGCTCGATGAAGTGAGCACCGATCCCGCGGCCCTTACTACTGACGCCTTAGCAAGAGTCTGCACGAAACGTCCGCGCGCAGGGTCTGCGCAGATGAGAATTCAGCCCCTCTCGGGCCGGCGAGGGTGCGCACTGATCTCGATGACGTGGTCGCGCGCGACAACGAAATTGCGTCCTCTACCGGCACTTATGCCACGCGCGGGCGTCGGATGGTGGCGCGTTATTGGGGCAGGTGGACGCGGTCGGCGTCCGGTTCGTGTGGTGGCGGCGTCGGCATCAAAGACGGGTGCGTTCAGTCTCCCGCGAGCGTTTCGAGTTCGGCGATTGCATAGCGCAGGATCGCGTCGCGGTCGCGGCTCGCTTCGCTCTGTTCCGCGGAGACGATGGCCAACGCGTCCCGCCTGGATGCGACGGCGCGCTTCCTCGCTTCAGCGACGCCCTCGAGGTTGACGGCCGGTACCGGCAAGGTGCCGTCGGTGAGGACGTGGTCGATGGCGAGCGCCGCGTGCCAGTGTTCACCGTTGTCGAGAATGGGGATCGCGAGTTCGAGCATATGTGCGCTCGACCAATAGTCGCCCGTCGCGAAGGTCTCGTTGAGCGCCCGCGCGAGGTGGCGTGCGGCTGCGGTGGTGTCGCCGTCGCGCCAGGCAATGAGCGCGAGCATGTACATCGAGCGATCGCGCACGATGTTGGACGCGCCGAGGTCGCTGAAGCGCAGGGCTTCCTCGAAGCCGGCGATGGCGCGGGTCGGATCGGGGTCGAGGTGCGCGAAGCCGACCGCGTAGTGAGCGAGGGAGAGCGTGCTCGGCCCGCCGAACGCCTGCGCTCGCTCAAGCGAGTCCTCGGCGGCGGTCACGGCACGCGCCACGTTGCCCACCAACGCGAGGTAGATCGCAAAGTTGCAGCCGGCAGTGATGGCCGTAGGGTCGTAAGGGTCGACACTGGGATCTGCCGCGATCCGGTTGCACGCGTCCTCGAGCACCGCGATGCAGCCATCCATGTCACCTGTCTGGGCGAGGCTGATCGCACGCAGGACCAGCGCATCCAACAGCGGATGAACTGCAAGGTGAGGATTCCCGAGGATGGAGTCGGCGGACGCCACCGTCGACTGGTCGTACTCGCTGTTGCGTGACGGGGAACGCACGGTGTTCGATCGCCTCGGGACGTTCGTCGGATCGTTCGCACCATCTATGGACCCGACGAGGTCCGCGCCCGGATGCGTCTCGATCGCGAGACCGACAACTTGCGGGCCGCGGTCGACTGGTCGATCGACGCCGGGGAATCGGAGCTCGTTTGCGGCTTGATCGTCCCCATCGCCCGCCCCTGGCGCTCATGGGCGACGACCCGACGCCGTGGCAGTGGGTACGGCCCAGTTCGGCGGTCACGGTGACGTAGTGCTCGGCGTGGCGGCGCCGGTAACACGTGCGTGTCCTGGCCATCGACGCCATAGCCGCGCAGTCGGTCGTTGCCGACGACGTGATCGCACGCTTCGACGTGCTCGACGCGCTCGGCGAGCTGGTGGCCAAGTCCATGCTCGGGGCGGAGGCGACTCCTGACGGCACCACGCGCTACCAGCTCCTCGAGACGTTGCGGCAGTACGCGCTCGAACGCCTCGAACAAACCGGCGATGTCGACGTGTAAGGGCTGGGCATCGACGGCGAGCAGCTCCGGCCGATCCGCTCGCTTCCGGTTCCCGAGATGACGACGGCCGCCGCGGTCCTGTCGGCCGACGCCACCACGCTGTTCGCTGAGCGGGCGGCAGCCGTGGCACCGACGTTTCACATCGACGAGACCAACGCGCCGGCCGTGGTGGAGATCTGCCGCCGGCTCGACGGCATCCCGCTCGCCATCGAGCTGGCCGCCGCCCGCGTCGCCAGTCTCCAACCGTCCGAGATCGCTGCGCTCCTCGACGAGCGTTTCCGGCTGCTTCGCAGCCGCGCAAGATTGCGTCGGTGAGATCAGCGGCAATGTCGAGGACATGCTCGCAGTTGTCGAGCACGATCAGACTGTCGCGTCCGCGGAGATGATCGAGGATGCCGTCACGTGCCGACATGCCGGCCCGCGGAACCACGCCGAGCGCACGGGTCACGATCTCGAAAACTGCTTCCTCGGCATCCGCGGCGGCGAGCTCGCACAGCCACACTCCGTCGCGTGCGTCCGGAAGCACCTCGGCCGCGACGCGCAACGCGAGACGCGTCTTGCCGACCCCGCCGACACCGGTGAGCGTGACGAATCGGTGCGCCCGCACCAGGCTGGTCAACGCCTTGATCTCGTCGTCGCGCCCGACGAAACTCGTGAGTTGCGACGGCAAGTTGGTGGAAAACGCATCGAGTGATCGAAGCGGTCCGAAGTCGCCGGCGAGGCCCGGCGCGTCGACCTGGAACACGCGCTCGACGTGCGAAAGGTCCCGAAGTCGGTGCTCGCCCAGGTCCCGCAGCTTCGCGTCGTGCACAAGTGTCTCGTCACGCACCAGCAATGCAATCGCTTCGGACGCCACGATCTGACCGCCATGAGCCAACGCCATGAGACGCGCGGCACGATTCAACGTGGTGCCGTAGTAGTCGCCGTCGCGTTCGGCCGCCGGGCCGCAGTGCACAGCCATGCGCACGCGCAAGGCCCCAGTGTCGCCCCAGACCGCCGCGTCGAGCGCGTGCTGCGCCCCGATGGCTGCGCCGACGGCGACGGCTGGTTCGTCGAACACGGCGAGCATCCCGTCCCCGGTCGTCTTCACGACGGATCCGCCCCGTGTCTCCACACTCTCCCGCAACAACGCGTCGTGTTGTGCGAGCGCACGGCGCATCGCATCGCCATGCTCCTCCCACAGACGCGTAGAACCCTCAATATCCGTGAAGAGAAACGTCAGTGTTCGCGAGCCGCCGCCATCGCTCATGCGGCATTCTCGCAGAGGCGACGCTGTGCCGCCCGCCCGCGCGACGCAGCCGCCCAGGGCATCCCAGAACACCTGCCCCCGAACGACGCGCCTCTGGTATCACCTAACGCCGGCACTGGGACGTTCGCGAACGTGGCCGATCGGCAATCGATGACACCCGTGCTGTGGATGGCCGTCGGCGGTGCGACGCTGTCGTCGGTATCCCTGATCTCTGAACATATACGGGTGATCTTTCGGTCACCCGCCACTTGCGTGGTGAGGGTACGGGCTGGCTTTAGCCGCCGGCGACGTACGCGACGACCAGGCGGCGTGCCGGTCGAAGTTCTCGCGGCGTCGGTCGTAGATAGTGGTGGTTCTCGGGTCGGCGTGGCGCGCGGCGATCTGCACGTCACGCAGCGGTACGCCGGCGTCGAGGGCGGCCATGATGAATGCCGAGCGGAGCATGTGCGGATACACGGCCCCGAGTCCGGCGCGTTTGGCGATGGCGGCAACCCAGCGGTGCGCAGTGCGTCGTTCCAGTCGTTGTCCGTCGGCACGGCGCAGGATCGGGCCTTGGTGTCGTTCACCGACCGCAAGGTCGATCGTGCGGGCGGCGCGTGGGACGCGCGGGATGACCGCGGGCTTGTTGCCTTTGCCGATGATCCGCAGGGTGCGGTGTCCGACGTTCGAAAGCGAGGTCCTCGACGTTCGTCGCGCACGCCTCGCCGGCACGCAGGCCATTCAGCCCGAGGAGTACCGCAAGCACGGCGTGGTCGTGATCGAATCGTTCGGCGGTGAACAAGAACGTGCCGAGTTCGGTGCGGTCCAGGCCGCGTCGCTCGCTCGGATGGACGCGAGGACGGCGCACGTACTGGGCGGGGTTCGTCGCGATGCGGCCGTCGATGTGGGCGTACCGGTAGAAGCCACACACTGTCGTGAGGCGCCGGTCGATGGCCGAGGCCGCGAGCCCGCGCTGCTCGAGGGCAACGCGGTACAGCCCGATGTGCGGGCGGGTCGCGCCGAGTACTCCCAGTCCGACGTCGGCGGCCCATTGGAAGTACGTGCGCAGATCGTGGCGGTAGGCGTCGAGGGTACGGTCGCTATAGCGGGCCAGGAACGCAGCCGCGGCCAGCTCGGCTTCATCGAACGAGTCGGCAGATTCGAACCCCAGCAACGGTCAGCGGCAACCGGTCAAGCGCAGTCATGGGTCCTCCTTGGTCAAGGGAGAACCAACACAACATCTTGGGCGCAGGGCGCCGCCCTGCCAAGCGTCGCGGGGTCACAGACCGAGCAGGCCAGTGTCGATCGCGAACGCCCCGGTGCCGGCGATCGGTGATACCCCGAGCGTGTGGTTCGGAGATGCGTTCTGGGATAGGTCGCATTCGGTTCGCGTTAGCGAGGGGCGAACGGGATTGGGCCCATTCGTGTTCGGTCGATGCGTGATCAGGCGCGCGCGGGGTCCGTGCCCGATGCGAGGCGGCCGTGATGAGCCCAGGTCGCGAGTTCGGATGAGGCGATAGCGTCGACGGTCCTGTCGTATTCAGCGAGATCGTCTTCGTTCACGCGGGAGCGCCATTCGCCGAAACTGCCTGCCCGGAAGAACGCTCGGTCGTCTTTCCAGATCGCTCCGGCGTTGGGGAGGACGTCGTCGGCACGGTCTCGCATCCGGTCCAAGGTCGCTTCCGCGGCCAGCTCCCGGGCACGGTCTGAGTTCATGTTGATGTCGAGTGCGTCGGCGAGCCGGACGATCTCGCCGGGCAGGTCGACGCTGAGGTCGGCGTACTGACACATCACGACGTTCGCCTGGAGGCGAAGTTGCCAGGCGGTATCGAGGTGGTGCATCACGCTGGCAAGGCTCAAGACGCCCATGTCGTTCGCCCGCATGAAGGTGTGGAATCGTTCCGTCGGATCCTCACTGACGGGAGGTCGCGCCGGGAGGGTGTCGAGATCGTCGTTGCCCACCGCTTCGCCTCGCAAGGTGAGAACGCGTTCGAGGTCCATGTTCGCGAGGTGATGTTCCATCGAGACCATGACGTCGCGCGGATCTCGGCCCACGACGACATAGGTGACGTCCTCGCGCACCGGGAGACCGTCGAGAGGAGTGTGTGTCTTAATGAAACGACGGTGCTGTTGACCCGCGTAGACGGTGCGCACGGTTTCGAGGGGTCGGATGGTCTGATCCAACCACGGTGAGAGTTGGCTCAGGGGCGCAGGGAACTCCCGGCCGTCGAAGATCAACATGGCGCACAACAGTTGCGTCCACGTCGTGCCGCACTTCGGCGGAGTGCTGATCACGATGTCAGATGGCCGGAACTCGAAGCCCTCCCACCGCGCACTATCCATGATGAGCGACCGGTACTGCACCACCATGACGGCACTCTCAACGGACCTCGGCGCAGGTGTCAAACGCCTTCAACAGTTACGCGCCGAATCTTGAGGGCTCCTCTGGGGCGATCGCGATCCGACCAACCGGCGAACCCCCCAGTGCCGGCGTTCGGTGACAGGTGTTCGCCGGGGTTATGGGGCGCGCGATATGGGACACCCGCCAGGGGCGATGTTGGAACCCGACGAGGCGGGATGGTCGCTGGTGTCGTTAGCTCAGTCGCGGCGCGGTCGCGCCGCTATGGACCTGAACGGGTCGGCGAGTTGGTCGCGTTCGTCCGGCGAGAGGGAGAGCGTCATCGCTTCGGCGACGTGCGCGAGCGCGGGTGGCGTCCGCGAGGGGCCGATGACCGCCGCGGTGCAGTCTGGGTGCTGGAGGACCCACGCGAGCGCGAGGGCGGCAGTGCTCACGCCACGAGTCTTGGCCTCGAACCGCAGCCGGTCGATGGCGTCGTGCGCTGCTCGCGTGAGGAGCTCGTCGTAGCCCTCGGGTCTGAGGGAGAGCCGTGTGCCGTCGGGGAACGGCTCGCCCCGACGGTACTTCCCGGTGAGCACCCCGCCTGCCAACGGCGAGAACGGGGTGTAGCCAAGGCCGCATTCGCGACAGATAGTCCTCACCTCCGCGTCGTCGTCGGGCGAGAGCAGGCTGAACGCGTTCTGTACCCACTCGAATCCCGTGACGCCGAGGCGTTCGGCGGCGGCGAGCGCGGCGCGTAACTGGCCGGCGTCGACGTTGCAGCACCCGACGTGGCCGACGAGGCCGGCGTCTCGAACCGCTTCGAATCCCTCCAGCGTGGACTCGATAGGGGTGGAGTCGTCCGTGGCGTGTGAGAGATAGAAGGTGACGTCACCCACTCCGAGCCGATCGAGGCTGGTGCGCAACTTCGTCTCGATGTACGGCCGGTCGAACTGCGAGTCGTTGTCGCCGTCCGCCGAGGGGGGCGCGACCTTGGTCGTCAATCGCACCTTCGCGGTGAGCTCGGCGGGTCGTTGACGCAACCAATCACCGATCGTCCGTTCGCTCGCGCCGGCCGCGTACCGCTCGGCAGAATCGAACACATCGATGCCGAGGGCGACGGCGTCGTCCATCGCCGCGAAAGCGGCGTCTTCGTCAAGGCCCCGGCCAATGAGCTCGGTTGCCCCGCCGATGCCGCCGAAGGTGCCACAGCCGAGGAACGCGCTCGGGATCACGACCCCGGTGCGGCCGAGCACGTTCACCGACATGATCCTCCCTTCGTCACAGCTTCACTCTCGCAGATCGACGGTTCGTCCGAGAAGCCCTCGAACCGCACATGGTCACGGTCTCGTCAACGGTCACCGAAGACGCCGTTCCAGCGCTATCTGCCTGATATCGCTCACGTCGCGTAGCCCCAGAACCGAGCAGATCGCGCGTTCAATAGTCCGAGCCGGGCCCTCCGGCGTAGACGCCGGCTGACGGCCAGGTCGGCCACGAGCGCGAACGCCGCCGAGCCGGCGTTAGGTGATAGCCCGACGGCGCCGATATGGGCGAGCGTTCTGGGGCAGCGTGCCGGGTTCGGGGTGTGTCGGTGGGCACGGTTGGTGTGTGCGCCTGGGCACGGCGACGATCCTGTGGGCCGGTCAGACTGCCGGCGCTCGGGTCCGTGAGGGTGCCGGCTTGTTGAGCGGGAGACGTGGGTTGGGTTACGACGCGTTCATCTCGGAGATCCATCGAAGCCAGGAGCCACAGGTCCCCGTACCTGTGTGCGTTTCTCACGCTGCTCACATGTGAGGTCCGTATGTTGGGGCGATGCGGCTCTTGATCGTTGAGGACGAGGTCCGTATGGCCGCGTTGCTGCGGCGCGGATTCGTCGAGGAGGGCTACGCCGTCGACGTTGCGAACAACGGTACTGATGCGTTGTGGCTCGCGACGGAGGCGACGTTCGACACCGTGATCCTGGACGTGATGCTTCCGGGTATCGACGGGTTCGACGTCTGCAGCACCTTGCGGGGAAGGGGGTGTGACGCACCCGTGTTGATGTTGACCGCGCGCGACGCGGTCGAGGACCGGGTCCGCGGTCTCGACGCGGGTGCCGATGACTATCTGACCAAGCCCTTCAGCTTCGCGGAGCTGAGCGCGCGCGTGCGAGCTCTGCTGCGACGCGGCACGGGTGCGAGACCGACGGTGCTCGTGGTCGGCGACCTTCGCCTCGACCCGGCCCGTCATCGGGCATCGCGCAACGATGCCGAGCTTTCGCTTTCACCGAAGGAAATGGCACTGCTCGAGTTGTTCATGCGCCACCCCGACGAGGTCATCACCCGAACTCAGATCCTCGATCACGTGTGGGACTTCGCCTACGACGGCCTGTCGAACGTCGTTGACCAGTACGTGTCGTACCTGCGCCGCAAGATCGACAAGCCTTTCGGCCGTAACGACCTCCAAACGGTGCGCGGCGTGGGCTACCGCCTCTGCTCGTCTGCGGGCTGACGGATGCCGATCCGGCTGCGCTTGACTCTCGCCGCGCTGCTCGGCGCGGTCGCGCTCTCCTCGGTTGGCGGGTTCGTGTTTCTGCATCAGCTTCGGAACGGCTTACATGCATCGGTTGACTCCTCGCTGCGCACGCGAGCCGATGCGCTCGTGCAGAAGGTGCAAGATTCGGGGACGAATCTCGACTTCCAAGATGCCGGTTCGACGGCCCTTCTGGCCGCGAGCGAGTCGATCGCGCAGGTCGTTGCGCCCGACGGTCACCTTGTCGACTCCTCGCAGGCGGCCGGCAACACCCTCGCAATCTCCGGCACCGCGCTGGTCGCGGCGCGCCGCGGAACCTCCTACTCAGTAGGTGCCGTTGCCGGGGATCGTCACTCGGCCCGGTTCCTAGCGACGCCGGTCCGACGCACCGAAGGGACCTACGTCGTGATCGTGGGCACGTCGCTGGCTTCCGCTGACGACGCGGTGAGTCGGGTGCGTGCCGGTCTTTTGCTCGGCGGCATTCTGACTGTCGCAATCGCGGCGGTCGGCGCGTGGTTGCTCGGCCGATTCGCGCTGCGACCGGTCGAACGTATGCGGCGCGAGGCCGCGGCGATCTCGGAGCACGATGCGCACACCCGTCTGGCGGTGCCGAGCACGCACGACGAGATCGCGCTGCTCGGCCGCACGATGAACGCGTTGCTCGGCCGCCTCCAGGACGCGCTCGCACAGCAACGCGCGTTTGTCGCGGACGCCGGTCACGAGCTGCGCACGCCTTTGGCCATCTTGCGCACGGAGCTCGAGCTCGCCGGACGTCCGGGGCGGGATATCGAGGAGCTCCGAACCGCGGTGGCCAACGCCGGCGACGAAACCGACCGGCTGACGCGACTTGCCGAAGAGCTCCTGTTCTTGGCCCGCCATGACGAACACCACGCGCTGCAGACCCGCGAGCTGCAACCATTGGAGCCCATCCTTGTGCGGGCCACAGAGGGTGCGCGGCGGCGGTCCGGTGCACGCAATGTCGAGATCGCGCTCGACGTCGCGCCTGATCTCGCGGCCACTGTCGTCGGAGACGACCTCCGTCGGGCACTCGACAATGTGCTCGACAACGCCGTACGTCACACACCCGCCGGATCGCGTGTCGAGCTCAACGCGACGCGCAACGCGAACCGAATCGAAATCATGGTTCGCGACCACGGACCGGGCTTTCCCGTCGACTTCCTCCCGCACGCGTTCGAGCGTTTCCGTCGCGCCGACCCGAGTCGCACTCACGAAGACGGCGACGACAGCGGTGCCGGTCTCGGTCTCGCGATCGTACGCGCCGTCGCACGCGCTCATGGCGGCGACGCCCACGCTCGCAACGCCGCGGACGGAGGCGCGGAAGTCTCCCTGGATCTGCCTGCCAGCTGAAGATGTGAGCGGTCACATCCTGCTCTCACGTCGGCCCAACGCGTGATGCGTCATCGTGCGAAGTCCACAACCCCAAGAGGAGGACACCATGAACCGCACTCGAAAGCTTCTCGCGATCGGTGCCACGGTCGTCGGGTTCGGCGGGGTCGGCGCAGTCGCCGCCGTCGCTCAGACCTCGACGACTACGAAACCCGCCGTGGTCACGCCCGCGCCGTCGAAGGACACCGACACCCTGCAGCAGGGCGACCAGACGACCCCCGATGTTCCGGGAGCCGCAGAGAGCCCCGACCCGAGCGAAAAGCCGACCACATCGGCGGCTACCACCTCCGGCGAGAAGCCTGCAACGTCGGAGACAGAGACGGCCAACGACGGTCCCGGTGGTCATCAGGACCCGCCCGGCAACGTCGACCACCAGTTCGACGGCCAGGAGTAAGACCCGGGACGAGTCGGGCCGAGGCGCACTTCCCCCGGCCTCGGCCCGACCAACGTCGACCGAAATCCGACAGCGGTCCCGCTGCTCGCCGCCGTCGCGGCGCTCTTCTGGCCTTTGCCCGCGTCTACGTCGGAGCGCACTACCCCGGCGACGCAATGGCCGGTCTGGCGTTCGGGGCCGTCATCGCGGCGGTCGGAGTCCCGCTCGCCGATCGGGTGCTCGCACCAACCATTCAGTGCCTGCTCGGCAGGTCACTCGGGCGACGGTTCGCCACCTACGAATCGCGCTGAGCGACCCCTCGATACGCGAAGGCCGGACCCGCAGCGCGACGACCCTCAGCACCGAAGACCTCGGTGTGTCGCTCGTGGCTTGCGCGCACTTGATCCTGGCCGGGTTTCTGTTCGCCCGGCCGCTTGCCGCCGGCGTCGGCAGTCTCGCATCGGGCTGAACCCCGCGCCGTCCAACTTCGCCGTCGTGATCCCGTCGCCGTCGCGCTCGCTGGCGCTGCGCACGCGACACGCCGTGGACTGAGAATCGACATCGCACGCACCGTCCGAGCACACCTCATCGGATCACTCCGCGTCCCGAGAAACCGGAGCTTAGGTGCCCCATAACGCGCAGCCAACACCCACGAATCGCGTGGCATAAGTGCCGTACTGGGACGCGGTTGCGTTATCGCCTGGTTGCTGTTGACGATCGTGATTTTGCGAGCGGGAGCATTCGCCGCTCGGCGGACTCGCCGCGTATCGAAGCTCGAAAGCGTCGTGCGATTGCCGTCGCTGCAGCGGAGTGGCGCGATGTCGTGATGCCATTTTGGTGCCAAGACGTGCTTACACGGGGTGTACGCGAGCCCACTGCTCGATACCACGCGTTGCAACGCCGCAGGTCAGAATATATGCAGCGATCGCGTTGGTACGAGTTGAACGCGCCTGAGGAAACAGCCAGTTCTACGCCGAGCCCTACGAGGTTCGGTAATCCTCCCGGCCAGGGATCACGGAACCGACGCGTACTTCGTGTCGCACTGGCGGGTCTGTCCCGCGGGGACCTGGCCGGCGCCGATCCCTTCGAGCGCGGCGAACGGTCCGCACGGATTCGGGAACACCCAGACGTGCAGCATCGGCGTGTTGCCGAGCTTGGCCGTTCCCGGAGGGCACGCGCCGCCGATCGACGTGAGTCCGGCGACGACCCGCTGCTGCCCATGGTCCGTGAGGCAGAGGTTGGCGTGCACGTGCCACTGCGTGAGCGCGCCACCGACATCAGGCGCGTCGGTGAAGCGGCTGTTGAAGGGAAGCGCATACATCGCGGCAACCGCCTGCTGCTTGCCGTTGCGATACTCGTACACGACCGACTCCGGCCGCATCGGGTCGAGAATGTGACCATCGTTGGAGTACGACCAGTTCACGTAGTGCTCGTCGCCCGTGCCGGCGTCGCCGATCGAGCGATACCCCGCGGCATAGGCCTCCGCGGGCGTATTGAAGCGCTTGATGTCGACGATCGTGGCCTTGATGAGGTCTTCCGCACGCTTCTGTTCGGCCGGCGTGACCCCCGGAGTGCCACCGAGGTCGATGGCACTCGTCAGCGTCGGTTGCCTCGTCACCGCGGTACGGGTCGTGGTGGGTGTCGTGACCGTCGGCGCCTTCGATGCCGCGGCGCCCGAGCTATGGGTGCTGGACCCTCCGCAGGCCGCGAGTGCGAGCGAACCGGCCAGTGAACCCATGACGAGCCGCGCGGTGACACTGTGCATGCGCGTCAGGCTATGCCTGCACGAGGAACCTCGTGGGTCGTGCCCTACTTTGAGCGACTCCCCGACACACACCTTGGGGCGGCGGGCCGGTGTGGTGGCCGGTCGGCGTAAACTCGTTTTTTCGCATCTGCCGACCGAGCGGCCGGGCAGTGAGGTCTACGGTGCGCCCAACGTCTCCGCACGACGACGACCTTCTCCCGGTTCTCGAACCGTTGCCGCTCCTGGTCGACGGGGTCTGGGTGGCGCCGGTGAATGCTGCCGACGAGCGTCGTGGCGTCGTCGGGGTCGGGGCACAGGTGCGGGCGACCATCGAAGCGGTGCGCGGCGCGGTCTCGGAGACCCTCATCGTCGGCGGCCTTTCTCCATGGTGCTACGAGCGACAGCTCGCGGCGACACTTCGCCAGACGAGCTATATCGCCGCGTTCAGCCGCATGGTCGCGCTGCACCCGGCGCGGCTCGAGGCGCTGCCGGCATGGTGGCACCGGTATTCGCGGGACGAGTGCGTCGAGATCGCGTCCCGGCTCCGCATCGAAGCACCTCGCTACGAACCGCTCGGCGTGTGGCGGATGTGCGGTTCGTTGCGTAGCCCGGGGCGGCTGCGATCGATTCCCGTCGAGCTGTGGTTGTGGCCGCACCTGGATGCGTGGACGAAGCTTGCCCTCGAACCGCAGCGCGACGTGCACGTCGGCCATCGCTACTTCTCAGCCGGCCGGCGGGTGCTCGACGTACTCTGCAGCCGGCTGATGCGCGAACTGGACGCCGACACGTAGGGCACCGGAGTGTTGCGCCGCACTGCGACCCGTGCTCCGGGGCCGGCCGGTTCGACGGACCGAAACTTGAGCGACCTATGTTTGGGCAGGTTCGTTCTGGAGGTGTCTTCGTGCGGTCGGCTCGCGCGCTGGTTCTCGTCGCACCGCGCCAGCTCGCGGCTCGCGACTTCGCGCTGCCGGAGATTGGTGACGACGATGGGTTGCTGCGCGTGGAAGCGTGCGGTCTGTGCGGCACAGACCATGAGCAATTCACCGGCGAGCTCTTTCCGGGCTTCCCGTTCGTTCCGGGCCACGAGTCCGTCGGTGTCGTCGAACAGGTCGGACGGCGGGCCGCGGCTCGCTGGGGTGTGCGCGAAGGTGATCGGGTCTCGGTCGAGGTGTTCTTGTCGTGCCGAGACTGTGATGCGTGCCGGTCCGGCGCGTATCAACGCTGCGTACGTCATGGGTTGGCGGACATGTACGGATGTGTGAGCGTCGATCGTGCGCCGGGCTTGTGGGGCGGTTACGCGCCGTATCAGTACCTCGCTCCGGACTCGATGTTGTGCCCCGTACCGGACACGCTCGACGCCGTGACGGCAACAATGTTCAACCCGGTGGGTGCGGGCATCCGCTGGGGTGTGACGCTGGCGGGCACGCGTCCGGGTGACGTGGTCGCAGTGTTGGGTCCGGGAGTCCGGGGCTTGTCGGTCTGCGCGGCGGCGAAGCACGCGGGTGCCGGATTCGTGATGGTGACCGGCCGCGGCCCGCGCGACGCTCCCCGTCTCGGCGTCGCGTCGCAGTTCGGTGCCGACCTCGCAGTCGACGTCGACACGGCCGATCCCGTCCACGCCTTGCGGAACGCCACGGGTCGGCTCGCCGACGTCGTGGTCGACGTCACCGCGAAGGCACCCGCCGCGTTCGCACAGGCCATCAGGCTGGCTCGGCGGGGTGGAACGGTCGTCGTCGCAGGAACGCGTGGAAGCGGTGGTGTGGGACGAGAGTTCGATCCGGATCAGATCGTCTACAAGGAGCTGCGCGTGCTCGGCGCGTTGGGCGTCGACACCGCCGCGTACACCGACGCGCTCGAGTTGCTGGCCGCCCGGCGCTTCCCGTTCGAGGTGCTGCCTCGGCGCGTCGTCGGTCTCGACGACGTCGGCGACCTGCTGGGGTCGATGGCGGGCGAGGGCGAGGTGCCACCGGTGCACGCAGTGGTCGTGCCCGACCCGGGAGACTGTACGCATGTCGACGCCTGACTTTGCGCAGTACGACCCGAAGACCGCCGCCGGATTGAAGGGATCTGCTGTCGGTGCGGGAGGTCTTGCCGCGTTCCTCGCGATCGACCACATCGAGGTCGGGCCCGGCTCGTTGCACGCCCGCGTCGCCGTACGAGACGACCTGCTCACACCGTTCCACAATCTGCACGGCGGTGTCCTTGCCGCGTTGTGCGATCACGTCCTCGGGACAGTGCTGTATCCGGTGATCCCTCGTGGAGCCTGGGCGGCGACGACCGAGTTCAAGATCAACTATCTCGCGGCCGTCACGACCGGCGTTCTGGACGCTCGCGCGGAGATCATCTCGCTCACGAAGCGCACGGCCGTGGTGCGCATCGACGTCGAGAACGAGGGCCACCTCGTGTGCGCGGCGCAAGGCACCGTGCTCGTCGTGGCACCAAAGCAGTGACGACGGAGGTGACGGCGTGAGCGGGGACGTACGCAGGCGGGTGGGTCGTGAGTCGCGACCGTTGCGATGCGCGGTGATCGGCGCCGGGATGGCGGGCATCCTCGCCGCGATCAAGCTGAGCAAGGCCGGACTCCGCGATTTCACGGTGTTCGAAAAGGCCGATCGCGTCGGTGGAACGTGGCGCGAGAACACCTATCCCGGCCTTTCGTGTGACGTGCCTTCGCACTTGTACTCGTACTCCTTCGAACCGAACCCGGCTTGGAGCCACCGTTTCTCGCCGGGCTCCGAGATCCAGGCGTATTTCGAGCGGGTCGCCGATCAACACGAGGTGTTGTCACGAATCCATTTCGGCGACGCGGTCACCCGCTGCGTCTTCTCGAACGGGAGGTGGCACCTCACGACGGCGTCGGGACATCGCGACGATGTCGACGTGGTCATCGCCGCAACCGGTGTGCTGCACCACCCGAAGTATCCCGAGATCGACGGACTCGAAACGTTTCGGGGAGCGATGTTCCACAGCGCCCGCTGGGACCCGGACGTGCAGCTCGACGGCGCCCGGGTCGGCATCGTCGGGACGGGATCAACCGCCGTCCAGATCGTGTCGGCGGTGATCGATCGCGTCGCGAAGGTTTCACTCTTCCAGCGGACCGCGCAGTGGGTCATGCCGCAGGAGAACCCGGCCTACACCGAGAACGAGCGTGCGAGATATCGCGCACACCCCGAGAACCTCGCCGGGCTGCGGCAGAACTTGTCGGACATGTTCGACGTCTTCGCGAACGCCGTCGTCGACGCGGAATCGGCCGAGATCCAAATGATCGAACAAGCATGCCTCGCGAATCTCGAGAACAACGTCCACGACCCGGAGCTGCGCGAGCGGCTGCGTCCCTCCTACCGCGCGGCGTGCAAACGTCTGATCATCTCGCCCGACTTCTACGACGCGATCCAGCGTCCCAACGCCGAGCTCGTCACCGACGCGATCGAGGGCATCGAGCCCCGGGGGGTGCGCACGAAGGACGGCCGTCTCCACGAGCTGGATGTGCTCGTTCTCGCAACCGGTTTCAAAGCCGACGCGTTCATGCGGCCGATGGACATCGTCGGTCGCGACGGCACGACACTCGAACAGGCCTGGACCCCTCGCCCCGAGGCGTACTTGTCGATCTCGATACCCGACTTCCCGAACTTCTTCATGGTCAACGGCCCCAATGGACCCGTCGGGAACTTCTCGCTGATCGAGGTCGCCGAGCTCCAGTTCCGATACATCATGCAACTCATCGAACGCATCCGAGCCGGTGAGTCTCGCGAGATCTGTGCCACGCACGACGCCCTGACCGCCTTCGAACGTGCCCGAGAGCAAGCCGCGCGGCACACCGTGTGGGTCACCGGCTGTCGGAGTTGGTACCTCGACGACCGCGGACTCCCCGCCGTGTGGCCCTGGTCGTTCACCCAGTTCCGCAAGGAAATGCAAACACCCAACCTCACCGCATACGAGCTCACATAGCAGTGCGCAGAACGCCCGCGTCGGTGCGTCGCCGGGGTTCGACGGCGGGAGTGGTTGATTGAAGGCGCCTTCGTCACGCACCTCGTCGATGCCGGTGTGGGTTCCGTGGCTGGGGCTCGCGGGCCTGGCGCTCATCGCATTCGTTGCTGCAGTGTCGGTCGGGCGGTGGCTGTACCCACTCGGGCCGGTCAATCACGACGAGCCGATGTACACGTTCGAAGCCCGGCTCCTGCTCCACGGGCACCTGACGTGGTCTGCGAGCTACGCGCCATTCCGACCGTGGGCGTCGGGTGTTCGCCACGGAAGGTTGGTGCTGAAGTACACGCCGGTCTGGCCGGCGGTTCTCGCGATCGGAGATCGGGTCGGCTCGATGCGTATCGCACCCGCGGCGGGCGCGGCGGGAGCCGTCGTGCTCATCGGCTTGTTGGGGCGTGAGTTGTTCGGCCGCTGGGCGGTGGGCCTGCTCGCCGCGGCCGTTCTGGTGTTGTCGCCGCTCTTCGTCCTGCAATCGGCGACGTACCTTCCGTATCTGTTCCAGCTGGTGCTCGACCTCGCGGTCGCGCTGCTGGTGCTCGGAGCGTTACGACGATGGCCGGCCCAGGGAAAGCCACCAACGCCGGTAGTCGTTCGACTGTGCGCGGGTGGCGCGGTCTGGGGTATCGCGTTCTTCGCTCGGCCCTACGACGCCGTGCTGCTCGCGGTGCCGATCGCGTGCGCGGGCGTCGCGTCGGCATGGCGGTCTCCGAGGCGGCTGCTAACGTGGGGAGGATGGAGCGCGCTGGGTGCCGCGATCCCGGTTGCCGCGTTGCTTGCCTACAACGCCGTCCTGATGGGCAGCCCGTTGCGGAGCACGTTCTCGATCACGAGCGCGAACGACACGCTCGGGTTCGGAACCCGTGGCGTGTTTCGCACCAGCGCGTTCGACTACACGCCGGCAAATGCTCGGTTTTCCGTTGAACAGAGCCTCTCGCAGCTGCCCGGCTGGACGTTCGGGGGAGTGCTGCTCGTCGTGGTGGCGCTCTACGGACTCTGGCACCATCGGCGTCGAGGGTTCGATGTCTGGGCGATCGCGGGTCTCGCGGCATCGTTCGCCATCGGCTACGCGCTGTTCTGGAGCCCGTACTCGATCGTCAGGCTCTGGCCCGGCGCGCGAACGATGGGCCCGTTCTACCACCTCCCTCTGCTCATACCGCTCGCCGTCTTCGCAGCCGCAGGCCTCGTCACGATCTTCGAGCGAAACCGCGTGATCGGCGCAATCACAGTCGGCGTGCTCGTCATGGTCGCCGTGATCGCAGCCGGCCCGAAGCTGGACCGCAATCGCAACGTCACGCGTCAATACCAGGCGGTCGAGCGTCTCGTCGCGGGTGCCCGACTCGGTCGCGCGGTGCTGTTCACGGACGATCGCGGCACGCTGGGCTTCGAGAGCGCGGCGCCCTTTCTCGAAAACGACGCGACACTCCGACAACCGGTCGTGTACGCGCTCGAGGCCGGGCCGGCTGATTTCGCCGTTCTCGCCGCACTTCCGGATCGGACCGCGGCGCGCATGCGAGCCGAGCTACGACCCGGCGACTCGCTTCTTGATCCCACCCGCTTCGTCGAACGGCTCCACGTCGAGCGCGGTGCCGAGGTCACGCTTCATTTCCGCATCGTCAACACGGTCGGTGCGCCGACCGTCGTCACCACGCTCCACATCGGTCCCACCGGCCGAGCCGTCGTCCTCGACCGGTCATCGACCCGGGGCGCCACCTACAACGTTGCCTGGACCATCGTCGCGGGTCCACACCTCGCGCACGCGGCCCCAACCGTCGTGTCCGTGCCGAACGCCAGTGGCGAGGTCGCGATCGAGGCGGACTTCGACGCGCGCGGACACGCGCCGCAACGCTACGGGCTCCAATACCCGTACATCGCCGACGTGGTTCGCTTGAGTTTGCTGACACCCGGCTGGGGCCGATACCTCTTCCAATATCGTGCTCCGACCTGGCTCAACCAAGACGTCGCGCCAACCCTCGCCGAAGTCCCCTGAGTGCAGTTCGCGACCTACGAGAATTTGTGACGTTCAATTCCCGGCGCCACCTTCGCATCGGTCGAGATCGGCGAGCTGCCGTTCGAGCAGGCGCCGTTCGGCCGCGTCGGGGCTCAGGGTGATCGCGCGGCGGTAGGCGTCGGCGGCCTGCTCGGTTCGACCGAGGCGCCGCAGCAGCTCGGCGCGCGTCGAGTGCAGGTAGCGGTAGTCCTCGAGCGCAAGCTGATCAACGATGCGGAGGCCGGCCTCCGGTCCGTCCGCCTCGGCGACCGCGACGGCGCGGTTCAGCTCGACGACCGGCGAATCGGTGAGACGGGCGAGCTCGCCGTAGAGCGCGGCGATCTGGGGCAAGTCGCGTGATTCGTCGGCGTGCAATGAGGCGATCGCGGCTTGCACGACGTAGGGACCGCGCCCGCCGAGCGCGAGCGCGCGCTCGAGCACCGTCCGCCCTTCGACGATCTGCTCGCCGTCCCAGAGCGCGTGATCCTGGTCGGCGAGCAGTACCAGTTCGCCGTCGCGAAATCGCGCCGCGCGCCGGGAGTCGTGCATCATCATCATCGCCAGCAGGCCGTGCGCCTCCGGTTCGTCCGGCATGAGCGTGACGAGCGCGCGTCCGAGCCACAGCGCCTCCGCCGCGAGGTCGCCCCGGCCGCCGTAGCCCTCGTTGAAGATGAGGTAGACGACCGCGAGCACGGCCGCGAGCCGTTCGGGCAACAGGTGTGCGGGGGGCACCCGGAACGGGATGCCCGCGGCCTTGATCTTGCGTTTCGCCCGCACCAGGCGCTGCGCCATCGTCGCCTCGGGCACAAGGAAGGCGCGCGCGATCTCGTCGGTGCTCAGACCACCGAGGGTGCGCAAGGTGAGTGCGACCTGCGCTTCGGTGGCGAGCGCGGGATGACAACACGTGAAGACGAGCTCGAGTCGCTCGTCCGGGAACATCGTCGTGTCCGTCGTGTCCATCGTATCCATCGTGTGCTCAGGCGCCTGCGCCGACTGGAGTAGACGGGTCTTTGCGGCCAGCGTCTGATCGCGCCGGACGCGATCGATCGCGCGGTTGCGCGCCGTCGTCACCAGCCAGGCGCGCGGGTTCGCCGGGTATCCATCGCGCGGCCAGCGCTCCGCGGCGATCGCGAAGGCCTCCTGCACGGTCTCCTCGGCGAGGTCGAAGTCGCCGAGGAAGCCGATCAGCGCGGCGAGCACGTATCCCCACTGGTCGCGGAACGTCTGCTCCAGGATCGCTACCACTCCATGATCGGGCGCACTTCGATCGCGCCCCCGAGGCGGGCGGCCGGGATCCGCGCCGCGAGCTCGATCGCGGCGTCGAGGTCGTCGGCCTCGTAGACGAGGTAGCCGTTGAGCGCTTCCTTGGTCTCGACGAACGGGCCGTCGGTCGTGATCGTCTTGCCGCCCTGCACCCGGACGGTCGTGGCCGTCTCGGGTGGCTGGAGGCCGTTGCCGGAAGTGACACCCGGCGTCGTGTTGATCGCCTTGTACGCGGCGTAAATTTCCTGCTGCTCGTCTTCGGAGAGCGTCGCCCACGCCTCCGGGTCGAGCGGCGTGGGCGAGGTCGCCTGGTGGATCATCAGCATGTACTTCATCGATTCGTCCTCCTGAGAGTGGTCTCCCACGAGACGAACGGTGGGCGAGAAAATCGACACATCGGCGCCGAGATTGCTACGGGTTGGTTTGACGCAGCTTGAACTGGGCGCCGGCGGGGTCGGCCACGGTCGCGAGGCGACCGTAGGGAGTGTCGACCGCGTCCGCCACGATCGAGCCGCCGAGGGTCTTGACCTTGGCGACGGTCGCGTCGGCGTTGTCGACCGCCCAGTAGATGGACCAGTGGGCGGATACGCCGTCGGGAAGGAAGGCGCTCGCGTCCATGATCCCGGCCAGTTGCCCCTCGCCGCTCGGGTCGCGCATCGTCGTGTAGCGGAACTCGTCGCTGTCACCGACGGCGTCGGTGTCCCAGTGGAACACCGAGCGGTAGAACGCGACGGCGGTCGCGTGGTCGCGGGTGTGCAGCTCGAAGAAGCTCGGCGCGCCGTGCTCGTTCAACACCGTGAAGCCCGGGAAGGTCCCGGGCTGCCAGGTACCGAGTTGGGCGCCGGTCGGGTCGACGAGCACCGCCTGAGTACCGAGGTCGGCCACGTCCATGGGCGGGCTGACGATCTGCGCGCCATCGTTCTCGGCGGCCTCGACGGTCTTCGCGATGTCGTCGGTCGCCAGGTAGATCTTCCACGCGTTGTCGGCGGCCATCTCGCCCATGTCACCCATCGCGCCGGCGGTCGGAACCCCGTTGCGGGTGAACATGAAGTAGCCGCCGAACTCCGGGCTCGGCGCTTGGGCCTCCCACCCGAAGAGCTCGGCGTAGAACTTGCGGCTGCCTTCCACGTCGGATGTCCACAGATCGAGCCAGCAAGGCGATCCGATCGGGGCGCGGTCTCGGGTGGGCATGGTTGCTCCTCTTGGTCAGGTGGAACCGTCACTGATTTCGACCGTCCCGGGGAACGAGATTCATCGGTTCAGCGAGACTGTCCGACCGCGAAGGTTTACTCGACGACTGTGAACACAGCGTGTAGACAGTCGCCGTCGGAATTCGGTGCGGTGTACAGGAGACCCAAATGCGTCGACGAGGTCCTTCTCAAGGCTCCCGGTTGCTCGGCGGCCGGAGCGTCGTTCGGCTGACGGTCGTGTCCGTTGCCGCGCTGTTGGTGGTGCCGTTCGGTGCGCTCGCGGGCAGCGCGACCGGTGCTGCCGCGGCGGCAACGACGTGTTCGGGGACGCAGGCCACGCCGGCGTCGCTGGCCGGCGGCACCTATTCGAGCGTGACGGTCACCGGCGTCTGTGCGGTGAACGCCGGCCAGGTCGTCGTCACCGGCAATGTCACGGTCGACGGTTCCAACGGCGCGCTGGTCGCCGCATTTGCGCGCAACATTCACGGTGCGGGTACCTCGGGCATCACAGTTCACGGAAGCATTCTGGTCGGGACCGGCGCGACGGTGTTCCTCGGCTGCTTCGCTTCGTCGTCGCCGTGCAACGACGACCCGAACCCGAGCACTCCCACCCTCAACAGCCCGGCCGTCGTGGACGGTGACGTGATCGCGACCAACCCGCTCGCGGTGTTGGCCCACGACACGACGATCGTCGGCGACCTGCGTGAGTCCGGCGGCGGTGGCGGCGCGTTCAGCGGCCCGGGCAAGAACTGCACGCCGACCGGGATCTTCAACAAGTTCGGCTCGCCCGTCTTCAGCGACTTCGAGGACAGCGTGATCGGCGGCAACGTGTCGGTCGTCGGGGTCCAGAGCTGCTTCTTCGGCGCTTTTCGACTCAAGGTGGGCGGCAGCTTCAGCTTCGTCGACAACACCATGGCCGACCCCGACGCCAACGAGGTCCTCACGAACGAGATCAAGGGCAACCTGATCTGCTCCGGGAACACACCGGCGAACCAGTTCGGCGACTCTCACGGCAGTACCAACAACGTCGGCGGTTTCGCGACCGGGCAGTGCGGCTTCGGGGTTCTGCAGCCCAACCCGGCTCCGAGTTCCGGGCCGCCGGTGGTCCCGGCCGGTCCCCTGCAGCATCTCTCCCAGCCGAGTTCCGCGCTGCAGGGGTACAACTTGGGCGCCGCCGACGGCGGCCTGTTCAGCTTCGGCACACCCTTCTTCGGGTCGGCGGCCGGCACTGCGTCGAGCAGTCCGTACGTCGGGATCGCCACCGCTCCGGGCGGCGACGGCTACTGGCTGGCCAATGCCGGCGGAGCCGTGAGCAACTTCGGACCCAACGGGCGGTCGTTCGGGTCGGCCGCCTCGTTCGCCCTGAACAAGCCGGTGGTCGGGATCGCGGCGGCGCCCGGAGGCGACGGCTTCTGGGAGGCGGCCGCCGACGGCGGAGTGTTCGGCTTCGGGCCGAGTGCCTCGTTCTTCGGGTCCGCCGGGGGCATCCATCTCAACCAGCCGATCGTCGGCATGGCCGCGGCTCCCACGGGTGACGGCTACGACCTGGTCGCCTCCGACGGGGGCGTGTTCACCTACGGGCCGGGGGCCCACTTCCATGGTTCTACCGGCAGCATCCATCTCAACCAGCCGATCGTCGGCATGGTGACGGACCCTGCGACCGGCGGCTACTGGCTCGTCGCGGCCGACGGTGGGGTGTTCAGCTTCGACGCTCCGTTCTTCGGCTCGCTCGGCGCCATCCACCTCAACCAGCCGATCGTGGGCATCGCCGCGGCTCCCACGGGTGACGGCTACTACCTCGTCGCCTCCGACGGTGGTGTCTTCGCATTCGGACCCGGGGCGCACTTCCAGGGTTCCACCGGAAGCATCCATCTCAGCCAACCCATCGACGGAATCGGTCTCGGCTGACCTCCACACCAAGATGCGGGCGCGCCGTCAAACGACGGCGCGCCCGAACCGATCAGCGCCCGGTTCATGGCGAAGATGCGAAAGAGCTCGGCGGAGCGGGCCCTCCGACATCACCCTCGAGCCGAAAGGCGACCTCGCCACCCCGGTCGTCCGGCCTCGGAAGCCGAGGTGTCGGCCCGATGCCGTACAGCGCGGCCATGACGTCGAGCGTCGTCGCTCCACCGTTGCCGACGGCGCCGGCCTCCTCCGACTCGCTCAACAACGCGACGAGAAGCTTCTCGTGGTCGGTCATGTCACTCCCTGCGTGCGAGGTATCCGGTCTGGCGGCGTATCCGGCCGAGGTCTTCGGGCGTATCTGACCGAGGCGGCGTGACGGCGGCGTGACACGCATCGGTGGCCACTCTCGGATCCGCGGGTGGCACGGGCCGCGCATCGGGTAGACCTTTGCCGGTGCGCCGGATCGAGACGTCCCCACTCTCCGATGGCGAGCTGGCGCGTCTCGACGCGTACTGGCGAGCCGCGAACTACCTCACCGTGGGTCAGATCTACCTGCTCGCGAACGCGCAGTTGCAGCGACCGCTGACGAAGTCCGACGTCAAGCCGCGGCTGTTGGGTCACTGGGGAACGAGCCCGGGATTGAACCTGGTGTACGCGCACCTCGACCGCGTGATCGTGCGCGACGACCTCGACATGATCTATGTGATCGGTCCCGGTCACGGCGGACCCGCGATCCTCGCGAACTCGTGGCTGGAAGGCAGTTACACCGATACGTATCCGGCGATCACACGCGACGCGGAGGGGATGGAACGGCTGTTCCGGCAGTTCTCCTTTCCCGGCGGCGTGCCGAGCCATGTCGCGCCCGAGACGCCGGGTTCCATCCACGAGGGCGGGGAGCTGGGGTACTCACTCGGACACGCGTTCGGTGCCGCGTTCGACAACCCCGACCTTGTCGTCGCGTGCGTGGTGGGTGACGGCGAGGCGGAGACGGGTCCGCTCGCGACGAGTTGGCACTCGAACAAGTTCCTCGACCCGGTCGGCGACGGCGCGGTGCTGCCGATCCTGCACCTCAACGGTTACAAGATCGCGAACCCGACCGTGCTGGCGCGCATTTCCGAAACCGACCTGACCGACCTCCTGGCCGGCTGCGGTTGGGAGCCGTTCCTCGTGTCCGGGGACGATCCGGCGCGCGTGCACCAGGAGCTCGCGGCAACCCTGGATCACGTGCTGAGTGCAATCCGTGCGATCCAGGACCGCGCCCGGACCGGCGGTGATCGCACGCGTCCGCGCTGGCCGATGATCGTGTTGCGGACCCCGAAGGGATGGACCGGTCCGAAGGTGGTCGACGGCCTGCCCGTGGAAGGAACGTGGCGCGCGCACCAGGTGCCACTGTCGGAGGTGCGGGAGAAGCCCGAGCATCTGGAGCAACTCGAGTCGTGGATGCGCTCCTACCGGATCGACGAGCTGTTCGACGACCACGGCCGACCGCGCCCGGAGGTGGTCGACTGGCTGCCGGTCGGGGACCGGCGCATGGGCGCGAACCCGCACGCCAACGGCGGGTTGGTCACGCGCGACCTTCGTTTGCCCGACATGCGCGACCACGCAGTCGCGGTCGCGACGCCGGGCGCGCAGACCGCGGAGTCGACGCGCGTGCTCGGTGGATACCTACGCGACGTCTTCCGGCTGAACGCGGACACGCGCGACTTCCGGATGTTCGGACCCGACGAGACGGCTTCGAACCGGCTCGAAGCCGTCTACGAGGCGACGGACAAGACCTGGGAGGCCGAGGTTCTCCCCGTCGACGTCTCCCTCGCGCCGGACGGGCGCGTGATGGAGATCCTGAGCGAGACGACGTGCCAGGGGTGGCTCGAGGGTTACCTCCTGACCGGCCGCCACGGTCTGTTCTCGTGCTACGAGGCCTTCGCCCACATTGTCGATTCGATGTTCAACCAGCACGCGAAATGGCTGAAGGTCGCGCGCACGCTGTCGTGGCGGCGGCCGATCCCGTCGTTGAATTACCTGTTGACCTCGCATGTATGGCGTCAGGACCACAACGGGTTCACGCATCAGGACCCGGGGTTCATCGATCTCGTGGTCAACAAGAAGGCCGAAGTCGTGCGCGTGTACCTGCCGCCGGACGCGAACACCCTGCTCTCGGTCGTCGACCATTGCCTGCGAACTCGCAATTACGTGAACGTGATCGTCGCCGGCAAGCAGCCGGAACCGAGCTGGCTGTCGATGGAGGACGCCGTGCTGCACTGCACGCGCGGGATCGGCATCTGGGACTGGGCGTCCAACGACGACGGGGGCGAACCCGACGTGGTCATGGCCTGCGCGGGCGACGTTCCGACCCTCGAGACGCTCGCGGCGGTGACCTTGGTCCGGGAGCATCTCCCCGATCTCAGAGTGCGGGTCGTGAACGTGGTCGATCTCATGCGATTGCAACCCGACACCGAGCACCCGCACGGCCTCTCCGATCGCGACTACGACGCGCTCTTCACCGTCGACAAGCCCGTGATCTTTGCGTACCACGGCTACCCGTCGCTGATCCATCGGCTGGCCTATCGGCGCGCGGGCGCGGCGCACCTTCACGTGCGCGGCTACAAGGAAGAGGGCACCGTCACGACCCCGTTCGACATGCTCGTCCGCAACGACATGGATCGTTTCCATCTCGTGATGGACGTGATCGATCGCGTGCCCGACCTCGGGACGCGCGCCGCACACGTTCGCCAACACATGGTCGACGAACGCACGCGTCACCAGCAATTCACCCGCGCCTTCGGCGAGGACCTCCCCGAGGTGCAGAGCTGGAAGTGGACCGCGCGCCCGTGACGTTGCTGGTCGTCAACGCCGGATCGAGCTCACTCAAGCTGTCGGCGCTCGACGATGCCGACACGCTCGTCGCCGAACACACCGTCGCCGATTGGGACGGAGACGATCGACCGATCGGCGAGTTCGCGCTCGGGGCCGGCCCGATCGACGCCGTCGGTCACCGTGTCGTGCACGGCGGACTCACCTTCACCGCGCCCGTGGTCGTCGACGACGCAGTGATCGCGCAGCTGGGAGAGCTCGTGACGCTCGCGCCCCTGCATCAACCGCGCGCGATCGGCGCGATCGGCGCCGCACGCCGCGCCGTCCCGCGGGCAACCCACGTTGCGTGCTTCGACACCGCGTTCCACGCGACGTTGCCGCCCGCCGCGCACGTCTACGCACTCCCGGCTGCGTGGCGCGAGCGCTGGCCGCTGCGTCGCTACGGCTTTCATGGTCTCTCGCATGCGTACGCGTCGCGTCGCATCGCCGAGCTCGCAGGTCGTGCGGTCGACGATCTCCGTCTCGTCGCGTGCCATCTCGGCGCAGGCGCGTCGCTGTGCGCAGTGCGGGGCGGCCGCTCCGTCGACACGACGATGGGCTTCACGCCGCTCGAGGGTCTCGTCATGGCGACGCGGGCGGGTTCGATCGACCCCGGGCTCGTGCTCTGGCTCGTCCAATCGGGCGGACTCTCGCCGCAGCAGGTATTCGACGGCCTCGAAGGCGGCAGCGGTCTGCTCGGTCTCGCGGGTACTGCCGACATGCGCGAGGTGATCGATCGGAGCGCGCGCGGCGACGCGGACGCGGTACTCGCGTTCGACGTCTACATCCATGGGTTGCGCCGCGAGCTCGGTGCGATGCGGGCCTCGCTCGACCGCGTCGATGCCGTCGTCTTCACCGGCGGAGTGGGGGAGCACGCGCCCGAGGTGCGAGCCGCGTGCAGTCTGCAGCTCGATCCTGACGCGAACGCCCGGACCACCGACGACGGTGAGATCACGCGGGGCGACGCCGCGATCCGCACCTTCGTCGTGACCGCGCGCGAGGACCTCGAGATCGCGCGCCAGGTTCGCGGTCTCCTGAATTGAGTGGCGCGCGCCACCATGGCATCGGAGCCGTACGATCGGTCATGATGCCGCAGTGAGCGATCGGCCGGCGACGATTCTCCTGGTGCACGGGGCCTGGCACGGGAGTTGGTGTTGGGAGGCGGTCCGCCGACACCTCGATGACGCCGGCATCGCCACCGCCGCGGTCGACAACCCGTCGGTCGCAACGCCCGGGTCGGATCTCCATGCCGACGGCGACAACCTCCGGGATGCCCTGGACGCGGTCGCCGGCCCGGTTGTGCTCGCGGGCCACTCCTACGGCGGCGCCGTGATCACCGACTCGGGCGCACACCCCAAGGTCGAGCGCCTCGTGTACCTGACCGCGTTCGCACTCGACGCCGGCGAGAGTCTCCTCGAGAACGAGCTCACCGGGGGCGAGGGGATGAAGCTCGGTGAGGCGCTCGTGTTCGACGGCGACATTGTGAGCGTCGAACCGGCGCGCGTGGTCGAGTTCTTCTACCACGACTGCGCACCCGACGTCGCCGACGCGGCCGCGGCGCGATTGCGTCCGATGCCGCTCGCGGCGATGGGCGGCGTCCCCCGCTCGGTCGCGTGGCGCGAAGTGCCGTCGACGTACGTCGTCTGCACCGACGACCGGGCGATCCCGGTCGCGTTGCAACGCTCGTGCGCGGCGCGTATCGGCGACGTCGTCGAGCTCGCGACGAGTCACTCGCCGTTCTTGAGCCGGCCCGACGAGCTCGCGCGTTTGCTCGCCGAGCTCGCCTCCCGATCCCGCTCGATCTAGGCGGCGGCGCGGAGCACGGCCGCGAGCTCGGTCAGCGACGACACGCGGGCGTAGTCGGCGTCGAGGTGGAACTGGTACGGATCCATCAACACGGGGTGCAGGCCGGCGGCGCGCGCCCCGACCACGTCGATGCCCGGCATGTCGCCGACGTACCACGCGTCGGCCGCGGGTATCGCCATCGCGTCGAGCGCGAGCCGGAAGATTCGCGGGTCCGGCTTGCTCACGCCGACCTGGCCGGAGTCGATCACGCATTCGACGGCTACGCCGATACCCGGGCCCACTTGGAGCACTTCTGCTTCGGCGAGGCGTTGAGCGATCAAGCCGTCGGCGTTGGAGATGATGCCGAGTCGCACGCCGGTGTCGGACAACGCCCGCAGTCCCTCGCGCGCGCCGGGGAGCTCACGCAACCAGAGCGCCGCGTCCGCGAACTCACTGTCGAGGTGCTCGTGCACCTCCTCGCGAAGGTCATCGGGCGTGGCGCACTCGGTCATGTAACCGTCGAGATAGGCGCGCCACTTCTTCTGCCAGTCCGGCTGCTCGTTGTCGAACGGGAACGCCGCCGCGCCGGCGTAGTGCGCGCGGTCGAGGATCTCCGCCGAAGGCGCGAGCCCGGCGCGCCCGTACGCTCCCAGGATGCGGTCGTGCTCGGGCACGAAGAAGACTCCGCCGACATCGAGGAGCACAGCCGTCGGCTTCGAAGGAAACGGTCGGGACATCGCGTCAAGCTATCCGGCCCGGGAGGCCGCGCCCGCGTCGTTATCATTGCCGGATGGAGTTCCGACGCATCCATGCTCTGCCGCCGTATGCCTTTGCGCAGATCGATGCGCTGAAGATGCAACTGCGGCGAGCAGGCGAAGATGTCGTCGACCTCGCGTTCGGCAACCCCGACCTCCCTTCGCCCACCATCGCGGTCGACAAGCTCATCGAGGCGGTTCGCAATCCGCGCAACCACCGCTACTCGACGAGCAAGGGCATTCCCAAGCTCCGAGAAGCAGTCGCCGCGCTGTACGAGCGGAAGTTCGGCGTCACGCTGAACTTCGAGACCGAGGTGTGCTCCACGATCGGCGCCAAGGAAGGTTTCTCGCACCTGATGCTCGCGCTGGTCGGACCGGGCGACACCGCGCTCGTGCCGTCGCCGTCGTACCCGATCCACATCTGGGGTCCGATCCTCGCGGGTGCGGGCGTGCACTACGTCCGTATGGGTCCGGGTCAGAACTTCTTCGAGAACATGCGCGGCGCATACGAGCAGGCCTGGCCGCGACCGCGGGTGATCGTCACCTCGTTCCCGCACAACCCCACGACCGCCTGCGTCGACCTCGAGTTCATGACCAAGCTCGTGGAGTTCGCGCGCGAGCGCGAGATCGTCGTCGTGCACGACTTCGCGTACGCCGACCTCGGCTTCGACGGATACCAGCCTCCCTCGATCTTGCAGGTGCCGGGCGCGCGCGACGTCGCGGTCGAGCTCTACACGATGACGAAGTCGTTCTCGATGGCCGGCTGGCGCATGGGATTCCTCGTGGGCAACGCCGAGATTGTCGCCGCGCTCGCCAAGCTCAAGTCGTACCTCGATTACGGGTCGTTCCAGCCGATTCAGATCGCCGCGACCGTCGCCATGAACGAGGCGCCCGACTTCCCGAAAGAGGTCAACGAGATCTATCGCGGTCGACGCGACGCGTTGATCGACGGTCTCGACCGCCTCGGTTGGCACATCGACAAGCCCAAGGGCACGATGTTCGTCTGGGCGCCGATCCCCGAGCCGTACGCCGAGATGACGAGCATCGAGTTCACGATGATGTGCGTGCAGGAAGCCAAGGTCGCGCTGTCACCTGGGTCGGGCTTCGGTCCGGGCGGCGAGGGCTACGTCCGGTTCGCGCTCGTCGAGAACGAGAAGCGCATCCACCAGGCGATGCGCCAGATCCGCAAGGGCCTCACCAAGCTCGGCTGACCCGCTAAATCACCGGCTCGATCAGCCGCAGAGACCTTCGAGACAGAAGGCGACGCACAGGTCGGCGACCTCGTCGACCGAAAGGCTGCTGTCGACGAGCGCGTGGCTCGTGAGCTCGGCGACGACACCGTGAATGGCGTGCGCGAGGAGGGTGGGGTCGCGATCGACGATCCGGCCGTCGACGATTCCGTCCTTCAGGTGGCGGATCGTGTCGGCGATCGAGATCTCCCGATTTCGGGCGAGCACCGGTGCGAAGGTCTCGTCGGTCGCCGCGAACTGGATGATCGCGAAGTACTCGCGGTGCTCGGCGAACCACGCGATCGACGCCCGGATCCCCAGCTCGATGCGACGTACCGGGTCGGCGACGTCTCCGATCACGTGCTGCTGGCGCTTGCGCAGGTCGTGGTTCGACGCCTTCAGCAACTCGGTGAGCAGCTCTTCCTTCGAGGCGAAGTACCAGTAGAAGACGCCCTTGCCGACACCGAGGGCGGCCACGACGTCGGCTACCGAGGTCGGGTGGTAGCCCCGTTCCGCGAACAGGCGTGCGCCGCATTCCATCAATTGGTCGCGCCGTTCACGGCCTCTCGGAGTGAGCTTGCGGCGCATCCGAGCGAGCGTAGCTCCGCGCTTGACCGGTCGGTCAATGTTCTCGCGCTCCCTGCCGGCGGCCCTTCGGGCGTGTCATCCGACGGTCAACTGCTGTTCGCCTGCCTGTGACACCCCGGGAACCGCCCGGCCATGTCGTACGCCGACACTGGTGGCGTCGAAGGAGTACTCGATGCCGCGCCTGCTACTCGCCCTGATGCCCGCCAACCTGCTCCACGAGATCGGGACTGGGAGGGCGCTCGACAATGCCCGCCGGGAGCAAGACGACCTCGCGCGAACGGTGGCGGTCGTCGACGCGCTCGCGGGGCGGCTCCAGGCCGCGGCACTCGTCGACGAGCGCGTCGCCGCCTGATCCCCGCCGCCCTGATCCCCGCCGGCCTGCTCTCCGAGGCGTCGGCGCCGTCGGCGGCGTACGCTGGCAGTGCTTGTACTGGATCGTCAAAGGCCTCCTCACCCCGATCGTCCGCATCTTCGTGCGCGTCAGGGTCGAGGGTCGTGAGCACATCCCGCGCCGCGGCCCGGTGATCCTGGCCCCGAACCACCGTTCCTTCCTCGATTCGATTTTCATCCCGCTGATCGTGCGCCGGCGGGTGACCTTCGTGGCCAAGGCCGAGTACTTCGACGACCCGAAGACCGCCTGGTTCTTCCGGAGCTGCGGCCAGATCCCGATCCGGCGCGAGGGCGGCAGCGCGAGCGAGCGGGCGCTCGAGTCGGCGACCGAAGTGCTGCGCGCGGGAAAGGTGTTCGCGATCTATCCGGAGGGCACGCGCACCCGCGACGGGTTGCTGCACCGCGGCCACACCGGCGTCGCGCGGCTCGCGTTGCGCTGCAACGTCCCGATCGTGCCGATCGGTCTCGTCGGTACCGACACCGTCCAGCCGATCGACTCCCGCATGCCGAAGTTATTCCGCGAGGTGACGATGCGGATCGGGGAGCCGATCGATCCGGGACGCTACGCGGGGCGCGAGCACGATCGCATGGCGCTGCGCGAGCTCACCGACGAGGTGATGTACGAGATCGGCCAGCTCTCCGGCTACGAGTACGTCGACACCTACGCCACCAAGCAGGCCGAGGATCTCCCCACCGAGACCGCACGCGTCGCGAGCTTCGCCGACGCCCGCACACCGGTATCCGCGGCGTCGTAACTCAGGTCGACTGGGCTCAGGCCGGCTGGTCGCGTGACCAGTCACGCGACCGTTCGACGGCACGCCGCCACGCCGCGCCTCGGCCGGCGCGCTCATCCTTCGTCATCGTCGGTGAGAACGACGCGTCGGCGCTCCACCGGGCGTTCACCTCTTCGGGCGAGGCCCACACGCCCTCGGCGACGCCGGCGAGGAACGCCGCGCCCAGCGCCGTCGTCTCCTGGATCGCGGCCCGCCGCACGGTCACGCCGAGCACGTCGGCCTGGAACTGGCACAGCACGTCCATCACGGACGCGCCACCGTCGACGCGCATCTCGGACGGTGCCGAGCCGCTCGCGAGGGTGATCGCGTCGACGACGTCGGCGGTCTGGAACGCCATCGCCTCGACGACCGCGCGGGCGAGATGCGCGCGCGTCGTGCCGCGCGTGATCCCGACGATTGTTCCGCGCGCGTACGGGTCCCACCACGGCGATCCGAGGCCGGTGAATGCGGGAACCACGTACACCCCGCCCGAGTCGGCGACCGACGCGGCCAGCGGCCCCATCTCCGACGCCTCGCCAATGACACCGAGCCCGTCGCGCAGCCATTGGATCGCGGCGCCGGTCACGAAGATCGCGCCCTCCATCGCGTACGTCGCCTCTCCGGGCGTGAGCGACCACGCGATGGTCGTGAGGAGACCGTCCACCGGATCGGGCAGTTGCGTACCGACGTTCGTGAGCACGAACGATCCCGTGCCGTAGGTGTTCTTGGTCATGCCCGGCGCGACGCACGCCTGACCGAACAGCGCGGCTTGTTGATCGCCGGCGATGCCGCTGACCGGCACGTCGAGGCCGGCGGCGTGTGCAGGAACAGTCATGGCGAACCGGCCGCTCGACGGCCGCACCTCCGGCAGGCACGCGCGGGGCACACCGAAGAGCGCGCAGAGCTCGTCCGACCAGTCGCGGGCGTCGATGTCGTAGAGCATCGTGCGGCTCGCGTTCGAGGGATCGGTGGCGTGCACGCCGCCCTCCGAACCGCCGGTCAGCTTCCAGAGCAGCCACGAGTCGACGGTGCCGAACATGAGATCGTCGTCGGCCGACACGCCGCCCGTGTGCAGCAACCACGAGAGCTTCGTCGCCGAGAAGTACGGATCGAGCACGAGACCCGTGGCCCGACGGATCATCGGCTCGTGGCCGGCCGCGCGCAGCTCGTCGCAGCGCTCGGCGGTACGGCGGTCCTGCCAGACGATTGCCCGGGCGCGCGGCTTGCCCGTTCGCCGGTCCCAGACCACGACGGTCTCCCGCTGGTTCGTGATGCCGATCGCGGCGATCGTCTCGCCGGCATCCTGCACCTGCCGCACGACCTCGCCCAACGTCTCGGACGTCACCCGCCAGATGTCGTCGGGGTCGTGCTCGACCCAGCCCGGGCGAGGGAAATGTTGGGGGAACTCGCGATACGAGCGGGCGCGCGGCTCGCCGTCGTCGCCGACGGCGAAGGCGCGCACGCCGGTGGTGCCCGCATCGATCGCGATGACGCAGCTCATCACGGCTCGACGCGAGTGACGAGCGCGTCGGCGAAGGCGGTCGCGCGTTGGCCGGCGTTCAGCTCGATCCACAACGGGCGGTGGGCGCGGGAACTGATGCGCAGCCGTCGTCCCCGCGGTCGGTGGTCATCGGCGACCCGGATCCGTTCGAGGGAGGACGTGTAGACGCGTCGTCGCGGCCGGCGAGTGAAGAATCCCGTCGAGAACATGACCAGATCGTGGTCCGTCATCGCGGCGAAGTCGAAGGTACGCGCCGCGAGCAGGCGATGCAGGCGGGATTCCCGAGACACCCAGCCCCGCGCCCAAACGACGATGGGCTCCTCGGGGCCGACCAATGCTTGCAGGCGGCTCGTGGTGCGCTCGTCGCGCGCCGATACTGGGATGACGGTCGGGTCCGGGGTGCTCTCGGACTCCGGTGGCGCTACGGCTGCTGGTCGGTCCGGAGTGGGTTGGTCCATCGAGGTCACGTCCGCGGCACGGACTCGCGGCAGGATAGGGCAAAGCATAGGAGGCAGCGATGCGAATCGGGATGCTGACCGGCGGCGGCGATTGCCCGGGGCTGAACGCGGTGATCCGAGCGGTCGTCCGCAAAGGCATCGGGCAATACGGTCACACGATCGTCGGCTATCGCCACGGCTGGCGCGGTCCGATGCAGGGCGAGTCGATGGAGCTCTCGCTCGGTTCCGTACGCGGTCTCCTTCCGCGCGGCGGAACGATCCTGGGCACGTCGCGCACCAATCCTTACAAGGCCGACGACGGACCGCGGCGGGTCCTCGCGACGTTGACCCGCGATCGTGTCGACGCGCTCATCGTGATCGGCGGCGAGGACACGCTGGGCGTCGCGTTGCGGCTCGACGGCGACGGGGTGAGAGTGGTCGGCGTCCCCAAGACGATCGACAACGATCTGTCCGGAACCGACTTCACGTTCGGCTTCCATACCGCGGTACAAACCGCGACCGACGCGATCGACCGTCTGCATACGACGGCGGAGAGCCATGACCGCGTGATGGTGGTCGAGGTCATGGGCCGGCACGCGGGTTGGATCGCCACCTACTCGGGGATGGCCGGCGGCGCCGACATCATCTTGATTCCCGAGGAGCCGTTCGACATCGAAGAGATCTGCGATCGCCTCATACACCGCCACCAGCAGGGTGCGAATTTCTCCATCGTCGTCGCGGCGGAGGGTGCGACGCCGAAGGAGGGCACGATGGAGCTGCAGACGGGCGAGACCGACGACTTCGGTCACGTTCGCCTCGGCGGAATCGGTCAACGCCTCGCCGACGAGATCGAACGGCGGACCGGCTACGAAGCGCGCATGACGTCGCTCGGCCATGTTCTGCGCGGCGGAACCCCGAGCGCATACGACCGCGTGATCGCGACGCGATTCGGGATCGAGGCGATCGACGCGGCTCACGAGGGTGATTACGGACAGATGGTCGCGCTGCACGGAACCAATGTCGTGCGCATCCCGATCGAGGAAGGCGTCGCGCAGCTGAAGACCGTCGACGGCCGGCTCTTCGAGACCGCGGCGGTTTTCTTCGGATAAGGGGCCCGGTCGGGACAATCTGCTCGCGCCGGTAGCATCGGCGCCGCTATGGGGCGCGCGCTCGACGATCTCATCGACCTGCTGGAGCTGGAACAGCTCGAAGTCAACCTGTTCCGCGGCGTGAGCCCGGACGAAGACCGCCAACGGGTGTTCGGAGGCCAGGTCGCGGGCCAGGCGCTCGTGGCCGCGGGACGCACGGTCGACTCCGACCGCCGCGTGCACTCCTTGCACGCGTACTTCCTGCGCCCGGGTGATCCGCGCATACCGATCGTCTACGACGTCGACCGCATTCGCGACGGACACAGTTTCACGACCCGGCGGGTGGTCGCGATACAGCACGGGCGCGCCATCTTCAACTTGTCGGCGTCGTTCCACATCGACGAACCCGGTCCCGAGCACCAGTACCCGATGCCGGACGCGCCCGATCCGGACTCGCTTCCGACGATGCGCGAGCGACTCGAGCCGTACGTCGATCGCTTCCCACCCGGGTTCGTCGAGTGGATCCAGCGCGACCGCCCGATCGACACCCGCTCGTCGCGGCTGCCGCGGTGGCTCGATCCCGATCCCAGCCCGCGCGAGGCCGAGCAGCTCGTTTGGTTCCGTGCCGACGGCAAGCTGACGGACGACCCGCTACTGCACGCGTGTGTCGTCGCGTACGCGTCCGACCTGACGCTGCTCGACACCGCGGTGATGTCGCACGCGAACTCGTTCGACGACGACCGCTTCATGATCGCCAGCCTCGACCACGCGATGTGGTTCCATCGACCACTGCGCGCCGACGAGTGGCTTCTCTACCACCAGAAGAGCCCGTCGGCCCAAGGTGCGCGCGGTCTCGCCGAGGGTTTCATCTTCCGCCACGACGGTGGGCTCGCCGTGACGGTCATGCAGGAGGGTTTGATACGGCCGGTGAAGCCGGGTTGGCAGGAGTCGTGAGCGTGATCGATCTCCGGTCCGACACGGTCACCACGCCAACCCCGGAGATGCGCCGGGCGATGGCCGATGCCGACGTCGGCGACGACGTCTACGGCGAGGATCCCACCGTCAATCGGCTGCAGTCGCTGGCGGCCTCGCTGCTCGGAAAAGAGGCCGCGCTCTACGTGCCGTCGGGGACGATGGCGAACCAGCTCGCGATGCGCGTGCTCGCCGAGGCGGGCACCGAGGTGCTGTGTCCCGATCGCGCGCACGTCTACCGTTACGAGGCGGCCGCGGCTCCCGGCAACAGCGGGGTGCAGATGCACCCGCTGTGGGATCTTCCCGACGGCGTCCAGACGGCGATCGACGGCACCGCGCACCACTTGCCGCAACCGTCTCTGCTCGTGATCGAGAACACGTACATGGCGCTGTCGGGCGCGCCGATCGCCGCCGCCGAGATGGCGACCCTCTGCGCCATCGCGCGGGCCGGCGCGTTGCGCGTGCACGTCGACGGTGCTCGTATCTGGAACGCCGCGGTCGCGCTGAGCACGGCTCCGCGCGACCTCGTCGCGGCGGCCGATACCGTGATGTTCTGCCTGTCCAAGGGCCTCGGCGCGCCTGTCGGGTCGCTCCTGTGCGGGTCGGCGGACGTGATCGCGGAGGCGCGGGCGTACCGCGCCCGCTGGGGTGGCGGCATGCGCCAAGCCGGTGTGATCGCGGCGGCCGGGCTCGTCGCGCTCGAGACGATGGTGGAACGGCTCACCGACGACCATGCCCGGGCGCGCCGCCTGGCCGATGCCCTGGCGAGTCGGTGGCCGGCAAGCATCGATCCCGAGACGATCCGTACCAACATCGTGTGTGCCGAGCTGCGCGCGCTTCCGGTCGGCTTCGTCGAACGGCTCGGGCGCCTCGGCGTGCGCGTCGGCACGATCGATCCGCGTACGGTCCGTCTCGTCACCCACAACGACGTCGATGACGACGCGGTCACCGCCACGATCGACGCGTTCGACGAGCTCGGAAACGATTGACGATGTTGCACGACGAGACCCCGGCGCGTGTGCTCGCGGTGTACGCACATCCCGACGATCCCGAGATCTCGGCCGGGGGCACACTCGCGCGCTGGGCCGATGCGGGAGCCGAGGTCCACGTCGTCGTCACCACGCGCGGCGACAAGGGCACGAACGATCCGCAGGCCGACCTCGACGCGCTGGCGCGGCTCCGAGTGGAGGAGACCGCGGCCGCGGCGCGGGTGCTGGGGATCGCCGAGCACCACCATCTCGTCCACGCCGACGGAGAGATCGCCGACGACCGGGCCCTGCGGCTCGAGCTGGTGCGCCTCATCCGCTCGGTGCAGCCCGACGCGGTGTGCTGCCCCGACCCGACTGCGGTGTTCTTCGGCGATGCCTACGTGAACCATCGCGACCATCGCGTCACCGGTTGGGCGACACTCGACGCGGTCGCACCCGCGGCCGGCAACCCGCACTACTTCCCCGAGCTGGCCGAAGAAGGCCTCGGGACCCACCAGGTACGCGCCCTGTATCTCTCGGGCACCTTCGAGCCGAACGTCTGGATCGACGTCGGTGCCACGCTCGAACGCAAGATCGAGGCCCTGTTCTGTCACGCGAGCCAGCTCGTCGAGACGGGCGACTGGTTCCGCGACTTCTTGCGCGAGAGTGCGATCGACGCCGGCCGCGTCGCGGGCGTGCAGTTCGCCGAAGCGTTCCGGCGGATCGCGCTGGCCTAGCAGCGCTCCGACCCGCGTTACTTCTCCACGCTCCGGCCCGCGTTACTTCTCCACGCGTGGGCTCGGCGCATGACCGCGCCACTCCGACTGGGCCCGCAGGACGAGGACGGCGATCGTCGCCGCGCCGATCGCGGCCACGATCGTCCCCACGAGCGCGGCGCCGAGCTCCTTGAGCGCGCACGAGGGTACGTGCACCGGGAAGCCGCGGATCTGCTGCAGCAGCTGCTCGGCCCGCGTCGGCGTGTCGGGACAGGTCGTCGCGACGAGGCTGTACCCGATCAGGCCACCGAGCGCGCCCGAGAGCGAGATGACGCCGAACATCGCTGCGAGTGCGCCACGGCGAGGCAGATTTGGATGCTCCGGCGTGATCTCGGCAGCCACCGGGCGATCGTACCGGCGCGCCCCGCGCACGAGGGAAGCGCGAGACTGTCGGCCGTGCGTGAGTGGACCGTCGCCGGAGGATTGCTCGAGACGCCCGACGGCGTACTGCTCGTGCGCAATCAACGCCGCGGCGGCATCGAAGACTGGAGCACACCCGGAGGAGTGATCGATGCCGACGACACCGATCTCATCGCCGGTCTCACGCGTGAGGTCGAAGAGGAGACGGGTCTGCGCGTGCGCGAGTGGAGCGGGCCGCTCTACGAGGTGCGCGCCCACGCCCCCGATATGGGTTGGCGGATGCGCTGCGAGGTGCACCTCGCGGTGGCCTTCGAAGGCGACGTGGTCGTCGCCGATCCAGACGGCATCGTGGTCGAGGCCGCGTTCGTCCCACCGACGGAGTGCGCAGTGCTGCTCGCGTCGTGTGCGCGGTGGGTGGGCGAGCCGCTGGCGGCGTGGTTGCGCGACCGCTGGGCGCCGGGAAGCGGTGTCGGATTTCGCTACGACGTGTTCGGCACGTCGCGCGACGACCTGCGTGTCGTGCGCGCGAACCTGTGACTGCGCGCCGAGACGCAACGATCCTGCACGTCGATCTCGACGCGTTCTTCGCGGCGGTCGAGCAGCTCGACGATCCGGAGCTGCGGGGCACGCCGGTGATCGTCGGCGGCCTCGGCAACCGCGGAGTGGTGAGCACGGCCAGCTACGAGGCGCGCGCGTTCGGCGTACGCTCGGCGATGCCGATGGCACTCGCCCGCAAGGCGTGTCCGCAGGCGACGTTCCTGTCGCCCCGCATGGCGCGCTACGTCGAAAAGAGCCACGAGGTCATGTCGGTGCTGGCGTCGATCTCGCCGCTCGTCGAACAGCTCTCCATCGACGAGGCGTTCCTCGACGTGGCCGGCGCGCGGCGCATGCTCGGCGACCCGCGCGACATCGCAACCACGATCCGAAAGCGGGTGCTCGACCAGGCGGGCCTCTGCCTGTCGGTCGGGGCCGCGTCGACCAAGTTCCTGGCGAAGCTCGCGAGCGACCTGGCCAAGCCCGACGGCGTGCTCGTCGTGGAGCCGGGGACCGAGCAGATGTTCCTGGCACCGCTGCCAGTGTCGCGGCTCTGGGGAGTCGGGCCCGCGACCATGGCGAAGCTCGAACGCATGGGACTCCAGACGATCGGCGATGTCGCGGCGATCGACGAGCAGGCCCTTGTCGGCGCGCTGGGCACCGCGCTCGGTCACCACTTGCATGCACTCGCCCGCAACGACGACGCGCGCGCTGTCGTTCCCGAGCACGATGTCAAGTCGATCGGCGCGGAGGAGACATTCGCAACCGATCTGCACACGTTCAAAGAGTGCGAGCGCGAGCTCGTTCACCTCGCGGATCGCGCGTGCGCGCGGCTGCGGGCCGCGGGGCTCACCTCCCGTACGGTCAACGTGAAGATCCGGTTCGGCAACTTCGAGACGCGCACGCGGGCGCGCACACTCGCGGACGCGACCGATGTGAGCACCGTCGTGCTCGACGTGGCGCGCACGCTCGTGGGAGCCTTCGACGTCGGCCGCGGCGTGCGCCTCCTGGGGGTGGCGCTGTCGCGACTCGACCCGGTCACGGGCATGCAGACGACCCTCGACCTGACGGGCGATGCGCAGAGTGAGCGTCGCCGCCACACCGAGCGCCGGGCGGCCGTCGAACGCGCGGTAGACGAGGTGCGCGACCGGTTCGGCACGCGCGCGGTAGGCCCGGCGACCCTCGTCGACCCGAACGGGGAAGCGCGGGGGAGGAGGTGATCCGGATCGGCCTGGTCGGTTGCGGTCACATCGGGACGGTGCATGCGCTCGCGTTGCAGCAACTCACCGACGCAGAGCTCATCGACGCGCGGCTCACCGCGACCTTCGACGACGACCCCGAGCGGGCGGCGAAGGTCGCGGGGCGCCATGGTGGCGAGCCGTTCGAGAGGCTCGAAGATCTTCTCGACGTCGTCGATGTGGTCTGGGTGTGCACGTGGACCGCCGCCCACCTCGCAGCAGTCGTCGCCGCCGCCGATCGTGGTCTGGCGATCTTCTGCTAAAAGCCGCTCGCGCCCGACCTGGCGACCGCGACGCGCGTCGCGGCGGCGCTGGAGCGGGTTCCTCACCAGGTCGGCCTCGTCCTGCGGTGGGCGCCGGTGTTCCGGAGCCTGGTGCAAGCGGTCGCATCGGGCGAGCACGGACGCGTGCTCGCGGCCGTGATGCGCGACGACCAGTACTTCCCGGTGCAGGGCCTCTACGGCTCGACCTGGCGAGGCGACGTCGAACACGCAGGTGGGGGCACGGTGATCGAGCATTCGATCCACGACGTCGATGTGCTCCGGTGGACGCTCGGCGATCCGGTCGAGGTCTCCGCACGCACGGCGTCACGCTTCGGATACGCGGGCATCGAGGACACTGCCGCCGCGACGTTCACCTTCGCCGACGGTGTCGTCGCCCAGTTGACGAGCGTCTGGCACCAGGTGCTCAGCCGCGAGTCGAGCCGCCGCCTCGAGGTGTTCTGCGAAAAGGCGGTGCTCTGGACCGACGACGACAATCTCGGGCCGCTGCACGTCCAGACCGACGCCGGTGAGGAGCTCGTCGGGTCGGAGCCGCCGAGCTGGACCAGCCGGTTCACGCTCCCTCCGGTCTACGCCACGGCGTTGGCGCAGTACGCCGAGCCGTCGAAGGCGTTTCTCGATGCGCTTGCACGTCTGGGCAGCCCGACGGAGCCGAATGCTGCGGCCGTCGGTCACCCCCGCGCCGGCGACGCGCTCGCCGCGCATCGCCTCGTCGACCTCGTGTACTGCTCGGCGGCCGACTCCGGCCGGCCCAAATCGGTCAACTGAGCCTCGCTGCGGGTGGGTCCGGCCCGCCTACGCGTTGTTGGGCTTGGCCGGCTGCGCGAGAATGACCCCCATGCCGCTCTCCGACGAAGAGCAGAAGATCCTCCGCGAGATCGAAGCTCAGCTCAACGCGACCGACCCGGCGCTCGGCGAGCGCGTTTCGCGTACCACGCTGTACCGCCATTCGGCCCGCATGATCCGCTGGGCGGCGCTCGGCCTGCTCGGCGGGCTCGTACTGCTCGTGTTCACGTTCGCGTCGAACATCTGGGTCGGTGCGATCGGCTTCGCGGTGATGCTCGGTTGCTCGCTCGTCATCGAGCGCCACGTCCGCAAGCTCGGACGGGCCGGCCTCGAAACGCTCACCGGTGGTCTGCGCGCGCAAGGAGGTCTGCGGGGCATGTTCGGCGACCGCGGCCGGCAGTGGCGCGATCGTTTCCGCCGCGACGATTCCTGAGCCTCGAACCGTGGGTTTCACCGCGGCGCAGGCGGCCCGTATTTCGAACTGCACGGTCGCGCAACTTCGCTACTGGTCGCGTTCGGGACTCGTCGAGCCGGGCGACGCCGACGGCGGCTACGGATATCGCGATCTCGTCGCGTTGCGGGTCGTGCGATCGATGCTCGACGCCGGTCTGCCCTCGAGCCGCGTCCGGGGCGCGCTCGCCGCGGTGCGCGATGCCGGCCACGACCTTGCGAGCCTGCGGCTCATCACCGACGGCGGCCACGTCTGGGCATGCCACGACGACGGTCAGATTCTCGACGCGTTGCGCGCTGGTCAGCTCGCCCTGTTCGTCGCGGTCGATCAGGTCGCGGCCGACGTCGATGCCGACGTGCGTGCATTCAGCCTCGAGCGCGCCGCGTTCGTCGAACGCCTCACCGCTGACGGCTGAGCAACTCGTCGCGCGGGCGCGGCGCGCGGCGTAGACGCAGGACCGACGACAATCGGGTCCGCAACCGTCGCGTCCGCGGCACGCTTGCCCGCAGCGCGCCGGCGATGGCGTCGAGCTCGGACCACGCCTCGTCCGCCTCGACCGACGAGGGCGCGTCGGGCGAGTACATCGCGGCGGTGTGCAATCGCGCGAGGCCCATCAGCGGGGGACCGGCCGCGCCCGCGCCGAGTGCCGGGGCCTGGCGGAGCGCGAACTCGAGCGACGTGGTCGACGGCCGGCGTTGGATACCGGCAGCCTCGAGCCGTTCGAGTGCCTCCGTCCACGCGCCGAGCACGCGTCTTCGGTCGTCGGGATCGTGCCGTCGACGTCGGGTCCGGCGCCACGCGCCGAACGCGACACCGAGGAACAACACAACGAACGCGCCCGTTGCGATCGCGAGCGCGATGGCCACTGCGGTGAGGACGTGGGTGCGCGTGTGCGACGCGCCGGGCGACGCGCTCGGCGGCGGCGACTGGAGCTGCAGCGGGTTCGAGGTCGGCGTGAGCGAGGTCGTCGTCGGCGTCGTCGACCCGGTGGACGGCGCGGTCGTAGTCGTGACCGGGCCGCCGGTCGGGCCGGTGGTCTCGCGCCCGAGACCCGTGATGGGGTCGCTGCGGCCGGGCGTCGGCTCGAAGCGGTACCAGCCCACGTCCCTGCCGAGCCACACCTCCGGCCACGCGTGCGCGTCTTTCTCCTCGACGTGCCACAGTCCGTCGGATCCCTTCGTTCCGGGCTGGTAACCGACCGCGACCCGCGTCGGCAGACCGATGGCCCGGGCGAGCTCGGCGAAGGCCGCCGCGTACTGCTCGCAGAATCCGGCGTGGGTGTGGAAGAGGAACCGGTCGAGCGCGGTCGCGGTCGTTCCGAGGTTGACCGACTGGTTGTAGACGAACGGAGGACTCTGGAACACGGTCATCAGCTTCAGCGCCTTTTCGTACGGCCCCTGGGCATTGGCCGTGACGCGGTCCGCGAAGGCGCGCGCGTCCTTCGAGAAGTTGCTCGGCAGTGCGACGTCGGCGGACATCGCCTTCAGGTCGTCGAACGTCACCGACTCGAGGATCGCCGGGTCCGGGTTCGCGATCTCGGATTGGACGGAGTAGGTGAGGCCGGAGAGCGGGTTGTCGAGGAACAGCGACGTCGAGCCCGGGAGCACCTGCGATCCCGGCGCGTCGATGTGGACCGGGCGGTACGCGGCCGGTAGCCAGCGGGCGTCGATCGCGCCGAGGTGGAACGTCTCGGTGGCCAACTGGGTGCCGGGCCCGTGCGTCGGGCCCGGGAGCTTCGATGCGGGGCGCTGGTCGGAGTTCAGGCCCCATCCGTCGTTTTGGAATTGGTCGAGCGCGATGACGCGCCAGTAGTCGCCTCTTGCCTCGGTCGTCTGGACGTTGAAGACCTCGGTGGTCGAGTCCTGGCCGTTCAGCTTGGCGCCGACCGACACGAGGGGCGACGTCACGTTGAGGATGCTCGACCCCCGCCCGCTCCCCAGTGACTTGTACCGCAGCCAGGCCGCGCCGCGCGCGCCGGGCACGCCCGGTCCGAGGGCGATCGCGACCGCGACGACGAGCGCGCCGGCGGCTGCGCCGCCGGTGACCAGTTGTGAACGCCGGTTCTTCGTGCTCTGGAACCACGTACGTCGCGTCTCGAGCTCGGAATGTTGCAATGCGACCAGGTATTCGACGACGACCAGCGCGTAGCACGCCGTCGTCGGAGCCCAGCGACCGGAGCCGAGCGCGCAGAGCGCGACGAACAGCGCGACGCTCGGACCGATCGCGCCGATCGGTGCCTCGAGCCGGCGCGCGACAAGCTCGGCGACGAGCGCGGCCGCGAACGTTGCCACGACTGCGAGCATCAGCGCGGCGCCGATCGGATTGACGGGGACCACCGCCGACCGTAAGACGTGCGGGGCGTGGGCGAGGTCGTGACCCGCGGTCGCGAGCGCGCTCGCGGTCGGGATGCCGGCGAGGGTCTCGCCGGGATCGTCGACGAGAATCGACAGCCAGGCCCCGACTACGGCCGCGACGCCGACCGCGGCGAGCAGATTCCACCGCCGCCGTTCGCCCACCGCCAAGATGGCCGCCGGGAGCGACGCGGCCAGCAGCAACGGCACGATCCACGACACCCCCGAGTAGACGCGGGCGAGGGCGAGGATCGCCCCGCCGGTCAGGAGCGCGCGGGTGACGGTGACGTAGGAAGGCTGCCGGTTCGCTGCCACCGCAGCACCGCCTCGTTCCAGGATTGGGCGAAGGGACGTTCGTCGTGAGGGACGACGATGGATCGGAACCGGCGGGCGCGCGCCGCGACCGGAGCTGATTCTTCGGTGGTGAGGACCGAGACGAGAAGACCGCCGTCGCGGACGAGCATGCCGAGGCTGGCCCCGTCGTTGGCGAACAGCCGGCCGGTGACTGCGATGAGGGCGCTCGAGCGGCGGCGCGTCGACGCGATGAGCAGCCGGTCGGCGCCGTGCGGCTCGACGATCGCGAGCTCGTCCATGATGAACGCCAAGTGGCGGCGACCCGGCGCGCCCACGTACGTGCCGGTGCTCCACGCGACCTCGAACGGCCGGCCCGCGCGGTCGAGCGCGGTCGCGATCGACGCGACCGCCTCGACCGCTCGTTCGAACGCCGCGCGGTCGTAGGTCGCGGGACGAACGTCGAGCATCAACAGCACCGGGGCGCGCCGCCGGGTCTCGTTCTGACGCATCATCAAGTGCCCTCGGCGCGCCGTCGACCGCCAGTGGACATGACGGAGGTCGTCGCCGGGCGCGTAGTCACGCAGGGTCATGAAGTCGCCGCTGGACTCGACCCGAGGGCGAACCGCGGGGTGGTCCCGATCGAGGTCGAGACCTCCGATATCGGGCGGCGGGACGATCTCGTGGACCCGCGGGTAGACGATCACCTGCTCGGTGCCCAGCATGCGCCGACTCGCGGCGACGAGCCCGAACGGGTCGCCGAGCGTTGCGCGCAGCGGACCGATCTCGAAGCGGCCCCGGCGATCGGTGGGGAACCGGTACGCGGCGCGCGCCTCTTCACCCGGAGAGAGTGGCGCGAGCAGGAACCGCGCCGCGCGTCGCCCTTGGTCGAACGCGTCCGCGACCGCAATCGTCGGTGCCCGACGCGTGGCCGTGACCACGAGGTCGACGCGACCCTCCACGCCCACCTGCAGCAACTCCTTCAAGGTTCGGCGGGCCACGAGCGAAGGATTCCTGACCCGCACCCACACGTACGCCCCGATCAACAGCAGCATCGTTGCGACTGCGAGCACCGCGAGCTGAACGAGCCCCAGCAGCCGCGCACCGATGTACAGGCCGACGGCCGCTCCGACGAACGACCATCCGCGACGGGTCAGCACGGGGGTTCGGCGGCCTCAGCCGGCGCGGTTCGCGGGAACGGGAACACTCTCGAGGATCGCCGCCAGGACGTCGGCCGGGTTGACCCCCCGCATCATCGCCTCGGACGAGAGCAGCAAGCGATGCTCGAGGACCGCCGACGCGAGCACCTTCACATCGTCGGCCACGACGTACGCGCGGCCGATGCTGCCTGCGAGCGCGCGCGCCGCACGCTGCAACGCGAGCGCGCCGCGCGGGCTCACTCCGAGCATCAGGTCGCGGTGATGGCGGGTCGCCTCGGCGAGATCGACGATGTACCCCTGCAGGTCCGGTGAGACGTGAATGCGTCCGAGCTCGTGTATCCACGCGGCAACGGTTTCCGCATCCGTGACGGGTTCGAGATCGTCGGGTTCGACGGAATCCTCTCCCTCGGCATCGAGAATCGCGATTTCCGCGTCGCGGTCGGGATAGCCGATGCGCAAGCGCAACAGGAAGCGGTCGAGCTGCGCTTCGGGTAAGGGGTACGTGCCCTCGAGCTCGACGGGGTTCTGGGTCGCGATCACCATGAACGGGCGTGGCAGCTTGTACGTCTGCGCGTCGACGCTGACTTGGCGTTCCTCCATCGACTCGAGGAGCGCCGATTGCGTCTTCGGCGACGCGCGGTTGATCTCGTCGGCGAGCACGACGTTGGCGAACACACCGCCCGGCCGGAACTCGAAGTCGCCGCGCGCGCGGTCCCACACCGAAACGCCCGTGATGTCCGAGGGCAGCAGGTCGGGCGTGAACTGCACGCGCCGCCACGAGCCACCGGTCGAACGGGCGATCGCTTTCGCGAGCGACGTCTTGCCGACGCCGGGTACGTCCTCGATGAGGAGATGACCCTCGGAGAACAGACACACGAGCGACAGGTGCACGGCCCGTCGCTTGCCGCGCAGCACGCGTTCGATCTGCGCGGCGAGGGTGTCGAAGAGGTCTTTGAACGACTGCTCAGGGCGGGGCGCGGCTTGCACCGTTTTCGACCTCCGTCCGGGGCGGTCTGGGCCACGGCGAGCCGCCGTCGCCCCCGGAGACGTCGACCACCGCCGCCACGCTACCGTGCCCGGCGTGGGCCCAGATCGCGGTGACCCAGGCATGACGCCCGGCCCGGCATTTTGGTTCCACTGCTCGGCGGCCGTACTGCGCCGGCCACTCCTGTGGTCGACCGCGATGCGCCAGGTCACGCGAGCGATCCCGAGGGATTGGTGGACCCGATCGCCGTTCGTTCCGCTTCCCGATCGCGCGTACGTGAGGTTCCGGCTCGAGACGGCGTTCGGCGAAACCGCGGTGCCGCGAGTGGCCGACGTCGTGCGGTATCTCGAATGGTGCCGCGGCGCCGCGTAGTCAGAAGCGGCACGGGGGTCGCGCCGGTCGCGGGGACCCGAGTTCGGGGTCGGCGGTTCCTTCGGCGGGCCTGCACGCCCGGCGCCGGTACAATCTCGCCGCACGGGAGGTGATCATCCGTGGCCCGGGCGCTATTGCTCAACGCCAGCTTCGAGCCGCTCTGTGTCGTGTCGTCGCGTCGCGCGGTCGTCCTGGTGCTGAAAGACAAGGCCGAGATCGTTCACCGCAACGGTGCCGAGTTCCGTTCTGAGCGCCGAAGCGTTCCCGTGCCCACGGTCGTCCGGCTGGTTCACTTCGTTCGGGTGCCCTTCCGCGCCACGGCGCCGCTGTCACGCCGAGCGGTCTTTGCACGCGACGGGCATCGCTGCCAGTACTGCGGGAGCGCGGCCGAGAACCTCGATCACGTGCTGCCCCGCTCGCGCGGCGGTCCGCACACCTGGGAGAACGTTGTGGCCTCGTGCCGGTCGTGCAACGCGCGCAAGGAGGCCCGGCTCCCCAACGAGTGCGGGATGGTGCTGCGGCGGCCACCGGTGGCACCCCACGCGACGGCGTCGTTGATCGCGTCGGCGGGTCCGATCGACCCGGTGTGGCACAAGTATCTCGGTCGGGCCGAGGCCGTGCCGGCCTGATCAGTCGTCTTCCGGAGGATTGGCAGCGGCGAGCCGTTCGAGCAGGCCCGCGAGCTCGTCACGCGCGCGTTGGCGCTCGCCGCGAGCCTTGTCGCGGATCTCGGAGGCTTCCCGCTCGGCCGCCTCACGTTGCTGGATGCCGGCGCGTTCGGCCTCTTCGACAATCCGCGCCGCGTCACGCCGAGCGGCTTCGAGTGCCTCGGCGGCCTCGCGCTGCGCGCCCTCGCGGAGTTGGGCCGCGTCGCGCTCCGCCGCCTCCCGCGACTCTGCCGCCTGCTCGGTTGCCTTGGCGCGCGTCTCGAACGCGTACTCGTCGGCGTCGCCGCGTTGCTCGAGTGCGTACTTCTCGGCCGATTCGCGCTGGCGCCCCGCCTTCTTCTCGGCCCGCGCGAGGATCTCGTCGGCGTCCATTCCTGCGTACTCGGCGCGCTCCGTGCGTTCGATGCGGTCCGCCGCCCGCTCGATCCGCTTGCGCTGCTTGGCCAGCCTGAGCTCGAGCTTCGCGACTCGTTCGAGCAGGCCGGAGATCAACTCGCCGCGGTGCGCATCGCCGAGGGCAACCTCGGCCGACCGCTGGCGCAGCTCGCGCGCGTCTTCTAGAGCGATGTGACGGATACCTTCGGCGGTCGTCAGCGCATCGCGTCGGATGGTCTCGGCCTCGCGCATCGCCTGACGTCGTAGCTCGTCCGCGTCCGCGTGGCCCTGCGCGACGACCTCCGCGGCCTCGGCACGCGCATTCGGCGACGGGATCGTCGTCTCGGCGCGCGTGAGCTCCAGCTCCAGCTCTTCGGCGTGCGCCGCGATCGCGTCGAGCGTCGCCCGCGCACCCTCGAGCTGCTCTGCCAGCTCGTCCGCATGCGCCTGCGCGGCGACCTGCTCGTTGACCTGTTGGGCGACGACGGTCTCGAGTCGAGCGGACTCGGCCCGGGCCTGGGCGAGTTGGACGAGTGCGTCCTCTCGTTCGGTCGTACGGGTCGATAGCAGTGCCTCGAGTCGGGACACTTCTTCGAGCGCACGGTCGAGCTGCGCGATCGCGTCGTCATGCTCCCGAGCATGTTCATCGACGGCCCGGCGCGCATCGTCGCGTTCGCCGGTGCGGCGCGCGAGCGTGATACGCGCTTCGTCTCGCTCGGCGGTGCGGTCGGCGAGCGCGGCGCGTGCAATGTCTCTCGCCTCGATCGCGCCGTTGCGCGCCGCGATCGCGGCCGCTCCGTCCTGCACCGCCGCGTCGCGCTCGTCGATTGCCGTCTGGCGCGAACGTCGGGCAGCTTCGAGTTCGGTCTCGGCGATCTCCTGTCGCCGCTGAGCCTCGTCGCGTTCTGCTGCGAGCGCGTTCGCCTGCGCGCGAGCCGGCGCGAGCTCCGACCTGCTCGCCTCGACCGCGACGGTCAACGACGCGATCTGCGAGAGCTGTTCGGCAGAAATGCGCTCGAGCTCAACGACCCGCGCCTGCGCCGGTCGCAGTTCGCCCCGGAGGTCGTCGTGTTGTCGATGCGCCTGTGCCAGCGTCTCGGTGAGCTCGGTGACCCGTGCCTCGGCGGATTCGAGGTCGTGCAGCACGCCCTGTCGATCGTGACCCAGCCGCTGCCATTCGGCCTCCTGACCGGCGAGCCTGGCCTCCAGCTCGGCGACCCCGGCCCGGGCGACCTCGAGATCGGCGCCGACGGCATCTCGTTGTGCGGCTTGCTCGTCGACGACCCGCTCCAGCTCTCGAAGACGCGTGGACGCGTCGGCGAGGTCGTGTTCGCGACCCGAGAGCGTCGTGCTGAGCTCGTCGATACGGGCCCGCAGCTCGCCGATACGCGCTTCGTGGTCTGCCGAGCGCCGGGCAGCCACCTGCTCGAGCTCCGCGATCCGGGCCGACAGCTGGTCGCGGTCGATCAGCGTCGCCGTCGCTCGTGCTCGGGCATCGTCGAGCTCGGTGTCGATGCGAGCGCGCAGTTCTTGTTCCTCGGTGAGCCGGGCTTCCACCTCGGCGATCCGTTCCTGCGCCGCGTCCAACCGGGCGATGACTGCATCGCGCTCTCGCTCGTGGAGATCTGCGCTCGATCGCGGCTCCTTCGACTCCAGCCGCAACGTGGTGAGCTGCGCCGCGAGCTCGACGCATCGGAATGTGGCCTCGTCGCGCTCGGCCGTCCGCTGCGCGATCTCCTCGTCGACGGACCGCGCCCCCTCGCGAGCGAGATCGAGCTCGTTGCGCAATGCCGCGAGCTCGGAGCGCGTGTGCTCGAGCTCCGCGTGCCAGCGCTCGGCGCGGGCGTGGGCGAGTTCGAGGGTGTGCTCATCCGCGCGCTCGTCGGCACCGGTCGCGGCCACGACATCGGCGACATCAGCGATCTCGGCGACGTCAGCTTGGGGCGTCGGCGCCTCGGGAATCTCGACGACGTCGAGGAAATCCTTCGCGGTCTGCAGCGGGTCGTCGCCCGATTCGACGCCCAACTCGTCGAGCAGCACGCGGATGCGGCCGATGGTGTCGCCGGTCTCCGGGCCAGTCGTCGTCGGTGGCTCGCCCGGTGATGTCGCCTCCGGCATATGGGCCGGCGATGTCGCCTCCGGCGCGGCTGGCGCCTCGGCGCCGCAAGCGGCCTCGAACGCAACGAAACTCTCGAAGCCGAGTGCTTCCAGCGCGGTGCGCTCTTCGAGGAGTGTCTCGTGGAACGCGAAGCGGGCGGCCGCAGCCCCGAAGAGACGATGTGTCTTGCGCTCGCACTCCAGCACGCGCGCGTGTACTTCCCAGATCGCGCGCACTGCTTCGGGTGAGGGCGGACTCACTGCAGAACCCGTCGGGTCGTCGGCGGTCGAGTCATTGGCGGTCGAGTCGTTGGCGGTCGAGTCGTCGGCGGTCGGGGCGCGATCCGCGTCGACACGACCGGGAGCCGGCGGCGTGGGTTGCGCGAAGAGATCAGGGTGCCCGTCCTCCACGGGCTCATCATCGGTCTTTTCGGAAGCAGCCTGAGATCGGGTCCAGACGAACCGGATCGACATGGTGGCCTCCGAGCGAGGGTGCGAGTTGGTGGGCGTCGGGGGTTCGCGGGGATGCGGAGGGTGGAGAGTGTTGACGTAGTGGAGGATTGTGGCATAAGGTGGCGCTCAGTGGTGGGAAGGGGAGTAAAGATCTCTCCCAACGAGACACAGGTGGTGCACCGGCAATGTTCCTGGGGGAGTTCCAGCACTCCCTCGACGCCAAGGGTCGGGTGATCCTCCCGGTCCGGTTTCGTGCGCAGCTCGAGGGGGGTGCGGTGATGGCCAGAGCGCTCGACGGATGTCTCGCCGTGTACCCGGTCGCCGAGTTCGACCGCGTCGCCCGCAAGCTCCGCGAGGCGCGCGAGCGCGGCGCTCGCGAACGTCAGGCCGCGCGCACCTTCTTCGCCGGCGCGGTCGAGATCACGCCCGACAAGCAGGGCCGGGTCCCGGTGCCGCAGCACTTGCGCGACTACGCGCACCTCGACCGCGAGGTCATGGTCGCCGGCAGCTTCGACCACATCGAGATCTGGGACGCGCAGATGTTCGCCGAGCGCGACGCGGCCGGTATTGCATCAATCGTAGAAGGCGAAGGCATCAACGACTTCCTCTGACCGGAATACCAATTCGCGCTCGGGTGCACGTGCATCGGCCCGAGCTCTTGACATCTCGACGGGATCCGGGTTCCGGGCTCGTCTTCAGCTCCCCGGCCGGCGCGGTTGGTGGCCCCTACTCCGCCCGCTTTCAGCCGTAGCCGACTCGGGGAGACATCCCGGGCGGTGCCTGTCGACCGGGGAGCTGAAGACGGGATCGGCGGCGACGCGGTTCCGGCGAAAGCGGCGAGGAGACAACGTGGAGGGGGAGTTCTCGCATCTTCCGGTGATGGTCCGGGAGGTGGTGGAGTTCTTCTCGACGGTGCCCGAAGGGTTGGTTGTCGACTGCACGGTGGGTGGCGGTGGCCACTCGGCCGCGTTGTTGGACGCCCGTCCCGACGTGCGCCTGCTCGGTCTCGACCGTGACGCCGACGCCGTGGAAGCCGCCCGCTCCCGGCTCGCTCGCTTCGGCGATCGGGCGAAGGTGGCACACGGGGGATTCGAGCGGCTCGGCACGCTTGTCGAGCAGCACGGTGAAGGAGAAAAGGTCATGGGCATCCTGATGGATCTCGGAGTAAGCAGTGCGCAGCTCGATCGACCCGAACGTGGCTTCTCGTACCGCTTCGACGCTCCCCTCGACATGCGCATGGATGCCAAGCAGTCGCTGACCGCGACGGAGGTCGTGAACGGCTACGAGGAGTCGCAGCTCGCAGTCGTCATCTCCCAGTACGGCGAGGAGCGTTTCGCCCGGCGCATCGCACACGCGATCGTCGCGGCGCGGCCCGTCCGTTCGACGCGGGAGCTCGCCGAGATCGTGCGCGACGCGATCCCGGCCGCGACCCGACGTCGCGGTCCGCATCCGGCCCGGCGCACGTTCCAGGCGATCCGCATGGAGGTCAACCGCGAGCTTCCCAACCTTGCGGACGGCCTCGACGAGTCGGTGCACGTGATCGGTCCGAGCGGGCGGGTGCTCGTGCTCGCGTACCACTCGCTCGAGGATCGCATGGTGAAGGAAACCTTCGGGCGCTGGGCCGGCGACGACGCGGACCGTGCCGTACCGGCCAAGATGCCGGTTCCACCGCGCCGGCCGAACCGGCTCGTGCGCGTGCTCACCCGTAGACCGTTGCGTCCTTCGGCCGACGAGATCGCGGCGAACCCGCGCGCCGAGAGCGCGCGCCTTCGTGCGGTCGAGCGGTTGGACAACCTTCCCGACATCCCCAATATCCCCGACATCGTCGCCTGAGTGCGCCCATGAGCGCGCAACCGTCCCCGCGGTCCCGCCCGGCCCCGAACGCAACGCCGCGTCCGGAGTCTCCCAACCGCGGGGACGGCGCGCCCGTCCGGCTCACCGTTGCGCCCGAGGTCGCGCGCCGGCGGCTGCGCGCTCGTCTCGTCGTATGGGGCGCGGCGCTCGTCACGGTTGCGTCGATGTTCACGCTCGTGGCCTTCCACGTGTTCGCGGCGCAGTCGGCGTTCACGCTCGAGCGGCTCTCGAAGGACCGGGCGAACGAGCAGCTCCGCTACGAACGGCTGCGCGAGCAGGTCGCGGGCCTGTCGTCTGCACAGACGGTGATCGCGGCGGCCGCGAAGCTCGGAATGGTGCCGGGCGGGACGATCGTGAGCCTGCCCGTACCGTCGGCCCGGCCCGGCGGCGTGACGCCGGACACCTTGCCGGCCGAGTCGACGAGTGCGAGCTACGTCAAGGTGAAGCACGCGCTCGACCCGGGCCCGTGACGTGACGACCCCCCGCCCGCCGATCCGCCCGCGCCCGCGCCCGCGTCCCCCTGCGCTCGCGCGCCCGCGCCGGCCGGCGGTGCGCCCGCGTCCGGCACGAGCCCCTCGAGGTCCTCGTCCCGCTCGGCCTGCTCGTCGGCTCGGAGTCTGCAGCGCGTTGCTCATTGTCGGCTTCGGCGTGCTCGGCGCGCGCGTCGGCCAGCTTCAGCTCGCGAGCGGCGCCAAGTACAAGGAGCTGTCGGTGAAGCTCGCGCTGCACACGATCCCGTTGACCGCCCAACGCGGCAGTGTCTTCGACCGCAACGGACGCGATCTCGCGATGTCGATCGAGAAGACGACGGTCTATGCCGACCCGACACTCGTTACCGACCCGGTCGCCGAGGCCGCGCGACTCGCGCCGGTGCTCCATATGGACGAGCACGGGTTGCTGGAAAGCCTGTCCGCCCGGGGAAGCGCGGCCGCGCCCCGTCGCTTCGTCTACGTCGCGCACACCGTTCCCGACGCCGTGGCGCAGGCCGTCCAAGCCCTCAAGCTCCCGGGAATCGGCTTCGTGCCGGAGTCGGCGCGGAGCTATCCGGCCGGAGCCGTCGCCGCGTCCGTGATCGGGAGGGTCCGCTCCGACGGCCCCGGCCTCGACGGCATCGAGAAGCAGTACGACTCGTGGCTTGCGGGCAAGCCCGGCAAGCTCGTCGTGGAGCAGGACCCGCTCGGACACGACATCCCCGACACGCAAGAGACCCGGGTCGACGCGCAACGGGGCACGGATGTCGTGCTGAGCCTCGACGAGGACCTGCAGTGGCAGGCCGAGTACTCGCTGCTCGACCAGGTCAAGGCGACGGGTGCCAAGAGCGGCATGGCCGTCGTCGTCGACGTCACGAACGGCGACGTCCTCGCGATGGCGAGCGTGCACGGCGCGACTCCGACCACACCGGCAGGCGTTGCCGGTCCCGGCGACAACAACGCGCCCCTTACCGACTTGTTCGAGCCGGGCTCGACGAACAAGCTCATCACGCTGTCGTGGGCGCTCGAGCACGGGCACATCACGCCCGACACGAAGTTCCTCGTTCCGTACTCGCTCCGAGTCGATCCGCACGTGGCGCCGTACCAGGACGCGGAGCCGCACGTCGGCGTGCCGAACGGCATCGAGCACTGGACGACCGCCGACATCCTCCGCGAGTCGTCCAACGTCGGGACGGTCGAGATCGCGCAGCGCATGAAGAACCAGGAGGTGGCCGACGGATTGCGGGCCTTCGGACTCGGCGAGCAGACCGCGATCCAATGGCCGTATCAGCCGGCCGGGCTCTTGATCCCTGCGTCGCAGTACTACGCCACGGGCAAGTACTCGTCCGCGATCGGCTATGGCGTCGCGGTGACCGGCATGCAGATGCTCGACGCGTTCTCGACGATCGCGAACGACGGTGTCACGCGGCCTCCGCACCTGCTCGACGCGACGATCGACGCGAAAGGAGCGCGCCATCCGGCCGTCGTCCCCGCGGGCGCTCGCGTCGTGTCGACGAACACCGCGTCGGTGATGACCAAGATGCTCGAAGGAGTGGTCGCGAACGGAACCGGTGCGTGCGCCGGCATCCCCGGCTACCTGGTCGCGGGCAAGACCGGCACCGCGAAGAAGGCGCTGGCGACGGGCGGCTACACGAGCGCGGCGACGATGGCCTCCTTCATCGGCTTCGCGCCGGCCGATCATCCGCGGTTTGCGACGCTCGTCGTGCTCGACGAGAACAATCTGAGCTACGGCGGCGCGGTGGCAGCGCCCGTCTTCTCCGAGATCACCCAGTTCGCGCTGCAGCAGTACGGCGTTCGACCCACCGATCTCGCGAACACGCAGTACTCGGCTGCTCGGGCAACGGCACAGATGGCCGGCAGCACGTGCTCGGTCCCGCACGGCTCCGATCTGGTCGCCGCGCAGCTCCGGCTCCAGGCGCAAGCGGCCTCGTCGCAGCATCAGGCGCAGGCTCGCCTCACGGGCTCGGTGCCCTCCGCCGGCACCACAGTCGGCGGAGGTGGTGCGACATCCGGTCGGTCGCAATCGACTGCGGGACCCGCAACGGCCGCCTATAGCCTGCCTCCCGACCCGTCCAAGCACACCTAGGAGGACCGTGCTGCTGCACGACCTCCTCGACGACCTCGAGGTGCACGACCACGTCCTCGAGGTCCGAGGCGAGACCGACCTGCCCCTCGGCTCGATCGTGCACGACAGCCGGGAGGTGACTCCCGGCGCGTTGTTCTGCTGCATTCCCGGTACGCGCAGTGACGGTCACGACTACGCGCCGGCGGCGTTGCGGTCCGGGGCGATCGCGTTGCTCGTCGAGCGGATGCTTCCAGTCGGCGCACCCCAGGCCCGCGTCGATTCGGTCCGTCGCGTCCTCGGACCGTTGTGCGCCCGCTTTCACGGGAACCCGTCGCAGGCGATGCGCGTCCTGGGTATCACGGGCACGAACGGCAAGACCAGCACGACCTATCTGCTCGAGGCGATCGCACGCGCGGGCGGCGACCGCGCCGGGGTGATCGGGACCATCGAGGCGCGGGTCGACGGCGAGGTCATCGCGCTTCGTCATACCACGCCCGAGGCGACCGATCTCCAGGCCCTGCTCGCACGGATGCGCGACCACCGAGTCGACACAGTCGCGATGGAGGTCTCGTCGCACGCGCTCGATCAGCACCGAGTCGACGGCACGCGCTTTGCCGCGGCGACGTTCACGAATCTCACGCACGAGCACCTCGACTATCACCCGACCGTCGATGCGTACTTCGAGGCCAAGGCCTTACTGTTCGACCCGCGCTTCTCCTCCGTCGCGGTGATCAATGTCGACGATCCGCACGGTGCCGCGCTCTGCGACCGCGCCCGGGCCCGCGGCCTCGACGTGTGGGCCTACTCGATCGACGATCCGACCGTTGACGTCCACGCGCGCGACGTCTTGCTGCGACGCGACGAGACGGTGTTCGAGCTCGTCGACGCCCGTCACAATCACCATGGCGTGGTGCGCAGCCCTCTCCTCGGACGCTTCAACGTCGCGAACGCGTTGGCCGCGGCCGCGACCGCGCTCGCGGTCGGGTTCCCGTTCGAAGCCGTGCTGGCCGGGCTCGGTGCGGAGGTCAGGGTGCCGGGTCGGTTCGAGCGGGTCGGGACTGGTGGCGATTTCGCGGTGCTCGTCGACTACGCGCACACTCCCGACGCGCTCGCGTCGGTGCTCGGTGCGGCCCGGTCACTCGTCGACGGCGGGAAGCTCGTGGTGGTGTTCGGCTGCGGCGGCGATCGCGACCGGTCGAAGCGTCCGTTGATGGGTGAGGTCGCCGTCCGCCTCGCCGACGTCGCCATCCTCACTTCCGACAACGCTCGCTCCGAGGATCCCGGGGCGATCGCGCGCGACGTGCTCGGCGGCGTGCCGCCCGGCCGCGCCGCGCCGGCGGTGGAGCTCGACCGGCGCGCCGCGATCCGGACTGCGGTGCGGCTCGCGGGTGCGGGCGACGTCGTCGTGATCGCGGGCAAGGGGCACGAGACGGGCCAGACGTTCGACGGGGTCACGACGCCTTTTGACGACCGCGTGGTGGCGGCCGAGGAGCTGGAGGCCTGTTCGTGACGCTGATCGACGCGGCGGAGATCGCGCGTCGCGCCGCGGGTCGGGTCGTCGGCGACGCCGGTGCGACGGCCGACAGCTGGGCGTTCGACTCGCGTCTGCTCACGGACGGTGCGTGCTTCGTGGCGTTGCGAGGCGCGCGCGACGGCCACGATTTCGTTGTCGCCGCGTTCGACGCGGGCGCGCGCATCGCGCTCGTCGACCACGACTTCTCCGGGATGTCCCATCTCCGCGACGGATGCGCCCTCGTTCACGTCGGTGACACGCTGGTCGCGCTGCAAGAGGTCGCGCGTTCCTTGCGACTCGACCGTCCGGAGCTGCACGTCGTCGCCGTCGGGGGCTCGACCGGGAAGACCTCGACCAAGGACCTCCTCTCGGCCGCGCTCGCGTCGCGGGGCTGCTATGCGAATGCCGAGTCGTACAACAACGAGTTCGGCCTGCCGATCACGCTGTGTAACACACCGGGCTCGGCGCACGTCGTCGTCACCGAGATGGGCGAGCGGTTCGCCGGCGATCTCGCGGCGTTGTGTGAGATCGCACGACCGGACACCGGGGTCATCACGAACGTCGGACTCGCGCACGCCGAGCACTTGGGTGGACGAGACGGTGTGATCGCAGTGCTCGCGGAGCTGCTCGAGGCGCTCCCGGAACGCGGTACGGCAGTGCTGAACGCGGACGATGCCGCGACGGCGCAACTGGCGCCGGCGACGCTGGCGTCGGTCGTGACGGTGGGCGCGGCGGCCGATGCCGACTACCGGATCACCGATGTATCGATCGACGACCGGCTCCGGCCCTCGTTCGCGCTCGGCGGTCAGCACTTCACCGTTCCTCTGCACGGCATGCACCAGGTGACGAACGCGGCGATGGCGATCGCGGTTGCCCATGTCGTGTTCTCGGTACCGTTCGACGAGATCGCCATGGAGATGGCGAGCGCGACGTCCGGGCGTTGGCGAATGGAGCTGCTCGAGACCGATTCGGGCGTGACCGTGCTCAACGACGCCTACAACGCGAATCCCACGTCGATGGATGCGGCGCTGGTGGCGCTGGCGCACCTCGATCTCACGGCCGGTGCGCGTCGAATCGCCGTTCTCGGCGACATGCGTGAGTTGGGGACCCATCACGACGGCGCGCACCGTGAGGTAGGAGAGCGGACCAGCAGCTTGGGGCTCGACGTCGTCGTCGGTGTCGGTGCGGGAGGCGCGGCGATCGTGCAAGCCGCCGGCGCGGGCGGCGTCGAGGCCCACGCCGTGGCCGACGCGGCCGAAGCCGTCCGGTACGTCACGTCGATCGCGCGCCGCGGCGACGCCGTGCTCGTGAAGGGAAGTCGCGCGCTGGGCCTCGAACGGGTTGCCGACGGCATCCTCGCCCACGCACGCCACGAATGCTCGGAAGGCGGTCGGCGATGATCGCCATGCTGATGGCCGCGGGCGCGGCGTTCGTCGTCACCGTGTTCTTCACGCCGCTGCTCATCCGGAGGCTGCGCCTGAAGGGAATCGGCCAGCAGATACGCGACGACGGGCCGATCGAGCATCCGCACGTCGCCAAGGCCGGCACGCCGACCATGGGCGGGATCGCGATCGTCCTCGCGACCGTCGTCGGTTATCTCTTTGCCCACGTCCGCCGCAAGAGCATCGCGTTCGCGACGCCGGGATGGGCGCTGATCGCGTTGATCGTCGGACTCGGCATCGTCGGTTGGATCGACGACTATCTCGGCGTGCGTGCCGGCCGCAACCTGGGGCTGCGCAAGCGGGGCAAGACCTTGGGCATCGTCGTGATCGCGTCGGCCTTCGCGTGGCTGGCCGTGTACTTCGTGCACACCGACACGCACCTCTCGTTCACCCAGCCCATAGATATCGATCTCGGCAAGCTCGGCCTGTTCCTGTGGACGGTGCTCGTCGTTTACGCGACCGCCAACGCGGTGAACCTCACCGATGGTCTCGACGGACTCGCGACCGGCTCCTCCGCGCTCACGTTCGCGGCGTTCATCATCATCGCGTTCACCGAGTTCCGTCACCCCGACATCTACCGCGTCCTGCCGGCTCAAGCGCTCGACCAAGCGGTCGTCGCGGCGGCGATGTTCGGCGCGTGCGCCGGCTTCCTCTGGTGGAATGCCGCGCCCGCGCGCGTCTTCATGGGCGACACGGGCTCGCTCGCGATCGGCGGGGGGATGGCCGGGCTCGCCCTCCTCACTCGTACCCATCTGCTGTTGCCGCTCCTCGCCGGTCTGCCGACGATCGAGGCGCTCTCGGTGATCGCCCAGGTCGTCTCGTACCGGGGTTTTCGCCGACGGGTCCTGCGCATGGCGCCCATCCACCATCATTTCGAGGTCGGCGGTTGGTCGGAGTTCACGGTCATCGTCCGGTTCTGGCTGTTCTCGGGGATCTGTGTCGCGCTCGGCGTCGGGATCTTCTATGCCGACTTCCTCCGTCACGGTGTGAATCTCGGATGACGGGAGCGCAGACCCGTCGGGCAGTCGTGATCGGCCTCGCCGAGACGGGCGTCGCCGTCGCGCGTGCGTTGCGCGCCGAGGGCTGGGAGGTGACCGTTGTCGAGGACACACCGTCGCGCTCGCCCGTGTACGTCGCGCGCGTCGATGCGGTGCGCGCAGTCGGAGCCGACGTCGTCGAGGCGCCTACCGGCGCGCGCGTCGTCGAGCTCGTGGCCGGAGTCGATCTGGTCGTGCCGAGCCCGCTGGTGCGACCCGGACACGTCGCGATCAAAGCCGCACGCGCGGGGGGTATCGCCGTACGCAGCGAGATCGATCTCGCGGCGGAACGCGCGAAGGCTGTAATCCTTGCGGTCACCGGCACGAACGGGAAGACGACGGTGACGACGATGGCCGCCGCGATGCTCGACGCGTCGGGCGTGCCCGCGATCGCGGCAGGGAACATCGGACGACCGCTGCTCGACGCCATCGCCACCGATGCGGAAGTGATTGTCGCCGAGGTGTCGTCGTTCCAGCTTGCCTTCGCCGGAAAAGCGTTCCGGCCGCGCGTCGCGATCCTGCTCGCGATCACGCCCGACCACCTCGACTGGCACGGATCGTTCGACGACTACGAGGCGGCAAAGGCGCGGATCGCCGCGCACCAGACCGACGACGATCTGCTCGTGTTCGACGCCGACGACGAGCGCGTCGCGGCGATCGCCGCGCGCGCCCCGGCGCGCCGGGTCGGTGTCTCCGGCCGCGCCGACGCCGCCGGGTGCTTCCGGGTCGTCGGCGACGACCTCGTGTTCCCCGACGGCCGGTTGCTCGCGCCGGTCGCAGTCATGTCGAGAGCACTCGCACACGACCGTACGAACGCCCTCGCCGCGGCCGCGGCGGCGCTCGAAGTGGGCGCGACCGTCGACGGCATCGCCGCCGCGCTCCGTACCTACGTGACCATGCCCCACCGAGTGGCTCTCGTCGGCGAAGCTAACGGGGTGCAATGGTACGACGATTCGAAGGCGACCAACCCGGATGCGACCAAACGCGCGGTCGCGTCGTTCGATTCCGTCGTGTTGCTGGCGGGCGGCCGGAACAAGGGTCTCGACCTCGCGGTGCTCGCCACTGCCGTCTCCCATCTGCGGGGCGTCGTCGCGTTCGGCGAGGCCGGGCCCGAGATCGCCGCGGCATTCGCGCGATCGGGAACCCGCGTCGAGACGGCTGCCGACATGCACGAGGCGGTCGGTGCTGCGCGCCGCTTGGCCCGGCCCGGCGACGTCGTGTTGCTCTCACCGGCCTGCGCGTCGTTCGACGCCTACGCCGGCTACGCCGCGCGCGGCGACGACTTTGCCCGCGAGGTACACGTTCAGGTGATGGAGGAGGCGACGTCGCGATGACCGCGGTCTCACCCCGTCTGCCGTTGGACCGGCTCCGAGACATCGGCAATCCGTTCGCGCGGGTGGGTCGGTCCGTCGTCGCGCGACTCGAGCAGCGAGAGCAGTTGCCGCGGCCGCCGGCCTACGTCGTGCTCTGCGCCACCGTTGCCGTCCTGAACGTGGTCGGGTTGGTGATGATTCTGTCGGCGTCGTCCGTCGCCGCGCTCTCCGACTACGGCTCGTCGTGGTACTTCTTCGACCGGCAACTCCTGTGGGCGCTCGTGGGTCTGGCCACCTTCTTCGCGGCCTCGCGGATCGACTACCGGCGCTGGCGGCAGGTGGCGCCATGGCTGCTCGTCTTCGCATCGGGAACGCTGATGCTCGTCCTGGTCGGCGGAAAGCTCGTGTCCGGTTCGCAGCGCTGGCTCGTCCTCGGACCACTGCAGCTGCAACCGAGTGAGATCGCCAAGCTGGCCCTGCTGCTGTGTGGCGCCGAAGTGCTGACGCGGCGCGCCGACCGCCTGGACGACCCGCGCGCGTGGCGGCCCGTCGTCGCGATCTTCGTCGTGTTCGCGGTGCTCGTCATGAAGGAGCCCGACCTCGCCTCGACGATCGTGCTGGCCCTGATCATGGGCTCGCTGTTGATCGTCGGCGGCGTGCGCGCCCGGCACCTCGCGCAGATGATCGCCATCGGCGTCGCCGGCGCGGGTGCGCTCTCGTTGCTCGCCGGATACAGACGCGCGCGTATGTTCTCGTTCCTCCACCCGGGCCACGACGTCGGCAACACCGGCTACCAGCTGTGGCGCTCGCTCATCGCGATCGGGAGCGGCGGGGTGAACGGCGTCGGACTCGGTGCGGGGCGCGCGAAGTGGTTCTTCCTCCCGAACGCGCACACCGACTTCATCTTTGCCATCATCGGCGAGGAGCTGGGCTTCATCGGGTGCCTGCTGGTGCTCGGGCTGTTCGTCGGTCTCGGGCTCGTCGGTCTCCGGATCGCGCAGCGCGCCCCCGACCGGTTCGGCATGCTCGTCGCAACCGGCGTCACCGCGTGGGTCGTCGGCCAAGCCGCGATCAACCTCGGCGCAGTGGTCGGCATGCTGCCGGTGTCCGGCGTGCCGCTGCCCTTCCTCAGCGTCGGCGGGACGTCGCTCGTGATCACGATGTTCGGTGTCGGCGTCGTCGCGAACATCGCGCGCCAGACGGCCCCTGCTCCGTCCGCGGGGCGCTCGCGAGCTCAGACCCGCCGGGTGCGCGCCCGCGCGTCGTGAGGACGCGGGTCTTCGCCTTGCTCACGGGCGGGGGCACGGGCGGACACACCTACCCGGCGATCGCGGTCGCGCAAGAGCTGACGCGGCGCGGTCATTCGGTGCGCTTCGTCGGCGCCAAGAGGGGCATCGAGGGTCGGGTCGTGCCGGCCGCCGGCTTCGAGATCGATGTACTCCCCGGACGCGGGCTGCAACGCCGGTTCACGCTCCAGAACGTGGTCGCGATCTGGGGCGCATGCTCGGCGGTGATGCGGGCGATCGCGATCGTGCGTCGCTTTCGTCCGCGTGTCGTCGTCGGCTTCGGTGGCTACGCGTCGTTCCCGTGCGTGCTCGCGGCGCGGCTCTTGCGCGTCCCCGTCGTCGTGCACGAGCAGGACGCCGCGCCCGGCCTCTCGAACCGTCTGGGCGTGCGTCTCGGTGCCTGCGCGGCCGTGTCACTCCCCGGCACGGCGCTGCCGGGCGCGACCCTCACAGGAAATCCGGTCCGCGCCGCGTTCGCGCACTTGGATCGTGAGCCCGCGCGCAACCCGGCGCTCGTCGCGGTCTTCGGCGGAGCGCAGGGCGCACGTACGATCAATCGCGCCGCGTTGGGTTGCTACGACGCCTGGCGAGATCGCACCGATCTCGCCGTGCATCACGTGTGCGGGCCGCGCCACCTCGAGGCGTGTACCGCGGAGCTCGCGGCCGCCCGGCGTCCCGGCGATGCGCTCGAGTACGAGCTCGCCGGTTACGAGGAGCGCATGGATCTCCTCTACGCCCGGGCGTCCCTCGCGGTGTGCCGGGCGGGCGCGGGCACGATCGCCGAGCTGACGGCGGTCGGGTTGCCGGCGGTGCTGGTTCCGTTGCCGGGCGCGCCGAGCGACCATCAAACCCGCAACGCAGAGACGCTGGAGCGGGCCGGTGCCGCGGTGATGCTGCGTGACGGCGAGTGCGATCCGGCGCGCCTCGACGACGTCGTGTCGAAGCTCCTGGCCGCCCCCGATCGACTCGAGGGCATGAGTCGCGCCGCGCGCAGCCTCGGACGCCGTGACGCGGCCGAGCGGCTCTCCGATCTCGTGGAGGAGCATGCCGGTGCCGCGTGACGAAGCCGTGCAACCCGGGTTCGACCTGTCTCGGCCGCGCCGGGTGCACATCGTCGGCGTTGCCGGCGCGGGCATGAGCGCGATCGCCCTCGTGCTGGCGCGCATGGGTCACACGGTCAGCGGTTCCGACATCAAGAGCGCGGTTGTCCTGGAGCGCCTCGCGGCCGCGGGGGTCGACGTGCACGTCGGGAATCGCGCCGAGCACGTGCCCGTCGATGCCGACGCGGTCGTGTATTCGACCGCGATCCCGCGTACGAACGTGGAGGTCGTCGCCGCGCTGGAGCGCGGCATCCCCACAGTGCACCGATCGGTCGCCCTCGCTGCGCTCGCGGCGACCCGCCGGACGATCGCGGTCGCCGGTTCGCACGGCAAGACGACCAGCGCGTCGATGCTCGCGCTCATCTTGCGCAGCGCGGGCTGGTCGCCGAGCTTCGTGATCGGTGGAGAGGTGAACGAGGTCGGCAGCAATGCCGCCTTCGGGGAAGGGGAGTGGCTGGTTGTCGAGGCCGACGAGAGCGACGGCACATTTCTTCGTCTGTCGCCGCAGGCGGCGCTGATCACGAACATCGAGCCCGACCACCTCGATCACTACGGGACCTTCGACGCGCTGGTGCACGCGTTCGAGGAGTTCGCGGCGTCGGTGGACGGCCCGATCGTGTGCTGTGCCGACGACACCGTCGCCGCGCGCATCGCCGCCGACCGGCCGGCGATGCGCACGTACGGCTTCGCGCCGAGTGCGCACTATCGCATCGTCGACGAGGTCGTCGACGCGCAGGGTTGCCGGTTCACGTTGATCGGCGACGAGGTACACGCGGCGATCGCGGTCCCGGCCGGCGTGAAGGCGTCGACCAACGCCGCCGGTGCCATTGCGATCGCGTTGGAGCTCGGCGTAGATGTCGAGGCGGCCGTGCGCGCGCTCGCCGCCTTCGGCGGCGTCGCCCGCCGGTTCGAATATCGCGGCGAGCGAGACGGAGTCACCTTCATCGACGACTACGCCCACCTTCCCACCGAAGTCGGCTCGGCGATCGCCGCCGCCCGCCGTGGGCCGTGGCGCCGCGTGGTCGTCGTGTTCCAACCGCATCGGTACACGCGCACCGCGTCGATCGGGCCGCAGTTCGCCGACTCGTTCACCGAGGCCGACGCGCTTGTGCTGACCGACGTCTTTCCCGCGGGCGAGACCCCGATCCCCGGAGTCTCGGGTCGGGTGATCCTGCGCGCCGTGCTCGACCGCCATCCGGCACTGCCGGTCGCGTATCTCCCTCGGCCGGCCGACCTGGTTTCGGTTCCGGCGCGGTACGCGCGCGCGGGCGACCTCGTGCTGACGCTCGGCGCCGGCGATCTCACGAGCATGCCCGACATCTGGCTCGGTGAGCTCATGCCCGACGTTTGGCTGGGTGCGCGGTCGTGACGAACGGCGCCGTGGGCGACATTGTCTCCGCGCTCGAGGCGCGTCTCGGCAGGTCGGTCGAGCGGGACGCGCCCTCCGCGCCGCTGACGACCTACCGGTGCGGTGGGCCCGTCGCCGCGCTCGTGCGGATCGAACGCGGGCACGACCTGGAAGTCGTCGCGCCGGTGCTCGTCGCGCACCCCGACGTCCCGGTCCTCGTGATCGGGAGGGGTTCGAATCTCCTGATCGCCGACCGAGGGTTCGCCGGGGTCGCGGTCGTGCTCGCGGGCGAGCTCGAACGTATCGACGTCGACCCCGGCCGGGGGCGCGTGGATGCCGGTGGCGCGGCCGCGCTTCCCGTGCTCGCTCGTCAAGCCGCGAGGGCCGGGATCGGCGGGCTCGAGTTCTACGTGGGCATCCCGGGAAGCGTGGGCGGAGCACTGCGCATGAACGCCGGCGGTCACGGTGCGCAGACCGGCGACGTCGTCGTCTGGGCGCAGGTGCTCGATCTCGGCGACGGCCGCACGCGCCGGCTCGGCATCGAGGACCTTGGGCTCGACTACCGGCGCTCGGCACTCGGTGCCCGCGACGTCGTGCTCGGGGCCGGATTCGCCGGCTTCGCGGACGACCCCGTGGTCTGCGGCCGCCGCATCGACGAGATCGTGCGCTGGCGCCGCGAGCACCAGCCCGGCGGGCAGAACGCGGGCTCGGTGTTCACGAATCCGCCCGGGGACACCGCAGGGCGGCTCATCGATTCCTGCGGTCTCAAGGGCCTGCGGGTCGGCGGAGCGGTCGTCTCGGAGAAGCACGCGAACTTCTTCGCGGCCTCGCCGGGTGCGCGCGCCGACGACGTGCTCGCACTCATGAGGCTGGTGCAGCGCCGCGTCGAGGCGGAGACGGGCGTGCGGCTCGAGGCGGAGTTGCAACTCGTGGGGTTCGCCGACGATTCGGAGGAGGTCGGAGGATGACGTCGCTGCCGCCGGAGGGCATCGACCCGCGCATTCGCGAGCGCCGCATCGAGGTGCAGCGCCAGGCCGGCCGCCGGCGACTGCGCGTTCTGCTCGTGGTGTCGAGCGTCCTCAGCGCGGCCGGCCTCGTGTTCTTGATGATCACCTCGCCGATGCTCGACGTCGATCGCGTCAGGGTGACCGGCACCCAGCACGTGACGGTCGCGCAGGTGCTCGCCGCGTCGGGCGTCCACGTGCACGATCACCTCTTGTTCGTCGACACCGGCGCGGCCGCCCGGCGCATCGAGCAGATGCCGTGGGTCGCGCGCGCGTCGGTGCAGCGCGACCTGCCGGGGACGTTGAAGATCACGATCCACGAGTACACGCCGGCTGCTTTCGTGCGCGTCGCCGGCGGTGTGGTGCTCGTCGCCGCGAACGGGCATGTCATCGCGCCGGCGAAGTCAGCACCACCGCACACGGTCGAGGTGCGCGGTGTGCGGCGGGCACCGGGTGTCGGCGAGTTGCTCGCGCCGCCCGACGCCGCGGGCATCGTGGGTCGGCTTCCGCGTGCGCTCGGAAGTCAGGTGGCCGCGGTCGACGTCAGTGGGAACGGACTCGCACTCGACCTCGCGGCCGGCGGCGAGATCCGGTTGGGCAACACGAGCGAGCTCGGCGCCAAAGCCGCGTCCGCGCAGGCCGTGCTCGCGCATCTCGCGGCCGCGCCCTTCGCGTACATCGACGTGTCGACTCCCGACCGGCCGATCTCACATGCCTAGTGCGGACGCAGCGGAGCCAGGGATGGCGAAGCGAGGGAGCCATAGTGATGGTACGGACGCAGCGGAGCCATGTGCGTGCGCGGTGTTCCAATCAGCTCCGTGATTGATTCGGTGACCACGCTCCGGTACAGTCTCGACGCGAAGCACAGGTTGACCGTGATGTCAACCTCAAGTTGAGCTTCATAGTCCGGAGTTCGTTTCGGCAGGGATGCCGGTCGTGGACGAGCGAGCATCCCGCTCGGGCGTGCACATCCCCTGGCCCGTCCGGTCAGCGGGAAAGGGAAGAGGGTCGCAATGCTCGGTGCTCCGCAGCACTATCTCGCGGTGATCAAGGTCGTCGGTGTCGGTGGGGGTGGCTGTAACGCAGTCAACCGGATGATCGACGCGGGATTGAAGGGCGTCGAGTTCATCGCGATCAACACCGACGCGCAGTCCCTCTTGTTGTCGGACGCCGACGTGAAGCTCGACATCGGTCGCACGCTCACGCGCGGTCTCGGCGCCGGCTCCGACCCCGACATCGGTCAGCAAGCGGCCGAGGAGCACAGCCAAGAGATCGAAGAGGTGCTGAAGGGCGCCGACATGGTGTTCATCACCGCGGGCAAGGGCGGTGGCACCGGTACCGGCGGCGCGCCCGTCGTCGCGGAGATCGCCAAGCAGATCGGCGCGTTGACGATCGGTGTGGTCACTCGCCCGTTCGGCTTCGAGGGACGGCGGCGCTCGGTGCAAGCCGAGACGGGCATCGCGAAGTTGAAGGAGAAGGTCGACACGATCATCATCATCCCGAACGAGCGCCTGCTGCAGGTGAGCGACGAGCGCACGTCGATGTTGAACGCGTTCAAGATGGCCGACGAGGTGCTGTTGCAGGGCGTGCAGGGCATCACCGATCTGATCACCACGCCCGGCCTCATCAACACCGACTTCGCCGACGTGAAGATGATCCTCACGAACGCGGGTTCCGCACTCATGGGTGTGGGGTACGCCTCGGGAGACGGCCGTGCGGTTTCGGCGGCGCGCGCCGCGATTTCGAGCCCCTTGCTCGAAGCCAGCATCGAAGGCGCGCGAGGGATCCTGCTCAACGTGAGCGGTCCGTCGGATCTCGGGCTGTTCGAGTTGAACGAGGCCGCCGAGATCATCGGTCAGGCCGCACATCCCGACGCGAACATCATCTTCGGAGCGGTCATCGACGACGCGCTGGGCGACGAAGTCCGGCTCACCGTCATCGCGGCGGGATTCGACCGCTACGAAGGCGAAGCGCGCGGTCCGCGCCAGTCGGGGTACTCCCTCGAGCTCGACGACCAGGACTCGCTCGCCGGCGAGGACGCACTCGACCTCGGCGACGACGACTTCGACGTACCCGAATTCCTGCGGTGAGCCACCGGGCCCGCGCGGCCCCGCCGCTCCTCGAAGCCAGGGTCGGCACCGCTTCGGTCTGGTGCACGGGCCGGGCGCACGGCAACGTCGGCGACCACGTCGGTGACGACCCGATAGTGGTCGCGCGCAACCGGGCAGCCCTGGCGGAGCGCATCAGTCCGGCCGGCCCGCAGGAGTGGGTGTGGCTCCGCCAAGTGCACGGCGCGGCGGTACACGTCGTAACCGGGCGGGGCAGGGCGACCGGGCCGGGCCTCGACCCGCCCGCGGCCGATGCCGTGATCACAACCGACCGGGGTGTCGCGCTTGCGGTCGTCACGGCCGACTGTGCGCCGCTCGTCGTCGCGTGCGACGACGCGGTCGGCGTCGTGCACGCCGGCCACCGCGGCCTTGCGGCCGGCGTGATCGAGGCTGCCATCGCGCGCCTGCGCGACGTCGGAACCGGCGACGTGCGCGCGTTCCTCGGTCCGTGCATTCGCGCGCCGCGCTACGAGTTCGGTGCGCACGATCTCGCGCCCTTCGTCGCGCAGTTCGGTCCGGTGGTCGAGGGGAGAACCCGAAACGGCCGGACCGCGCTCGACATCCCCGCTGCGATCCGAGTCGTGCTCGAACGCTCGGGCGTCGTCGCCTTCGACGACTGCAACATCTGCACCGCCGACTCCGACGGCTACTTCTCGTACCGGGCCGACGCAGACACCGGACGGCAGGCCACGGTCGCGATGCGGTCGTGAGTCCCGAGGGCGTGGCCGAACGATTGGCGGAAGTGCGCGAGCGCGTCGCCGCGGCGGCGCGCTCGGCCGGTCGCGAACCCGATTCGGTGATCCTCGTCGTAGTGACGAAGGAGGTCGGCATCGCGGGCGTCCGCGCCGCGATCGCCGCGGGCGCGTCCGAGCTCGGCGAGAACCGCGCCCAGGAGCTCGTCGCGAAGGCAGAAGCGGTGACCGCGGACGACGCACCGGCCGCGTCCCGAGTGCGCTGGCACTTCATCGGGCGTCTGCAGCGCAACAAGGTGCGCGCGGTCGCGCCTCACGTCGCGCTGTGGCAGTCGATCGACCGTGCCGATCTCGCGGCCGAGGTCGGTCGCCGGTCGCCCGGCGCGGCCGTGCTGGTGCAGGTCAACATGACGGGCGAGGTCCAAAAGGGCGGCTGCGCACCGGACGAGACGGACGCCCTCGTGCAGACGTGCCGGGCGCAGGGTTGCCTCGTCGAGGGCCTGATGACGATTCCGCCGGCCGTTGGCGATCCCCGGGCTGCCTTCGCCCGACTCCGGCGCATGACCGACGACCTGGGACTCGGCGTCTGCTCCATGGGGATGAGCGGAGACTTCGAGCTCGCGATCGCCGAGGGCGCCACGATGGTGCGGGTGGGCGGCGCGATCTTCGGTCCGCGGCCGGGCGTCGGCGGCGCGCGACGATAGCCTTGCGCAACGCAGCGCCGGGCGGGCGAAGCGCGACACACGAGACAGCCCCGAGCCCGAGGGCATGGAAGTATCCGCACGGACGGGAAGGGACGCCGCATGTCGGTCTTTCACAAGACGATGGTCTGGCTGGGCCTCGTCGATGACGAGTACTACGGCGAGGACGACGAGTACTACGCGGACGAGTACGGAGAGCCGATCAGCGCGCCCGCGCGTCAACCGGCGCGCGCCGCGGCCGGCGCAACTGCGACCGCGCCCTCGATGACCGAGCCGAGCCCGCTCACGGTGATCCGCAGCCGGCGCGAACGCGAAGACGCGAGCGCGATGGCATCACCGGCGGTCGCGCCGCGCACGTCCGCGGTCAAGCCGATCCCGATGCCTGCCACGCGCGTGCACGTGATGGATCCCAAGGGATTCAACGACGCGCAAGAGGTGGGCGACCGGCTGAAGAACGGCCAGCCCGTCATCTTGAACCTGCAAGGTGTCGATCGCGACCTCCAGCGCCGCCTCATCGACTTCGCAAGCGGACTTGCCTACGCGTTGAACGGCACCATGTCGAAAGCGGCCGACCAAGTCTTCTTGCTCACGCCTTCGAACGTCGAGGTCTCCGACGAGGAGAAGGAGCGCCTGCAGGCCCGAGGCCTGTATCGCACCGTTCGCTCGTAATGCCGATTCTCTGCGCGGCACTGAACGTCTATCTGCTCGTGTTGTTGGCCCGTGCAATCATGTCGTGGTTCCCGATCCGTCCGGGGACCGGCGTCGCGAGCATCCTGCACGTGCTCATGCAACTCACCGAGCCGGTGCTCGCCCCCGTCCGGCGCATCATCCCGCCGGCGGGTATGTTCGACCTGTCGTTCATCGTCGTGTTCATCGGGATCGAGCTCGTGCACACGGCGATCGGTTGTTCGGGCCAGATCTTCTGATCTCCAGATCTTCGGATCTCCAGATCTTCGGATCTCCAGATCTTCGGATCCCCAGATCTTCGGATCCCCAGATCTTCGAATCCGTGGTACACCAGCGCTCGGACCAGCCGGTCTACGATGTCGCGCATGGAGATCACATCGAAAGAGCTCCGCGATATCGAAATTCACTCCGAGATCCGCGGCTACAGCCGCGACGAGGTCAACGACCTCCTCGAGCGTGCTGCCGCCTCGATCGACGCCGCGAATCAGCGGGCGACGCAGGTGCAGGAGCGGTTGATGTCGGCCCAGGGCGAGTCGGGTCGTACCCGCGAGACCGAGGACATCCTGCATCGCACGCTGCTGCTCGCGCAGCGCGCGGCCGACGAGGCAGTCGCGGAGGCGACCGCGAAATCGCGCCAGATGCTCGACGAGGCCGAGATGTCGTCGCGCCGGCTCGTCGCCGACGCCGAGGCCGACGCCCGGCGCCGCGGCGAATCCGAGCGCCGGAGGCTCGAACAAGAGATCGTCGAGCTGGCCGGACGCCGCGACACGCTGCTCGCCGACGTCGAGGCAATGACCCGTTTCGAGGGCGAGTACCGCGAGCGCCTGGTGCGTGCGCTCGAGAGCGACCTCTCCGCGCTGCGCGCCCGACAGACGACCGCACCCGCGTCGAAGCCCGAAGCCAGCGATGTAGAGATCCCGGCGGTCCAGTCCTCCGCGCCGACCAACCCCGCGCCGACGAACACCGCGCCGACGAACACCGCGCCGACGGGTTCGGCCGCGCCGATCGCCGCCGCGCCGGTTGCATCCGTTACCGAAGGCAAAGACGAACCGAAGTCCGAACCGGAGCTCGAAGCGAAACCCGAACCGCAGGGCCGAGCGCAAACGCCGCCGCCGACGGTGCGCCCGAGCACCGTCGCGTCGGTGGGCGCCGCGACGAGCGAAGTCGACGTCCGGACGTTGTTCGAACAACGGCGCGAGCCGGCGCACGACCAGCCGGCGAAGGATTCGGTGAAGGACCCGACCGGCTCGGGCGAGATCGCGCCGCCCGGAACCGCTCCCGCCCCGGGATCGCTCCCGATCGATCTGGCCGCCTCCGAAGGCATCGAAGGCAACCTGCTCGACGACGACGCCTTCTTCGCGACGTTGCGCGAAGCGGTGCACGACGAGAAGCCGCTCGGTCCACGCGACGATGACGACGACACCGGCGAGAACCAGTTCTTCGACCAGGACGCCGAGCGCGGCACCTTCCGCGACGTCTTCCGCCGTCGCCGCTGACCCCCGCTGCCTCGCGGAGATCAGGTCCGGAGCAGGGTCAGCCAGATAGGTTCGCCGTCGATGGTGGCGTCGGGGGCGCGGGTCTCCGCCAGGTCGCTCGCCTCGAGCTCGGTGACTGCCAAGTCTCTGGCGAGGACCTCGGTCGCGATCCATTGTGCGTGTGCGCGCGCCGCGCCGGCGATGCGGGCGGGCGCGCGCAGCTCGACGTTGATGCGGTCGGCGAGCGCGAACCCGCGCGTCTTGCGGTTCTCGTTGACCGCCCGGATGATCTCGCGGGCGAGGCCTTCGGCCCGGAGGTCGTCGTCGAGCGTGAGGTCGAGGGCGATCGCATGCGGGCCGTCCTGGGCGAGCGTGAGGTCGGCGTGCTGTTCGGCGCGGATCTCCACGTCGTCGGGTTCGAGCTTCACCTCCTCGCCGTCGACATCGAGCGTGTACGAGCCGCATTCGTCGAAGGCGCGGCGCACATCGCCGCCGTCGACGTGTTCCAACAACGCCTTGACCCGGGGCGCGAGCTTTCCGAGGCGCGGGCCGAGCACGCGGAAGTTCGGCACGACGCGATACGACAACAAACCCTCGAGCGAATCGACGACCTCGAGCTGCTTCACGTTCAATTCGTCCTTGACCTGTTGCGCGACGTCGTCGCGCAGTAGCTCGCCAGAGGTGAGCAATGCGATCGCGCGAGGCAGAGGCTGACGCACGCCGAGCTTGGCGTCGGCGCGCGCGGCGCGTCCGAGTGAGACGAGCGTGCGGGCGAGCGTCATCTCGGCCTCGAGCCCGTCGTCAATAGCGGCGACGTCGTAGCCGGGCCAGTCGTCGAGGTGTACCGAAACGTCAGTGCATGCGAGGTTGCGGTACATCTCGTCGGCGAAGAACGGGCAGAAGGGGGCCAGGAGCCGCGACAGGGTGAGCAGCGCTCGGTGCAACGTCGCGTGCGCAGCACGATCCGACGACTTCCAAAAACGCGGCCGCGACCTCCGCACATACCAGTTCGACAGGTCGTCGACGAGCTGGGTCAGCGCCTGGGTGGCGGCGAACGCGTCGAACTGCTCCAGCGCCTCGGTCGCAGTGCGCACCGTGCGGTGCACGCGTGACGTGATCCAGCGGTCGAGGACGTGCGCCGGCGGGTCGGTGGTCGCACTGGGGGCCGGTGTCCAGCCGTCGATGTTCGCGTAGGTCACGAAGAACGAGTAGGTGTTCCACACGGTCAGGAGGAATTGACGCTTCGCCTCGTCGATGCCGGCCTCGGAGACGCGCTTGGTGGTCCACGGCGACCCCGACGAGAACATGTACCAGCGCAGCGCGTCGGCGCCCCGCTCGGCGAGCACCGGTACGGGGTCGATCACGTTGCCGCGCGTCTTCGACATCTTGGCGCCGTCCTTGTCGACGATGTGCGCCAGGCAGACGACATTGCGGTACGGCGACCGGCCGAAGGCCAACGTGTTCACCGCGAGTAGCGAGTAGAACCAGCCGCGCGTCTGGTCGATGGCCTCGCAGATGAAGTCGGCGGGGAAGTGGGTGTCGAACTCGTCGACGTTCTCGAACGGAGAGTGGAACTGCGCGGCGGGCATCGAGCCCGAGTCGAACCACGCGTCGAGCACCGGCTCGATGCGATACGCCGTGCCCGTGTCGCACGCGGGGCACATGATCGTGACGTCGTCGACGTACGGCCGGTGCAGATCCATGCCGGTGAGGTCGCGACCCGCGAGCTCGATCAGCTCGGCGACCGAACCCACACACGTGTCGTGCTCGCAATCGCGACATCGCCATACGGGGATGGGAGTGCCCCAGTAGCGATCGCGCGAAAGTGCCCAGTCGACGTTGTTCTCGAGCCAGTCGCCGAAGCGGCCGTGCTTGATGTGCTCGGGATACCAGTTGATGGTCTCGTTCTCGGCGAGCAGCTTGCGCTTGTATGCAGAGGTCCGTGCGAACCATTCGGGCTTGGCCCAATAGATGAGTGGCGTGTCGCAACGCCAGCAATGCGGATACGAGTGGGAGTAGTCGACGACCGCGACCATCCGGCCGCGGGCAACGAGGTCGTCGATGAGCTCGGGGTCGGTGTCCTTTACGAACCGGCCCGCGTACGGCGCGCCGACGACGGGTTCGAAACGCGCCGCGTCGTTGACCGGGTTGACGATGGGGAGTCCCTCACGCTCGCCGATCTCACGGTCGATCTCGCCGAAGGCGGGGCGAGGTGCACGATTCCGGAGCCGTCGTCGACGGTGACGAAGTCGTCGGCGACCACGGTGAACGCCTTCTCGCCCTCGACGTCGAGGAGCGTGAACGGAGGCTCGTAGCGTGCGCCGACGAGAGACGCCACGGCCACTTCAGCGACGATCTCGGCGTCGGGGCCGAGCACATCGGCGACGCGGTCGCGAGCCATGACCAGGTCGCGCCCGCCTTCGGGAGCGCGCACACGTACGTAGTCGATCGTGGGACCGACCGCGGCGCCGACGTTCGACGGCAACGTCCAGGGCGTCGTCGTCCAGACCACGAGGTCGTCGTCGCGCCCGACCAGCGGGAACCGGACGTAGACCGACGGTTCGGTGACGTCGCGATACGCGCCCGGCTGACCGAGCTCATGGCTCGACAGCGCGGTGCCGCACCGCCCGCAATACGGAACGACCTTGAAGCCCTCGTAGATCGCGCCGGCGTCCCAGATCGTGCGGAACAACCACCACACGGTCTCGATGTACTCGTTCGACAGGGTCCAGTAGGCGCCGGCGGTGTCGATCCACATCCCGATGCGCGACGTGAGCGACTGCCAGTCCTCCACGTAGCGCTGCACGGACGACCGGCACTTGGCGTTGAAGCGCTCGATGCCGTAGTCCTCGATCTCGAACTTCGCGGAGAAGCCGAGCTCCTTTTCGACCTCGACCTCGACTGGTAATCCATGGCAGTCCCACCCGCCCTTGCGGTCAACGTGCTTGCCGCGCATCGTGTGGAAGCGCGGGTAGAGGTCCTTGAAGAGCCGTGCCCACACGTGGTGGATCCCCGGCCGGCCGTTGGCAGTCGGCGGACCCTCGTAGAACACCCATTCCGGAGCACCCGCGCGCCGGCGCAGCGATTCGCCGAACACGTCCTCCTCCCGCCACCGGGCCAACATCGATGCTTCGAGCGCGACGAGGTCGAGCGACGGATCAACCGGGCGGAACATGGCGGCAACGATACCGGCGGCCCGCTCGTGAATCGCGCAGTCGAGCGGCTAGCGTGCGCCGAATGCGGCGGTGCTCACTCTGGTTACGCGCGATGGTCTGCACCACGTTGGTGGTCGCGTCGGGAGCCGTCGGCTCGGTGCTCGTCGCGCATCCCGCGGCGGCCACGGGCGCCCACGACGACCAGGTCTACGCCTTCGGAAGCGCGACGTTCCAGGGCTCGACGAGCGGCCTCGCGCTCACGCGTCCGATCGTCGCGATGGCTACTACCGCGGACGGCAAGGGCTATTGGGAAGTCGCCTCCGATGGCGGCGTCTTCTCGTTCAACGCGCCCTTCTACGGTGCGCTGGCCGGATGGCCGCTCGCGCAACCCGTCGTCGGGATGACCGCGACGCCGACCGGTCACGGCTACTGGATCATCACCGCCGACGGTTCGGTGTTCCCGTTCGGCGACGCGCACGGGTTCGGGATGATGTCGAACGTGCGGCTCAACGCGCCGATCAAGTCGCTCGTTGCCGGGCCGGGCGGCATGGGCTACTGGCTGTACGCGGCCGACGGCGGTGTGTTCTCGTTCGGTTCGGCGCGCTTCCAGGGTTCGACGGGTTCGATGCGCCTCAATGCGCCGGTCGTCGGCATGGCGTCCACGCCCACGGGCGGGGGCTACTGGCTGGTGGCGACCGACGGCGGGATCTTCTCGTTCGGCGACGCCCGTTTCTTCGGTTCGACGGGTTCGATGCGCCTCAATGCGCCGGTCGTCGGCATGGCGCGTGACGGTTCCGGCAAGGGCTACTGGCTCGGCGCCGCCGACGGCGGCGTGTTCACGTTCGGCGACGCGAGCTTCGCGGGCAGCGCCTCCGGTCTGGTGCCGGCCGACCACCACGTCGTGCAACTGGTCGGCATGCCCGACGGCGACGGCTACCGCATGCTGGCGCTGAAGAACCTGCCCGACGTCGGGCTCATGGGCCCGGGTGCGTTCGGCGCGGCCGTCACCGATGTGCAGAACCGGCTCGTGGCGCTCGGTTTCTGGCTGCCGGGCGTGAACGGTGTGTTCGACGGCGACATGCAACAGGCGATCTGGGCGTTCCAGAAGGCGAACGGCCTGCCGCGCTCGGGTGTCGTCGACCCCCCGACGCAGGCCGCGTTCCGAAGCGCGGGCCGGCCGCAGGCACGGCCCGAGTCCGGTTCGATGATCCAGATCGACAAGGCCCGTCAGATCCTCATGGTCGTCCAGAACGGCTTCGTCCAGTACACGTTCAACACCTCGACCGGTTCCGATCACCCGTACACGCTCGACGGCGTGGGTTACAGCGCGCACACTCCCGAGGGGATCTTCTCCGTCATCCGTCAGGTCGACGGGCCCGATCACGGTCCGCTCGGCGTGTTGTTCCGGCCGAAGTACTTCACCTGGTCGGGCATCGCGGTGCACGGCTATCCCGATGTCCCGCCGTTCCCTGCGTCGCACGGCTGCACCCGGGTCTCAAACGCCGCGATCAACTTCATCTGGGCGGCCAACATCTTGCCGATCGGCATGACCGTCTGGGTGTACTGAGCTACTGAGTCCCGTAGTCGAAGGCGTCGACGGTGGTGTGGTCGTACACGTGCACGTGCTGCCCCGCAGCGGGCGCACGGAGGTCGTCGGGCGCCACGGCGACGCGCTGAAGTTACGGGTTGCTGCACCACCCGTCGACGGTCGCGCGACGGACGCTACCCGGATCGCGGTCGCGGCCGCGCTCGGTGTCGCGCCGTCGGCGGTCACCGTCGTCGGCGGCGAGCGGTCGCGCGTGAAACGGCTGCGGGTGGCCGGTCTCGACGTGGCCGAGGCGCGGCGCAGGCTCGCGGCTTGGATCGGGTGCGATCCGGGGTGACCGGGGCGGTCGCGTCGGACCGCTACAATCCGGCGCCTTCCGGGGCCGCCGTCGGTCGCACCAGCCACGAACCGGATGAGCCCAACCCGCGAACGAGTAGGTCAGCATGGCCCAAGCCTCCAAGGTCACCACGCGCAAGGTGTCGAAGCCGGCGGCTTCGGCTCGGCGGGCGGCGACCAAGAAGACCCCGGTCAACGGGGCCGGTGTCCGCAAGACCGCCGCGGTGAAGCACAAGCCGTCGCCCGCCCGCGCGGCGTCGAAGCGCACCCGCGCATCGGCCTCGACGAGATCGGTCGCGAAGAAGCCGGTCGCCAAGAAGCCCGTCGCGAAGAACTTGGTCGCGAAGAAGCCCGTCGCGAAGAAGCCCGTCGCGAAGAAATTGGTCGCGAAGAAGCCGGCCGCCAAGACGCCGGCCGCGAGGAAGACCGTCGGCAAGCCGGCCGGCAAGGCGGCCCAGCCTGCCGGCAAGGCCGTGACGAAGGCGAAGCAGCCTGCGATCAAGAAGACCGCGAACGCCAAGAAGGCCGCACCGGTCAAGTCAGCCGTAAAGAAAGCGCCCGCGGCGTCGACAAAGGGCCCGATGAAAGTCGCGAACAAGCCCTCGCCCGCGCCGAAGTCGGCTCCGAAGCCGCCGCCGGTCAAGAAGGATCCGCCGAGGAAGCTCCCGCCGCCGCTCGCCGCGAGCACGCTGGCGAAGTTGCGCGAGCGCCTGGAAGAAGAGCGCGACCGTCACGCACGCCAGGCCGAGGAGCTCGAGGCCTCGGCCGAGCAGCTCGCAGCGGAACGGGAGCAGGGCGACACCCAGTTCGACGAGGAGTCGGGCGAAGGTGACACCGTGAGCGTGGAGCGCGAGCGCGATCTGTCGTTGTCGACGACCGCGCGCCAGACCGTCGACGACATCTACCGCGCCCTGCAGCGGATCCCCACGGGTATGTACGGACTGTGTGTGACCTGCGGCGATCGCATCCCGGTCGCGCGGCTCGAGGTCATCCCGTGGGCCGAGCAATGCGTGAAGTGCAAGGCCCGTGGCGAACGGCGCCGCTGAGACGCGAGCCCGGATCCGTTCCCGGTCCCGTACCGCGTGGGTCGTCGCGGCACTCGCGAGCATCGTCGCGGTCGATCAGCTGACGAAGGCGTGGGCCGTCTCGGCGCTGGCCGACGGCCCGAAGCACGTCATCGGCGATCTTGTCGTCTTCGACGTGTCCCGCAACGGCGGGAGCGCGTTCAGCCGGTTCCAGGGTTACACGCCGGTGCTGGCCGTCCTCGCGATCGTGATCGCCTCGTTCGTCGCGCGCGCAGTGCGCCAGGCGACCGACAGCTGGACCCTCGTCGGTTTGGTGCTCGTGCTCGGCGGCGCGCTCGGCAACCTGGCCGACCGTCTCGCGCGCTCGCCCGGCTTCCTGCGGGGCCACGTCGTCGACTTCGTGGCCGTCGGTTGGTGGCCGGTCTTCAACGTCGCCGATTCGTGCATCACCATCGGCGCGATCGTGTTGATCGTCCGCACGCTGTTCGCGCCCAGTCCTGCGCCGGAAACGTGATCAAAGGGCCCATCACCGTGCCGCCGGCCCTCGACGGCGATCGGGTCGACCGGGCGCTCTCGTTCCTGACCGGCTGGCCGCGCGCCGCGGTGCAGGAGTTGATCGATGCCGGCGCGGTGACGGTCGACGGCAGAGTCGTCGCGAAGAGTCATCGCTTGCACGAGGGAAGCGCGCTCGAGGTGCTCGGCGAGCCGTCGCTCGAGCCCGACGCACGTCCCGAGCCCGATCCCGGCGTTGTCATCGACGTGCGGTTCGCGGACGACGACGTCGTGGTCGTCGCCAAGCCCGCCGGTCTCGTCGTGCACCCGGGTGCCGGGAATGCGCGGGGAACGCTCGTCGACGGCCTGCTCGCGCGGTTCCCCGGCATCGAGAACGTCGGCGATCCGATGCGTCCGGGCATCGTCCACCGGCTCGATCGCGACACGAGCGGCCTGCTCGTCGTGGCGCGAACGGCGCGGGCGTACGACGCGCTCGTCGCCCAACTCGCGCAGCGTTCGGTGGAGCGCCTCTACGGCGCGCTCGTGTGGGGCCGCCTGTCGGCGCCGCGCGGGCTGATCGACGCGCCGATCGGCCGTTCGGGGGCGCGCCGGACGCGGATGGCAGTGCGCGACGAGGGGAAGCCGGCGCGAACGGAGTACAAGGTCGTCGAGGAGTTCGCGGTCCCGCTGACCAGTCTCCTCGAGTGCAAGCTCGAGACCGGCCGTACCCACCAGATCCGCGTCCATCTCGCGGCGATCGGCCATCCGGTCGTGGGCGACGGCACGTACGGAGGCTCGCGCGATCAGATCGCGTTGCCGCGACCGTTCCTGCACGCGGGAACACTGGGCTTCGACCATCCCGTCACCGGCGAACGGCTTCGGTTCGAAGAGCCGCTGCCGGTCGAGCTGCGCGCAGTGCTCGAGAACCTTGTCGAACGCCGCGCGTAGCAACCGTGCACTTCCGCCGGGCGGTTCCGCGCGCGGGCGAGGTCAGCGCGCCGGGTCGGGAACGGCGTCGGGGTGGCCGACGCGGGTGCGGGCGACGAGCTCGGCGAGCGTGACGCGCTCGAGGATGCGGCGCGACTCGTCGTCGACGCCTACCCACACCTCCTGCAGGATGCAGTGCCCCTCGCAATGGTCGGGATGCTCGGCCAGGATGATCTGCGGACCCTCGACCGCGGAGACGATGTCGGCCAGGGTGATCGCCTCGGGCGGACGCGCCAGGACGTAACCCCCGCCGACACCGCGCTTCGAGCGCACGAGCCCCGCGCCCTTCACCGACAAGAGGATCTGCTCGAGATACGGCTGCGGAAGGTGGGTGCGCTCGGCGATCTCCTTCACGGAGGTCGGACGGTCCGTGCCGTGCAGCGCGAGCGACAACAGCGCCCGGGCCGCGTAATCGCCCCGCGTCGACATCCTCATGCTCCCATCGTCGCGCGGAAAGCGGGCACGGCGTCGTCCCGGCCACGTTCTACGCTGCGGCCGATGACCTCCTCCCTCGTCGGTGCGGTTCGGCCCGCGCTCGGCGGTGCGTCCATCGCGGGACTCGTCCCGGCGCTCCTGGGCGCGCGCGACGGCTCCTTCTTGCCGGAGGCGGCGCGGGAGTCCGAAGCGGTGGTGCTCTTGGTGCTCGACGGCCTGGGTTGGAACGCCCTGCGCGAGCACGCCGCCGACATGCCCGAGCTCGCGGCCATGGCGGGCGGGCCGATCACTACGGTCGTGCCCGCGACGACGGCCACCGCGCTCACCTCGATCGCGACCGGGCTCGCACCCGCGCAACACGGAATCCTCGGTTACCGCATGCTCGTGGAGGGCGACGTTCTGAACGTGCTGCGCTGGTCGGTGCAGGGCGGCGGCCGAACGCCCGATCCGTTCGACGTGCAGCGTCATACCGCGTTCCTCGGTCGCGCCGTTCCGGTCGTGACCAAGACCGAGTTCCGCAATACGGGCTTCACGAAGGCCCACCTCCGCGGCGCCCGGTTCGTCGGATGGCACACGACGGCCGCGCTCGTTGAACACTGCCGGCTCGAGGTCGAGGCCGGCGAGCGACTGGTGTACGCGTACTACCCCGGGGTTGATTCGATCGCGCACGAGTTCGGCTTGCGCGATCGTGTCTTCCGGCGCGAGCTCGCGGCTGCGGACGCGCTGGTCGCTGCGCTTCTCGACGCGCTGCCGGAACGCGCCGCGCTGCTCGTGACCGCCGACCACGGCCAGGTGCACCTCGAGCGAGCATCGTGGGTCGCGGTCCCCGAGCTCGTCCCGCTCACCACTGCTATGGCCGGTGACGGTCGCTTCCGCTACCTCTACGCGCGCAAAGGCGCGGCGCGCGACCTCCTCGCGGCCGCGCGCGACCTGCTCGGCGCGCAGGCGTGGGTGTGGTCGCGCGCCGAGATCCTCGACGAGGAGCTGTTCGGAACGGGCGCGACGGGAAGCATTCCCGGTCGGATCGGCGACGTCGTGCTCGCGGCGCGCGACGCGGTCGCGTTCGTCGATCCCGCCCTGGCGCAGGAGGTGCAGCTGCGCTCCGGCCACGGCTCGCTCACCCCCGACGAGATGCTCGTCCCGCTCGTCGCCGCCCCCGGTCGCGCTCCCGGCTGATCTCCCGACCCTGGCGTTTCGCGGACGACCTGCGGTAGGGTAATCACACTCATGTGATTCATCCACAACCCTGTCCACAGGGCCTGTGGATGGCCGACCTGAGGGCGGAGCTCTGACCGATTCGTTCGTCCATTTGCACCTCCACACCGAGTACTCGATGCTCGACGGTGCGTCGCGGATCGGCGAGGTCGTCGCCGCGGCCGCGGCCGACGGTCAGCCCGCGGTAGGGATCACCGACCACGGCAACATGTACGGCGTCCTGCCGCTCTACGAGGCCGCGCGCGCGGCGGGCATCAAGCCGGTGCTCGGCATGGAGGGCTACTTCACCAACACGTCGCGCTTCGATCGTCCGAAGCGCTCCGAGCACGAGATCTTCCACCTCACGATGCTCGCCGAGACGAACGAGGGCTATCGCAATCTCATCAAGGTCACCAGCGCCGCGTACCTCGACGGCTATTACTACAAGCCGCGCACCGACTGGGAGCTGCTGGAGCGCTATCACGAGGGCATCAGCGCGACGACGGGCTGCCTCGGCGGTCTCGTGTCTCAGTTGATCCTGAAGGACGAGCCCGAGGCGGCCCTGGAGGCGGCGGCGCGGTTCCAGAGCATCTTCGGGCGCGAGTACTTCTTCGTCGAGTTGCAGGACCACGGTATCGACGACGACGCCCGCGTCATCCGTCCGCTGCTCGACATCGCGCGCAAGCTGCGCGCGCCGCTGCTCGCCACGAACGACAGCCACTACACGCGCAAGGAAGACGCGGAAGCGCACGACGCATTGCTCTGCGTGCAGACCGGTGCGTTGCAGAGCGATCCGAAGCGCTTCAAGTTCGACGGCGACGACTTCTACATCAAGAGCGCGGCAGAGATGCGCGCGCTCTTCGCGGAGGCGCCCGACGCGTGCGACAACACGCTGCTGATCGCCGAGCGCGCCGACGTGCAGCTCGAGTTCGGCCACGCCGTCCTGCCCGCGTTCCCGGTCCCGAAAGGCCACGACGAGAACTCGTACCTGCGCGAGCTCACGATGCAGGGCGCCAAGGACCGTTACGGGCCCACTCCGGCGCTCCACGTGATCGAGCGGATCGAGCACGAGCTCGACATCGTGAAGTCGATGGGCTTCCCGGCGTACTTCTTGGTCGTGTGGGACCTCGTCCGCTACGCCAAGTCGCGCGGGATCCGGGTCGGGCCCGGGCGGGGGAGCGCGGCCGGATCGTGTGTCGCGTACTGCCTGCGCATCGTCGACAGCGATCCGATCAAGTACGACCTCCTGTTCGAGCGGTTCCTCAACCCCGGGCGCAAGCAGATGCCCGACATCGACATGGACTTCGACTCCCGCTACCGCGGGGAGATGATCCGGTACGCGGCGCAGCGCTACGGCCACGATCACGTCGCGCAGATCATCACGTTCTCCACCATCAAGGCGCGTGCCGCGGTCCGCGATGCGGCGCGAGTGCTCGGCTATCCCTATGCCGTCGGCGACAAGATCGCCAAGCTGATGCCGCAGCTCATCATGGGTCGTGACACGCCGCTGCACGCGTGTCTGGAGCCGAACGACCGCTTCGCCGACGGCTACAAGATGGCGGGCGACCTCCGCCAGCTGTACGACATCGATCCCGACGCCAAGCGGGTGATCGACGTCGCGAAGGGCCTCGAGGGGTTGCGCCGCCAGGACGGCATCCACGCGGCCGCGGTCGTCATCACCCGGGAGCCACTCACCGAATACCTGCCGATCCAGCGCAAGCCCGAGCCGGGAACGCCGCTCGAAGAGGCACCGATGGTGACGCAGTACGAGATGCACGGCGTCGAAGACCTGGGCCTGTTGAAGATGGACTTCCTCGGCCTGCGCAACCTCGACGTCATCGAGATCGCACTCGACCTCATCGAGCGCACCACCGGAACCCGCCCCGACATCGACGCGATCCCGCTCGACGACCCGAAGACCTTCGAGCTCCTGCGCCGGGCGGACACGATCGGGGTGTTCCAGCTCGAAGGCGGACCGTGTCGTTCGCTGCTCCGCTCGCTCGCGCCGACGACCTTCGAAGACGTCTCGGCCGTGATCGCGCTCTACCGCCCCGGCCCGATGGCGCAGAACTGGCACACCGAGTACGCGGAGCGCAAGAACGGCCGCAAGCCCGTGTTGTTCGACCATCCCGACCTCGAGGAGATCCTCGGGCCCACGTTCGGGCTGATGATCTACCAAGAGCAGCTGATGCGCGTGTCCCAGAAGCTCGCGGGCTACTCGCTCGAGGAGGCCGACAACCTCCGCAAGGCCACCGGGAAGAAGATCCGTGAGCTCATCGTCAAGGAGCGCTCCAAGTTCGTCGACGGCTGTGTCCGCAACGGCCATTCCGACGATTTCGCGCAGGACTACTTCGACAAGATCGAGCCCTTCGCCGATTATTCGTTCAACAAGTCGCACAGCCTCGGGTACGGCCTCATCACGTACCAGACCGCTTGGCTGAAGGCGAACCACCCGGTGCCGTATCTCGCGGCGCTGCTGACGAGCGTCAAGACGAACCTCGACAAGGCCGCGGTCTACCTCGGCGAGTGTCGTCAGCGCGACATCCCGGTGCTCGTACCCGACGTGAACGTGTCGTACAGCGACTTCTCGTGCGAGGGGCACGCGATCAGGTTCGGCCTGTCCGCGGTGCGCAACGTGGGCGAGGGTGTGTCGGGCCAGCTGATCGAAGAGCGCGAGCGGGGAGGTCCCTTCACCGACTTCCACGATTTCTGCGATCGGGTCGACGCGAGCGTGCTCAACAAGCGCACGATCGAATCACTGATCAACGGCGGCGCCTTCGACTCGCTCGATCATCCGCGCAAGGGTCTGCTGAACGTGTTCGAGGTGATCGTCGACGCCGGGCTGCGCCGGCGCCGCGAGCGCGACGCGGGCACGATGAGCCTCTTCGACCTCGGCGGCAGCGCGACCGACGACTCGCCCGTGTTCGACGATCGCCTCGCGATCCCCGATGTCGAGTTCGACAAGTCGGAGCGGCTGCGCGCCGAGAAGGACATGCTCGGGCTCTACGTGAGCGATCATCCGCTCATGGGCGTCGAGCACGCGCTGCGGCGCCTGGTCGAGTGTTCGATCGCGGAGCTGAGCGATCTCGACGACGGCGCGATGCGCACGGTCGCGGGTGTCGTCACCGCCTTCCAACGCAAGTACACCAAGCGTGGCGATCTCATGGCCACCTTCGTCCTCGAAGACCTGGCGGCCGCGATCGAGGTCATGGTCTTTCCCAAGACGATGCTGACGTACGGCGAGTTGCTCGCTCCCGATGCCATCGTCACGGTGCGCGGACGGATCGACGGTCGAGACGACACGCCCAAGCTGATGGCGATGGACATCACGCGGCCCGAGGTACATGTCGACGCGGGCCCGCCGGTCAGACTCCGGGTCAAGGCCGGCGCGCTGACCGACGACCGCGTGCAACGACTGCGAGAGATCTTGGCCGCGAACCCCGGCGACAGTCCGGTGCTCCTCACGCTGATCGGTCCCGACAAGGAGACCGATCTTCGCCTCGGCGACGAGTTCCGTTGCGACGCTCGCAACGGTCTGTTCGCCGAGCTACGCATCCTCTTCGGCGCCGACTGCATTGGGTGACGTGAGCGGCAGCGGAGCCGACCGGATGGGAGGCGCAGCGCGAGCGACCAATAGATATGAGCGGCAGCGGAGCCGACCGGGAGCGGCAGCGGAGCCGACCGAACGGGAGGCGCAGCGCGAGCGACCAATAAAAATGGGAGGCGCAGCGCGAGCGACCAATAAGCGTGAGCGGCAGCGGAGCCCCGGGATCGGGACAGTTAGTCTCTTCGGATGCGCATCGGAATCTTGGGGGCTACCGGGCCCGCGGGTGGCGGTCTCGCGGCTCGACTCGCGAGCGTGGGCCACGAGGTGTTGTTCGGCTCGCGGGCGGTAGAAAAAGCGCGTGGCGCGGTCGCCGAGCTCGAAAAAGCGTGGGGTGATCGCGTTGCCGGCCGATTGATCGCGTGCGACAACGCATGGGCCTGCGACGCGCCCGTCGTGATCCTCGCGGTACATGCCGACTCGGCGATCCCGACCGTGCAGGAGCACGCCGATCGGCTCGCGGGCAAGATCCTCGTGTCGATGGCCAACAACCTCGTCAAGCACGGCAACGAGTTCAACGCGGTGCTCCCGCCGCACGGATCGGTCGCCGCCGAGATCCAGGCGTTGCTCTGGCGGTCGCGCGTCTGCACCGCGTTCCACCTGGTGCCCGCAGCCGAGTTCGGTGAGATCGATCACGAGATGTCGAGTGACGTGATCGTGCTGGGTGACGACGACGACGCGAAGGCGACCGTGATGGAGATCACGAGCAGCATCCCGAGGCTCCGTCCGCTCGATGGTGGATCGCTGCGAAACGCCGTCGGTATGGAAACCTTCGCCGCAGTGCTACTGACCGTCAACATCCGGCACAAGATGCGCGCCAGCCTCCGGCTCACCTCGGTCTGAGCGAACGAACGGAGTGAACCGAGCCGCGCGGTCGAGCACTAGGGTTCGCTCGTGAACATGCGCCTCTACGACACCGCCCGGCGCGCGGTCGTGCCGTTCGAAGCGCCGCCCACGGTGAGTATGTACGTGTGCGGGATCACGCCGTACGACTCGACGCACCTCGGTCACGCGGCCACCTATCTCACCTACGATCTCCTCATCCGTCGCCTCGAGGAGCTCGGCCACGAGGTCCGCTACGTTCGCAACGTCACCGACGTCGACGACTCGATCCTCCCCAAAGCCCGCGAGCTCGGCGTCCCCTACCTCGAGCTCGCCGAGGCAGAGATGGCGCGGTTCCACAACGACATGGACGCGCTCGAGATGCGCGCGCCCGACGCCGAACCGCGTGCGACCGAGTCGATTGACGAGATCATCGAGCTGGTCGGACGCCTGCTCGAATCGGGCAATGCGTATCTCACGCACGGAACCGCGTACTTCGACGTGTCCACGTTCCCGCGCTACGGGGAGCTGTCGCACTACTCCGGCGAGCAGATGCTGCGACTAGCGCGTGAGCGCGGCGGGAATCCCGACGATCCGCATCGCCGACAGCCGCTCGACTTCGTCCTCTGGCAGCCGTCGCTCGCCGACGAGCCCGCGTGGCGAGCGCCGTTCGGCGTCGGGCGTCCCGGCTGGCATATCGAGTGCTCGGCGATGGCAATGCACGAGCACGGTCCGACCATGGACCTGCACGGAGGGGGCACCGACCTGATCTTCCCCCACCACGAGTGCGAGATCGCGCAAAGCGAGAGCCTCACGGGAAAGCCGTGCGCAAGGCATTGGCTGCACTCGGCGATGGTCAACTACGAAGGCGAGAAGATGTCCAAGTCGCTCGGGAACCTCGTCTTCGTCGACGAGCTCTTGAAGAGCGCCGATCCCCGCGCCATCCGGCTCGCACTCATGCGGCATCACTACCGGCATGGTTTCGAGTGGTACCACACCGATCTCCATGAGGGCACCGCGATGTTGCATCGGTTGTTTGCCGCGGCCGAGCGCACATCGGGTCCCGACCCGCGCCCGTTCGCGGCGCGCGTGCGCAGCGCGATCGACGACGACCTCGACTCGCCGCGCGCCCTCGACGCGCTCGACGACCTCGCGAGCGCCATCCTCTCGGGGGGCGACGATCCAAGTGCACGCGTGGTGATGTGCGAGCTCGGCCGGTTGCTCGGTGTCGACCTCGAGCGCCCGATCTCCGCGGTCACGGCCTGAGCGGCGGAATGCGCGTAGTTGCCGGCGCGGGCGTTGCTAGCCTCGACGCGTTCCGCACATCGCCGACCGCGCCGACGATAGAGACCCCATGAGCGAGCAGATCACGGTCAAGCTCCCGGACGGTTCGACTCGGGAGTACGCGTCCGGATCGACGCCGGCCGAGGTCGCGGCCTCGATCGGCAAGGGTCTCGCGAAGGCCGCGATCGCGGCGAAGGCCGATGGCGAGTGGGTCGACCTCTCACGTCCCCTCGGCCACCACGTTGCGCTGCAGATCGTCGTGCCCGACTCCCACGAGGGTCGAGAGGTGCTTCGGCACTCGACCGCGCACGTGATGGCCGAGGCTGTAACCCGGCTGTTTCCCGGCGCGAAGGTTGCGATCGGTCCCGCGATCGCCGACGGCTTCTACTACGACTTCGACCTCCCTGACGGCCAGACGTTCAGCGACGACGACCTCGGCCGCATCGAGGACGAGATGCGCGCGATCGTCAAAGCCGACCAACAGTTCGAGCGGTCGGAGCTGACGTACGACGAGGCGCTGGCGCTGTTCGCGGATCAGCCGTACAAGCGCGAGATCATCGAGAAGGTGCGCACCGGCGCGGCCGATGCCGACGACGCGACCGAGGCCGGCGGCGACGACACCGGCGTCTCGGTGTACCGCAACGTGGCGCACGGCGAGGTCGCCTTCACCGACCTCTGTCGCGGTCCGCACGTACCGTCGACGGGCAAGCTCGGCGCGTTCAAGCTCCTGAAGGTTGCCGGCGCGTACTGGCGCGGCAACGAGAAGGGCCCGATGCTGCAGCGCATCTACGGCACCGCGTGGGAGTCGAAGGCTGCGCTCGCCGAGCACCTCCATCGCCTCGAGGAAGCCGAGCGCCGCGACCATCGCAAACTCGGTGTCGAGCTCGACTTGTTCTCGTTCCCCGAGGAGATCGGCTCCGGCCTCGCGGTGTTCCACCCGAAGGGTGCTCTCGTGCGGCGCATCATGGAGGAGTATTCACGCCAGCGGCACGAGGCGTCCGGCTATCTGTTCGTGAACTCCCCGCACATCACGAAGGAAGGCCTCTTCCAGACGTCGGGTCACCTCGACTGGTTCGCCGACGGGATGTTCCCGCCCATGCACTTGGAAGAGGGCGGTCAAGGAGGCGAGGGAACCACCTACTACTTGAAGCCGATGAACTGCCCGTTCCACATCCTGATCTTCAAGCACCGCACGCGGTCCTATCGCGAGTTGCCGTCGCGCTACTTCGAGTTCGGCACGGTGTATCGCTACGAGAAGTCGGGTGTGGTCCACGGACTCACGCGCGTGCGCGGTCTCACCCAGGACGACGCGCACATCTTCTGCACCAAGGAGCAGATGGCCGACGAGCTCTCCTCGTTGCTCGACTTCGTGCTCGACCTCCTGCGCGACTACGGGCTCGACGACTTCTACCTCGAGCTGTCGACCAAGCCGCCGGGCAAGGCGGTCGGAACCGACGAGGAGTGGGACGAAGCGACGGAGGCCTTGCGCGCCGCCGCCCAGGACAAGGGCCTCGCGCTCGTGCTCGACGAAGGCGGCGGCGCGTTCTACGGGCCGAAGATCTCGGTGCAGGTCAAAGACGCGATCGGGCGTACGTGGCAGATGTCGACGATCCAGCTCGACTTCCAGATGCCACAACGCTTCGACATGCACTACGTCGGCGCCGACAACGAGCGCCACCGACCGGTCATGATCCATCGCGCGCTGTTCGGCTCGGTGGAGCGCTTCTTCGCCGTGCTCGTCGAGCACTACGCGGGCGCGTTCCCGGCGTGGCTCGCGCCGGTGCAGGTAACCGTGTTGCCGGTGAGCGACCGCCACGACGCGTACGGGTTCCGGATCGTCGACCGCTTGAAGGCGGAAGGGTTCCGCGCCGAGATGGTCGACGGCGCCGCGGGCCAGCTCGGCGCGCGTATCCGGCGCGCCAAGACCGAGAAAGTGCCGTACATCCTCGTCGTCGGCGACAGTGATGTCGACAACGGAACTGTGGGCGTCAACCGGCGGGGGAGCGATCGGCCCGAGCGCGACGTGACGGTCGACGACCTCGTCGACCGCCTCGCAGCCGAAGTGCTCGAGCACCGGTAGCGCCGGTGAGCCTCGATCGGTTGTGGGCGGGCTGGCGCTCGCCGTACGTGTCCGACGCCGACGTCGTCCGCAACACTGAAGGCTGTGTCGTGTGCAGTCTCGTCGACGCGCCCGACGATGCCGAGGCGCTCGTGCTCGAGCGAACCACGGAGACGATCACCGTGATGAACCTGTATCCGTACGGGTCCGGACATCTTATGGTGGCTCCCGTTCGGCACGCGGCCGCGTTCGACGACCTCGACGACGACGAGAACGTCGCGGTCGCGCGGGCTCAAGTGCGTGCGATCCGTGCGATCCGCGCCGCGTACGAACCCGACGGCGTGAACGTCGGCGCCAACTTGGGCCGGGCCGCGGGCGCCGGCGTACCGGGACATCTCCACGTCCACGTGCTGCCGCGCTGGACCGGCGACACCAACTTCATGACTGCGGTGGCAGAGGTCCGCGTGCTCCCGGAGAGCCTGCGCACGGGCTACGACAAGCTGAAATCCGCGTGGCCCGGGTAGCGTCCGCGCCGTGACCGACTTCCCGTCTGCGGACTCGAACGGCGACGAGCCCGCCGACGAGCTTCCCGAAGACCTCGACGTCACCGCGTACGTCGGACCGTACGTGTTCCCCGACATAAAGCGGCGACGCATCGCGGGCACGATCTACCTGGTGATGGGCGCGTTGGCACTGTGGGTTGCTCTCGCGACCGACAACAGTGGGCTCCTGTTCGGCGCGATCCTGCTGGCCGTCATCGCGGCCTACCACTTCGTCGCCGGTTGGCCGTTGCGGATCGACCAGACCCAGGCGCTCGCGGTCGCGAGCCGCACGGTGGGCTTCCCGGTCGGACACGCGTCGGCCCAGCTCGCCTGGCGCGGTCTGCGCTCGCGCCCGGCGTGGCGCATCCTCGTGTACAGCGCCGACGAGCCGCCGAGCGTCCGCGGTCTCGTCGAGCTCGACGCGGTCGACGGCCACGTGCTCGGCGAGTACACGGAGGAGAACCCCGAGGATTGGACGCAGTACCCCCGTTAGGGTTCCCGCCGGACCGGTCCGGAGAAGGGAACACCGTGCGAGAATTTCTCGGCGACTTCAAGACGTTCATCCTGCGCGGGAACGTGCTCGACCTCGCGGTGGCAGTAATCGTTGGTACCGCGTTCAACGCGGTCGTCCAGTCGTTCGCCAACGACGTCATCATGGGATTCGTCGGCGCGATCTTCGGCCAGCAGAATTTCAACAAGGTCGTGATCCACGTCGGCCATGGTCGTGTGTCGATAGGAAACTTCATCACGGCGCTGGTCAACTTCCTGATCGTCGCCTTCGCGGTGTTCCTCGCGGTCAAGGCCTTCGAGGCCATGCAGACCATTCGGCGACGGGGCGTGGTGGACGCCGAACCCGAGCCGGATCTCACCGTCGACCAGGAGTTGTTGGCGGAGATCCGTGATCTCCTGCGCGACCGCGCGTGACCTCGCGTGACTTCGCGTCAGGACTTCGACGACTCCTTGCGCCCACCGACGACCTTGTCGACGAGATGGGCGGGCACCGGGTCGTAGTGCGAGTGCTCGATCGAGAACCGGCCGCGCCCGCCGGTCATCGAGCGCAGGTCGATCGCATAGCGCAGCACTTCCGAGGTCGGGACGTGCGCGACGATCTCGACCTCACCACCGCCGAGTGACGCCGAACCCTGGATGCGACCGCGCTTGCCGTTCAGGTCCCCCATGATGTCGCCCTGGCTCACCTCGGGCACGACGACGACGAGCTCGCTCACCGGCTCGAGCAGCACCGGGCCGGCCTTCGCGAGCGCGTCGCGAAGTCCCATCGCGGCCGCGGTCTTGAACGCCATCTCGGAGCTGTCGACCGGGTGATGCTTGCCGTCGAAACAGGTGACCTTCACATCTACGACCGGGAAGCCGAGCGCGCCCCCGTGATCCTCGGTGTCGACGACCCCTTTTTCGACCGCGGGGATGAAGTTCCTCGGGATCACCCCACCGACGATCGCGTCGACGAACTCGTTGCCCCCGCCGCGCCCTTTCGGCTCGACCCGCAACCATGCCACCGCGAACTGCCCGTGCCCGCCGCTCTGCTTCTTGAGCCGGCCCTCGCACTCGGCGGTGCCGCTGATCGTCTCGCGGTACGCGACCTGCACCTGGTCGGTCTCGACCTCGACGCCGAACTTGCGCGCGAGCTTCTCGGTCGCGATCGACAGGTGCGTCTCTCCCATGCCGCGCAACACCGTTTGGTGGGTCTCGGCGTTGCGTTCGATGCGGATCACCGGATCCTCCTCTTGGAGGCGGTGCAACGCGTTCGCGAGCTTGTCCTCGTCGGCCTTGCTCTTGGCGCGGATCGCGACCGCGAGCAGCGGCTCGGGCGCCGGCAGCAGGTCGACGACCACCATCTCCGAGCCCTTGGCCGCGAGCACGTCGCCGGTCGCGGTGTGGCCGAGCTTGGCGACTGCTGCGATGTCCCCGGCCGCGACCTCGTCGACGGTGTCCTGCTCCTTGCCGCGCATCGAGAAGAGCTGGTGCATGCGCTCGTCGGCCTTCGAGCGCGCGTTCGTGAGGATGTCGTCGTGCTTGACCGTGCCCTGGAGCACCTTGAACAAGTTGACGTGACCGACGTAGGGATCGACGATCGTCTTGAACACCAGCGCACCCGGCTGCCCGCCGTCGAGTGCCGGTGCGGGCGCTTCCTCGACGAGGAACTTCGCCAACCGGTCGATCCCCACGAGCTTGGTTGCACTGCCGCACAGCACGGGGAACACGCTCGCCGACGCGACTCCCGCGGCGAGCGCGCGGGCGAGCTCGGAGGTATCGATGGGGTCGTCGCCGAGGTAACGCTCCATCAGGTCGTCGTCACCGACGACAATGCCTTCCACGAGCGCGTCGTGTACCGCGTGCTCTTCGGTCTCCATCTCGTCGGGAACCGCGCCCTCGATGCCCTTGGGCGCGCCACCCGCGTAGTTCACGGCGACGTCGTTCAGCAGATCGATCACGCCCGTGAGGTTCGCTTCCTCGCCGATCGGCAACTGGAGCGGAGCGACCCCGGCGCCGAACTTCGCCTTCAGCTCGTCGAGCGTGCGCGAGAACGACGCGCGCTCGCGGTCGAGCTTGTTGACGAAGATCGCACGCGGCAGGCCGCGCTGCTCGGCGAGCTTCCACGCGATCTCGGTCTGGACCTCGACGCCCTCGACGGCCGACACCACGAACAGGGCGAGGTCGGCGGCCTGGATCGCGGCGGCGACGTCGCCGACGAAGTCGGCATAGCCCGGCGCGTCGATGACGTTCACCTTGTGATCTTCGAGCTCGAAGGGCGCGAGCGCGAGCGACACCGAGATGTTGCGGCGCTGTTCCTCGGGGTCGAAATCGCACACGGTCGAGCCGTCTTCGACCCGGCCGAGGCGGACGATGGCACCCGCATTGAAGAGGAGCGCCTCGGCCAGCGAGGTCTTGCCGGCGCCACCGTGCCCGACGAGCGCGACGTTGCGGATCTTCGCGGTCGGAAACGTCTTCACCGATGACCCCCCGGGCTGGGCTCTGTGGTGGGGTTGATTCTACGAACGCCGATCCCGAGACCACCAGGAGGGAGCCCCGGGAACCGGCGGCGCGTTTGGTACCGTGGACGTACTGCTCGCGAACGCGAGCACGCATCCCAGAGGAGCACGCATGCTCGACCGGCGCTGGCGCAAAGGCGTCGAGCAGGGCCTCGGCCCCATCGGCGACCGGCTGCGCCACCTCGGCATCACCGCCGACGCGCTGACGGTGTTCGGTCTCGCGTGCTCGGTCGCGACTGCGGTGCTGATCGCGTCGGGACATTTCATCTGGGCAGTCGTCGCTCTGATCGTCGCGGGGGTGAGCGATCTCCTCGACGGATCGATCGCCCGCGGTGCCGGGCAGGCGAGTCCCCGCGGCGCCTTTTTCGACTCGGTGACCGATCGCGCATCCGACGCGTTGCTGTTCGGCGGCGTTGCCTGGCATCTTGCCGCGCGCTCGTCCTACCTCCCGCTGCTGGCGTTCTCGGTTGCCGCGTGCTCGATGCTGATCTCCTACGAGCGCGCCCGCGCGGAATCGTTGGGGCTCGACGCCCGTGGCGGTCTGATGGAGCGCGCCGAGCGGTTCGTACTGCTCGGCATCGCCTTGGCCTTCCCGATCCTGGTCCCGATGCTGTGGCTGATGCTCGCGCTCACCGGCTTCACCGCGATCCAGCGATTCGTGCACGTCTACCGCCTCGCGGCGCGTCCTCCGCAACCGGCCCCCACGCATTTGCGCGGCGTCGAGCGGCCCGCGACACCGCTGCGTTCATGGTGGATGGCGCGCCGGGTCGAGGGCCAACGCCCGCGGGCTCGTCCCCGTTCGGAACGGCGCGGCGCGCGGCCGTAGCGCGTTCGTGGCGCGATTGCGAGGGCGGTTGACGACGTACGCGTACCGAGGCGCGGCGCGCACTGCGCAGCTCGTGCCGTCGCGGCTGGTCCCGGGTCTCGGCCGGCTGGTCGGACGGATCGGCGCGTGGCCGCAGCCGGCGAACCGGCAGATGTCGGCGCGCCACCAGCGCCGGGTCACCGGGCGCACCGATCGGGGTGCCGTCGACGAGGTCTTCGAGTGGTACGGGCGCTACTGGATCGAGATCTTGCGGCTGCCGGCCGACGTCCGCCACGGCGCCGTGGAGCCGAACTTCACGATCGACGGCTACGCGCACGTGACCGACGCGCTCGCCTCGGGCAAGGGCGCGATCTTGGCCTTGCCGCATCTCGGCGGGTGGGAGTGGGCGGCGGCCTGGATGGCGGCGCAGGGTTATCACATGCTCGCCGTCGTCGAACCGCTCCAGCCGCCCGAGCTGCTCGACTGGTTCGCCCGCCAGCGCGAGGCGATCGGACTCGAGGTGGTGCCGATCGGTCCCGACGTCTCGCGCCTGGTGTTGCGGGCGCTGCGCGACAACCGCATCGTGTGCCTGTTGAGCGACCGTGACCTCACCGGCGACGGCGCCGAGGTCGATTTCTTCGGCGAGCGCACGACCCTTCCGGCCGGCCCGGCGACCCTTGCACTGCGGACGGGTGCCGCGCTGCTCCCCGTCGCGGTCTACTTCGAGAAAGGCCGTGGTCACCGCGGGGTCGTCCGGCCGCCGATCGTGACCACTCGAGCAGGTGGTCTGCGCGACGACATCGCCCGCATCACGCAAGCCTTGGCGCGCGAGTTCGAGGCCCTCATCCGCGTCGCGCCCGAGCAATGGCACCTGCTGCAGCCGAACTGGCCGAGCGACCGCGAGTGAGGAAGCCTGGCTCGCGATGAAGCCTGGCGCGTCATGAAGATCGCGATGATCTGTCCCTATTCGATGTCGCGTCCCGGCGGCGTGCAGGGTCAGGTGCTCGGGCTCGCGCGCGAGTTGCGCCAACTCGACGTCGACGTGCGAATCGTCGCGCCCTGCGACGGACCACCACCCGACGCCACGATCGTCAGCGTCGGGCCGACCGTCGAATGGGAGTCGAACGGCTCGATCGCGCCGATCGCGCCCGGCCGGGCAACCGCGCGCCGGACGGCCGAGGCGTTGCGGTCGCTGGAGCCCGACGTGGTGCACCTGCACGAACCGATCGTGCCGGGACCGACCGTCAGCGCGCTGATCGGCTTCAACGGGCCGATGGTCGGGACTTTCCACGCCGCGGGCGAGGTGCCCTACCAATGGCTCCGGCCCGCCTTGCGCTCGCTGATGATGAGGCTCACGTTTCGCGTCGCGGTATCCGAATCGGCCCGCGTCACTGCCGCGGGCAACTGGTCGGGGGCCGAATACATGGTGCTGTGGAACGGCGTCGAGATCGAGCCCATCGCATCGGCCGCGCCCGCGCCGTCGACCCGACCGACCGTCGTGTTCATCGGGCGCCACGAACCGCGCAAGGGACTCGCGGTGTTGCTCGACGCGTGGGCGGGAATCGACCGCGACGCCCGGCTCCAGGTCGTCGGGGTCGGGCAACAGTCCGAAGAGCTACAGCGCCGTGCCGTCGGCGACGTCGAGTGGTTCGGCCCGATCACCGACGCGCCGCGCAACGCGCTGCTGCGCGGCGCGACGGCGTTCTGCGCGCCGTCGCTGCGCGGGGAGTCGTTCGGCGTCGTGCTGCTCGAGGCGATGGCCGCCGGCACACCGATCGTCGCGTCCGCGATCGAGGGCTACGAGAACGTCGCGCGTCCCGGTCAGGACGCGTTGCTGGTGCCGCCCGGCGACGTCGAGGCGTTGCGCGGCGCCTTGCGTCGGTTGCTCGACGACCCGGCACTGCGGGAGCGCCTCGTCGCCTCGGGGCACCAGCGGGCCGAGCAGTTCTCGATGCGACGGCTCGCGCAGCGCTACCTCGAGCTCTACACCCGCGCGCTCGTGCCCGCGGGGTAGCCGGATGGAACCTACGAGCTGACCGATGCCCGATCTCGATCCCGTCGTGCTCGATCCCGTCGTGGAGGTGTTCGCCATCGATCTCGCGGCGCGCGTGCGCGACGCGGTCGCCCCGTCGCTGGGCGATCCCGGAGCCCGAGCGCGGGTCGGTGTCGCGCCGGGCGGTGACGTCACCATGGCGATCGACGAGATCGCCGAGCACGTCGTCGAGGCCGGTTGCCGGGAGGCCGGAGACATCGGGTTCTATTCCGAAGACCGCGGCTACGTCGAGATCGGCCGTCCGCGCGCCATCCTCGTGGTCGATCCGATCGACGGAACCCGGCCGGCCGCGGCGGGGCTCGAGTCGTGCTGCGTCTCGGTCGCGGTGGTGCCGGCGTCGCCCGACGCGACGCTGGGCGAGGTGCAGCTGGGCATCGTTCACGAGATCAAGTCGGGACACCGCTTCATCGCGCGTCGCGGCAAGGGTGTGAGCGCCGACCAACCCGTGCGCCTGTCGACGAACACCGATCTCGGCGCGTTGTTCTGGACGGCGGGGTTGCGCGGACGGCCCGCCATGCCGATGACGATCGTCTTGGAGGAGCTGGTCGACGGCTCGGGAATGCGCGGTGGCTACTTCGACCTCGGCTCGGCGACCTTCAACATGACGCGGATCGTCACCGGCCAGCTGGACGCCTACGTCGACGTCGGCCGCTACGTCGTCGACGTCCATCCGTCGCTCGAGGGAGCCTTCCGCCGAGTCGGCGACGGTGCCGTTTGCACGAACTTCCCCTACGACGTCGCGGCGGCCGCCCTCATCGTGCAAGAGGCCGGAGGGGTGGTGACACGCCCCGACGGCACTTCGATCGGCGACCATCCGGCGGTCGGGTCGGGCGACGGCTTCGGGATCGCCGTCCTGGCGAGCGCGTCCGAGGCCCTGCACGACCGGTTGTTGGAAGCGATCGCGGGCGGGATGCAACGATTGCAGGCTCAGGTCGGTGACTGAATCCGGGTCGACTGCTCCGTAGAATGAGTTCCTTCCCCTTTTCGGAGGTTCCCGTTGGCCGCAATCATCATCATCGTCGTGATCGTCGTCTTGGCGATCCTCTTCTTCGTCTTCGCCTTCAACGGCGCGGTCCGCCTTCGCAACCGGGTCGACTCGGCGTGGTCGCAGATCAGCGTGCAGCTGCAGCGCCGTCACGATCTCATCCCGAACCTGATCGAGACGGTCAAGGGCTACGCCGCGCACGAGAGCTCGACCCTGGAAGCGGTCACTGCCGCGCGCACGAGCGCGGTACAGGCCCAACAGGCCGGTCCGGCGCAACAGGCCCAAGCCGAGAACGTGTTGAGCGGCGCCTTGCGGCAGCTGTTCGCGCTCTCCGAGAGCTACCCCGATCTCAAGGCGAATCAGAACTTCCTGAGCCTGCAGGAGGAGCTGACGTCGACCGAAGACCGGATCGCGTACGCGCGCCAGTTCTACAACGACAGCGTGCAGAAGTACAACACGAAGATCCAGACGTTCCCGACCGTCACCATCGCCGGGATGTTCAACTTCCAAAAGCGCGAGTTCTTCGAGGCCGAGCAGGGATCGACCGAGGTGCCCAAGGTCCAGTTCTGATCCTGCTTCCGAGCTGAGTCGTCGCGCTCGGCACCGTCGTCTCGAGGCTGTTGGTGTACGAACAGATATCCGCGAACAAACGCAAGACGGTCCTGCTCATCTTCTTGTTCGTCTTGTTGTTGTCCGCGGTCGGGTTCGCGGTCGACTACTTCCTACGCGGCGGCGTCGTCGGCATCGTGATCGTCGCGATCATCGTCATCATCTCGTCGTTCGTCTCCTATTTCAACAGCGACAAGGTCGCGCTGGCGATGGCGCACGCGAAGCCCGCCGACCCGCAGCAGTACGCCCGCTACCACAATCTCGTCGAAGGTCTGTGCATCGCGAGCGGGCTGCCGAAGCCGCGGTTGTACATCGTCGACGACCCTGCGCCCAACGCGTTCTCGACCGGCCGCAATCCGAAGCACGCCGCCATCGCGGTCACGACCGGGATTCTCGACAAGATGAACCGGGTGGAGCTCGAAGGCGTGCTCGCGCACGAGTTGAGTCACATCCGCAACTACGACGTTTTGGTGATGACGCTCGCGGTCACCATGGTCGGGATCATTGCGTTGCTGTCCGACTTCTTCTTGCGCATCATGTTCTGGACCGGAGGTCGAGGCGGGCGCGACGACAACAACAACAATCCGCTCGGAATCGTGTTCGCGATCTTGGGCTTCGTGCTGTTGATCTTCGCTCCGATCATTGCGGCGCTCATGCAGATGGCGGTGAGCCGCAAGCGTGAATACCTCGCCGACGCGTCGGGCGTACAGCTCACCCGCTATCCACCGGGCCTGATCTCGGCGCTCGAGAAGCTGAAGGATGACCACACGGCGACCCATTTCGCATCGAAAGCCACTGCGCATCTCTGGATCGAGGAGCCGCTCGACAAGGAGTCGAACAAGGGCGAGACCAAGTGGAACCACCTGTTCGACACGCATCCGCCGATCGACGACCGGATCCACGCGCTCGAGCAGATGTGACGCGAAGCTAGAGGGATGCGTCTGATCTCGAAGGGTGTCGTCGCGCTCGCGCTCGCGCTTGCGATCGTGCTCGCGCTGGCCGGGTGCGGAGGCAGCGGCAAGCACGCGGCAAAGGCGTCGGGGAAGCCCGCCGTCCCTCTGGTCGCGCCGCTGACCGGCCTCCCGGATCCAAGCGGCGCGTCACTCAAGCGCTGCGCCATCACGGTCAAGATCGACAACACCCAGAAGGGTCAACCGAAGTACGGGATCGACCAGGCCGACGTCGTGTACGAAGAAGTGGTGGAAGCGGGGATCACGCGCCTCGCGGCGATCTTCAATTCGCACGATCCCGATCGCGTCGGTCCGGTCCGCTCGGTCCGCAAGACCGACCAGAGCCTCGTGTGGCCGATCGGCGGGATCTTCGCCTACTCCGGCGGCGCGCCGTATGCCATCGACTCGATCAGCGCCGCGCCCGTCGTGCGCCTCGACGAGACGCGCGCCGGACCGCTGATGTTCCGCGAACATCCACGCAAGCCGCCGCTGAACCTGTACGCCCACGTCAACTTCATGTACAGCAAGTGCGGGCCGCCCGTCCCGCCGCCGGCCTTGTTCACCTATCGCGGTGCGCAGGCTGTTGTTGCAGGTGCACCCGCCGCCTCGGTCCGGGTCGGTTTCCTGGGAAGTCCGTCGTTCGCGGTCACCTGGACCTGGGACGCGGCGAGCGGTACGTGGAAGCGATCGATCTTCGGGAGCCCCGAGGACGTCGCATCGGGCGTGCAGCTCGCGCCGAAGAATGTGGTCGTGATGTTCGTGTCGTACGTCGGTGGTGATCCGAACCACGACGAGATCGGCGCGGAGGCCGAGGTCACGGGCACCGGCAAGGCAATCGTGTTCACCGCCGGCAAGGAGATCACCGGCACGTGGTCGCGCCCGGACAAGAAAGAGCCCGCCCGGTTGCTCGACGCGGCCGGGAACACGATCGCGCTCACGCCCGGCCAAACCTGGGTGGAGCTCCCCGATACGACCTACTCGCTGACGAAAACTCCGTAGCCGGAGCGCGAACAGCACGTTCTAGACTGCGTTGCATGGCCGACGAGCGCACCACTGGAACCGCCCGAGTCAAACGAGGTCTGGCGGAGATGCTGCGCGGCGGTGTGATCATGGACGTCGTCGATGCGCAGCAGGCGAAGATCGCCGAAGACGCGGGTGCGGTCGCGGTGATGGCACTCGAACGCGTCCCGTCCGACATCCGTCGCGACGGCGGCGTCGCGCGCATGAGCGACCCGTCGATGATCGAAGGCATCCAGAAGGCCGTCACGGTGCCGGTGATGGCGAAGTGCCGGATCGGCCACTTCGCCGAGGCCCAGGTGCTCCAGGCGCTCGGCGTCGACTACGTCGACGAGTCGGAGGTGTTGACGCCCGCCGACGAAGCGCACCACGTCGACAAGTGGCAGTTCACGGTGCCGTTCGTATGTGGCGCGACGAATCTCGGTGAGGCGCTCCGGCGCATCGGCGAGGGTGCGTGCCTGATCCGCAGCAAGGGCGAGGCCGGTACCGGCAACATCGTCGAGGCCGTACGCCACCTGCGCTCGATCCTCGGCGACATCGAGAAGCTGAAGGTGGCGCGCCCCGAGGAGCGCTACGCCTGGGCGAAGGAGTTGCGCGCGCCCGTCGAGCTCGTCGACGAAGTGGCCGAGCACGGCGAGCTGCCGGTGCCGCTGTTCTGTGCCGGCGGGATCGCCACACCGGCGGATGCGGCGCTGGTCATGCAACTCGGCGCCCAGTCCGTGTTCGTCGGCAGCGGCATCTTCAAATCGAGCGATCCGTCGAAGCGCGCCCGCGCGATCGTCGAGGCGACGACGCACTACGACGACGCCGACATCGTGGCCAAGGTCTCCCGCGGTTTGGGCGAGGCCATGCGCGGCGAGGAGATCGGCACACTCGACGTGAAGCTGGCCGAGCGGGGCTGTTGAGCGCGTGACGCGGAGGCCACCAGGTGAAGATCGGGGTTCTCGCGCTGCAAGGCGCGTTCCGCGAGCACGCTGAAGCGTTCACCGCACTCGGTGCGGAGGTCGTGCTCGTCAAACGTCCCGAGGTGCTCGACAGCATCGACGCGATCGTGCTGCCGGGCGGCGAGTCGACCACGATCGACAAGCTGCTCGACTCCTCCGAGCTGCGCGAGCCGCTGACCCGCCTCCTGCGCGACGGTTTCCCCGCGTTCGCGACCTGCGCCGGACTGATCCTGTGCGCGACCGAGGTCATCGACGGCCGCTCCGACCAAGCGCCGCTCGGCGTTCTCGACGTCACGGTGCGTCGCAACGGCTATGGCCGCCAACGCGAGTCGTTCGAGACGGCGCTCGCGGTGCGCGGGCTCCCCGACGGCGAGTTCCCCGGTGTCTTCATCCGCGCCCCCGTCGTCGAGCGCGTCGGCCCGGAGATCGACGTGCTCGCTGAGCTCGACGGAGCACCGGTGCTCGGACGTGCGCACGACCTCTGGTTCGCGGCCTTCCATCCGGAGCTCTCGAGGGATCTTCGCCTCCATCAACTCTTCGTCAACGAGGTGTGCTGATGTCCGGTCACTCCAAATGGCATTCGATCAAGCACAAGAAGGGCGCGGCCGACCAGGCGCGCGGAAAGCTGTTCGCGGTGCTCATCCGCCAGATCGAGGTCGCAGCCCGCACCGGCGGAGGTGATGCGACGACGAACGCGACGCTCCGCACGATGGTGCAAAAGGCGCGCGACGCGTCGCTGCCGGTCGACACGATCCAGCGAGCGATCCGGCGGGGCACGGGTGAAGAGGAAGGCGTCACCTACGAGTCGGTGACGTACGAGGGCTACGCGCCGGGCGGGGTCGCGGTGATCGTCCAGGCCCTCACCGACAACCGGAATCGCACCTCGGCCGAGATCAAGAACCTGTTCAGCCGCAACGGTGGTTCGTTCGCCGAGCCCGGCGCGGTGTCGTGGCAGTTCGAGCGCAAGGGCACCATCGACGTCGACAAGTCGGCCGACGAGGACGAGCTCACGCTCGCCGCCGCCGACGCCGGCGCCGAAGACGTGGAGGACGGCGGCGACGTGTGGCACGTGACCACCCCGCCGACCGAAGTCCACGCGGTCCGCACCGCCATCGAAGAAGCCGGTTACAAGGTGAAGTCGGGCGATCTCACGCTGATCCCGACCACCGTCGTCGAGCTGAGTCAGGAGAGCCAGGCCAAGACCGTCCTGCGGCTGATGGACGTGCTCGAGGACCACGACGACGTCGAGGCCGTCTACGCGAACTTCGACATCCCCGACGCGGTCCTCGAGGCGGTCACGGCATAGGGTCGTCGAACCGCGCGGGCCGCCCGTCCGTATGCGGTCAGGGAGCATGCGGTGAGGGAGGTCAACAGATGATCGACGTCGGACAGGACGCGCCGGACTTCACGCTGCCCGGCGTCGAGAACGGCGCCAAGCGCGACTACACACTGTCGGAGTACCGCGGGCGCAAGATGGTGATCGCGTTCTACCCCGGCGACAACACGCCCGGGTGCACTCGCCAGATGTGCTCGTACCGCGACAACCTCGCCGACCTCGAGGCCACCGGCGCGGTGCTGCTCGGGATCTCGCCCCAAGACGTCGCGAGCCACGAGGCGTGGGCCGAGAAGAAGGGCTTCACGTTCCCGCTGCTCGCCGACGTCGACAAGAAGGTGATCGAGGCCTACGGCGTGGGTGCGCCCGTGATCAGCGTGCGCCGCTCGGTGTTCGTCGTCGACCCCGCGGGCAAGGTCGCGTTCGCCGACCGCAAGTTGCTCGGAGCCACGTTCGTCCCCATCGACAAGCTCGTACCGATTCTCCAGAAGCTCTAATTACCTTTGTTTGCCGCCATCGTGTTGGACGGCCGCACCTGATCGCCGTGAGCGCAGCGAACTGGCCGGAGTCCTGAGCGTCGGCGAGGCGGGTATCCCGCCGAGCAGCGAAGGCGACAAGGAGAGATAGTGTGCCGAGTCATGCGGATCGGGATGACCGTCAATGGAACCGCGCAGGGTCACGACGTCGAGGCGCGCACGCTGCTCGTGCAGTACCTGCGGGAGTCGTGCCTGCTCACGGGTACGAAGATCGGGTGCGACACGTCGAGCTGCGGCGCGTGCACGGTGCTGGTCGATGGTGAATCGGTCAAGTCGTGCACGATGCTCGCGGCCCAGGCCGACGGCGCGGCGATCACGACCATCGAGGGCCTGGCGCAGGGCGACCAATGGCACCCGGTACAGACCGCGTTCCACGAGCACCACGGCCTGCAGTGCGGCTACTGCACGGCCGGAATGGTCTTGGCGGCAGTGTCACTGCTCGACGAGATCCCGAACCCGACCGAACGCGACGTGCGGCTCGGCCTCGAGGGCAACCTCTGCCGCTGCACCGGGTACCACAACATCGTGAAGTCGGTGCTCGCCGCGGCGGAGTCGATGCAGGCGGCCAAGTGATCCCCGCCGCATTCGACTACGCACGCGCGGGATCGGCGGCGGAAGCGGTCTCGCTGATCGGTGAACACGGCGAGGACGCGAAGTTCCTGGCCGGCGGCATGTCGTTGTTGCCGCTCATGAAGCTCCGGCTCGCGACGCCGTCGGTGCTGATCGACGTCGGCCGGGTGCGCGACCTCTCCTACGTGCGCGACGCCGGCGACCACCTCGCGATCGGAGCGCTCACGCGTCACCGCGACCTCGAGACGAGCGACCTTCTCGCCGAGGAATGCGGGGTGCTGCGCGCAGTTGCGGCCCAGGTCGGCGACAACCAAGTGCGTCACCGGGGCACGATCGGTGGGTCGGTCGCGCACGGCGACCCGGCGAGCGATCTCCCCGCGGCGCTGCTCGCGCTCGACGCCACGTTCGTGGTGGAGGGCCCGGGTGGATCGCGCTCCGTCGCGGCGCACGACTTCTTCGAGGGATTCCTCGAGACCACCCTCGCCCCCGACGAGCTGCTCACCGAGATCCGGGTCCGCAAGAGCGGCGCCACCGGGTTCGCGTACGAGAAGTTCAACCGGCGAGCCCAGGACTGGGCGATCGTCGGCGCGGTCGCGGTGCGCGTGAACGGCGGCGCCCACGTCGCGCTGGTCAACATGGGGCAGACCCCGCTGCGTGCCACGGCGGTCGAGACGGCGCTCGCGCAGGGCGCGTCGCACGCCGACGCGGCGCGCGAAGCCGCGGTCGGCACCGAGCCGCCGGCCGACCTCAACGCGTCACCCGAGTACCGCGTGCACCTCGCACAGGTACTCGTCCGGCGCGCGCTCGAGGCGATCTGAGCACGCGCCTTCCCGCGGTCGTGCTCGCCGCGGGACGCGGCCTGCGCTTCGGCGGCGACGCGCCCAAGGCGCTGTCGCTCCTGCACGGGCGGCCGCTGCTTACCTACGCACTCGAAGCGGCGACGACCAGCGGCTGTTCGCCGGTGGTGGTCGTCGTGTCCGACGACCGGGTCGCCGAGGCCGCCGGTGACGCGGTCGAGATCGTGCGCAACGACGAACCCGAACGCGGCATCGCGTCGAGCCTGCAGCGCGCGCTGCGCCACCTGGAACCCGATGCGCAGGTTCCGGCGGTCGTCGTGGGTCTCGCCGACCAGCCGCTCGTCGGTGCCGCGGCGTACCGCCGGGTCGCGCGCGCCTACACCGACGGCGCGTCGCTCGCGTTCGCAAGCTACGAGGGTGTACGCGGCAATCCGGTGTTGATCGCGCGCCAGTTCTGGTCGGAGGCGATGGAGCTCGTCGGCGACGAGGGAGCTCGGGTCCTCTTTCGCCGCCACCCGGCGGTCGCGGTACCGTGCGGCGACACGGGCGCGGCGGCCGACGTCGACACCCCCGCAGACCTCGCCGAGTTGGAGTCACGATGGAGATCACCGACAGCTTCCGAGTGAGCACACCGATCGATGCCACCTGGAAGGTGATGCTCGACATCGAAGGCATCGCACCGTGTATGCCCGGCGCGCAGCTCCAAGAGGTCGAGGGCGACGAGTATCGCGGGATCGTGAAGGTCAAGGTCGGACCGATCACCGCGCAGTACAAGGGCTCGGCCCGCCTGGCCGAGGTCGACGAACCGAACCGGCGGATCGTCATCGACGCGTCGGGCCGCGACACGCGCGGGCAGGGCAATGCCAAGGCGAGCATCGTCGTCACGATGACGCCCGAAGGCGCCGGCACGAAGGTCGACGTGGTCACCGACCTGTCGATCACGGGCAAGGTCGCGCAGTTCGGTCGCGGTGTGCTCGCCGACGTCTCGTCGAAGCTGATGGGACAGTTCGTCGAGAACGTCGAGCGCGACGTCTTGAGCTCGGCGGGCGGCGGCGACACCTCACACGCGGGCGGCGCCTACGAGCAGGCGCTCGGGAGCGTCGCGGCCCCGAACGGTGATACTCCGGCCGCGACGCGGGCGGCAACCGGTCCGCGCCGCATCGACGGTCCGGAGGTCGAGCCGGTCGACTTGTTGGGAGTGGCCGGCGCGCCGGTCACCCGGCGCCTCGTGCCCATCGGCATCGGTGCGCTCGTGCTCTTCGTCCTGTGGCGCGTGATGCGTCGTCGGCCCTGAACGACGGCCCACGCGGGATCCTCGTGGTCAGGTAGGCCACCCCCTAGGATCGAACCTGTGTTCGACCCTGCGGGGCCCGTCTTGGGCATCGACCCCGGTGTCTCGCGTTGCGGCTACGGCGCGGTCATCCGCGATCGCGGGCGCCTGCGCGCGACGGCGTGCGGCGTCATCCGCACCTCGGCGGCCGATCCGTTGCCCGAGCGGCTCCTCGCCCTCGCCGACGAGCTCGGCGCGCTGGTGGCCCAGCTCCGACCCTCGGCGCTGGCCGTCGAGCGGGTGCTGTTCCAGGCCAACGTTCGCACCGCGATGTCGGTCGGGCAGGCGAGCGGTCTCGCGCTCGTCGTCGCGGCCCGCGCGGGTATTCCCGTCACGCAATACAGCCCCAACGAGGTGAAGCTCGCCGTCACCGGCGACGGTCGGGCCGACAAGCTCGCGGTACAGGCGATGGTCGCCCGGTTGCTCTCCCTGCGTGACGTCCCGAAGCCGGCCGACGCGGCCGACGCCTTGGCCCTCGCGTGCTGTCACCACGGTCGCGTGCGGTTGCTCGATCGGATCCCGTCGTGATCGGCTCCCTGCGCGGCGTGGTGGCCGAACGGAGCCTGACCGGCGAGATCCTCGTCGAGGTCGGCGGCATCGGGTATCGGGTGCTCGTTCCGATCAGCGCGGTGCCGGCGCTCGAGCCCGGCGCGACCGTGTTCTTGTTCACGCACCAGCACGTGCGCGAAGACGCACTGATCCTGTTTGGCTTCCCGACGCGCGACGAGCGCGACTCGTTCGAGGCGCTCATCACCGCGAGCGGGGTCGGACCCAAGCTCGCGCTCGCCATCTTGTCGGTGCACTCGCCGGCGAGCTTGCGCCGATGCCTCGCCGAGGACGACCTCGATTCACTCGTCGCGGTGCCCGGCGTCGGCAAGCGCACCGCCCAGCGCCTCCTCGTCGACCTGAAGGCCCGGCTCGTCGTTCCCGACCTCGATCTCACCGTGATCCCCGGATCGTCGTCTCCCAACGCGCGCGCCGAGGTGCGCGACGCGCTCGTCGGGCTCGGCTACTCGAACGACGAGGTGCGCGACGCGTTCGGCAAGTTGGGCGAAGACGGCACGGTCGAAGAGCTCTTGCGCGAGGCGTTGCGCATGCTGGCGGCCCACTCATGAGGGAGGAGCTGCTCAGTCCGGAAGCCGACCCCGCAGAGGTCGCGGAGGAGACGACGCTCCGGCCGCGTCACCTCGAGGAGTTCGTCGGTCAACCACGTCTGCGCGAGCACCTCGAGATCATGCTGACCGCCGCCAAGCAGCGCGGTCAGGCCGTCGACCACGTCCTGCTCGCAGGTCCACCCGGCCTGGGCAAGACGACGCTCGCCGGCATCATCGCGAACGAGATGGGAGCGCGCACCACGCCTACGAGTGGTCCGGCGCTCGAGCGAGCCGGCGACCTCGCCGCGATCCTCACGAACCTCGACGACGGCGACGTGCTGTTCATCGACGAGGTGCATCGCCTGCCCCGCATCGTCGAGGAGAGCCTCTATCCGGCGATGGAGGACTTCCGTTTCGACGTCGTTATCGGCAAGGGTCCGAGCGCGCGCACGATCCGGCTCGACCTGCCGCGCTTCACGCTCGTGGCGGCTACGACGCGTACGGGACTCATCAGCGGACCATTGCGCGACCGCTTCGGCTTCGTGGCGCGGCTCGACTACTACGCCTACGACGAGCTCGCCGCGATCCTCCGGCGGGTCGCGTCGATCCTCGGCGTCGAGCTCGAATCCGACGGCGCGAATGAGATCGCGAGCCGCTCGCGGGGAACACCGCGTATCGCGAACCGCCTGTTGAAGCGCGTGCGCGACTACGCCGAGGTACGAGCCGACGGGCGGGTCACCGCCGATGTCGCGCGCGACGCCCTCGCGCTGTTCGAGGTCGACGAGCTCGGTCTCGACAAGGTCGACCGCGCGATCCTCGACGCGCTGTGCCGCACGTTCGTGGGTCGAGCGGTCGGTCTCGGCACGCTCGCGATCGCCGTGAGTGAGGCTCCGGAGACCGTCGAGGACGTCTACGAGCCGTTCCTGCTGCTGTGCGGCCTGATCGAGCGCACGCCCCGCGGCCGCATCGCGACCCCGGCGGGGTTCGCGCACATCGGTTTGCACGCGCCCGGGCGGCCGGGCGAGGCTCCCGAGCTGTTCTAGGGAGACGACAGCTCAGCGACCGGAGGGGAGCGGAGCGTGGAGTCGACCCAGAAATCTAGGGAGACGACAGCGCAGCGACCGGAGGGGATGAGGCGTGGAGCTCGTCGAGTACGACGTCCGCGATCGCATCGCGCACGTCACGATCGCGAACGGCAAGGCGAACGCGCTCGCGCCCGAGGTCATCGCCGCGCTCGGCGACGCGTTGTCGCGCGCCGAGGATGCCGGTGAGGCGGAGGTCGGGGCCCTGTTGATCTCCGGGGCGCCGGGCATGTTCTCCGGCGGGTTCGATCTCCAGGTCATGCGCAGCGGTCCGGCGGCCGCGGGGAAGCTCGTCACCGACGGCGGCGAGCTCTTCGCGCGCATGTACGGCTCCCCGCTCCCGATCGTCGTCGCGTGCACGGGTCACGCGATTGCGGCGGGAGCACTCCTGTTGCTCGCCGCCGACCTAAGGGTCGGGGCGCGGGGTGAGTTCCGCATCGGGCTCATCGAGACCCAGCTGGGAATGGTGCTCCCGCGCTGGGCCGTCGAGCTCGCGCACGAGCGACTGTCGAAACGCCACGTGCAGGACGCGACGGTCGGGGCCCGCATCTACGACCCGGACGGCGCCACCGACGCGGGGTTCCTCGATGCGGTCGTGGCGCCCGAGGCGCTTTCCGAGGCGGCAGTTGCCGAAGCGCAGCGGTGGGCGGCGCTGTCGAGAGACGCCTACCGCGGCCAGGTCCGCATGTGCCGGGGCGACCGTCTGGGCCGGCTGGCCGACGCGATCGCCGCCGATCGGGGCCGGGTCTTCGAAATGCCCGGTTCGTGACCCGGGCCCGGCGACCCACGGTGGTAGCGTCGGTTCCCGTTTCTCCGGCGTAAGGGCTCTCTCGTGGTGGCGATCTTCCCCGTGCTCATGGTGGGCGCCATCTACCTGTTGCTATGGCGCCCCCAGCAGCGGCGCATCGCGGCAGTACGCCGCCTGCAGAACGAGATCCAAGAGGGCGACGAGGTGCTGACGACCAGTGGCATCTACGGAAGGATCACCAAGCTCGGTGAGTCCGACGCCGATCTCGAGATCGCACCCGGAACCGTGATCCACGTCGCGCGCGGCGCGATCGGGCAGCGCATCGGGCCGGAGTCGCTGCCGCAGGCCGGTGACCCCCACGACGGTGAGACCGGGGCAGACTGAGCCGTGCGCCGCAAGGTCATCCTGCTCCTGGTGACGGTCGTGTTGATCCTCGGCGCCTTCATCGCCACCGTCCTCGGCTCGAGCCGTCCCGTCCTCGGTCTCGATCTCCAGGGCGGCACGTCCATCGTCCTCGCCCCGGTGAAGGGCTCCGACCTCTCGACGCTCAACACGGCCGTCGCGATCATTCGCAACCGCGTCGCCGGTCTCGGGATCTCGGAACCGAGCGTCAGCCGCCAGGGCGACAACATCGTCATCGACCTCCCGGGCGTGAAGAACGCGGCCGAGGCCGACGCCCTCGTCGGCAAGACGGCCGAGCTGCGGTTCCGTCTGGTGCAAGGGACCATTCCGTATTCGAGCACGGCCGCTTCGGGTCAAACCACCACCACGGTCAAGGGCGCGACGACGACGACGGTCAAGGGCGCGACCACAACGACGGTCAAGGGCGCGACGACCACCACAGTGAAGGGCGCCACCTCGACGACGGCGCACGCGCTGGGCCGCACCGGCACGATCGACACGGTCCCGATCGTGGCGGCGCGCCCGGATGCAGTGACTTCGTCGACCGCGACTCCGACGACGGTGAAGGGCGCGACGACAACGACGGTGAAGGGCGCGACTACCACCACGACGGTGCCGGCGGCCGACGCGGGCACCTGCCAGAACGGCAAGCTCGTCACGCCGGACGTCGCCGACAAGTCGGTCATCCTTCCCGACCTCAACCACACTGCGTGTTACGCCCTCGGCCCGACGATCCTCACCGGCCGAGGAGTCGGTACCGCCAGCGCGATCATCGACACGACGACCGCGGCGTGGATCGTCAACGTGCACTTCAAGAACAACGACTTCGTCACGAAGGTCGCGGTGCCGTACGTGACCAAGCGGGTCGCGATCGAGCTCGACGGCGTCGTGCAGTCGGCGCCGACGATCAACCAGGGCATCACCGGCCAGGACGTCACGATCAGCGGAACGTTCACGAGCAAGCAGGCGCACCAGCTCGCGCTCGTGCTGCGCTACGGCTCGCTGCCCGTCCAGCTCGTCTCGCAGACCGCGCAGTCGGTGTCGCCGACGCTGGGCAAGGACCAGCTGCGGGCCGGCGTCGTGTCCGGTCTGATCGGCCTCGCGCTCGTCGCGCTCTACATGATCTTCTTCTACCGGTTGCTCGGCCTCGTCGTATGGACGGGCATCGGGCTCACCGCGCTCACGTTCTTCGCGCTCGTGTCGTGGCTCTCGTCGCACCAAGGTCTGACCCTCACGCTCGCGGGGGTGACGGGCATCATCGTCTCGGTGGGTGTGACCGTCGACAGTTATGTCGTCTACTTCGAGCGATTGAAGGATGAGGTCCGCACCGGGAAAACGGTGCGTTCCTCCCTCGATTCCGGCTTCCGGCGGGCGTTCCGCACGATCATCGCCGCCGACCTCGTGTCGATGATCGGCGCGGTCGTGCTGTATCTCTTCGCGACCTCTTCGGTGCGCGGGTTCGCGTACTTCCTCGGGCTCTCGACCGCGCTCGACCTGATCCTGGCGTATTGCTTCATGTGGCCGTTCGTGTCCGTGCTCGCCCGTCAACCCTCGCTCGTACGCATGGGCGGGGTGGGTATCGGCGCCGGACTCGACGTTCCGGAGGTGCGCGCGTGACGATCACGGCGCCGCCCCCGCCGGAGATCGACGACGTCCCGGGCGTCAACCGGAGGCACCGGCCGTCCGACCTCTACCACGAGCGGACCAACTTCCAGTTCATCAAGCACAGTCGCCGCTGGCTGATCATCTCGAGCACGCTGATCGTGCTGAGCCTGCTGCTCCTGTTTGTGCGCGGGCTCAACCTCGGGATCGATTTCGAGGGCGGTACCGCCTGGCAGGTGCAGATGAAGGGCGGCCAGAGCGCCAAGGTTGCCGACGTGCGCAGCTTGCTCGGCTCGCTCGGCTTCAACAACGCGAATGTCAGCGTGCTGACTCCGCCCGGCGGAGGCGCTCCCAGCGTCCGGGTCGAGGCGCGCGTCATCAGCAGCGACCCGACCAACGTCGTCCAGTCCGCGCTGGCCAAGTTCGGCGGCGTCAACGACGCCGACGTCGCCTTCTCGCAGAGCGGCGCGGGGGGTTCGTTCACGTTCACCGCGAAGACGGGGGTGAACCCCACCGTCGACGGCGTGACCAGCGCGCTCGCCGGCGCACGGCTCACCAACCCGCAGATCAAGGTGAGCGCGCGCGCGGTCACGGTCACCGTCAGCACACTCCCGCCCAGTCAGGTGCAGTCGGTCGCGTCGGCGCTGGCGAAGTACGCCGGGACCAGCGTCAACGACGTCAGTATCACTACGGTCGGTCCCACATGGGGACGCGAGGTCAGCAACAAGGCCCTCAAGGCCCTCATCATCTTCTTCTTCGTCCTCGCCGCGTATCTGGCAATCCGATTCGAGTGGAAGATGTCGGCCGCGGCGATCGTGGCGGTGATCCACGACATCATCTTCACGGTCGGCGTGTACGCGCTGTTCCACTTCCAGGTGTCGCCGGCGACCGTCACCGCATTCCTGACGATCCTCGGGTTCTCCTTGTACGACACCGTCGTCGTGTTCGACAAGGTCGTCGAATTCCAGCGCACGCTGACCGCGACGGGACGGTCGACCTACGGAGAGATGGTCAACCGGTCGCTCAACGCGGTGCTGATGCGGTCGGTGTCGACATCGCTCGTCGCGCTGTTGCCGGTGGTCTCGCTGCTCGTCGTCGGCAGCGGCATCCTCGGCGCGACCGCCCTCGAGGACTTCGCGCTCGCGCTCGCGGCCGGCCTCTTCATCGGCTCCTACTCGTCGATCTTCGTGGCCGCCCCGCTGCTCGCGTGGTGGAAGGAGCGCGAGCCGCAGTACCGGGCGCTCGCCGAGCGGCGCCGGCGGCTGCCCGAACCCGCTGGCCCCGGCGCGGTGGCGGTTGCCGCTTCGGCTCCCGTGAGCTCGAGGGTTGCGGTCGCCGGGCCCGACGACCAGACCGCGCCGGTCGAGCGCAAGCCGCTCGGCATCCCCGGGCCACCCGCCGTCCCCCGCACCACCATCCAGGCGCGCCCTCGCCAGCAGCGCGGGAAGAAGCGCAAGTAGCGGCTTACTCCGTATCTGCGGCGACCGGAGCAGCCCGAAGGGTGCGCAGGAAGCTCGCCGGATTCGGGCGCCGCTCACATCGCGAGCGCAGCGAGCCCCGCAGACAAGCCCGAGACCAGGAGAATCCATCGGTACGCTAGTGCCGATGGATCCAGCCTGGTTGAAGGCCCACGTGCGCGATGTCCTCGACTACCCGAAGCCGGGAATCGTCTTCAAGGACATCACTCCGCTGCTCGGGGCGGCGGACGCGTTTCGGGCCGCCGTCGACGCGCTCGCGGAGCCGTTCGCCGCGACCCGCATCGACAAGGTGATCGGGATCGAGGCTCGAGGTTTCGTATTCGCCGCGCCGGTGGCGTACGGCCTCCTCGCCGGGTTCGTGCCGGTGCGCAAGACCGGCAAGCTGCCATGGGAGATCGAGCGCGAGGAGTACGCGCTCGAGTACGGCACCGACTTGCTCGAGATCCACCGCGATGCGATCGCGCCCGGTGAGCTGGTGCTCGTCGTCGACGACGTGATCGCGACCGGCGGCACGGCCGCGGCGACCGCCCGGCTGGTCGAACGCCTTGGCGGCGAAGTCGTCGGCTTCGCGTTCGTGCTCGAGCTCGGGTTCCTGCACGGCCGCGACCAGATCGACGGCTACCCAATCCACACGCTGGTGACGTATGACTAGTGCGCCGACCCGGCGAGCTCCCGGTCACCCCAACGTCGACGGTGCCCTGCGTCCCCTTCTCGCCTCGGTACGCAGCAGCGACCCGCAGCGCGACACCGCGCTCATCGAGGACGCGTACGAGGTCGCGCGGGATGCGCACCGCGACCAGGTGCGTCGCTCCGGTGATCCCTATATCGCGCACCCGCTCGGCGTGGCGATGATCCTCTCCGATCTCGGTCTCGACGACGTCACGCTCGCCGGTGCACTGCTCCACGACGCCGTCGAGGACACCTCGGTGACGCTCGACGACCTGGAAGCGCGGTTCGGCCACGACGTTGCCGCGATCGTCGACGGGGTCACGAAGCTCGATCGGCTCGAGTTCGACTCGCGGGAGGAACAGCAGGCCGCCACGATGCGCAAGATGCTCGTGGCGATGGCGAAGGACGTCCGCGTCCTTTTGATCAAGCTCGCCGACCGGCTGCACAACATGCGCACGATCGCGTCGCTGCCGGAGGCGAAGCAGAAGCGCATCGCCCAGGAGACCCTCGACATCTACGCGCCGCTCGCGCACCGGCTGGGCATCCAGGACGTCAAGTGGCAGCTCGAGGATCTCGCGTTCGCGGTGCTGCACCCGAAACGCTACGCCGAGATCGAGGCGATGGTGCTGCAGCATGCCGGCGAGCGCGAGCGGTACCTCGAGGAAGTCGTGGGTGCAGTGCGCGCCCGGCTCGAGCAGCTCCAGATCAACGCCGACGTGACCGGCCGCCCGAAGCACTACTGGTCGATCTACGAGAAGATGGTCGTGCGCGGGAAGGAGTTCGCCGAGATCAACGACCTTGTCGGCGTGCGCGTGATCGTCGACTCCGTGAAGGATTGCTACGGCGCGCTGGGCTCCATCCACGCGTTGTGGCGACCCGTACAGGGCCGCTTCAAGGACTACATCGCGATGCCCAAGTTCAACCTCTATCAGTCGTTGCACACGACGGTCGTAGGCCCGCAAGGGCGGGCAGTGGAATTCCAGATCCGTACGAGCGAGATGCACCGCCGGTCGGAGTACGGGGTCGCCGCGCACTGGGGCTACAAGGAACAGCGCAACCCGGCCGAGGACCTCGTGTGGTTGCAGCGGATCGTCGACTGGCAAAAGGAGACGACCGACCCGACCGAGTTCATGCAGAGCCTGAAGATCGACCTCGAACAAGACGAGGTCTTCGTCTTCACTCCCAAGGGCAGAGTGATCACCCTTCCCACCGGCGCGACGCCGGTCGACTTCGCGTACGCGATCCACACCGAGGTCGGTCATCGGTGCATCGGTGCCCGCGTCAATGCCCGGCTGGTGCCGCTCGACTCCGCGCTGCAGTCCGGCGACACGTGCGAGATCTTCACGAGCAAGGTCGAAGGCGCCGGCCCGAGCCGAGACTGGACGCAGTTCGTCCAGACTCCACGCGCCAGCTCGAAGATCCGGCAGTGGTTCTCGCGCGAGCGGCGCGTCGACGCGATCGACCAGGGCCGTGACGACCTCGTCAAGGCCATGCGCCGTGAAGCGCTCCCCGCGCAGAAGCTCTTCGGTTCGGCCTCGCCGACGCTCGCCAAGGTTGCCGAACAGCTTCACTACGCCGACCTCGAAGGTCTCTACGTCGGGATCGGCGAAGGCCACGTGTCGGCTAAGGCCGTCGTCCAGCGCATCCAGCGCGAGCTGCGCGGTGGCGAGGAACAGCTCCCGACCACCGTTGCCCGGCCGCCGCGGGCGCGCGGTCACCGGCGGACCGGCGCGGGCGTGCACGTCGAAGGCCTCGACGACGTCATGGTGCGGCTCTCGCGCTGCTGCACGCCGGTCCCGGGCGACGAGATCATGGGCTTCGTCACGCGCGGCCGCGGCGTCTCGGTGCACCGGACCGACTGCGCCAACGCCGTCAGCTTGCGCAGCCAGGCCGACCGCGTCATCGAAGTCGAGTGGGACAACGACGCGCCCGGCAATTACACGGTGTCCGTCGACGTGGAGGCGATCGATCGTTCGAAGTTGTTGCGCGACGTCGCCGACGTGCTCTCCGAGCACCACGTGAACATCCTGTCGTGCACCTCGCAGACGCAATCCGACCGGATCGCCCGCTTGCGATTCGAGTTCGAGCTGGCCGACCCGGGGCATCTCGACTCGATCCTCGCCGCAGTCAAGCGAGTCGATTCGGTGTACGACGCGGCGCGCGTGCTGCCGGCCAGCAAGTCCTGAGCCGCGTCGAGCGCGCGCCGCCGTACTGCGGGTCGGTAGCAGTCAATCATCGTCGGCCGCACGCGGACCGCTGACTAGCATGCCGCGCATGCCGGCGGATCGGGACGTCATACGCGCGCCGAAGGGCATGCTCGACGTGTTGCCGCCGGAGTCGGCGCGCTGGATCGATCTGATCAGTCGCTTCACGTCGCGCGCGGAGCGTTTCGGCTACGGCCTGCTGCTGACGCCGATCGTCGAGCACTACGACGTCTTCACGCGGGTCGGCGAGACCACCGACATCGTGCGCAAGGAGATGTACGACTTCGTCGACCGCGGCGGCCGGCGGCTCGCGTTGCGCCCGGAGGGAACCGCGCCCGTCGTGCGGGCATTCGTGCAACACCGTCCCCCGACGCCGTGGAAGGTGTGGTATCTCGCACCGAACTTCCGCGCCGAGCAACCTCAGGCCGGTCGTTATCGCCAGCACTGGCAGCTCGGCGCCGAGGTGATCGGGATCGACGATCCCGACGTCGATGTCGAGGTCATCGAGCTGCTCTGGGGCTTCTGCCGCGATCTCGGTCTGCGCGACCTACGCCTGCTCGTCAACTCGATGGGCGATGCCGAGACCCGTGCCCGCTATCGCGGGGTCCTGCTCGCGTACTGGCGCGCGCACTCGGCGCTTCTCGGCAACGAGATGGAACGCGCCGAAGCGAATCCCCTGCGCATCCTCGACTCGAAGCGCAGCGATTGGTTCGAGATGTTGGAGCAGGCACCCCAGCTCGGTGAGTACCTGACCGACGCCTCGGCTGCGCACTTCATGCGCGTGCAAGAGGGGTTGCAGGAGCTCGGCATTCCCTTCGAGATCGCTCCTCGTCTCGTGCGCGGCTTCGACTACTACACCAGCACTGTGTTCGAGTTGGCGAGCGGCGCGCTCGATGCCGCGCAGAACGCGATTGGCGGTGGCGGTCGTTACGACCGGCTCGCGCAGGAGATGGGCGGCCCGGCGGCGCCGTCGATCGGCTTCGGGTCCGGCATCGAACGCCTCCTCCTCGCGTGCGACGCGGAAGGCGTGTTGCCCGTGCCCGCGGCTCGGCTGGACGTGTTCGTCGTCGACCTGGTCGGCGTCTCCGGCACCGCCCGGTTGCTTGCGGAGTTGCGGGAGTCGGGGCTCGCTGCCGACCGGGCCTACGGCGGTCGTTCGCTGAAGAAGCAGATGACCGCGGCCGACCGATCGGGGGCGCGCTGGGCAGTCATCATCGGCAGCTCCGAGGTGGAGCGGGGAGTGGTGGCAGTAAGGGATATGCGATCCGAACAGCCGTTGCAGCAGGAAGTGCGGCGCGAGGAGATCGCGGCTTGGTTGCGCACCGAGATCGACAAGGCACCGTCATGATGCGGTCCCATCGGGCCGGCGACCTGCGAGCCGGCGACATCGGATCGTCGGTCACGGTTTGTGGCTGGGTGGCGAGCCGACGCGATCACGGCGGCAAGGTGTTCCTCGACGTGCGCGACGTCGCCGGTCTCGTGCAGGTCGTCGTCGATCCGCAGGTGCCCGGTCTCGAGATCGCGCACCGACTGCGTCACGAATGGGTCGTGCGCGTGGTCGGTGACGTGTGCGCCCGCCCGGAAGGGACCGTGAACGACGAGCTGCCGACCGGCGCGGTCGAGCTGGTCGCGCGCGAGATCGAGGTGTTGTCGGAAGCGGACCCGTCGCCGTTCCCGCTCGACGACCGGGTGGATGTCGACGAGGTACTGCGACTGCGGCACCGCTATCTCGACCTGCGACGCACGCCGATGCAGCGCAACTTGCGACTCCGTGCGGCCGTGAACCGCGTGATGCGTGAAGCGATGGCCGGGCAGGACTTCGTCGAGATCGAGACGCCGATGCTGATCGCGTCGACACCGGAAGGTGCGCGCGACTTCGTCGTGCCGTCGCGTCTTCGGCCGGGTGAGTTCTACGCGCTGCCGCAGAGTCCGCAGCTGTTCAAGCAGCTCCTGATGGTCGGAGGGTTCGATCGCTACTTCCAGATCGCGCGTTGTCTGCGCGACGAAGACCTCCGCGCCGACCGCCAGTTCGAGTTCATGCAGCTCGACGTCGAGATGTCGTTCGCCGATCAGGAGGACGTGCTCGACGCGGTGTCGGTTGCTGTGCTCGCGGCCGCCGAAGTCGCGCGTCCCGGCGCGGGCTCGGGTTCGATCCCCCGCATCACATGGCACGAGGCGATGGAGCGCTACGGGACCGACAAACCCGACATCCGGTTCGCGATGGAGCTGGTGGAGCTCACCGACGTGTTCGGCGACACCGACTTCCTCGCCTTCGCGGGCGCCGGCGCGGTGAAGGGCATGCGGGTGGAGGGCCAGGCGGAGATGTCGCGCTCGCGGCTCGACGCGCTGACCGAACGCGCGAAGTCGTTGGGCGCTCAGGGCCTCGTATGGATGCGCGTCCGTGAGGGCGCGGTGCTCGAGTCGCCGGTCGCGAAGTTCCTGTCGGAGTCCGAACAGCTCGCCCTCGTCGACGCGTTGGGTGTCGTCGCCGGTGACCTGATACTGATCGTCGCCGGCAAGCGCGAGATGGTGCGCAACGTGCTGGGTGCGCTACGGCTCGACCTCGGGCGTCCGCCGGTATCGGAGGGCGACCTGCACTTCGTATGGGTTGTCGACTTCCCGCTGTTCGAGGAGATCGACGGTCGTCCCGCGCCCATGCATCATCCGTTCACGATGCCGCATCCCGACGACATCGACCGCTTGGAATCCGATCCGCTGTCGGTCCGGGCCCAGGCGTACGACCTCGTCCTCAACGGATGGGAGTTGGGCTCGGGCTCGGTGCGTATCCATAGGTCCGACGTGCAACAGCGGATCTTCTCGATGATCGGCATCGACACCGACGATGCGCGCCAACGCTTCGGGTTCCTCCTCGAGGCGTTCCGCTTCGGCGCGCCGCCGCACGCCGGTTTCGCGGTCGGCATCGACCGGTTCGTCGCCATCCTCGCCGGCGAGGAGAACATTCGTGAGGTGATCGCGTTCCCGAAGACGCAATCCGGCGTCGACCCCCTGACCGGCGCGCCGACGTCGATCGATCCCACCCAACTCCGCGACCTCGGCCTGCGTCTCCGCCTCCCGGATCCCAACCCCTGACCCCAGTTTCGCGCCCAACTGTTGGTGCGAAAATGGGCGCCGTAGCCTGGCGGGTGTGAGTCCTGGGCCTGATCTGTTCGCGTCGGCGGTCGAGGAGCGTCTTGCGCAGAGGGCCCCCCTCGCGGCGCGCTTGCGGCCGCGGACGCTCGACGAGGTCGTCGGCCAGGAGCACCTCCTGGGGCCGGCGAAGCCGCTGCGGGTGCTCATCGAGTCGGATCGCCTGTCGTCGATCATCATCTGGGGTCCGCCCGGCACCGGCAAAACCACCATCGCGCGTTTGGTCGCCGGCGTCACCGAGAAGGCGTTCGAGACGCTCAGCGCGGTGAGCGCCGGCGTGAAGGACGTGCGCGAGGTCGCGGAACGGGCCCGGGCGAGGCTCGGAGAGCGGGGTCAGGGGACGATCCTGTTCCTCGACGAGGTGCACCGGTTCTCGCGCGCCCAGCAGGACGTCCTGCTGCCGTTCGTAGAGGAAGGCCTGCTCGTACTCGTCGGCGCGACGACGGAGAACCCGTTCTTCTCGCTCACCGGTCCGCTGCTCTCGCGCAGCACGTTGTTCCGTCTCGAGCCGCTCGACGATTCCGCGCTCGAACAGCTGGCGCGGCGCGCGCTCGCCGACACCGAGCGCGGGCTGGGATCGGAGCCGACCGAGATCGACGACGACGCGCTCCGTCATCTGATCGACAAGAGCGAGGGCGACGCACGGCACCTGCTCACCGTGCTCGAGGTCGCGCACGCGTTGACGGTCCAGGCCGATCGCACGATCATCGCGCTGGCCGACGCGGAGGCCGCGCTCGCACTGCGCAGCGTCCGCTACGGCGACGACGAGCACTACGACATCATCTCCGCGTTCATCAAGTCGATTCGCGGTTCTGATCCCGACGCGGGTCTGTACTGGCTCGCGCGCATGCTCGAAGCGGGCGAGGACGCGCGTTTCGTCGCCCGCCGGCTCGTCATCCTCGCGAGTGAGGACATCGGTCTCGCCGATCCGCAGGCGCTCCTCACCGCCGACGCGGCCGCGCGGGCGGTGGAATACGTCGGGTTGCCGGAGGTGGCGATCAACCTTGCGCACGCGGTCATTCATCTCTCCCTCGCGCCCAAGAGCAACAGCGTGATATCGGCGCTCGGCGCGGCCACGAGCGCGGTCCGCGATCGCCGACCCGGCCCGGTTCCGATGCACCTGCGCGACGCCCACTACCGCGGGGCGCAGATGCTCGGCCACGGGAAGGGCTACGTCTATCCTCACGACGACCCGAACGGGTGGGTGCCGCAGGAGCATCTCCCGGTCGAGGTGGCCGGGGAACGGTTCTACCGGGCCACCGGACACGGCGCCGAGGGGCGCCTGATCGAGCAATGGCGGAAACGACGAGGAGAGGACGCGGGAGAAGATGTCGACGGGTGACGTGTTGGCGGTCGTCGCGGCCACGGTCGTGACCATCCTCGTCGCCGTCCTCGCGACCGTGCTGATTCTGGTTTCCCGAACGCTGCGCGAGCTGCGCGCCGCGCTCGTGATCCTGGAAGAGGACGCCCTCGCGCTCCTCGACGACGCGCGTCTCTCGGTGAACGAAGCGGCGACGGAGATCGACCGGGTGGAACGGCTCGTGACCTCGGCGGAGCGGCTCGACGAGGCGAAGCGCGCGATCGCGACTCCTGTCGTGAAGGCGATGGCGTTCGGAACGGGCGTATCGCGCGCCGCGCACCGGCTGCGCGAAGGGGAGTCGCGACGGGGCGCCAACCCACCAAAGCGCCGGCGGTCGGCGTCGTGATCAAGCGGCTCGTGTGGCTCATCATCGGTTTTCTGCTCGGCCTCGGGTCGTCGTGGACCGTGATGCGTCGTGTACGTCGCGTCGCCGTGCGGCTCGCGCCGCCCGACGTCGTCGACCGCTGGAGCGGGAGCGTGCGCGCCGCCGTGCAGGAAGGGCGCGATGCCATGCGCGCCCGCGAAGCGGCGTTCAAAGGCAGCTCCGTCCGCAGCGGCGGCAAGTAACCTGACAGGGTTATGCCCGAACGTCCGACCACCGCCGACGAGCTCCGCCGCGCCTTCGTGGACTTCTTCACCGAACGCGCTCACGTGCACGTACCGTCGGCGAGCGTCATTCCCGTCGACAGGTCTTTGCTGTTCACAGTCGCAGGCATGGTTCCCTTCAAGCCGTACTTCACCGGCGACGGGACCGCGCCCTACAAGCGCGCGGTGTCGGTCCAGAAATGCGTACGGGCGGGCGGCAAGCACAACGACCTCGACGACATCGGGCGGACGAATCGTCACTTCTCGTTCTTCGAGATGCTCGGCAACTTCAGCTTCGGCGACTACTTCAAGGCCGACGCGATCCCGTGGGCATGGGAGTTCTACACGGGGGTCCTGAAGCTCGACCCCGATCGGCTCTGGGTGACCGTGCACGAGGACGATGACGAGGCCGAGCAGATCTGGCGCGAGCGTGTGGGCTTTCCGGCCGTTCGGATCCAGCGTCTCGGCGACGCGAATTTCTGGCGGATGGCCGATACCGGACCGTGCGGGCCTTCGTCGGAGATCTTCTGGGATCTCGGGCCCGAGTTCGGCCCCGACGGGGGTCCGATCACCGAGGCGGACCGCTATATCGAGATCTGGAATCTCGTGTTCATGCAGTTCGACCAGCAGGCCGACGGAACGCGCGTCCCGCTCCCGAAGCCGAGCATCGACACGGGCGCCGGTCTCGAGCGCAACTTGATGGCATTGCAGGAGAAGACGTCGATCTGGGACATCGACATCTTCACGCCATTGCGAGCGGCGGCGGAGCGGGCAACCGGTGCGCACTCGGGCGCCGGCGATTCAACCGATGTTTCCCTGCGCATCATCGCCGAGCACGCGCGCACGATGACGTTCATGGTGAGCGACGGTGTGCGGCCGTCGAACCAGGAGCGGGGCTACGTCCTGCGGCGGATCATCCGCCGGGCCGTGCGGCACGCGTACCTGCTGGGCGCGCGCGACGTCGTGATGCCGGCGATGGTCGACGCGGTGGTCGCGACGATGAGCAACGCGTATCCGGAGATCGTCACGACGCACGGCGTCGTCCGCAAGATCGTCGAACGGGAAGAGGATTCGTTTCGCGCCACTCTGCAGCGCGGCGTCGAGATGCTCTCCGAGATCGTCGATAGAACCGACGTCTCCGGCGACGACGCATTCTTCCTCCACGATACGCTCGGCTTCCCGATCGATCTCACGCGCGAGATCGCCGGTGAGCGCGGCCGGGCCGTCGACCTCGCCGGATTCGAGACGCGGATGCAGGAGCAGCGCGTGCGGGCTCGCGCCGCGGCCGAGGAGGCCGGCGCGGCACAGAGCGCTCCGCTCGAGATCTTCCGGGAGCTCGTCGAGACGCACGGCCCCACCGAATTCACCGGACGCCAGGAGTATTCGTCGAGTGGGAAATTGCTCTCCCTTCTCGTCGCCGGCGAACGCGTCGGCCAGGCGACCGAAGGTCTCGAAGTCGACGTGATTCTCGGCCGCACGCCGTTCTACGCGGAGTCGGGCGGCCAGATCGGCGACACGGGCACGATCACGACTGCGCCGGGCGCGATCATCGACGTGCTCGACACCCAGTACGGGTTGCCGGGGCAGATCACCTTGCACCGGGGGCGCGTGCGCACCGGCGCGGTGAGCGAAGGTGACGAGGTGATCGCCGAGATCGACGGCGTCCGCCGCGACCGCATCCGGCGAAACCACACGGCGACCCACGTGCTGCACTGGGCGTTGCGCGAGGTCCTCGGGACGCACGTGCAGCAGGCGGGCTCCTACGTCGGGCCCGACCGGCTGCGCTTCGATTTCTCGCACCACGAGCCGGTCACCGCCGAAGAGCTCGCGCAGGTCGAGCGCCTGGCGAACGCGCAGGTGATCTCCGACGCGCCCGTGCGTCACTACGAGACCACGAAGGCCGAAGCCGAGCGGATCGGCGCGATCGCGTTCTTCGGCGAGAAATACGGCGACATCGTGCGCGTGCTCGAAGCCGGCCCGTCGACCGAGCTCTGCGGCGGCACGCACGTGCACGCGCTCGGCTTCATCGGTCCGATCAAGGTCGTGAGCGAAGGCTCGATCGGCTCGAACCTCCGCCGGATCGAGGCCATGACCGGCGACGGTGCGCTCGAGTACATCGAGTTCGAGGAGCAGCTCCTGCGGCGCGCCGGCGACCTCCTGCGCGCCGCGCCCAAGGAGGTGCCCGACCGGATCGAGCGCCTGTCCGAGCAGGTGCGCGCGCTCCAAGACGAGCTCCGGGGTCTCAAGGCCAAAGAAGCGGTGAGCAAGGCCGGAGAGCTCGCGGGCCGCGCCGAGCGCGGCCTCGTCGTCGAGCGCCTCGACGGTCACGCCACCGCAGAGCTGAAGCAGCTCGCACAAGAGACCGTGCGGGCGCTGGGAAGCGGAGTGGTTGCACTCGTCGGCGAGGCCGATGGCAAGGCGGCGATCGCGGTCGCGGTCAGCGCCGACCTCGTCGGGCGGGGTGCGGCCGCCGACGCGATCGCCAAGCCGGCGGCGGGAAAGCTCGGTGGGGGAGTCGGCAAGGGCGCGGAGGCCGTGGTCGGCGGGGGTCAGAACGTCGCCGGCATCGACGACGCGCTCGCGGTCGCCCGCGAGCAGGCGGCGCAGTGGGGGTCGTGATCGCGACGGACGCAACGCGCGCGCTTGGCGTCGACCTCGGAGAGCGGCGCATCGGACTCGCCCTCTCGGATCCGTCTCGCACCGTCGCGTCGCCGCACGAGGTGCTGCTCCGCAGTGGCGACCCGGCCGTCGACCGGCGCGGGATCGTCGAGATCGCACGCGAGGTCGGGGCGAATGTGATCGTGGTCGGTCTGCCGTTGTCGCTCTCGGGTCGGACCGGTCCCGCGGCGCGCGCCGCGCTCGCCGAGGTCGAGGTGCTGCGCGCCGCCGCGGGCGACATCGAGGTCGTCGTGCACGACGAACGACTCACCACCGTGACCGCTGAACGCGCCCTCGGCGAGGCGCGCATGCGCCGCGAGGCGCGCCGACGCGTCGTCGACAAGGTCGCGGCGGCCGTGATGCTCCAATCGTGGCTCGATCGGACGCGCCCGTGAGTCGCAGCCGCCGGACGGCGCTCGTCCTCATCGTCCTCGTCGTCGTCCCGCTCGTCACGCTCGCGATCGGCGGAGTGTGGTTCTGGTGGCAGCTCAATCCACCCGGCGGCGCCGGTGCCAAGGTCGAGGTGCAGATTGCGCGGGGCTGCGGGGTTCCGTGCATCGGCGACGAGCTCGCGCGCCAAGGTGTGATCGGTTCGTCGTGGGTGTTCAACGTGTACTCCCGTCTCCACGGCGACCAGAACTTCAAGGCCGGCACGTATGAGCTCCGCAAGAACATGGGCGTGAGCCCCGCAGTGAAAACGATGAAGGCCGGGCCGCACGTCGCGTTCGTCAAGTTGACGATCCCGCCGGGCTTTTGGCTGAAACAGATCGCGGCGCGGGTCGGGAAGCTGCCCGGTCTCAGCATCGAGCCCTTCGTCGAGGCGACGAAGAACAACGCGGTGCGGTCGGCGTTCGAGCCGGCCGGCACCAATAACCTCGAGGGTCTCTTGTGGCCCGACACCTACAACATCTCGGCCGAGGAGGACGAGATCCTGGTGCTGTCGACGCTGGTTACCACCTTCGACAAGCGCGCGGTCGAACTGGGTCTCGCGAACGCCAACGTTCAGGGTTACGGCGCATACGACATCCTCAAGGTCGCGTCGCTCGTCGAGGCCGAGGCCAAGATCGCCGCCGACCGTCCGCTCATCGCGTCGGTGATCTACAACCGGCTGGCGCGCGGAATGGAGCTCCAGATCGACGCGACGCTCATCTACGCGCGGGCAGATCCTCGCAACCGGACGCTGTCCGGCAAGGACAAGGTGATCGACTCGCCGTACAACACGTACGAGCACAAGGGCCTCCCGCCCACGCCGATCGCGGCGGTCAGCACCGCGTCGCTGAAGGCCGCGCTCGCTCCGGCCCAGTCGCCGTACCTCTACTACGTCGTCATCGACAAGAAGGGCGACACCGCGTTCGCGACAACGTTGCAACAGCAAGACGCGAACATCGCTCTGGCCAAGAAGAACGGCGCGTTTTGACGATCTCGGGTGCAACCCGCGTCGCGGGCGTGATCGGTGATCCGGTTCGGCATTCGCTGTCGCCCGTGTTGCACAACGCCGCGTACCGCGAGCTTGGCCTCGACTGGGTCTACGTTGCCTTCGAGGTGCCCGACGGCGCGACGCGCGGTGCGCTCGAGGCGATGCGCACCCTCGATCTGGCCGGGCTGTCCGTGACCATGCCCCACAAGACCGCGGCGGCGGCGTGCTGCAATGAGCTCTCCGACGACGCGGCCGCGCTGCACAGTGTCAATACGGTCTCCATCGGTTCCGGCGGCCGCCTGGTGGGCGACTCGACCGACGGAGAGGGCTTCCTCCGATCGCTTCGCGACGCGGGCCACGATCCGGCGGGAGCGTCGGTCGTCTTGCTCGGCGCGGGTGGCGCGGCGCGCGCCGTCGCGCGTGCGCTCGGGCGTGCCGGCGCTCGAGTTGTCGTGTGTGCTCGCAAGGCCGATGCGGCGGCGGTGGCGGCACAACTCGCCGCCGGCGAGAGCCGCCCGTGGGCCGAGCGCTCGGGCGCCGCCGCGGCCGCGGCGTTCGTCGTCAACGCCACGCCGGTCGGGATGGGCGCCGACGAGCTCCCGTTGCCACTCGACGCGTTGCACCCCGGGCAGGTACTCGCCGATCTCGTCTACCACCCCCTGGAGACGGAGTTGCTCCGCGGCGCTCGCAACCAGGGAGCAGATGTCGTCGACGGTCTGGGGATGTTGGTGCACCAGGCCGCGCTCCAGATCGAGCGGTGGACCGGCCGCCCGGCGCCGGTCGCGGCGATGCGGGCGGCCGCGGAGGCCGCGCTGCGACCGGCACGTTCAGCCTGAACCGCCATCAGCCTGAACCGCCGCCGGCCTGAGCCCGGCTGTCGTCGCCGACCCGTCGGGTCTCGCGCTCAAGGCGCGCGGTCCTCCCCGCCGATGGACGGAGAGGATCCAAATCATTGGGGGACGTCGTGCTGCAAGGAACGCTGGAAACGCTCGCACTGCCCGAGCTGTTCAGCCTGCTCTCACACTCGCGCAAGTCGGGTGCGCTCTGGCTCGACGCGGCCAACTCGTCGGCAGTCGTGTACATCGTCGAGGGTCGGTGCTGCGCCGCGGAGTCGAGCGAAGCGGGGGAGCAGCTTGCCGACAACGCGGCGTTGCTCGCACGCGTCGTCGACGTCTGCTTCGCGGTCGAGCGCGCCGGCGATGGAACGTTTCGGTTCGGGCCGGAGGAGCCGCCGTGGTCGTGCGACGAAACGGTCGATCTCGAAGTCGTGATCGACGAGCTCGGCCGGTTGGTCGAGGAGTGGCGCGACATCCAGGCCGTCATCCCGGCACTCGAATGCCGGATCCGGCTCGCCGACGAGCTGCGAGTCGACGCGCTCACGGTAGATCGCGAACGGTGGCAGCTCATCGTGGCCCTCGACGGGCGACGCAGCGTCCGGGACCTCGTCCGCAAGACGAGTCGTCCGGTCCTCGACGTCTGTCATGCCATCGTGGAGCTCGTCGAGGCAGGGGCCGTGAACGTAGGTCCGGCACCGGCCCCGCCCGCGGTCGCGCGCGGCAACGGAACGCGCCGGCGGGCCGCCGAGGGCGCGGTAGAGCCGGAAGCCCCGTACGGCCCCGGGGTCGAGTCGCCCCACCCCGGTCCGAACGGGGTGGCCGCCGACGACCCAGACCGCGAGGTCGACCCCGCCGATAAAGGCCATTACCTCAGCGCCTTCTCCGGCCTGCGCGACACGTAAGCCGGTTTCGCGCACAAACGTCGGCCCGACGGCTTCTCGCGCGGAGCGCGAGATCCTGATACAGCGGACCGCGCGGGCTGCCGATACTCCGGGCGTTCGCGCGGAGGGGAGGCGGTGTATTTGTGTCGGACGGAACGCCACTCGGCTCGCTACTGATCGAAGAAGGTCTCCTGACCGAGGCCCAGCTCGACGCGGCGGTCGTGGAACAGGCGCGCACCGGTAAGCCCCTGGGGCGACTGCTCATCGAGCAGGGCACGATCTCCGAAGCCGAGCTCGTGCGCACGCTGGCGCGCCAGGTCGGCCTCGAGTTCGTCGATCTGAACGACCGGACCATCGATGGATCGGTCGCCGCGCTCGTCACCGAGTCGCTCGCCCGCCGCTACCAGGCCATCCCCATCAGCTGGGAGGACGGCCGGCTCGTCGTCGCGATGGCCGACCCCTCGAACGTCTTCGCAGTGGACGACATCCGCGCGCTCGCCGGTGCCGAGGTGCGCACCGTCGTCGCGACGGCCAGCCAGATCATCGAGACGATCGAGCGCTTCTTCCGGGGCGACGGTGAAGTCGACGAGGTCATGCAGGCCGCGACCGACGAGGCCGGCGAAGAGACCGATCTCGCGGGGCTCTCCGCGATCGTCGAAGACGCACCGATCGTCAAGTTCGTCAACCTCCTCGTGAATCAGGCCGTGGGCGACCGCGCTTCCGACATCCACGTCGAGCCGAACGAGACCGACCTGCGGATCCGGTTCCGGATCGACGGCGTGCTGCACGAGGTGATGCGCTCGCCGCGAAGCATCCAGGCCGGTGTCATCTCGCGTCTCAAGGTCATGGCCGACATCAACATCGCCGAGCGCCGCCTCCCTCAAGACGGTCGCATCACGATGCGGGTCAGTGGCCGGAGCATCGATCTGCGCGTCGCGACGCTTCCGACCGTGTACGGCGAGAAGGTCGTGATGCGCATCCTCGACAAGACCCAGGCGGTGCTCCGGCTCGAGGATCTCGGGTTTCTGCCGGAGGCGCTCGCTCGATTCGAGGGTTCGTACACGAAGCCGTACGGCACGATTCTCGTCACCGGTCCGACCGGTTCGGGCAAGTCGACGACGCTCTATTCGACTCTCAACCAGCTGAACACGGCCGACCGCAACATCATCACGGTCGAGGATCCGGTCGAGTACCGGCTGCCCGGTATCAACCAGATCCAGATCAATCCGAAGGCCGGCCTCACCTTCCCGAGCGCGCTGCGCTCGATCCTGCGCGCCGACCCCGACATCGTCCTCGTCGGTGAGATCCGCGACAAGGAAACCGCGGTCATCGGCATCGAAGCCGCGCTCACTGGTCACTTGGTGCTCTCGACGTTGCACACGAACGACGCGTCGTCGACGCCGATGCGGCTCGTCGAGATGGGAATCGAGCCGTTCCTCGTGATCAGCGCGCTCGACTGTGTCGTCGCGCAGCGGCTCGCCCGCCGGCTGTGTGACAAGTGCAAGGAACCGTTCCAGCCGACCGAGGCCGAGCTCACCGAGGCCGGGTGGCCGGGCGAGGAGCTCGACGCGGGCGAATGGCCGACGCTGCACCGGGCTACCGGCTGCGGGGCCTGCGGGCGCACCGGCTACCGGGGTCGCTTCGGCATTCACGAGGTGATGGTCATGTCGGAGGAGCTGCAGCGACTCGTCATCGAGCGTCGTTCGTCCGAAGACCTCCAAAAGGTGGCGCTGATGCAGGGCATGGTGTCGCTGCGCTCCGACGGACTGCGCAAGGTCGGAATGGGCATGACCTCGCTCGAGGAGATCTTCCGCGTCGTCGCGTGAAACGCGCGGACCTGACCATGACGTGAATGCCGTCGTCGCGTCGCCTTCCCGCGTAAGAATGCGTGCGAGGCGATACGAGGGGGACTCGTGGCGAGATGGCGATCGTTGCTGCTATGAACGATCGCTGGCGCCTCATTCTGCTCAGTTTCGTGATGTTGTTCGTCGAGCTCGCGCTGATTCGGTGGGCCGGATCGAACGTTCTGTATCTGTCGTACTTCTCGAACTTCGTGTTGCTCGGAAGCTTCCTGGGAATCGGGATCGGGTTCTTGCGAGCGCGCTCGTCGCACGATCTGTTCCCGTACGCGCCGCTCGCGCTCGCCGCATTGGTTGCGTTCGTCCGCTTCTTCCCGGTGAAGATCCGCTCCAGTGGCGCCGACTTGCTCTTCTTCGGCATCGTGCAGCGCAGCGGCCCGCCGCGATATGTGGTGCTCGCGGTGGTCTTCGTCGCCGTCACCGCGGCCATGGCATTCGTCGGGGAGGGAGTCGCGCGGGCGTTCGCGAAGTTCGGGCCGCTCGACGCCTACCGGCTCGATCTGATCGGCAGCATCGCCGGAATCGTCGGGTTCAGCACGCTCTCGTTCCTGGATGCGCCTCCGCTCGCGTGGGGAATCGTCGTGGCCGTCGCACTCGTCGCGCTCTACCTCCCGCGCATAGGGGTGCTGCAGATCGCCGGCCTGGTCGCGCTGGTGGCCATACTCGGCGCCGAGTCGTTCGCGGCCGGCGCCTCGTGGTCTCCGTATTACAAGATCGAGGTGAAACAGGATCCGAACCTGCACGCGCCGATCGTCTCGGTCAACGCGGTTCCGCACCAGGCGATCCTCGCTCTCTCCGCCACCGAGCCCATCGTCTACACGCGTGTCTACGACCGGGTCGCGGCCACCAACCTTGCCGACGTCCTGATCGTCGGGGCCGGAACGGGCAACGACGTCGCGTTCGCGTTGGCCCGAGGCGCCAAGCGGATCGACGCGGTCGAGATCGACCCGCGGTTGCACCAGCTCGGAAAGGAGCTGCATCCCAACCATCCGTTCGCGGATCCGCGCGTGCACAGCCATATCGACGACGGCCGGGCGTTCTTGCAACGTACGCACCGGCATTACGACCTGATCCTGTTCGCGCTTCCCGACTCGATCACCCTCGTCGCCGGCCAGTCGAGCTTGCGGCTCGAGAGCTACCTCTTCACGAAGGAGGCGCTCGAGACCGCGCGCGACCACCTCAAGCCGAACGGCGCGTTCGGCATGTACAACTATTACGAGCAGCGTTGGCTCATCGATCGGTACGCCGGAACCTTGAACGAGGTCTACGGACGACCGCCGTGCATCGACGACCAAGGAGGCAACGGCTTCCATCTCGCGTTCTTGGAGGACGCCAAGACCAGCGCCGCTTTGCGCTGCGCCGGCACTTGGGTCACGCAGACGACGCCGGTTCCGCGTCCGGCCACCGACGATCATCCGTTCCCTTACTTGCGCAACCGCACGATTCCCGGCTTCTACCTCGCAACGATTGCCCTGATCCTGCTCGCCGCCCTCGTCATGGTGCGGGTCGCCGGGGGCCCCTTCCGCCCCATGGCCCGCTACACCGATCTCTTCTTCATGGGCGCGGCGTTCTTGTTGCTCGAGACCATGTACGTGGTGCGATTCGCCTTGTTCTTCGGCACGACGTGGTTCGTCAACGCGCTCGTGTTCGCGGGCGTGTTGCTGAGCGTGCTCTTGGCGGTCGAGGTGTCGAAACGCGTCACGGCCCGCAGGCCGGCTCTCCTCTACGCCGTCCTGGTCGCGTTCCTCGCGGTCGCATTCTTCGTGCCCCCGAGCTGGGTGCTGTCGCTCGCGGTGCCGCTGCGGTTCCTCGTGGCAGTGGGGCTCGCGTTCGCTCCGATCTTCACCGCGAACCTGGTGTTCACGCAGCGGTTCAAGGACGTCGGTTCGTCGACGGTCGCGTTCGGCGCGAACCTGCTCGGAGCGATGTTCGGGGGCATCCTCGAGTACGGAGCGCTCGTTGTCGGCTATCGCGCCTTGTTGATCGTCGTGGGCGTCCTGTACGGGTGTGCCTTCGCCTTTGGTCGCCGACACCTCCGAAGCGCCGTCACCGCCGCCTGACCGGCCGCCACCTGACCGCTCTGCGCAAGGTCGGGACGGGCAATGAACGCGCCGGGAGAGATCCCCAAGTCCGGGCCGCCCGATTTGGGCGTTGTGGCCGGTCGCGAGATTTTGGTCGCACACTGATCTACAGCGGGGCCCATGTGTCGCCGATATGTGGTCAGCCCAGAGCTTCCGACCGGGGACTGCATACATGCTGGCCAATCAGGCGCGACGATTCGGCGAGACGCTCGTCGACCGACATGTTCTGTCGAGAGACGACCTCGAGCAGGCGATCGACGAGTCGGAACGCACCAAGGAGCCCCTGCCGTCCGTGCTGTTGCGGCTGGATCTCGTCGGGAGCAAGGACCTCACGGCCGCGCTCGCCGAGCAGATGGGAGTGCGGTTCATCGACTTCCTCGAGACGCCGATCCACCAGGACGCGCCCGAGACGCTCTCGGCCGAGCTCGCTCGCCAGTTCGTCGCGGTACCGGTCGACTTCGAAGGTCAGAAGCTCGTCGTTGCCTTCGCCGAGCCGCCGAGCGACACCGCGCTGACCGCAGTCGGTCACGCGACCTCGTTCGAGGTCATCCCGGCGGTGGCCGACCGCAATGAGCTCATGCGTGCGATCGCCATGATCTACGGCGCCGTCGACGGCGACACTCCCGAGTTCGGCACGAATGTCGTGGTCGGCGAGGAGCAGCTCGACGACGAGCTGCACATCAACGATCTCCTCGATCTCGTCATCCAATGGGGTGGTTCCGACCTCCACCTCGCGTCGGGCTCGCCGCCCGTCATCCGCGTCAATGGCGATCTGCGCCCGGTGACGGAGCTGCCGATCTTCAACGGCTCGCAGATCCGCCAGATGGTGTTCTCGATCCTCACCCAGAAGCAGCGGGAGAAGTTCGAGAACGAGCTCGAGCTCGATACGTCGTACGCGCTGCCCGGACGCGGACGCTTTCGCGTGAACGTGTTCGTGCAGCGTGACTCGGTCGGTTGTGTGATGCGTGCGATCCCGTACGACATCGTCGATTTCGAGCGACTCGGCATCGCCGCGGCGGTACAGGGCTGGGCGCACCTCCCGCGTGGCCTGGTGCTCGTGACCGGTCCGACCGGTTCGGGAAAGTCGACGACGCTCGCGTCGCTGATCGACATCGTGAACCGCGAGCGCGCAGTGCACATCATGACGGTCGAAGACCCGATCGAGTTCCTGCACCAGCACAAGCGTTCGCTGATCAACCAGCGCGAGGTCGGCGAGGACACACACTCCTTCGCCAACGCCCTGAAGCACGTCCTGCGTCAGGACCCGGACGTGATCCTGGTCGGTGAGATGCGCGACCTCGAGACGATATCGACCGCGCTCACCGCGGCCGAGACCGGCCACCTCGTGTTCGCGACGTTGCACACTCAGGACGCCCCGCAGTCGATCGACCGCGTGATCGACGTGTTCCCCGCCCACCAGCAGCAGCAGGTACGAGTGCAGCTCGCTTCGGCACTGCAAGGGATCTGCACGCAGCAACTCCTGCCGACCGTCGACGGTCAGGGCCGAGCCGTGGCGTGCGAGGTGATGGTGGCGACTCCCGCGATCCGCAACCTCATCCGTGAGGGCAAGACGCACCAGATCTACTCGATGCTGCAGGCCGGAGGCCGCTACGGCATGGTCACGATGGACATGTCCCTCGCGCAGCTCGTGCGCGCCCGGAGCATCTCGGTGGAGACGGCGCTCGAACGCTGTGCGAACGAAGAAGACCTCCGCCGACTGTTGAACGGCTGAACCCATGCCCGAAACGTTCCAGTACAAGGTCAAGGACAAGAGCGGCAAGCTCGTCGAGGGCTCACTCGAAGCCGAGAACGCGCAGCTCGTCGTCAGCAAGCTCCGCTCGATGGGCTACGTGCCCATCGAGATCCAACAGCAGGGCGGCACGAGCCTCCAGCGCGACCTGAAGCTTCCCTTCGCCGACCGGATCAAGCTGAAGGACGTCGCGGTCTTCTCGCGCCAGTTCGCCACGATGATCAACTCGGGTCTGTCGCTGCTGCGCTCGCTCAGCATCCTCGCCGAGCAAACCGAGAGCAAGCCGCTCGCCGAAGTCGCCAACCAGGTCCGCATGGACGTCGAGAAGGGGTCGTCGCTCTCGCAGGCGATGGTGAAGCACCCGAAGGCATTCAACCGCCTCTACGTGTCGATGGTCCGGGCCGGCGAGGTCGGCGGCGCGCTCGACAGCGTGCTCATGCGGCTCGCCGACACGATCGAGAAGCAGGTCGAGCTCCGCCGCAAGGTCAAGTCGGCCATGACCTACCCGTTGGTCGTAGCCGTCCTGGTCTTGGTCATCGTGAGCGCGATGCTTCTGTTCGTCATCCCGATGTTCCAGGGCATCTACAAGGAACTGGGCGGCACGCTGCCCGCGCCGACCCAATTTCTCATCAACATCTCGAAGATCTGCCGCAAGTTCTGGTATCTGATCTTCGTGGTCGAGATTGGCGGCGCGTTCGCGTTCCGGCGCTGGATCAACTCGGAAGAGGGTCGCAAGCAATGGGACGCGATCAAGCTGAAGGTGCCGGTCTTCGGCAAGCTCGTTCGTAAGACGGCGTTGGCCCGATTCTCCCGAACACTCTCGGCGCTGGTGCGCTCCGGTGTCCCCATTTTGGAGTCGCTCGACATCGTCGCCGAGACCGCGGGCAACTACGTGGTCGCCACGGCCGTGCGCGAGACCCAGGCGGCGGTGAAGCGGGGCGATCCGCTCTCGAAGAAGCTCGAAGATCACCCGGTGTTCCCGCCGATGGTGGTGCAGATGATTGCCGTCGGCGAGGAGACCGGCGCCCTCGACGAGATGCTCGACAAGATCGCCGACTTCTACGACCAAGAGGTCGAGGCGACGGTTGACGCGCTCACGTCGCTCATCGAGCCCTTGTTGATCGTCGTCATGGGCGTGTGTGTCGGCGGCATGATCATCTCCCTGTATCTGCCGATGTTCAACATCATCAAGCTCATCAAGTAAGCGTTCGCAACCCGGGCGATTCTCACACCGCGTGACCAGCGGATCCGTGCGCGCGCTCAGTGCTCGCTGCTCCAGAGGGATCTCGCTCGCGGCGGCCACGGATATCGGCCTTTGCTCTCAAGACGCAGGGCGGGAGTGTCGATGAGTGCGTTGCGTCAATCGCGGGGCCGCCTTAACCCCCGGCGCACGAAAGGGGTACATGCCAAGTGCGATTTCTCCACTCACTTGCTCGTCGTCGTCGGGACGAGGAGCAAGGCTTCACCCTCATTGAGTTGATGGTCGTGGTTCTGATCATTGCCATCTTGATTGCCATTGCCATCCCGACATTCCTCGGGGCTCGTACCCGGGCCCAGGACCGGGCGGCGCAGTCTTCGCTGCGTAACGCTCTGACCGCGGCGAAGACGTCGTTCACCGACACGAGCGACTACAGCGGAGCAACCGCGGCCAATCTCCAGACGATCGAGCCGTCGCTGACCTTCGTGAACACTGCGTCGACCGGGTTCAAGGTCGTCAGCGTCCCGACCCCTGCGGCGGCGCAGGCGACTTGGTGGGCTGAGGTGCTCTCGAAGTCGGGCACGTGCTTCGGTATCGAGGACAAGTCCGGTGTTGGTGGCGGTACCTTCTACGCCGGCGGCGCGTCGGCCGCGCCTGCGGCGGGGTGTACGGCACCGGCTGCCGCAGCCGATCCGAACTGGCTGGGCACCGCCTGGTAATCGAA
>JBBQGQ010000002.1:0-216935 GCA_038323195.1 Acidimicrobiia bacterium | reverse complement strand
TCGGCCCGGCGAGGGAGCCGGGCCGTTCGAACCGGAGCTCGGTTATCGGCTGCACCGATTCGCCTGGAATCGCGGGTACGCGACCGAAGGTTCACAGGCGCTGATCCGAAAGGGCTTCACCGAGTTGGGCGTCGAGCGCGTGACTGCCCACGCCATGGCTGTCAACGTTGCGTCGCGCCGCGTGATGGAGAAAGCGGGTCTGCGCCTGGTGCGCACGTTTCACGCCGACTGGCCGGTACGCATCCCGGGCGACGAGCGGGGCGATGTCGAATACGCGCTCGATCGGGGACAATGGGAATCCGACGCCGAGGCTGTTAGCTGAACGGCCAGGAGCGCGACCGCACGTGCCATATCTGGCTTGGGATCAGGCGGTCATCGCAACACCTGGGTGTGATCGAGTTCGATCGCAGGCTCGTCCCGGAGCGCACCGCGCAGGCATCCCGGCCTGCGGTTCTGTCACGATGTTACAAAACGATTTGCGCTCGCGCGATCACCCGGACCCGCAAGGCGTCAGATCGTCCGCGCCCTTAGACGGGCCCGCAGACTGGTCCGAGTTGCAGACGCCCAGGCAAGCGGCGTTTGTTGCGTCCCTTCCTTCGCCAACCGCAGCGGAAGGCGGCAGTGATGTCTGGTGAGTGAACACCGTGGATGCCCGCTAGCAAGTGAACCGGTAGGGGTTTGAACTCCTCCGGTCTGGATGTCGAATCACAAGGTTGAGCAGTGACCAGTTCAGCCCGCCGACGTCGAGCAGAGCGTGGGTGCGGTAGTCGATCCAGTTCGTCATCCGCTTTGCGATGCGGGGATGCGATCGATATCAGTTCCAGGGTTTGCCCCTCTCGGAGCCGCTTGCGGCGCAGCGACCCAAAGATTGCCGCTGCGATCGCCCTGCAAAGCGTACGGCGTCATGACGCACGGCACCCGCGCCGTGGTTTCTGTTGTGGCAGCCGGCCGGATTCCGACTCCGTACGGTTGCGGGCAGGGGCTCACCTCGATCGGGTCGACCTGTCCCCGAACACGCGCTCCTGAACACCGCCGGCCTCTCCCAGAACGCCGGCTATGCGCCGCGCAAACAAATCGCTTTCCGGGTGGCGGCCGGCGCTCGTCGGAGCCGAGTATTGGCGTCGTCCAGACAGACTCGGGCTAGAGCGCAGTCGGGTGACGACGCTGGAGGCTTCTCGCGCCATTGACCTGTCCGGCGCTCTGGGTCACTTGGTTGGCCTCGTAGAGACGTGAGAAGGAGCTCGCGATGCAACCGCGGATACCGGTTGGGCGTTGAAGAGAGTGTGGCTGCTGGATGTATGCGCAACGCTCTCCCGAGAGAGTCGGCGGCGCCCGTGGGCGCGGGAGCCGATGATTGTGTCGAGCCGCCAGTGACGGACGTGTCTGAGCACGATCTCGGCGACGAGCCGGATCCGAGCGGACGATTCGCGGCGCTGTTCGCGAAGGAATATGACGGTCTTGTTCGCTTGGCGTACCTGATGAGCGGCTTGGGTCAGTCGTCCCTCGTGGCCGAGGAGATCGTCCAAGAAGCATTCGCAGACGCCTATCGCCGAGGGCTCCCCGGCTGCAATGGCGCGTACGTCCGGCGCGCCGTCATCAACGGATGCCGAGACCACACGCGTCGGCTCGCGCGCTGGCGCCAACGCCTCCCGAAGCTCGTTTTTGCACATACTGAGGCTGCACCGGTCGCCGATCGGATCGATATCGAGCGCGCGCTTGGTGCCCTGAACGCGAAGCAACGAGCCGCAGTGGTCCTTCGCTACTACCTCGACCTTTCTACCCAAGAGATCGCCGACACGTTGCGCGTACCGCCGGGCACAGCCAAGTCGCTCATCCATCGCGGGCTCGAACGACTGCGACAAGACTTAGGAGACACGCTCTCGTGAACACCAACGACACCGACATCCAGGACTTCGAGACGCGACTGCGCGGCGAGCTACGCCGCAGAGCAGACCAACTTGTGCTCGACAACGTCCCGCCGGGATTCCGTCCGCCAGGCCGACGACATCGAGGCCCCGTCCTGGGTGCTGTCGTCGCCGGCGCGCTCGTCGCGATCGTCCTGGTGGCCGCCCTGGTGACGAATCACTACGGCTCCAGTTCGGCGACGCACCTCCGGACACAGTCCAGCGTGCCGACGACTGGACAAGTCGGTCAACTCTCACCGTTGCATTTCACGATCACGCTGCCCGCGACACGGCTCCGGGCCGCGCAGAACCTGCCCGATACGGCGGCCACTCCCGCTTCGGATACGACATTCGCGGCCGTGACCTATCGGCTGCCGGGAGAACTTCGACCGCCGATCGTGCACGCGACACTCGCCAGGACCTCAGACCATGCACTCCCGAGCGATCCTCAGCATCATCCTCTGTATCACGCGCTCAACGTCGCCGGCCGTAGCGGCTATGTCGTCTGGCTCGGACACGACATCGCAGACCTCGTTGTGCAAGTTGGCGATGCTCACATCCTTGACCTCAGCTCATGGGGACTGACCCAAGACCAGCTCATCAACACCGCGAGCAGCGCGGTCGTCCACTCCGACACTTCGTTCGAGCTGCCCGGACTACCCGCTGGGCTGCGAGCAACGGACGCCGCCCCGTCGTCGGTACACGGAGGGTCGAGAGCCGAGTTCTCCACTCCCGCCGGATCGGTTGACCTCTACGACTACTCGGGCGGCCTCGGGACCAGCCTCGGCGTTTTGCTCTACCCCGGTAGCGGCACACAACTGGGCTTGACGACCATCGAACAAGTGTCGGTCGACGGAACGCGAGGGCTTCTGCGGATCGACAGGCTCGAAAGCCCCAACAGTTCCGCAGGCGTCCAGCCAATGAACTTCCAAGCCGTCTGGGAACCGGTATCGGACCAAAGCGGCGAACTCAACGGTAACGCGAGCAACACGACCGCGATATCCGACATCCTCAACGCCCTCACGCGCATCGACGAGAAGACATGGCAAGACATGGTGACGCGCTGCCCATGGCCCACACGAGTTGGGACAGACACGACCAACAACTGCTGAACAAAGACCTCGCGGTTCACGACCGCCGCGTACGACCGCAACAAACTAGATCGCTCTGCGTCCAACTGGCGTTGCTAGAACGGCAGCGGGTCCTCGACGGGCGTCCCACAACACGCGCCGCGCTCACCCGCCGGCGCGTGGCATAAGTGTCGGTAGGGGACAACCCAGCTCGTCTCGCCCACTGTCCCTGGCGCGATGTTACAAAACGCTTTGCGCTGGCAATGCTCACTGTTCCCCGTTACGGTCGCCTCACACGTAACGAGCAACGGGGGCGGCGATGTCCGATCGGGACGAACTCCCTACGCCAGCCGAGGTCGCGCAGATGCTCAGCGTCAAGCTCAAGACCGTGAGCGGGTGGGCGCGGGCGGGCAAGCTCTGTGCGGTCCGCAACCTCGCCGGGGACGTGCGCTTCCGGATAAGTGACGTCCGTCATCTCGACGTGGACACCACGCAGGGCGAGTAGGGGAACATACTGCCCACCGGGGGAGGTCGGCATGCATCAACGGCGGAGGATCGGCGTAATCCTGGCCGCGATCGCAGTGACGCTGGCAGCGTGTGGCAGCAGCGGTAAGGGTGCCGACACGGGCGGCGGCACGGCCAGCGCGTCGAGCACGACACCACATGTCGAGTCGACCGTGCTCGGAACCGGTGTGACGGCGACGACCATCAAACTCGGTATCTCGCTGACCGACTTCACGTGCGTCAAGCAGTTCGTCGACTCGATCCGAGTGAACCAGCAGCAGACGTACCAGGCGTACATCGACAACATCAACGCGACCGGCGGCATCGATGGACGCAAGATCGTGCCGGTCTTCAAAATGTATTGCCCGCTGACGAGCACGAGTGATCTGAACGTGCAGATCTGCACGGCGTTCGCGGACGACGACAAGGTGTTCGCAGTGATGGGCAACCTCACCGACGCCGCCCAGGACGGTTCGGTCGAGACGTGCCTCGCGAAGAAGCACAAGACGGTGGTGATCACCTACGTACTGACGCAGACGATCATGAGCCTGTCGCCACCGGGCATGATCATTTACCCGGGGACGACTCCCGAACGCACCGACACGATCCTGTTCGAGCTGTTGGAGAAGCAGGGCACGCTGAGGGGGAAGAAGGTCGCGGTGCTGGCCTCGGCGTCGAGCGAACCGGCGGTGAAGTCGGTCGTCTTGCCGGGGCTGAAGAAGATGGGCGTGTCGACGGGAACCGCCGCGTACCTCACCATCTCCGGGTCCGACACCACCGCGGCGCAGGCGCAGCTCGCGAGTTTCATCGAGCGGTGGAAGTCCGAGGGCGTGAATGCGCTGTTCGTCACGGGTGTGGCCGTCGCGTCGCAGCAGTTCATGGAGAAGGTCAACCGGGAGATGCCCGGCATCACCTTGATGACCGACGTCGGCGACACCTTGGGCTTCGGCAAACAGGAACAGCACGCGGGAGTGCGACCGAACCCTTATGCCGGGCTGCTCACTGCCGGCGGGTTCACCCCGCACGATTACGACCGCAGCGCCAACTGGAAATACTGCGCGGCGATCTACCTGAAGTACACGGGAAAGGTCGCGCCCGACGCCGAAACGGTCGTGCCGGGACCGGGCGGAAAGACCCTCGATACCAATGGCAGCATCAACGACGCGTGCCAGAGTCTGTCGCTGTTCCACGACATCGCCACGAGGGTCGGCAAGAATCTCAACACCGCCAACTGGGTGTACGCCGTCGACAACTTCGGTTCGGTCGCGAACCGAGGTGGGGGACCGTATGCGTCGCTGCGCAAGGGCAAGTACGACTTCGACGATACGTTCCAGCTGCAGTCCTTCGATCCCACGATCCCGCCTACCGGCAACTGGAAGCCGCTGACCCCCTACCAGAACATCGCCGGCTGACATGATCCTTGCCGCGACTACCGAGGGCGTCCACGACGTCGAGACGGGCGACACTGTTCTCGACGGACGCGACGTGAGCTTCGTGGCAAGACGCGCGACGGAATCTTGGGCTGTCGTCGAGGGGCGCAAGGTCATGCGCGACACCGGTGCGGGTTGGGACGAGGTTGCTCGACTCGAAGCCGCCACCGGCCTGGTTGCCCAACCAGTTCGTGACAATCGCCTGCTGATCGGCACGACTGGCGCGCACGTTGTGCGCGTCGACGACGGTGACGTCGAGCGGCTTGCGTCCTTCGACTGCGTTCCGAGCCGGGACTCGTGGAAGAACCCCGCCGCATCGGGTCGGCCCGATGTCTGGTCCATTGCGTCCGAGCGCGGCGCGGTCTTCGTGTCGGTTCACGTCGGCGGACTGTGGCGGTCGCGTGACGACGGGCAGAGCTGGACCAATGTGCTGGCTCCGGCGGTTGACGTCCATCAAGTCGCCGCGGCCGACGGCTTGGTCGCGGTCGCGGCAGAACACGGATTCGGGTTCAGCCCCGACGGGGGTGATTCCTGGACGTGGACGACGGATGGCTTGCACGCTGCATACCTACAATGTGTGGCGTTGACCGATGACGCCGTGTATGTCGGCGCGTCGAGCGGACCCTTCGCCGACGACGCCGCCGTGTACCTCGCTTCGCCGCCCGGATCGAAGTTCGAGCGACGCTCGGCCGGCCTCCCCCGCACCTTCGAAGCGATCGGTCCTTACCACCTCGCCGCCGAAGGCGACACAGTGGCGGTTGCGCCGTGGCTCGCGAATACCGTCTACGCGTCTCGGGACGCGGGCGGCACTTGGGCTTCGATCGCGCGCCAGTTCCCAACGGTCCACAGCCTCGTCGCCGGTTGAACGAAGAGTGATCTGCGCCGGAAGACCGACAGCGATTCAGCCTGAGGTGTCCGTGATCTCGCATCGGTGTGCGAGCCAGTTGCGCGAGATGATGACGCGCCAGACACTGCCGTCCTCATCCTGCCGTGTCGTCTCGTACCTGTCGTCTCGGTCCAGTACGACGAAGACCTCGCCGCAATACGGACAGGACTCTTCTGGCATTGGTGCAGCCTCTCGCCTCACCACGGCAAGCGATCTGAAGCGGACAGTGCGCTGTCGTGCCTGGAACAAGGGTACACGAGAGGAAACCATGGTGTACCCAAGCATCTGACCAGCGCCGCGGGCGAATCCCGAGCCAGCGCCCTAGGCTCCGCGGTGATGGCGCTCTGGGACGACGAGCTCGAGGCGATTCGACCGCAGCTCCGACAAGAGGCGGCTGCATTCATTGCGTCGACGCCGTGGCGCGAGACCAACACGGCAACGTCGGCGGTCGAGGAACTGGTCGCGGCGCACCGCGCCATGCAGCTGGGGGGAGCGCCGTCGGACCGCGCGATCGACCGCACGATCGACGGACCCGCCGGACCGATCCGGCTCCGCACCTTCATGCACGAGCAGCCCGACGGGGTGCTCTTCCACATCCACGGCGGCGCGTGGATGGCAGGGTCACCCGAGATGATGGATCAGCTCCACGAGATCATCGTCGACACCTGTCGCCTCGCGGTCGTGAGCGTCGACTACCGCCTCGCACCAGAGCATCCGTACCCCGCGGGCCCGGACGACTGCGAGACCGCGGCCTGCTGGTTGCTCGAGCACGCGGGCGACGTGTTCGGTTCCGATCGCTTGCTCATGGGCGGGGAATCCGCCGGTGCGCACCTCGCCGCGGTGACGTTGCGCCGTCTGCGCGACGCGCACCACGCCGTTGATCGCTTCCTCGGCGCGAACCTGGTTTTCGGCGCGTACGACCTTTCGCGCACCCCGAGCCAGCGCGGCGTGGGCGTTCCGCCCGGCAGCGACATCCTCGACGGCACCGGCTTCCCCCTCGACCTCTACCTACCCGGCATGTCCGATGAGAAGCGCCGCGATCCCGACGTCTCGCCGCTCTACGCCGACCTGCACGGAATGCCACCCGCGTTGTTCACCGTCGGCAGCAATGACCATCTTCTCGACGACACTCTCTTCATGGCGGCGCGGTGGGAGGTCGCGGGCAACCGCGCGCAGCTGCTCGTCTATCCCGAGACACCGCACGGGTGCATCGCCTTGCCGTCGGTCGCCGGGCACTTCTTCCCGCGGCTCTTCGACTTCTTCCGCGAGTGTGTCGAAACGCGGCCGATCGTCGGCTAACGGTCACTCGGTAGGGGAGTGGCGTCGCGGTGGCGACATCTCCGTCGTGCATCTAGCCTCGAATGGTGTCCGATGGGCGGGGCGGCGGAAGCGAGGATGAGTACGCGGAGTCCCGCGAGCCGACATTCGAGGGTTCAGGCGGACCGAGCCGACGCGAACGTCTCGACCTCCGCCGGCGCCGCTCGCGGCGCGTCTGGTCGATCAGCATCATCGCGCTCGCCCTCGCGGGCACGGCCAGTCCCGTAGCGGGCTACGTCGCGCAACGGTCCTGGGTGAGACGGACGGCCGTCGTGCGCGATCAGTCGTGCCATCCGGTCGAGATCGGAAGTAACGGAGGCGGCGGCGCGAGCGTCGGCACGTTCAGCGCGTGCAATCTCGCCGTCTCCTACCTTGATGCATCCGGTCACTCCGACATTGCACATCTGGCCGGGGTTGAATCGGCACGCATTCACGGGGACACGGTCGACATCTACTTCAGCTCATCGACGTCGCGTGCCGTGATCAACCCTCAGGATCGAATCCCGTCATGGGCCTTCGTGTTGCTCGGCGTTTCCGTCTGGTTCGTGCTCGGGTTGGTCGCCATCGCCGTCTATCCGCGCCGACCTCGCATCGGTCCCGTCGGCGAGGATCAGCCCGTCATGTGGTCGGCCCGAGCTCGGTAGAGGTCGTCTCCGATACGTTCGATGTGACCCTCGTGTTGGAGTTGGGTGAGCGCGTTGCGGCATTGGCACTGCCACCGCGTCATGCCGGCCGGCAACACTTCGAGGTCGCAGTCGGTCATCCGGCTCCGCAGTTGCCGCTCGACCCCACGATAAACCTCGGCTACGTCAAATGAATGACCATTCGATCTCAGTATCCCGAGTACCGCGGTTCGCAAGGTGCTCTGCGGGAGGTGACTGCCGGCCGGAGCCCGTCGGCGCACGATGACGTTGCCGGAATCGTTCGCGTCCTCGTCCACGGCTCGGTAGCCGTTGTCCGTCGTCGCGGGGGCAACCGGCGCGATCGCACGGACCGCGTGCACGGATCCATCGAGCCGCGCCGGGCCGTGACCGTTCGACGATCGGTCGTCACGCAGGAGACGGCGGAGGACATCGTTGACGTCGTCTTCGAAGGGAACCGCCCGGCGTTGGAGAGCCGCGTATACGTCGTGCGCGATCTCGAGCTTCGGCATTCGTCTCCCTCCTCCCCCGCCCGCGGTGTGCCTGTTCGGAGAAATATTGCAGCATGTCGTCGAAACGGATGTCAACGTGCGCCAGACCCAACGAAGGTAACGAGAGCCCGCCTCGGACCGACGTTTGCGTCACCGCTGCCCCGGGTATCCGTCCGGAATGTCGATGCAATTGCCGCGGGCGCGGTGGCGCGCGCTCATCGTCCGGTCGTACCGCGTGATCGTCGCCGGCGGCGGAACGTTGAACCAATATCAACAGCGCCTCAATCGTGTGCATGGACAGGTCCGGACTGGGTTTGCAGGAAATAGCGGATGACCATTCGCGGAATTGTTGGCGATTGACGAGCCGTTGTCGTTCGCTTCCCGCAGTATGGGAGGAACGAAGCGGAGAAGCGTAGGAAGCACCCTCGCAATGCCCGTTGGACAACGGGCGCACCCCGAAGCGATCGGAGCAAGCGCATGATCTGGTTCGAACTCGGTGCAGGCGTGTACGCGCTCGTGGGGTTGTACCTGCTCGCGCTTTGTCGCGCGGCGTCATTCGCTGACCGCTAGGACAGTGACGGTCGCGGTCGCGCGCGGCCGGACAACGCGCTGACGCCGAACCGTTTGACATGTGGCGTCGGCTCGTGGGTGTCGGGGGAACCGTACTGGTGTTGCTGTGCGCAGCCTGTTCCGGGAGCGGCAACCATCGCGCCAGCGGGGCAACGACCACGACGGCCTCGCCAACCCGACCGGTCGCAGCAGTCCACGTTCCCGGTTGTCCGGTCGTGCCCGATGCGAATACGCGGGGCTGGGCCGGCGACGCGCGTGGCAGGATCGTGCCCATCGCGGCGGTCGGAGTGCGCGTCTGCCGTTACGGATCCGATTCCGGCGTTGAGCTTCTCGCCGGAAGTGGACTCGTTGCCGGTGCGCGCACGGTTGCGGGCATCGAAGACGCGACGAATGCGCTTCCGGTGGTCTCCACGGCGGTGGTCGGCGCCTGCCAGGGCGGGGCCGTGTCGCCGGTATGGGTGTTGTTCTCAGGTACGGCTCGTACGGTCGCGGTGCGCGAAGACAGCATGTGCGGCGTCACGAACGGTGCGGTCTGGGCGCGACCGACTGCGTCGTGGCATGCCCTCATCGCGGGCGTGGCACGACAGACCGTGGACCATCCCGCAATCCCGCTGCCGACGCTGCCTCCGACGCAACAGCATCAGCTTGCCCTCGCCTTCGTATCGCTGCGGTCCGACGGCCGCTGCATCTGGTTCATGTCGTTCGGTGAGCGGACCGTCGTGTTGTGGCCGCACGGCTATCGGGCCGACTCGTGGCCGTTGCGCGTGCTCGACGACCACGGCCGTATCGCTGCGCACATCGGCCAGAAGACCCGACTCGGTGGCGGGTACATGGCGATGACCTCGTCTCTCCTCGCGCAGGTCGAACCATCCGGGACGCGCTCGTGCTTCACGATCGGAAAGAACGTGTGGGTCGTCTGACGCGCTCCGGCGTCGTCACGAAAGATCTCCCGGTTGCTCGCGAACGTCCGTCGGTCGCGGGACAGGGCGACGAAAGTCGCTCGCAGCACCGGTGTAGGGAGAAGGCGTCGCCCTCGACGGGCGACCGACAACCGTACCGTCGGGCCGTCTCGGTATCGGAGTTCGCGGTGCGTGTCGTCGGAAGTCGCGCGGCCGGGCGATGAACGCGAACACTACGAGCATGCACAGGACCGCCACGATTCCGACGACCACGATGAGGATTTCCCTCACGCGCGCGGCACGAACGCGATCACGACGACTGCGACGGCGAGGGGTCGGATTCGGATGTTCGACACGCGAGCCTCAGCGTCCACGATGCAGGTAATGACAAGGTAAAGATGCGATCGCGTCGTGTCAGTTGACGAGAAGACCGCGTAGGTAGGCCGCCTGTCCAAGATGCTGCAGGCTGTCGTCGGCGATGCTGACCAAACGCACGCCGAGTGTCACAGGCGGATCCCATCTTCGGTCGACGATGCGATCGAGCGCCTTCGGGGTGAGATGTTCCAAGAACGCGCGAGTGCGCCGGTCGACGGCCTCGAGGTAGTCGATGAGCAGCCCGGGACGTGTTGGGCGGACTGTGGCGATCTCTTCCGCGGTGTGGCCGTAGCCCGTGTTCGACGGGTCCGGGTCGAGACGGAATTCGCGCGCCCAGTCGTTGCCGATCCAGATCTGATCAGAGCCGATGAGCTCCGCGACGTGGTGGTCCTGCACGCGAGCGGCGTGCCAAACGAGCCACGCGATCGTGTTCGCTCCCGGAGACGGTGCTTCCGTCAGGGTCACCAGGTCGACGTGATCGACCGAATCGTAGGCCAGCGGCGGAATGCGTCCGTAGAGCTCGAGCAACAGCGAGGCGACGTCCATGCCACGATTCCACCACGAGCGCGGGCGACATGACACTGCGATCGTGTCCCGGGGCGCCGATCGCGTAGCGTCGAGCACCTGGACTCCGGGGACCACCGCTCGACGAGCCAAGAGCGACGCTCTTCTTCTCCCTCCCGCGTCGAACGTGGGCGGCGTCTCGCGGCACGCGCCCCGGTGCCCGAAGGTACGTTCGCCGTTGGAGCGGGTCTGGTGGTCGCCGGGATCGCGACGTACGCCTTTCAGATCCTCGCGTTCCGCGGATTGAACAAGCTCGACTATGGAGCGTTGAACACGCTCTGGGTCGTCGTGTTCGTCCTGGCGCCCGGCGTCTTCCTGCCGCTCGAGCAAGAGGTCGGGCGGGCGATGGCGGCCCGCCGCGTGCACGGCATCGGGGGGGGCACCGATCGTGCGCCGTGCGAGCGTGCTCGGCGGCGGTTTTGCGGTGTTGATCGCGTGCGCGGTGATGGTCGCCGCGTTCACGACATCGCTCGTCTCACGCTTGTTTGCCGGCCACGGCGGCCTCGTTGTCTGCCTCGTGATCGCGCTCTTCACGTTCGGGATCGAGTATCTCGCGCGGGGCGCGTTCGCCGGCACCGGCAACTTCAACGCCTATGGCGTCAGCATGGCTGCGGAGGCATTGTTGCGCCTCGCGCCGTGCATCCCGCTGGCTCTGCTCGGAGCGAAGAATCCGGTGTGGTTCGGACTGTGTCTCGCGATCCCGCCGCTTCTCGCGACGGCGATTGCGGTTCGCGGACGCACCGGGATCATGCAGCCGGGACCGCCGGCGCCCTACGGGGAGATCTCCGCCAACCTCGGCTACCTCCTCGGCGGGTCGTTGTTCGCGCAGGTGCTCGGCTACGCACCCTTCATCGGCGCACAAGCGCTCGCCAAACCGAGTCAGCGAACCGCCGTCGCCGACTTCATCGTCGGACTCTTCCTGTCGCGCATCCCGATCGTGTTGTTCCAGGCCGTCCAGGCGGCGCTGCTCCCCGGCCTCACGTCACTCGTGAGCGCGGGGCGCGACGACGAGTTCCGCGTCGGCGTACGGCGGCTCGTCCTCGTGGTGGTCGGTATCGGCGTGCTCGGCGTTGCCGCGGGATGGGTCGCAGGACCGACTGCGGGCCGGCTTCTCTTCGGCACCAAGTTCAATCTCGGGCGTTCCGACGTCGCCCTGCTCGCAGCCGGCAGCGGCCTGTTCATCCTCTCGCTCACGATGTCGCAGGCGCTCATTGCGCTGTCGGGGCACGCGTTCACGATGTACGCCTGGTTGGTGGGTCTCGTGACGTTCATCGCGACGACCGCGGTCGTCGGCCACGAGCTGTTCTTGCGGGTCGAGCTCGGATCGATCGCGGGCGCGCTCGGCAGTCTGGCGATGATGATGGCGTTCTACACGCGGCGCGTGCGCAAGGGCGTCGCGTCCGGCAACCTCGCGTCGCTCGTCGAGCAGCTCGGATACGAACCACTCGAGATCTGATCCCTCAGCCGCTCGCCATCGATTTCCTTCTCGCCAGGCCAGGCGTCACGGGGCAGACTGCGGATCCTCTGCATGCTGGTCGCCTTCGGGCTGCGTTGGTGTCTGCGATCGTGGCTGTGCTGCTGGCGCTGGTGGTCTTTCCCGAGGTGGTGTTTCTGGGTGGATCGCTTTCGCCGGCCGGATTGAACGACGTCGTCAATCGTTCGGCCGATCGGCGTGTGGTGGATGTCTATCCGAACTGGCAGGCGCGGTCGCCGCGTAGCAGTGTGCGGGATGTCGCGGCCGAGGTGTTCCAACTCGTCCCGGCGACGAAATTCATGAAGCACGCGCTGTGGAACGGTGAGAGCCCGTTGTGGAACCCGTACTCGGCTGCGGGTTCGCTCGGTCCCGAGACGATGGCCGACATCAAGTTCTCGCCGTTCGTGATCCTGGTGGCAGTGTTCGGCGCGTCCGCGACCGCCTTCAGCTTCGTCGCGCTCGCATTCGTGATCTTGGCGTTGTTCTGTCTGCAACAGCTCTTCACGCGCACGCTCGGTGCGGGGCGTATCGCGGCGACGGCCTCCTGCATCGTCTTCCTGCTGTGCGGCTTCGCGGCGTCCGATATCAGCAGCCAGATCGGTGCGCCGTACGTGCTGTTCCCGGTGGTGTTGTACGCGGTGGCCGAGCACCACCGGGCCGGCGGATGGGGCCGGTTCGCACTTGCCGTCGCCGCCTTTGCCGGGCTGCTCGTCACGACCTTCGTGCCCGTTCAACTCTTGATGCTCCTGCTCATCCTGGTCGTCACCGTGCAGCTGGACACCGCGTATTGGGAGTCGATCCGCAGTAACCGTTCGGTCCGCGTGCGCTCTGCTCTGATCGCCCGACGACACCTCCTCGCGCCGGCCGTCGCCCTCCTCGTCACTTCCTACGTGTGGGCCCCGGATCTTGCCGCGCTGCTTCACGGAGGATCCGACATCTCCTCGTATGCCACGCGCACGCCGACGACGAAAGGTGCGCTCGAGATCCTGAAGGTCCTCACGCCGTGGCCCGTGCGAGGAGGTTCATGGGCCGGCTATCTCGGCATTGCGCCCCTGATGGTGATCGTCGCGGCCATCCCGCGAGCAATGGGTCGGCAACGGCTGCTCCTGTGGTCGACCGCGTCCCTCGCGTTTCTCGCTACCGCCGAGCATGCCGGCGTCGTCGGGTTCCGGACGATCGGGACGCTGCCGGGCCTCCGATCGATCCGGGCCGACTATTGGGCCGCACTCGCCGGTGCATGCGTCGTGGTTGCGATCGGGATCGCGGTAGGGGTCGCCGAGGAACGCGGCCTGAGCATCCGTAGCGCACTCGTCGCCGGTGCAGCCTTCGGCGCCTGGGTGATCCTTGCGTTCCTCGCGAATGCGCTCGGTGGGCGCCGTCAGATCTCCCTCATCGGCGCACTCGCCGCGTTGATTCTGATCGCCGTGGTAGCGACGATCGTGTACCTCGGCGCCCGCGTGCCGTCGCGACGCCGCCTACTCGCGGTGCTCGCGCTGAGCGCGATCGCGCTCGAGCTGTTCACCTACCAGGACCATGCGCGCCTGGCCCGCGTCGATGTCGAAGCGCCGGCGCCGAGCTATGTCGCATTTCTGAGAGCGCACCTCGGCGACGGCCGTATCCTGAATGCGGGAATCGACGGCATCTATCCGGAGTGGGGTGCTGCGCTCGAGATTCCCCAGGTCGAGACGCTCAACATCGCCCAGATTCCCGCATACCGAACCTTCTTCCACCGTTACGTGAACCCTGCAGAGAGCGGCCGCTTCCTGCAGATCGGAGACGGCGATCGGCCGATGCCGTTCCGCGCCAACGCGTCTGCGATCGACCTCCTGTCGGTTCGATACCTCGTCGTCGACCAGCATCTCACGCGGTACAACGCCCAAGTGCGCGCCAAGTACCCCCTCGTGTTCACGGATGCCCGCGCCGGAATCGACGTCTACGCGAACCCCGGTTCGTTTCCACGTGCCTTCCTCAGTGCCGCGCTGGTTCGAGCCGGCACACCTGGAACAACGTCGTCGTGGTCGCGCACCATGACCCGGACGACCGACCAGCGGCTCATCGCCGACGCCCGGCGCAGCGGTATCCCGGCTGGGGCCACCACCCCCGACGCCGTGGGAAGCGCGCTCATCGTCGCGTATCACAACGACGAGGTCCGCGTTCAGGTCGTCGCATCGAAGCCGGCGGTGCTCGTTCTCGCGGATACTTACTACGCGAACTGGCATGTCAGCGTGCAAGGCAAGACCGCCCACCTCGCGCGCGTCGACGACATCATGCGCGGGGTCGTGGTACCCGCGGGAGCGTCGACGGTCGTGTTCAGTTACCACTCGTCGGTGCGAACGAACGCGGGCTACGTCTCGGTTGTCACCGTCGCCGTACTCGGGATCGCGGTGGCCGTCGGACTTGGTCGTGAACGGCTGCGGCGACGGAAGTTAGGCTCGTCCCGTGGCGACAATCACGAAGTGTGACTTCAAGTCCTGCGGGGTCGGCTTCGACGTCGACGGTCCGAGCGCCGCCTTCCTCCGCAAAACGGTCGACGGCAAACCGACCTTGTTGAGTTTCTGCTCGGACAATCACGTCGTCGCATGGATCACGGAAGACCAGAAGAAAAAGAAGAGACAGAGCCAACTGAAGCGCGTTCCCCGCGCTTGAGCTCCGCCGTGCGTCGATCGGCGCAGATCAGGTCCCGCGGGGCGTCATCCCCGCGGCGAGGTAGATTGCGTCGATCACGCGCATGTTGGCGATCGAGTCGGCAGGCGGCGTCAACGTCGGCTCGCCCCGCAGCACTGCCGCGCAGAATGCCTCGAGTTGGTACTCATAGGTCGGCCGCCGCGAGAACTTCTCCGTGCGGGTCTTGCCACCGCTCTTCAGGCGCATGCGGTGCCATAACTGCGGTGATGTCGGGTTGATGACGCGCATTTCACCTCGGTCGCCGATCACACGCGCGTAGGTCTGGATGAACCATCGCGACCACATCGAGCACGTGATGCGACCGGTGTGCCCGCTCGGGAAGGTCAGCTCCGCCCGCATCGCGCGGTCGACGTCGGGCGTCCGCAGCTTGGCCTGAGCAGAGACGACCTCGGGCTCCTCGCGTCCGAGCAGGCGCGCCATGTGGACGGTGTAGGAACCGACGTCCATGGTCGCGCCGCCCGCGAGATCGTATTGATACCGGATGTCGGAGAACTTCGGGAGCGGAAAGCACAGCGCAGTCTCCACCCGTCGGATGGCGCCCAACTCGCCGGTCTCGACGATCTCGCGCATGCGCAGTGCCAGCGGGTGATACCGGTAGTGGAACGCCTCCATCACGACGAGACCCGTGCGCGCCGCGGCCGCGGCCACATCCTCGGCTTCACGAGCGTTCGCGGTAAACGGCTTCTCGCACAACACGTGCTTGCCTGCTTCCAACGCGGCGATGGTCCACTCCGCGTGCAGTCCGTTGGGGAGCGGGTTGTAGATCGCGTCGAGCTCGGGGTCGGCGACGAGCGCTGCGTACGAGTCGCGCACCTTCGGGATGCCGTGCTTCGACGCGAATGCGCCGGCGCGGTCGCGATCACGGGCCGCAACCGCGTCGATCACAGCTGCGCTGATGCTCTCGGCGGGCTTGATCACGGCCGCGGGCGCAATGCGGGCGGCGCCCAGAATGCCGATTCGAACGGTGTCCATCGGACGCACTGTAAGTCAGCGGCGTTCGGTGTGGACCACGCAGGTCGTGAACGCAACGACGAACGTGTCGTGTTCGGCCTCCGGGTCGAAGCCGGTCGGCTCACCCGTGCCGTCGACCTCGGCGCGCAGGAGGTCGAGAACTTCGTCACGCTCCGACTGCTCACTGAAGGCAACGTCGACCGGGAGTCGAATGGTCGAGGTCTCGGCATAAGTGAGCGCATCGGTGCCTCCGGGAAGAAGGTCTGCGAGCTCGGCTTCGAGGAACGCTCGGACGTGGGAGGGGTCGATGAGCCGATGGACATGGTCGTAGAGGTCGCGAACGGCAGCGCGAGGGGCGACGAGATCGACGAGCACGACGCGGCCCCCGATACGACAGACCCTGATCATCTCCGACACGGCTTGGTGCGGGTCGTCGAAGTGGTGCAGCGAGCTTCGGCAGAACACCACATCGAACGATTCGTCCACGAATGGCAGCGCCTGCGCGTTGGCCTCCTGGAGCACCACATTGGAGATCCCGTTGTCCTGGAGTCGGCGCGCGCCGACGTGGAGAAGCGGGGGAGTGAGGTCGACTCCGATCACCTGGCGGACGTGCGGCGCGACCGGCTCGCTCGCGTGCGCGGCGCCACACGCGATGTCGAGCACGATCATGTCGCCGGTCAGCGGCTCGATCCACGAAAGCGAAGAAGAGGTACGACGAGCGAATGGGGAGTCCGGTCCCGAGAAGAGCGGCACCTGACGCTCGAACGAATGCCGCACGACCTCATCGTGGTCGCGGGCCGTCATAGACCTATATTGCTCGGTTGCGGTGCGCGACGGAAGTTGCGCAATCTTTCGCTGTCGCGTTGCCAGTCGACGCGAATCGATCTGTCGGCCGCAGTGAGATGCGCCGCGAACCTTGCGTCGGTAGGTATGTTCCGAGCCGAGCAAAGGTGCCCGCCGAAATCTGATCGGCCGCGTCGCGCCCGAGGAGCGACTCGACGCCAAGACGGCCACGATGCCGGCGCGAAATTGTCAGTCGACAATCGAGAGTTCGCGCCCGCCGGAACCGATGACCCACGCAGGCAGAGTCCATCCGGCGCCCCGCACCGCACGATCGTGGGCCCGTTTAGCTGGGCGTCCGCTGAGAGTCAGGTATGTGATTGGTTTCGCATTGCGCAGCCCCGGATCGTCAGGCCGTCGTGGCTGGGCCGACGAACTCGCGACCGCTCTGGTCCCGACGCGACAATGCCTCCCGGGGTCTCGGGGAGGCATCGGCAAATGCTCCGACGGAACCGGGGGATTGCCGCCGAGGCGTGCCTCCAGTATCGCATAACCGGTGAACGACCTTTCGAGCGGTGTTCCCCTCGCGGGGCACCCACAAAACGTAATCCCACCTTGGTCAGCTCGGCTCGAATCGTCAGTAGCGGGGCTCTGCGAGCGGGCTCAGCCGGCCCCGGCTTGCGTGGGCTCCATGGGCCTGGGAGATATGCAGCGGCTCGAACTCTTCCACGCCTTGTCGCACGCTCCTTCCTCCTCCAAGTAGCGCGCGTTCTCGTCGGCGACGATGCATTCGTCTTCCCGCAGAGGCTGCTTCGCGCCATTCGCCCTGGTATTCCCGAGTTGATCACGCCGCCGCACCAGGACTTCGCTTATATCCGGGGCTCGCGCTTGACCGTTACGGCGTGGGTGCCCCTGTCCGCTCTCTAGCGAGGGAACACGACCGCGTTGGCGTTCGGGTCCCTGGCCGAACCGCCACGTTCTCGCGTGTGACGCGTCGGGTGCCGAAATTCAGACCGCCTACTCTTCGCGCATGGGTGCCGAGCTGGATTCCACCATGCCCGAAGGCACCCGTGCAGGGACGGATGCCACGCGCGGCGGGTCCGTGCACCGTCGTCCCTTGGCCTATCGGCCATATCTCGATGGGCTCCGCGCGGTGGCGGTGTATCTGGTTGTCGCCTTCCACGCCGGGTTGGGGCTGGTCAGTGGCGGGTTCGTCGGCGTCGACATCTTCTTCGTCTTGTCTGGGTTCTTGGTCACGCGGATCCTGGTGGGTGACCTCGCGTCGGCCGGTCGAATCCAGTGGCGGCACTTCTACTCTCGACGCGTTCGCCGCATTCTCCCGGCCGCCGTAGTCGCCCTCGTCGTAACCGCAGTGGTATATGCCGTCGTGGCGTCGCCGTCCGACATGCTCGGCGTGCTCGGAGGGTTCCGAGCGGCGCTCTTCTACGTTGCCAACTGGTACTTCATTCATCAGACCACCAACTATTTTGCCGCGAACGTCAACAGCAGCCCGGTCCTGCACTTCTGGTCCCTCGCGGTCGAGGAGCAGTTCTATTTGCTTTGGCCGGTTACGCTCGGCGGCCTCTACGTCGCCACTAGGCGTGCTGGGCGTCGCCGCTGGTGGGTACTGCGCGGCATCGTGCTCGCCGCGGCGCTCGCATCCGCCGTCGCTGCAGTCCACATCGGCGCGACAAATCTCGAACGCGCGTACTACGGCACCGACACTCGCGCGTACCAACTGCTCGCGGGTGCCCTTATCGCTCTGACTCCGCAACTCTGGCGACTCGGCAAGAGCATCTCTCGATACGCGCAGGGAATCGCGCTGCTGACGCTCGCGAGCCTGCTATTCCTAGCTTCATCAGGGCTGAGCGTCAGCCCTATTACTCGCGGCGTGCTCGTCGCGACGCTGGCCGGCGCGCTCATCATTGCGCTCGAGAATGCTCGCGGTGGCTTCGTCAAGCGAATGCTGTCTGCAGGGCCGTTCTCGTATCTCGGACGCATCTCGTACGGAACGTACTTGTGGCACTGGCCCGTAATCGTAGTTCTGGCGTATGGGCGGGACCTGAGCCCGGCAGAGCTGTTCCTCATCACCGTGCCGACCGCGACCGTGCTCGCCGCGATCAGCTTCCACGCGCTGGAACGCCCGCTACGAACTTCTCGTACTCTTGAACGGTTCCGGACGCCGGTGATCGCGATCGGGTTCTCGACCAGCATCCTCGTCGGAGTACTGGTGATACCGGCCATTCTCGATACTGGAGGCGGTGCTCTCAGCGTAGGTGCCGAAAGCTCGTTCGCGTCGAACCTCCATCTTCTCGACTGGCGCGCCGCCAAGAACGATATTGCGAAACTTCCGACTTGCCTCGACGCGCCGGTCCAGCAATGCACAGTCGTGCGAGGAACAAAGGAACGCGTACTGTTGATCGGCGACAGCTATGCGCAGATGTGGCTGCCTGCATTCGAGTCGATCGCCAAAGCAGAGTCGTTGACATTATCCGTAGCGGTACTGGATGCATGTCCGTGGCAGCGAGGACTGTTCTACATCGGTAGCGGGAGCTTTTATAGCAACTGCAAGCGTCATCAAGATGACTGGTACAACCGAGTCGTCCCAGCGTTCAATCCAGATATCGTCATCCTCGCACAGTCGGGCCAAGGAAACTCTCGTTTTCCGGTTCCTCTTACCTTCCCAGACGGACGCAAGCTCGGCTTCGGAGCGCCCGGCTACAACGAAGCACTCATCCACGCGTCAGCTGCGACACTTGCGACGCTGCGCGAGCCGCACCGCAAGGTCGTCGTCCTCGAACCGACACCGTCCAGCTTTCCGTTCGACCCGCTCAGTTGCCTCTCTCGAGGTGGTTCACCATCAGGCTGCGCCTACAAGGTCGACGCCGACCTCACGGCGATCGAGCTTTACTACCGTCAAGCGAGCCATCCACCGAACCTCTTGTCCGTTGACCTGGACCGGCTCGTGTGCCCGAGGCTCCCGATCTGCGACGCGATCGTTCACGACGTGATCGTGCGTCGTGACGCGAACGGCCACCTGACGGCGACCTTCGCCCACTCGGTCTCCACAACAATCGACGCGATCTTGCACACGCGCGGCATACTTGGTAGCCCGTGACGACCCGGCCCCGCAACGGGACCGGAATCTAAATCGCGCAGCGGCTGGGAAGATACACGCATGTCGGACGATCTCGCGGGAAGGCTTGTATGGATCTTCGGCTCTCCGCGCTCTGGGAGTACGTGGCTTGCGCGACTCCTCACACAGTTGACCGGCGGCGTCCAGATCAACGAGCCGCTGATTGGCGCGCATCTTGGCCTCTCGGTCGGAAATCTGCTTGGCACTCCCGTCGACGGGGACCCGCTCCTCGTTAGCCAGATGGCATCGCGGGATTCGTACTTCTTCTGCGACGACGCACGCGACACCTGGCGGCCGCTGTTGCGCGCGCTCGTCCTGGGCGGCCTCGCGGCCGCTATCGCGGGTCGGCCGGGATTGGTGATCGTGAAGGAACCTTGGGGCTCGACGGGCGCACAGGTCTTAATGCACGCCCTGCCAGAATCTCGGCTTCTGTTCCTGGTGCGCGATGGCCGCGACGTCGTCGACTCACTCATCGACGGTGCGGATGGTGGATGGATCACTGATCGCCTCGGCGCGCGCATCGACGATCGCTCGCGGACAATACTTGAAGCTTCGCTCATGTGGGTGCGTAGCATCGAGGCGACACAGCGGGCCTTCGATTTGCATCCCGCGGCATTGCGGCTTCAGCTGCATTACGAGAGCCTGCTCACCGACACCACGGCCGAACTGCAGCGCATCGCAGCATGGCTGGAGATTGACCGCGACGCTGTTCGGCCGGTCGTCGAACGGTCGCAGCTCTCACTCCGAGATCGGACCAGCGGCCGTAAGAGGTTCTTTCGGTCGGCTCATCCTGGACTGTGGCGGGACCACCTGGCGTCCGATGAGAAGGAGATTGCCCAGCGCGTGATGGGGCCGACCCTCGCAAAGTTCGGCTACGAATGAGCTTCGTTCGTGAAGCGTTGACTCGGCCCTCATGGTGCTCCGCGCAACCCGAATGTAGGGTTTCCGTCGTATGACCTCGCTCGACCAAGAACTCAAGGGCCCGCCGTGGATGTACCCGTGGCGACTGCGCGACGGAAGCGAAGTGCGAGTCGCGAACGCGGAACTGCCGAGTATCCACCGTACTCGCGCCGAACTGATCGAGCCGCGTGTGCGCGCCGCTCTCGCGGCAGCGGGCAGCGAAGCCACCGCCCTCGACCTCGCTTGCAACGAGGGCTGGTTCTCGCATCGCCTTCTCGATTGGGGTGCATCACGCGTTGTAGCCGTCGATGTTCGCGTGAAGAACCTCCAACGTGCCGCGCTGATGCGCGACCACTTCGGCATCAGACCCGAAAGACTCGAGCTACGCCAAGGCGACGTCTTCGAACTTGCGCCAGAGGATCTGGGAAAGTACGACGTCGTTCTCGTACTCGGCTTGATCTACCACGTCGAGAACCCGATGGGGGTGCTGCGCCTGGCCCGCGCTTGCACACGAGGTCTCTGCGCGATCGAGTCACAGCTAACGCGGCAGACCCAACCGATCGTGCACGGACTCGGTCAGACCGACGAGTTCCACGAGTCCGAAGGTAGCTTGGCGGTGCAACTCGAGCGCGGCGACAACGCGCTCGCGTCGACGGGACGGGTGTTGAGCCTCATTCCGAATCGGGCAGCGCTCGCGCAAATGGCACAAGTAGCGGGTTTCGACGATGTCGAATTCGCGACTCCACATGCCGACCACAATCCGCAGTACGTAACCGGCAACCGAGCCGTGCTCTTGGCCTCCTGAGACCCCTCTCGCTGACGATCGACGAGGATCTCGTCTCCGGGTTCCCGGCGATTCCTCGCGTAGGCGGGGTATAACGCGCGCCGCGCCTGGGTACATGGAGCCCGGCCCGGCGGCTCGCGCCGGAACGGAGGCAATCGCCATGCATCGTGTGACCCGTGTGACGCGTGTAAGCAGGCGGGCCTCGTTCGGCGTATGCCTCTCGCTGGCGATGGCTCTGGCGGCCGCGCCGACGGCCGCGAGCGCGCGCCAGCAGTATCCGGTGCCGTATACGTTCACGGCCAACGTCGTGGCCGGCGTCCTCCATCCCGGCACACCTCCGCCGGGGGCGAACGACTGGTCGTGCCGGCCAACCAGAGCCCACCCCCTGCCGGTGGTCCTGGTCCACGGTTTGTTCGCCAACATGACCGACAACTGGCAGACGATGTCGCCATTGCTCGCGAACAACGGGTACTGCGTGTTCGCCTTCACCTACGGCGTCACTCCCGGCGCGTCACCCCCGTTCGACCAGATCGGCGGGCTCGAGCCCATGGAGCAGAGCGCCGTCGAACTCTCCGCGTTCGTTGACCGGGTACTCGCCGCGACGGGCACACACAAGGTCGCCATCGTCGGTCATTCCGAGGGCGCCACGATGCCCGACTACTACATCGAGTACCTCGGCGGCGCGGGAAAGGTCGCGCGCTATGTCGGCGTCTCCGGCGTCAAGCACGGCACGACATTGCACGGGCTCAATACATTCGTCGTGGCGTTCGACACGGTCTTTCCGGGCGCGCCCGATCCCACCGCCGGGTCGTGCGGCTCCTGTCGCGAATTTCTCGTCGGGTCGGACTACATCGGCAAGATCGAGGCGCGGGCTCCGGCGCGCGGTGTCATCTACACGAATATCTCGACGCGCTATGACGAACTCGTCAGTCCCTACACGAGCAGCTTCCTCGCCGGTCCGAACGTCACGAACATCACATTGCAAGACCACTGCCGGCTCGATTTCAGCGATCACCTCTCGATCATCTCCAGCCCGATCACCGGTCAGTACATCTTGAACGCCCTCGATCCGGCGCACGCGCAGCCGCCCCCCTGCGTTCCGGTTCTTCCCGCGGCGTGAACTACCGACTACCCGAACCACCAACTAGTCGCCGGTTCTGCCGTCGATCGACTCGCGCATCAGGTCGAGGTGTCCGGCGTGGCGCGCGGTCTCTTCGAGCATGTGCACGAGGATCCACCGCAGGGACACGTGGCCGCGGAACTCATCGGCGTTCTCGCTGAGGGCGTCGAGCGATGCGGCATCGATGATGGCTCGGGATCTTGCGCACGCAGCTCGGTACTCGGCCAGCACCGATTCGACCGAGTCGTCGTCGCGTAAACGGAAGGATCCGTGGTTGTCCCACTGAGGATCGGCGACCTCGCCCGCGAACGTCTCGGCGAACCAGCCCATCTCGACGGCCGCAAGGTGCGCGACGACCCCGAGCGCGCTCAGCCCGGTCGCGGTGAAGACCCGGGTGGCCTCGCTCGATGACAGACCGTGAACCTTGTGCTCGACGACAGCGTGGTACCAATCGAGAAACCCGATCAGCATCACCGATTCGCTCGACCGACCCCCCAACGCATCCGACGCGGCCATCTGCACCTCCCGGCTTCAGGTCGGCCCGCGGTCGCAACCTAACGCCGGATCACGTCCGTAGGTGCGAGAGATACCACTCGGACTCGTGGTGATCCAGCGCGCCAGGGTCGGGTAGGAAGCTCGCGTCGAGCTTCTGCAGGACGCGGCCCAGGGTTCGGTGGTCACGTTGACTGAGCACGGGGATGCCATTACGGATCAGCAGCGCCGCGCAAACTCCTTGACCGGCCTGATACACCCCGTCCGACCGGCTGCCGAGATAGATCACCTGCGAGCCGCACGCCGCACTGATGTCCATGAGAAGTGCGAGTTGCACGTGCTCGCGCTGCGCCAGCCCGAACATTGCGTTGGCCGCTTCGATCATGGACGCCGTCCAATCGTTTCCCGAAGCGCTGAAGACGCGTGCCTGCCCATCGAGCACATCGAAGCCGTTTCCGCCGTGAATGTCGGGGATCTCGCGTGGAGTGCCGAATGCGAAGTCCTCGGGGCAGACCGCAACCGACCGAACATTCGGGAGCTGCAAGAGCCGCTGGGTATGCGGGTATGGCGCCCCATAAGCAGTTGCGTCGCTACCGCACCGGATTCCCGTGATGCACCCACTGACCAGAAGACTCAACGGTTGCGCGGCTGTGAACTGGGGCCAGGCATCGAGATCCGCATCGGTCGGCAGGTGCGGCGAAATCATTTGCGTCGCCGGCGCACGCTCGGCGTCGGATGTCTCAGGCGATGTCCTTCGCGATCACGCGGGCGTCGACCGGTACGTAGCGATCTTCGAGGTCCCGGAGCCGGTCCGCGATGACCGTCAGCATCTTGCGATCGACGGAAGGCATCGAGGCGACGAGCTTGTCGAACTCTCTTGCGGTCAGGACCAGGACAGTCGCCGGTTCGGTCGTGGTAACCGTGGCCACGCGAGGGCGGTGCTCCAGCAGGGACATCTCGCCGAAGAACGTGCCCGGTCCCAGCACCCCGATCGGAATGGTGCCGCGGGTCGCTTCGGCTTTGCCCGTCACGATGACGAAGAACTCACTTCCGACCTGGCCTTGGGTTGCAAGAACCCTTCCGGCGGGTACGTCGATCGTCGTCACCAGAGACGCGATCGCTTCGAGCTCCTTCTTCGTGCACCGGCTGAACAGCCAGACGCCGCCCAACATCTCGATGAACTGCTTCTTGCGCATTGATCCCTCCCGGTATGCAGATCGCACAGTGCTCGTGAGCGGCGCGGCGCCACGCGCCCGGAGGGAGCGTAGATCCGGGATCGAGATGCATCCACTAGCTACTCGGAAGTCGGGCGACCGGCCGATCACGCCCAATCGACGCCACGACGGGCCGGCGCTCGGTCCTGGGGTGGTCTATCCGGTGCTGTCGGCGTGTGGCGGTACAGCGGTGACGTAGAGCCACGGCGCGGGTCGTCGCCGGTGTCGTGTGCGCGGGTGCCGCGATGTCGGTTGCGCGACCAACAGGAGAGCTGCGCCCATGAGAACGAACCCGACGCCGACGAGCGCGCCCGGTCCGTTGCCGGTCAACGCAAGTACGCGCGGCGCGGGACCGCTGGTCGGACGAGTGGTGGTTGGTGGCGCGGCCGCGGTGAGGCGAATGGGTATTGGTATCGGGACCCCCGAGGGCGTGACGTGCGGTTTCACGCAGAGGGGCTTGTTGGGGTTGGCGGGCGCGCGTCCGGCGGTCATGCGGAACTCGCGGCCTTCGATGGTGGCGACGAACGTCACGCTGGGCTTGGGGTGGCGGTCGAGCGGCGCGGGCAGTTTCGCGCTGTCGAAATGCATGCCCGGGCCCGGGGCGGTGACGAACTGTCCGGTCGCGACGTCTCGGTCATGTTGGTTGACGCTCCAATGCAAGATGGTCCCGGCGGGGAAGTTCTTGTAGCCGATGTGCAAGGTGTCGCAGTGCCGGAACTCGATCTGGAAGATGGAAGTCGCGTCGGCCGAGATGGGACCTGCGACCACGCCGATGCCCGCGCCGACGACTGCGACCGCGAGCGCGCCAAGACTGGCGCGGGCTCGCCTACCCACCTCCGAATGCGCTTCGCGTGTCCCTATGAGCCTTTTGAGCATCCATACTCAGCGCGCCTCCGGCTGAGCGGTACCCGCAGTTGCACGGGATCAAACTCCCGCGCATCGCCGTACGGCGGCTCAGAGGGCCAGTCTGGTGTCCCATCGGGCGGCGTTTCTGGCGTGCGCGCCGTTCGGACCGTCGGCCGGGCCACTCCAAGTTGCTCACGTTGTCCCGGTTACACGCCGATCAAAGCGCCGTGGGTCGTGATGTCGCACCGGTCATCGCTGCAGAAGTGCTCCTGGCGCGCGGCGTGCGCGAAGACACGGTGTTCGCCTATCTCGCGTCGATGTGGCGCTTGAACGACGTCGATGGACGCGCGGCGGTTGCCGCCGCGCACGTACTCCTGCGCCGCGTTCGCACGGCGGCTCCGTCCCCAACGAACGGCGGGTGATTCCGAAGAGCTCGAGAAGGGTTCGTGCCCCGAGAACATGTTGCGTCCGGGCCGGAGGTCGGTAACGCTGTGCAATTCGAAGCGAGTCAGGAGCGCACATGGCCGACGAGCTGTACGACGCAATCGTGGTGGGCGCGCGCTGCGCAGGCTCTCCCACCGCGATGCTTCTTGCCCGCAAGGGCTACAAGGTGTTGGTCGTTGACCGCGCCACCTTCCCGAGTGACACGCTCTCGACGCACGTCCTTCACCCGCCCGGCGTAGAGCGGTTGAAGAGATGGGGGCTGCTCGACCGGCTGACGGCAACCGGATGTCCTCCGATCGACACGTACAGCTTCGACTTCGGCCCCTTCACCCTCTCGGGTGCGCCCGGCACCGCCGATTCGCCGGTCGCGTATTGCCCTCGGCGGACGATCCTCGACAAGTTGCTCGTCGACGCGGCCGCGGAGGCCGGCGCCGAGGTACGCGAAGGGTTCACGGTCGACGATGTCGTCTTCGACGACGGTCGGGTCGTGGGCCTTCGCGGCCACGGGAAAGACGGACGCTCCGTGGCCGAGCGCGCCCAGGTGGTCATCGGAGCGGACGGCCGGTACTCGCACGTCGCACAAGCCGTCGGCGCCGAGCAGTACAACGAGCGCCCGCAGTTGCTCTGCGGCTACTTCTCCTACTGGAGCGACTTGCCCATCGACGGCAAGTTCGAGGTGTACGTACGGCCCGGCCGTGGATGGGCGGCGGCGCCCACGCACGACGGCCTGACGCTCGTCGTCGCCGGCTGGCCGTTCGCAGAGTTCGACGCCAACAAGAAGGACGTCGAAGGCAACTACCTGAAGATGTTCGACCAGGCACCGGAGTTCGCCGACCGAATCCGCGGCGCGAAGCGGGAGGCACGCTTCGCGGGCACGGCGGTCGAGAACTACTTCCGCAAGCCGTTCGGCCCCGGCTGGGCATTGGTCGGCGACGCCGGATACAACAAGGACTTCATCACCGCGCAGGGGATCTCCGACGCGTTTCGGGACGCAGAACTGTGCGCCGGGGCGGTGGACGAGTCGCTCTCCGGTGCTCGCGATTTCAACCTCGCGATGGGCGGGTACCAGTCCACGCGCGACGAGCACGTGCTGCCGATGTTCGAGTTCACGTGCCAACTCGCGACGCTCGAACCGCCTCCGCCCGAGATGCAGCAAGTGCTCGGTGCCGTGCACGGCAACCAGGACGCGATGGACGGCTTCGCGCGGGTAAACGCCGGAGTGACCTCACCGGCCGACTTCTTCTCCGAGGAGAACGTGGGGCGCATCTTCGCGGCGGCGGGCTCAGCAGCCGAGTAACTATCCCGCGCGCACCTCGCCGACGAGCACTCGACGGTTCGACGACGCCTGATCGTTGTCGGTCGCCTCGATCGTCACGGTGATGGTCGGGAAATCCTTTGGGGAAACACCAGACCAGAGCGTGACGTGCGCGTCACTCGAACTGAAGGTTCCGATCGGCACGAGCGTGCCCCCCGCGTTCTTCAACCACGCCTGGTAGTACTCGCCCTGCGGCAACGGAGAGAGTCCCCGGGCGACCAATGAGATGCGGAAGCCGGCGCGGCTGTGAGTGACGTCGGCCGACGCGCGGGCGCCGGGAGCCAGCGCCGTCGCACTGAGCTGGCTCCTGAAGTCGGTGCCCGTGCCACCTCGGGTCGCTACGACCGCTCCGATCGCGATCGCGGCGGCCGGTGCGAGTGCCGACAACGCGAATCGCCGCCGCCGCGACGCCGCGCGGCGGTGAGCAAGGGTCGCGGTCGGCGTGACTCCCATGATCGCGTCGGGCTCGCCACCCACGACTGCGCGCACGACGGCATCCTCGAGCCCAGCATCGGGCTCGACCCACGTCGACGGGTCGGCGAGCAGATCGGCCATCAGCGCGAGCTCGGCTACCTCGTCGGGCCCGAGCGCGCCGGCTTGGTCGCCTGCGATCAGGGCCTCGCGTTCCTCGTTCGTGGGGCGGTCAGTCATTCGAAGAGCTCCGGAGATGGCCCAGCAGTGCAGCGAGCTTTCGGTGGGCGCGGTGCGATCTCGATTTTATGGTTCCCAACGCGATCCCGAGTTTCTCGGCTATCTCGGTCTGCGTCATGCCGTCGAGATGCTGCAAGCGAACGATCGTTGCTTCCTCGGCCGGAAGCTCGTCGATCGCGCGTCGCACGTGCCACACGGCGTCGAGCACGTCGAGGTCGGGCGGCAACGTCACCACCGATGGGTCGTTCGCGGCGACGTCGGCCAGCGCAGTGGTGGACCGCCGGGCCTCGCGCCGGTAGATGTCGATGGCAGCGCGCTTCGCGATGGTCGCCAACCACGGTGCCGGATCGCGGTCGACATCGATGCGATCGGCCGCCTGGCACGCACGTACGAATGTCTGCTGGGCCGCCTCCTCGGCGAGATCGTGACGGCCGAGGACGCGGTGTGCCACCACGTACACGAGGTTGCCGTACTCGCGGTACAGCGCTCGCACACCACTGCCTTCGCGGCGCCGAAAGGCGTCGAGCGCGTCGGGGTCCACGGGTGCATACGGTACGACGAACGCCCCGCCCGGGCGCCTTTGCCGAACGGGGCGTTCGTGTTCCGATCACGGGTTGCAGGTGAAGGTGCCACCACTGCCCGAGATCGGGTCGGTGCAGAGCGGACCGAGTGAGGTCGTCGCGTCGGGTCGAGTCACGAAGGCGAGCGGACCGGCCTGGTGCTCCCCGTTGAACGGCGTCACGCCGGTGAACCCGCAGTTCGTCGCGTCCGCCGGGTTGTTGAACCAGAACCCGAGGTGGAATGTGTTCGTGGGCGCGAGCGCGACGTCCTTGTCGAGTCCGAATATCTGATCGAGCAGGATCGTGCGGATCTTGGCGTGGCCGGAGCCCTTCGACCCGACGTGCAGGTCGCTCTGGTACCAAGCGAGGCCGACGCTTTGATTCGGATCGGCCGCGCCCGAGGCAGTTTGCGGGCTGTGCTGGATGGTGAAGAGGTCGAAGTCGAGATTCGGCTTGAATCCCCGCAACTCGATCGTCGCGGTGTCGTTGAGCTCGCCCCGCTTGACCTTCACGTTGACCTCGGGCGCCGGTGCGCCCGGATACGGCTTCACGCAGTCGAGAAACGAGGTCTGTGGGAAGAGTGGGAACGACGTCTCCTTGGGCTTGTTGGCTGCAGCCGCCGCGACCCCGACGGAAATGACCAAAGCGGAAGCGGCAACCCCCGTGAGAACGCGGGCGCGCCGCGAGAACCTGTGCATGAGTAGCTCCTTGGCTCGATCGGACAAATCCCGGCGAAGCGGGTTCAGAATCAGTACGTCCCGACCCGCCGTGCGGTTCTCGATTTCGGGTTGTCGATCTTGGGCGCACGCGGCCGCGCCGCGATCAGAGCTGGGCGAGGCGGAGGTCGCGCGCGCAGAACAGTGGCGGCAGCTCGTATCCGTCGAGGGCGCGTCGCAGCCGGTACATCGGCTTCGCCGTATCGCCCAAGATCTCGACGATCTCGACCCCGTCGATCCACTGGTCGCCAAAGCGGCAGCACACCGCGACCCCGACATCGAACGACATCTCGGGCTCCTCGTCGGCGACGTGGTCGGCGCCGAGCCGGCGAGTCTCGACCCGGGGCGGTACCAGCACGCTGTCGCCCACGGCACGCGGCCCGTTCGTGTCGACTTCCTCGAGCTGACGCGCGAGCTGGCCGACCACCTCGCTGAGTGTGTGACGGTCGAGACGGTCGGCCTCGATTCGCTCTGCCAGCCGAGCGAACAGCGATGCGACGTGGTCCAGTGCCGCCGTCATCTCCGCAGACTGCGCCGAGCGGCCGAGCTGCAAGTCTCGGGCGGTGGTGTCGGCCGTCGCTTCCGCCCGCCGGGAACGCTCGACCTGGATATCGATCGTCGACTTCAACCCGGCGATGTTCTTGGCGAGCGCGGATCCCTCTGCCGCGCTGACGTCCAGCCGCTCCTGCACCGCACGGAGCAGCACATCCGTTTCCTGGCGTCTGCGTCGACCGAACACCCAAGGCACCTCAGTCGCGGGAATTGGACGGAACGGTAATCAAAAGGTGCGCGCGATGCGCAAATGCGAACGCCCGATATGGAGGTCGACTCGAGCGGAGCGCACGAGCGCGTCGCGCGGCTACAGGACGAACGACTCCCCACGGGGGCTCGACCCGGCGCGGAACATCATGTGATGCGAGGCGGTTACTTGCGGTTCTTGTTGGATTTACGAGCCTTGCGCCTCTGCTTCTTTCCCGGGGGTCCACCAGGACTCCCCGAAGGTGTACTGGCATCGCCGGGCTTCTTCTGTTTCCCCATGACGGCATCGTAGGGGAAACGAGTCGTCGTCGTGTCGCCGACCGCTAATCCTCTGTCGGCTCGTCACCGCGCTCGACGCGGACCAGCCGGAGACCGGCAGAAACCAACGCGTCGAGGACGGTCAGCCCGTCGATCGTGAAAGAACCTTGTTCCTCGAGTCCGACCGCGACTGCATCCTGCAGCACGCCCTCGTTGAGAGCCGTGGCGAATCTCTGCGCGTCGGCAGCTTGCTGCTCGTCGGGCACGGCTTCCAGTATCGCACGGGCCACTCTCGCACGCGAATGTCAGCTCGCGTCGCTCCCGACGCCGGCGTGCGAGGTGTCGACGATGAGCAGACTCGACGGGCAGTGATGGGACACCTTGTTCGGAACACTGCCGAGCACGAAGCGACGGGCTCCGGCCATACCGCGGTTGCCCACGACGATCAGGTCTGCCCGCGCGTCGGTTGCAACCCGAATCAGCGCGTCGGCGGCGTCGCCCGCCACGCAATGCGCCTCGGCGTGCACGCCTCCCGCGACGGCCTTCGTCACGGCGTCGCCGCATATTCGTCCGCTCTCGGCGACGATTGCCTCGTTCGATTCCACGATGTCCGGAACGACGCCGACTTCTACTGCTGCAGCAAGGTGATACGCACTCGACAGCTTGTGCCCGTGAACGATATGCAATGTCGCGCCCGTCAAGGCCGCGAGCGCGACGGCGGTATCGACTGCGACCTGCGCGCCCGCCGACCCGTCGGTCCCGACAACGATCTGCTCGTACATGTTTTCCTCTCGCATTGGCCGCAGCGTGTCGTCTGTGCCGCGTGTCGTCTGCGCCCCCGCGCGCATCTTGCCAGATCGGGAACGTCCCGGCGAGTGGTGCAATCGCGTGAGCGCCCTCGGGAGCGCTCACCGGTCATGATCCGGCGAGCCCCGGACACCGGTCGATGTCGGGAGCTGATCGTCGACACTGTTGTGGGTTGAAGGGCGCGAACACTCCCCAGACGTTTGCCGCGCCGGGCACGACCCAGGCGTGCAGCATCCACATGTCGCTGCCATTCAGATATACGCCGCCGCACAGGCGCGGACTGCGGACGTCTTCGTCGTGTAACAGCCCGGATCGATCGAAGCACAAGCCGTAGTGCCGGTGCCAGTGATCATCCGCGCCGGCGAAGCCCGCCGGTCCGTTCGGATCGTCGGTTCGCACCCAGTAGGAGAACCCGACGAGTTGCGTCGTGCCGAGGCGGGGCCCGTAGAGCAACATCGCGGGTCGGGTCGGGTCGAACGGCGCGTCGATGAACCGCCAGTTCGTGAAGTGCGTCCCGACGCCTTCGGTGAAATTGGCGGACATGATGTAGCCGGCACGTTCGGCGTCGTCCGTCGTCCGCAACTGACATGCGACCTGGGCCGCGGCGCGCAACTCACGCGCCAAGGTCGTCCTCGTGGCGCCCTGCGCGGCAATTGGTGGCTCGGCGCGCGGCGCGCCGTGACCCGACAGCGCGATCACGCCCTGCAACGGTGTTTGCTCACGCGAGCTGATCTGGACGAGCGCGGGCACACTCGTTGGTTGTGGCGTTGGACCTTGGGTGGACGCACAGCGCAGCGTGTTGATGTCGGGCAGCGCATTACTGCTCGCGGATCCGCACGCGCCGACGACCACCAGCGCCGCCAGCAGCGCGATCACACGACCAATGCCGCTCCCAGGGGGACGAGTCACGCGGGTCATGTAACAACTCGTTCGGTGATCATGCCTCTCCGAGACCGCTCGTGCACAGACCTGATGCACCGTACTGACGGCACCGTTACAGTCGAGGACTGTGACGTCGACTTGCCCGTCCTGCGGCGCTCGGGTTGCAGATGGAGAGCTGGTGTGCCCTATCTGCTCCACCCCCCTCGCCGCGACGCCGCAAGTACAACTCTCTCTCCGCGGCTCTGCGAGCGGTGCGGTATCCGGTAACGACGGGACCGGCGCCAAGGCTGACGTGCACCTCACCCCGGACGGGGGCATACAGACCTACTCCGAGCCGTACCCCGGCCTGCAGCGCGATGCGAGCACACGCGGCCCATATATCCCGGGTCGTGAGATCCTTCACGTGTCGGCGGCGCATGGCGATTGGGTGCAAGTGACGGTCAACGGCGATGCCCTCGGCTGGGTGGACGGCCGCCAACTGGTCCCTCCGGTCTCCGGACCGACCGCGCGGAGGTACGACGGGGCCCTTCCGGCGCCGGCCTTCCGATCGACCAATGCGATGTCGGTGAACATCGACGTTCTCGTCGGGGCGCTGGCCGGAGTCGGTGTGGTGATCGGCGCGCTCATCGACTGGACGCAGCGCATCGCCGTGAACTCGTTCAGGATTCCACTGTTCGTTCTGTTCGATCCGAAGACGACCTCGTCCCAGCCACGGCTGGGCTACTTCGTCGTCGCGATCGGATTGCTCGGCGTACTCGTTTGCTTCTTCCAGTCCCTACGGCTGTTGCGGGTCCTGTTCGGCTTGCTGGCGCTGGTGGCCGCGGCTCTGTACTGCGGCCAAGTGGCCAGCCAGCTCTCCGACATCGGCAGTCGCCTGTCGTTCACCGACATCGTCGGACCGGGACCGTGGGTCACCGGCATCGCGGGGATCGTGCTCGCCGCAAGCCCGTTGCTCGGATCCAGATTCTGACGCCGACCGGGGGAGCCCGCGACTAGGTGCGGTCGTACTCGAGTCGTCCGACGACCACCTGCCAACACTGGCCGTCCCAGCGATGCGCGTGTCCACCATCGGGACCCGCCCGATTGCAATGCCGGACGTCGCCCTCGTTGGCCGGGCTGCCTTCGAAAGTGGCGAAGCAGCTCTTCGCCGCACACGGCTGGCGGTCTACGGAGCCGTATGCGCGACGCGTGCTCGCATCGAGAGTTGCCATGGTGCACCTTCCTGGAGCGGGGGCTCAGGGAAGAGGCGGAGGGCTCAAGTCGAGCTGGGTCTTGACGAGGCTCGAACTCGGCGTCGCTCCCGAGAGATCGTCCCCCAAACTACACCCGTGACGCCGGGAGGCAGTACAGCGTGTCATGCGGCCGGGTTTCGGAGAAGATGTCCGGGCGGACGGAGGCAGGAGGAACACACAGATGAGAAGGTTCTCGGTCCGGCCGACCCTGACGATCCGCGGACGGAAGTTCAAAGGGTTGAGGGGCTGGGCGGGCAAGCCGACGCACCCACCCCTGACCGACTTCCCGATCGCGGCATATATCTTTGCCGCTGTTTTCGACGTCATCTCGACGTTGGGACGACACGACAGCTGGGCGCGCGACTTCTTTCACGCCGGCACCTATGTGTTCGTCGGCGGCGCGGCCGTATCGGTGCTTGCCGCACTGACGGGGTTTTGGGATTGGCTGCGGTCGACGGAAAAAGGTACGCAGGCCCGTCGCGCTGCCAACACCCACGCGTGGACGATGATCGCAGTCACTGCGCTCGCGGTCGTTGACATCGCGCTTCGACTCAACGTGTACCACACGCGAACACATCCCAACGTCGCAATTCTCGTGCTGTCGCTCGTCGTGGCTACGCTCGTAGCACTCGGCGCGACCTTTGGCGGCACGCTGGTGTTCGACTACGGGTTCAATGTCGAGACGGCCGGGGACAGTCCGGTGTGGCACCAGTCGGAGAAAGACGTGCTGCCGGGCGAACACTCGACCTGACGACGAGCATCGTCACAAACGTCCGACGAAAGCGTTGCGAAAGTCATGGGGACCGCGATCTACACCGCGAAACCGTCCTCATCGCGCCGTTTGTGGAGCGACGCCCGCACCGCATCGGATGATCCGTCGGCTCGCGTCCTTGTCGTCACATCGACGCGGGGCGTACGTTTACGGCTGTGTCAGGCCGGCATGGTGGGACGCGGGAACTAGTCCACGAGCGGATTCGACGCGTGGCGCAGTCCGCTCCCGCCCGTGTCGCCGTGACTGATCCGGCTCTATCGTTGTCGTACGGCCAGCTTGACGCTCGAGCGAACGCGCTCGCGCAACGCCTCCAGACGCTCGGGGTGGGCCCCGGAGTTCGGGTCGGCGTCTGTCACGATCGGGCGGCGATCAATGTCGTCGGACTTCTCGCGATACTCAAGGCGGGCGCGGCGTACGTTGCAATGGATCCCGGACATCCCGAGGCCCGCCTCCAGTTCATCCTGCGCGACGCTGAGGTGCCGGTACTGCTCGCAGACCGTGCGACGATCGAGCTCCTCGGGTCGACGAGCGCAGAGCTCCTTGATCTCGAGCAGGAGCAGATGCTCCTCGAGCCGAGCGGCGACCTCGCGGAGACTCTCGTCAACGCCGACGACCCTGCGTACGTGATCTACACGTCGGGTTCGACCGGCTCTCCGAAGGGCGTCCAGGTCTCTCACGGAAACCTGCTGAGTCTCGTCGATTGGCATCATCAGGCGTTCGCGGTCGAGCCGACCGATCGCGCGTCGGTTGTCGCGAACCCGGCGTTCGACGCGTCGGTCTGGGAGCTGTGGCCGTACCTGACGGCCGGCGCCGAGGTCCATATCCCCGCGTCGAACATCGCGGTGATGCCCGAACGATTGCGCGACTGGCTGGTGGCAACGCGCATCACCCTGTCGTTCGTTCCCACGCCTCTGGCCGAGACGCTGCTCGACTTGCCGTGGCCGGACGATGTCGCACTCCGGTGCATGCTCACGGGTGGCGACGTGCTTCACCGGCGACCGCGTTCCGGGACCCCGTTCGCGTTGGTCAACAACTACGGCGTCGCCGAGGGCACTGTCGTGTCGACCTCGGGCCTCGTCGCGCCGGACACCGAAGCCGGCGACCCGCCCGGCATCGGTCGCCCGATCACCGGCACGCGTCTCTATGTGCTCGACGCGGACGCGCGTCCGGTCGGTGCCGGAGACGAGGGTGAGCTCTATATCGGAGGTGCCGCGGTGGCGATGGGCTACCTCAACCGCCCCGGTCTCACCGCCGAGCGGTTCCTCTCGGACCCCTTCGCCTCGGACGCACACGCCCGGATGTACCGAACCGGCGATCTCGTCCGGTGCACGGCCGGAGACGAGTACGAGTTCCTCGGCCGTCTCGACACCCAGGTGCAGGTGCGTGGTCAACGCGTCGAGCTCGCAGAGATCGCCGCCGTGTTGAATTCGCATCCGACGGTGGCGCGGTGCGAGGTGGTCGGTCGCGAGACCGAACCCGGCAATCTTCGGCTGATCGCATACGTCGTCGCTTCGGCGGGTCAGCCCGTAGACCGCGAGGATCTGCGGAACCACGCGTCGAAACAATTGCCCGGATACATGGTTCCGAACGCCTTTGTCGAGCTGGAAAGCCTTCCGCTCACCAGCAACGGAAAGATCGACCGGGATGCGCTCCCTGCGCCGGAACGTGCCGTTACCGGGACCGAGGCGGTCGGCACTCCGGTCGAGATGGCCGTCGCCGCGATGCTCGCCGAGCTGCTCGAACTCTCCGCCATCGGCCCGCACGACGACTTCTTCGAATTGGGCGTCCATTCGTTGATGGCAGCACAACTGTTGGTTCGCATCGAGGAACGCTTCGATGTCGAACTGCCGATGCTGGCCGTGTTCGAGCACCCGACCGCCGCCGGCATTGCCGCCGCGATCGCGCAGGACCTGAGTCCGCAGCCATCCGTCGCCGGTTGACCGGCCATGACCACGGATGGGTCGGGATCCGCGAAGGCGACGTCGGGCGACGCCGACCGCCGCCTGAGCCTCTACCGACTCCTCGATCCGAACGTGCTCGCCGACCCGTACGCCCTCTACCGCCAGCTTCAGAGCGAAGACCCCGTGCATTGGGACCGATTCCTGCACACGTGGGTCGCCACACGGTACGACGACGTCGCGAGCGTGCTCCAGAACTATTCGGCCGACCGCACACCCAAGCCGGAGCAGCTGGCCGCGCTGGGGATGCAGGCCTTCGCTCCCGTCGCCGAGGTCACGGTCCGCCAGATGCTCTATCTCGATCCGCCCCAGCACACGCGGGTCCGCACGCTCGCGGCGAAAGCGTTCACGCCTCCGCGCGTCGAGATTCTCCGCGCACACATCGCAGACATCGTCGGCGAACTTCTCGATGCGGTGCACGGGCCGCGGACGATGGATGTCATCGCCGACTTCGCCCGGCCGCTGCCGGCGATCGTCTCGTGCGAGATGCTCGGATTGCCGACCGCGGACTGGCCCCAGTTGAGCAGTTGGACGAGGTCATTCGTCGAGCTCCTCGGCAACTTTCAACACAGTCGCGTTCGCGCAGACCAGGTGAAGAAGACGGTCGACGACATGACGGCCTACTTCCGCAATGCCATTCGGGAACAGTCGGTGCTCGGCGACGGACTGCTCCACGCGCTCCTCACCGCGCACGTCGGCGGCGACCGCCTCACCGACGATGAGATCGTGGCCAACGCGATCATCACACTCGTCGGTGGACTGGAGACGACGACGAACCTCATCGGTAACGGGCTCTTCACGCTGCTCCGGCATCCCGAACAGTGGGAGCTGCTCCGGCAGCAGCCCGCGCTGATCCCTTCGGCGGTCGAGGAGTTTCTTCGCTTCGAGAGCCCGATCCAGCACACGGCTCGCGTCGCCCCCGAGGACACGGAGCTCGGCGGGCGATCGATCCGCAAGCGCCAGGCCGTGACGGTAGTGATGGCCGCCGCCAACCGGGACCCGACGCATTTCGCAGACCCGGACCGGTTGGACATTCGTCGGACGCCGAACCGTCATCTCGCCTTCGGCTGGTCGACGCACCACTGTTTCGGCGCGCCGCTTGCACGTCTGGAAGCCGAGCTCGCGTTCGCCGCGATCGTGGAGCGCCTCGGATCGGTCCGGCTCGCCGCCGATCCGGCGCGATGGCGGCAGAACGCCGGCGCGTTCCGCGGCCTGGAGTCGCTGTGCGTCGAGTTCTAGATCGATGGCGACGATGAACCGCGATGCACGGGCCATCGTCCCCGGTTCCCGGGACGAAGATCCGCAGCTGTCGTTCGCGCAGCAGCGACTCTGGCTTCTCGACCAGCTCGAACCGGCACCGTGGGCGTACAACGTCTCGATCGTTCGGCGTCTGAAGGGAAGTCTGCGGATCGATGCGTTGCAGCGCGCGCTGGACGAGGTCGTCGCCCGACACGAGGTACTGCGAACCACGTACCCGACCATCGGCGGGCGCCCAGTTCAGGCCGTCGGTGTTCCCGGCCCGTTCGCCTTGACCATCGTCGACCTCACCGGTCGAGCACACGCAGACGCGGAGAGCGAGGCGGGTCGCCGAGTCTCGGACGAAGTTCGGCGAGGGTTCGATCTTGCCAAGGGACCCGTCATTCGGGCACTGCTCCTCAACATTGCGCGTGACGACTCCGTGCTCGCGCTGACAATGCACCACATCACTACGGACGCGTGGTCGGAGGCTGTGCTGCTCGGCGAGCTCAGCGTCTTGTACAACGCCTTTGCACAAGACGCGCCATCACCGCTCGAACCTCCGTCGTTGCAATATGCCGACTTCGCTTCCTGGCAGCGATCATCGACTGGGGGAGCCGCGTCGCAGGCCCAGCTCGACTACTGGCTTGACCGGCTCGAGACGTTGCCGCCGCTGCTCGAGCTGCCCTCAGATCGACCCCGACCGACTCGACGTTCGGGCCGAGGCGAGACGATTCCCGTCGAGATCTCGACTGCACTCACCGCGGGCCTGAGACAGGTGAGCCGCGCCGGACGGTCGACGCTCTACATGACACTGCTGGCTGCGTTTCAGACTCTCCTCAGCCGCTACAGCGGCGAGTACGACATCGCGGTCGGTTCCCCCATCGCCAATCGCACCCGCCCGGAAACCACGGCCCTGGTGGGATTCTTTGCGAACACCATGGTGCTCCGTACCGATCTCTCCGGTGACCCGAGCTTCATCGAGGTCCTCGCCCAGGTCCGAGAGGTCGCCATAGGCGCGTACAGCCATCAAGAGGTCCCGTTCGAGCAGCTGGTGAAGGAGCTACGCCCGGAACGCTCGCTCAGTCATACGTCGCTGTTTCAGCACATGTTTGTGTTCCAGAACACTCCCGACCGCGACCTCGAGCTCGATGGTCTGGCAGTGGGAGCGTTCCCCGTCGAGACGGACACCGCGATGTTCGACCTCACGCTTCTCCTCAGCGAACGCGACGATGTCCTGGTCGGCTGGCTGGAGTATGCGACGGATCTGTACGACCGCAGTTCCGCGGAGCGCTTCGCGCGCCACTTCGGGAATCTGCTCGAGGCGATCGTCGCCGACCCTCGAGCTCCAATCGGCGGTCTCGAACTTCTCGACGACGACGAGCGCCGACAGCTCGTGGTCGAGTGGAACGACACGAGTGCTCCTTTTCCCGATGGTTGCATTCACACGTGCTTCGAGGAACAGGTGGAGCGTCAACCGCAGGGCGTCGCGCTGACGGCCGGCGCTGTCTCGCTTACGTACGAGGCCCTGAACGAGCGAGCCAACCGGCTGGCGCATCACCTCCAGTCCCTCGGAGTCGGCCCAGAGGTCCGAGTCGGGGTCTGTCTGCCTCGCTCGGGCGACGCCGTCGTCGCGTTGCTGGCGACGCTCAAGGCAGGTGGCGCATATCTTCCGCTCGATCCGGAGTACCCGACGGCGCGGCTCGCGTTCATGATCGACGACGGTCATGTCGAAGTGGTGATCACCAGCAGCGCCTGGCTCGATCGACTCGACGCGGACGCTTCTCGGGTCGTGTGCCTCGATCGCGACGCGGAGCAGATCGCGGCGATGCCGCCTTCCAATCCCAGCAGCACGGTCGGAGCCGACGACGTCGCATACGTCCTGTACACGTCCGGATCGACCGGTGCGCCGAAGGGCGTGATGATCGAGCACCGAGCGGTGGTAGCTCGGCTCTTCGGCGTCGACTACGTCCGCTTCGACGAGGTGGGCGCGCTCCTCCACATGGCGCCGCTCTCCTTCGACGCTGCGACCTTCGAGATCTGGGGCGCGTTGCTGCGCGGAGGTCGATGTGTCGTCTACGAAGAGCGCCATGTCTCTCTCGAGCGCTTCGGCGCGCTCGTGCGATCTGAGAACGTGGACACCCTTTGGCTGACGGCATCGCTGTTCAACCTCGTGATCGACGAGAACTGGCGACACCTGAGCGGCGTCCGTCAGGCCATCATCGGCGGCGAGGCCCTCTCTCCGGCTCATGTCGCGGACGCGCTCCGACTGCTGCCCGGCCTGCGTCTCGTGAACGGATACGGACCGACCGAGGCCACGACGTTTGCGATTTGCCACGAGATCGACGCCCGAGATGCCGAAGGCCGCTCGATCCCGATCGGGCGTCCCATCGCCAACACCGAGATCTACGTCGTCGATGCCAACCTGCGGCCCGTGCCCGTCAACGTCGTCGGAGAGCTCTACATCGGCGGCGCGGGACTGGCGCGCGGCTACCTCGAACGGCCCGCGCTGACCGCCGAGTGCTTCGTCTCCAACCCGTTTGATCCCGATCCGAACGCGCGCCTCTACCGCACCGGTGACCTCGCGCGGTACCGCGCCGATGGCCTCGTCGAGTTCGTCGGCCGTCTCGACGACCAACTGAAGATCCGCGGCTTTCGCGTGGAGCCGGCAGAGGTCGAGGCCGTATTACGCCAACACCCGGCGGTGGCGGCCGCCGTCGTCGTCGCGAACCAGAACGAACGGGGGCAGCGCCAGCTGGTGGCGTACGTCGTGGCCGCGACCACCGCGCACCCGCCGAAAGGCGACCTTCACGACTTCTTGCGCGCGCGCTTGCCCTCCTATCTCGTCCCGGCCGGCCTCGTGTGGCTCGAAGCGCTGCCTCTCTTGGAAAACGGCAAGCTCGACCGTTCTGCGCTTCCCGACCCGGACGCCGACGGACCGAGCCGAGAGGCGACGTATGCGGCTCCGACGTCGCCGATGGAGCGGGCGCAAGCCGCAATATGGACCGAGGTCCTGGGCATCGAACGGGTAGGCATCGACGACAACTTCTTCGATCTGGGCGGCGATTCCCTGCTCGCCGCGCTGTTGTTCGCGAGGACAGCTCGTCGGACCGGCAGAGACATCCCCCTCTCGATTCTCTTCTCCGGTCCGACCATCCGCGAGGTCGCGCGAGCGATCGAACGAGATGACGTCCGGGAAGAGACGTCGATCGTTGCGCTCCACGCCTCTGGTTCGAGGCAGCCGCTGATCCTTGGGCACGGCGTCGGAGGACTCCTCTTTCGCTACACCCGGCTTCTTCGACGACTCGACCCGGAGCAGCCCGTCTACGGACTGTGCCCGACCGAGTCGATGATCAGGGCACGCGGACGTCGGCTTCGAATCGAAGACCTGGCGCGTCACTACGTAGATGACATCCTCCAGTTGCAGCCGACGGGTCCGTACTACCTGGGTGGGTTCTGCTTCGGTGGTGTTCTGGTCATCGAAGTGGCGCACCAACTCGAGTCACTCGGAGGCACGGTCGCCGCGGTCGTCTTGTTCGACGCGGAGCCTTCGAGCTCGCCGCCGTCTTCCAAGCCGCGCCGCGAGTTCGCACAACTAGCCGGGCTGCTCCGGCGCGAAGAATCCGTGAGGACATATCTGCGGCGTCGGTATTCGAATGCCAAGATCAAGGTTCGGCGCTGGCCGTGGCTCGCCGATCACTGGATCCACGTTCGCACCGGCCGTCCACTGTCGGAGCGTTGGGACGACGTCGAGCGCGTGCACTCGCTGCACGCCTCTCCGCTTCAGCGGACACTCGGCCGCGCGCTCGGGAGCTACACGACGCGGACGACGAACTGCACGATAACCACCATCAGCTCCGGCGATCCGACGGTAGCGACGACCGGCATTCGGTTCCTTCCCGGCGATGACGACTCGTACATCGTTGACGGGCCCGGCGTGTCGCATGAAACGCTCATGGACGAGCCGTTCGTGAGCGCGGTGGCGACCGTGTTGACGGACCTACTCGAACGCGCCGGCGACGAGGGGAAGTAGCCGATTCGCATCCCGTCCGACCGCGCGCCTGCGGGCCATGCGACACTGGTGGTGGAGATGAGAGACCCGTCTGCCGTCGAACGGCTCCTCGCAGTGTCAGCCGTCGGCGTTGTCGTCGGCACGATTGCTGCGTTCGTGGCTCCGTGGCAGTTTGCCGTCCTTGCGGCCTGGGACTCGGCCGCCGGGGTGTTCGTCGCGTGGATCTGGACGAGCGTCGTTCGCTTCACCCCGGAACAGACCCGCATCCGCGCGACGCGCGAGGACAACGGCCGAGTGGCGACATCGATTCTGCTGCTCAGCGCGAGCGTCGCGAGCCTCGTGGGAACCGGCTTCGATCTCATGAAGGCCGAACAAGCGCACAACCTCGGCCGGGTCGACCTCACGGCGATCGGGCTGCTGACCGTTGCGCTGTCTTGGGCGGTCGTGCACACCGTGTTCGCGCTGCGGTACGCGCACGAGTACTACACGCCTCCCGTCGGCGGGATCGATTTCAAGACCGACAAGGAGCTACCGGACTACTTGGACTTCGGCTACGTCGCCTTCACCGTCGGGATGACGTTCCAGGTCTCCGACACCGACATCCAGGCGCGGACCATTCGCCGAACGGTGTTGCGCCAGGCTCTGCTCGCCTACCTTTTCGGCGCCGTCATCTTGGCCGTCGTGGTCAACGTCATCGCAAGCCTCCTGAACCTCTAGCGCGACGGCGTATCGTCGGCACGGTTGCCGGAGGTGCTCTCGTGCGATTCGAGTCCGACCGCCGAGCGAAGCTCGATGAGATCCTGCTGTAGGTCGCGCCCGTGACCACCGGAGTCGATGTGCGCCATCAGGTCGGCGAGGCCGTCGGCGATCGCGTTGAGCTTGTGTTGTACGGCCTGATCCGTGCGCGTCTGGCTGTTCTGGAGCAACGCCACCATGAGGAACGTGATGATCGTGGTCACCGTGTTGATGATGAGCTGCCACGTGTCGACGTCGCGCAGGACGAAGAACGTCGGCGCCCAGACCACGACGAGCAGGACGCAGAACGAGAAGAAGGCGGCGCGACTGGCGATTCTCGACGACCAACCGGCGAACAGGTCGAACGGTCCGACCCGCTGGGAAACCTCGCTCGGCATGAGCACCGGACGGTTTCGACTCGTCATGTACTTCGTGCTCCCCTTTCCGGCCGGCTCGAACCCAGCTTATTTGGCGCGCCATTCGGGTGGTCGTCGCTCGGCAGCCGCTCGACCGCCTTCAGCCGCGTCCTCCGTCGCCGTCGCGACCTTCCGCATGGTCTCACCGAAGCGGATTGCTTCGAGCATCGGGAGCTGTCGGGACCGGACGGCGACCTCTTTGATCGCGCGCTGGGCGAGCGGCGCGCCTCGGAGGAGGCGATCGGCGAGACGACGCGCCTCCGTCATGAGGTCCTTGGGAGCGACTACCGATCCGACGAGACCGATCTCATGGGCGCGGTCCGCACCGATGCGCTCGCCCGTGAGCAACAGCTCCATTGCGTCGTGCCACAGCAACCGCTGCGGGAGCCGGATCGCGCCGACAATCGTCGGAACCCCGATGCGAACCTCGGGGAAGCCGAACTCGGCGTCCTCGCTCGCGATCACGAAGTCGCACCACGTGACCAACGTGAGACCGTATCCGAGGCAGTACCCGTTCACCGCGGCGATGACCGGCTTGAAGATCTCCCAACCGCTCTCGAACGAGTTGGTCGTCGGCTTCTCCCAGAAGGTCCCCGGGAACTCACCCGCCGAGCCGGCACCGTCGCGCAGGTCAGCGCCGACGCAGAACGCCCGACCCGCGCCGGTCACGATCGCGACCCACGCATCCTCGTCGTCACGAAAGTGACCGAAGGCGTCGTTGAGATCGCGTCGCATCTCGCCGTTGATCGCGTTCAAGGCATCCGGCCGGTTGTACGTGATCGTCGCGACATGTCCGTCGAGCTCGTAGCGCGCATTGTCGCCCACGCCGCCATTCGTAGCGGCTTCCGCCCACGCGTGCAACGCCGCTAGGTTTGAGCGCGTGGGTACACACGCCGAAGCCTGCGAGAAGTTCCTCGCGCTCCACCACGCCGACACGCCACTCCTGCTTCCCAACGCCTGGGACCGTGGCACCGCCAAGTTGTTCGCGTTCATCGGGTTCTCCGCCGTCGCGACGACCAGCGGCGGTCATGCGGCAACCCTCGGCCGGCTCGACGGCCGCGTGACGCTCCACGAGATCCTCGAGCACGCCGCCGCGCTCGCCGGCGCGACGGACCTCCCGATCACCGTAGATTTCGAAAACGGGTTCGCCGACGACCCGGCCGGGGTGGCCGCAAACGTGTCACGCGTTCGCGCGACCGGCGTTGCCGGCTGCTCGGTCGAAGACTTCGCTCGCCGGACCGACGACCCGGTCTACGAGACCGCGGTGGCCGCGGCGCGGGTCGAGGCGGCGGCCGAGGCCGCGCACGGGTCGGGACCGCGTCTGGTGCTTACCGCGCGCGCCGAGAACTACTTGCACGGCCGACCCGATCTCGCCGACACGATCGCGCGGCTCCAGGCGTATCAGGCGGCCGGCGCCGATGTGCTCTACGCACCCGGACTGAACAGCATCGACGACATCCGCTCGCTGGTGTCGTCGGTCGATCTTCCGGTCAACGTTCTCGCCCTGCCGAGCGTTCCGCCCGTCTCCGAGTTGGCCGCGGCCGGCGTACGGCGGGTGTCGGTCGGCAGCGCGTTCAACCGGGTCGCTCTGGGCGCGGTCGTCGACGCCGCTCGGGAATTGCTCGAGCACGGAACGTACGGGTTCTGGCGAGTCGCGGCGTCGGCGGGACCCGCGACCGACGCGTTCCGGTGAGTCGGATCAATCGTGTGCCATCGCGACCGCCGGTGCGCCGGTGGTCAGACCCGCGGCGGAACCGGCGAACGGGACGCTGAACGCGAACACGCCGCCATCTCCGGCGACGAACCGGTAACCCGCGTCCTGACCCTCCATGCCGACGATCGGGGAGACGAGCCGGATGCTGCCGGTCGAGCCGTGGAACGGCGCGTCACCGAACGAGAAGATCCCGCCGTCGCCTGCGACGGTCCAGTACCCGTTGCCCGATGGTGTGGCTGCCATGCCCACCATCGGCTGGTTCAGGTGCAGACCACCCATCGAGCCGTGGAACCGCGCGTCACCGAACGAGAAGATCCCGCCGTCCGACGCGACGTGCCAGTAGCCCTTGCCCGACGGCGTCGGCGCCATACCGACGACGGGTTGGTTGAGATGCAGGCCGCCCATCGAGCCGTGGAACTGTGCGTCACCGAAGGCGAAGACCCCGCCGTCGGACGCAACGAGCCAATACCCGGGCGTGGCGCGGCCGGCCATGCCGACGATCGGGCGCAGGAGGCGCACGCCGACGAGTGATCCGCAACCCGGAGCGTCCCCGAACGGGAAGATGTTGCCGTCGACGCCCGCGACCCAGTAACCGCTGTGCGACTTCTGCGCGACACACGCGCCCGGCGCGTGCGGCGGGACTCCCGACGGGCCGGCGAACGCGGTGACGCCGGACAACGTCGGCACGAGAACCAGCCCGAGTGCGGCCGACGGCGCGGCGAAGTGCGCCACGGAACCGAGCGCGATCGTCGTGCGTACCGCGCCGTTCGCGGGGTCGAGCGCGTACAGCGTGCCGGACGCCCGGTCGATCGACCACAGGCTCCCGCCTGCGAGGATGGGCGATCCCGCGGCGCCGACCGCGGGCCCGACCCAACCGAGCGACATCGACCGGTGGGCCACGTCGACGTTGACCTCTTGGATGTGGTTCGAGCACGGCACGAAGACGTGGGATCCGTCGAACGCGTTCGTGCCGAAGGCCTCGACGCCGTTGCACATGTGTAGTGATTGCAGCTGCGCCATCGAGCTCGTGTCGACGAGGAAGCCGGTCTGTTGCTTGCCGACCTGGAACAGCATGTTGTTCGGCAGGATCGACGGGGCGACCGACGAGATGTCGTTGTCGCCGCCCGGGAAGGTCTTGAACGCACCCGTTCGATGCATCGCCGCCGAGCCGTCGAACTTGAGGACGCTCTCGCCGAAGTCGCCGTTGTTGTCGGGATCGGGGTTGCCCGACGCGGCATAGACGTTGCCGTGCGTGTCGATCGACGCACCGCCGGGGGCCCAGATCGCACCGAGGCCCGAGTTGGGAGTCACGTTGAACGCGACCTTGCCGCTCCCGGCATCGTTGAGCGAGACCAACCAGCCGTGGTACGGGCCGCAGTCGCCGGAGTAACCGCCGTATCCGATGTAGACGCGACCGTTTCCGAGCGCGAGCCCGGCGCGTTGCTGGATGAACAGCGGGTTCTGCACGCCGCCCGGGTCGGCGTTCACCGAGACCTTCGGCGCGCCCGTGAGGGTGTCGAGCCCGATGAGCTGGTGGTGAATGCTCTTGAACGAGTCCTGGATCGTGGCAACCACGTAGATGGTGTGCGCCGCCGTGTCGATCACCGGTGTCGAGAGGATGCCGAGCGGGTCGACGTTGCCGCAGCCGACCTGCGCGGCGACGTTCGACATTGCCGGACCCAGGTGTCGCGACCACAGCACGCCGCCGTCGTGCGCGTCCAGCGCGTACACCGTGTTGTTCTCCGTCGAGGTGAAGACCCTCCCGTTGAACACGAGCGGCTGTGCGTACACCGCCGCGTCGAGCGGACGACTCCAGGCCTGGTGCGCGGGAAGCAGCTGCGGCTCGGACGTGTCGTTGCCCGTGCGTTGTGCATTGCCGTTGACGACCGGCCAGGTCGGGCCGGCGAAGGCAGGCGTGGCGGTGGCGGCGAACACCAATGCGAGCGCGGCGGCGAAAACGGTCGTGCGGCGGAGACTCATAGAGGCAAGTCTGGCGCGCTCGGCGGCGCCGAGAACGTCACCCCTGGCTACCCTGCGCGGAGGCACGTCGAATCGAGGTCACCATGCCGTTGTCGACTACGGATCAGGCCGGGCGGTACTCGCCCCTGATCCGGATGAACGCAGGACCCTTCGGCGGAGCACGTCAATCCGCACCTGCCAGCGCCGCGGTGAGCGCGTCGGCCTCGACGTCGAGCCGACGGACGAGGCCGGGGACGATGCGGCGCTCGGCAGTGCCGCCGACGACCGGCACGCGCACGAAGAGGTCGCCCTCGACCCGGCGGCGCGTGCGCGCATCGTCGAGCGCTTGGAGCGTGACCGACGCGGATCCGTACATCCGATCGGGCTCGGCCTCGGCCGCGAACGAGAGCCGGCCGACGCCGGTGGTGGTGTCGAGCCGGAGCTCCTGCACCCACGTGAGCTTCCGTCCCGCCAACAACCGGCGCGCGATCGGGTCGAGGTGGCCGACGAACTCGTAGCGGACTCGCAAGATCCGCTCGGATCCCGACACCGTGTGCTCCACGACCTCCGGCCGGCTCAGATCGGGGAGGTCGAGCATCGTGTGGAACGCCGGATCGCAGAGGATCTCCGCGACTTCGAGCGGCGAGCCCGGGAATTCGTGCTCGACGCGGAATCGCACGTCGTCAGTTTGGTGCGGCCGGCCCGGGTGTGCCACCGCGATGGTGCCCGGCGCGCCCGGCGGCGAGGCAGAGCAGCTCCCACAGCGCGAGTGCTGCGACCGTGGTGTAGACGACGAGCGGTCGGGGCTTGTCCCAGGCGACGAGCACGACGGCCGCGAGTGACGCACCGGCGACCGCGAGCGTCCGTGCGTTCCGCTGCATGAGCACGGCCAGGCGCGCGCCGGCCCGCCTTTCGCGCGCGACCAGCGTCTCGGAGCCGGAGAACCCGACTCCTACGAGCGTCACCAGCGCGACGCCGAAGGTCAACCGCGACCAGGCTCGCAGCGGACCGACCAACGCGTCGAACGGCGCACCTGCGATCGTCCGGTACGCGGCGCCGACGCGCGCGAGGTAGTACGCGCGCCCGACCGCTACACCCACGGAGATCACGACCATGACCCCCGCCACGCCGACGGCCAAATGCTCGATCGTGCGCCGACGACGCGTCGAGCAGGCGATGGCACCCATGCCGACCGCGACGGTCGCGATCGGAAGCCAGGTTCCGAGATCGTCCAGCGCGCGCGTCGCTCGTTGAGCGTGCATCAGATCAGTGGATCGGAAGAGCACGAAACGTTGGTCGAGAGAAGCGATCGGGATGCGGTCGAACAACCGGATGCCGTGGCTGTCGAGCGCCCGCCGCACCGCGACGGCGAGGGCGCCGGTATCGATCGCGACCTCACCTCTTGCGGTCGTCACCACCTCTCCCTTTCCTTCGAGCACGTGCACGAACTGATCGTGCGCAACGCGGTTCGCCTCCTTCCACGCGCTGCGCACTGCCGGGGTCGCGAGCGCGGCCGAGGCGAGCTGGACCGAGGTGCCGCGGATGCTCGCAGAGAGCGTCGGAGCGAACTCCGCCGCGCTCTCGGGCAACGCGTCGCGCAATCGCGACGTTACGTCGACGTGGCTGTAGAGGGCATCGACGATCGTCTCCGCCAGCGCATCGCGCACCTGGGGATGGTCGAGCACCGGACCGATGGCGCGAACGTAGGAGTCGGTGTTCAACACGAGCGCCCGCAGCCAGAGCGCCACCGCCGAGACCAGCGTGAGGAGGCACGTGAGCCCGATGAGGCAGACCGTCGCGACGCGCCTGGCGCTCACGACCGGCGAGGCTACGACGGCACCTCGGCGCGGAAGGGGACCCGTTCTTCGGCGCCCGCCCGACGGCGAATTGCGGGAGATCCGCACGAAACCGTTGTGAAAGCCGCGAATGTCATTCTTGGTGCGGCGCATGCTGCGGGGCGCGCCGCTCGGGAGAAGGAAGCCCCATTTTCGATCCGAGCACGCCTCCAGGGAGTGCGCAGTGAGCTGGAAGCTCGACACCCTGGACCCTGGAGTCGACATCATGATCACGCCCACCTCGGACGCGGCGCGAGACCTCATTGGCCTCGCCGAGCGCATGGGTATCCCGACCGAGGATGCCGTTCGCAGCGTCCTGCAGCACCTGACCAACCAGGAGCCGTCCGAGGATCTCATCGACCCGCGCGAATTCGTCAGACGCCTGACCGCGTAGGCGCGCGCGTACGAAGCGATAGTGCGACGCGCACGCGCGCCACCGCCGTTTCCACAACGTCGTCCACAAGTTGCGCATCTATCGATCCACAACCCGTTCGTCGTACGCTGCGCGCATGAGCTTCTTGGTGCATTTCGAAGACGACACCACGACCTTCGTCGATGACGCCGATTCGTACGAGCAGGAAGGTCCGCTCACGACGTTCTTCGACCGCAACGGTGGCGGTCGGCTCACGTCCGCGTTCGCGGTAAGGGTCGCGTCGTTCCGCACGAGCAAGATCGTCGAAGTCCGTCGCGACTCGGCGAGCCCGGAGATGCTTCAGTCGTCGATCAAGTCAGCTTCGTCGACCACGACATCCCACCGCTGCGCGCACTCGCCGCAGAGATAGACCACGACGTCGCCAGGCTCGAAGAGGTCCTCGGGGCCGATGAGCTGCGCGAGGTGTGCGGTGCCTCCGCATTCCATGCAGTCGATGTGCTCTGCGATTGCCACGGTGCGACGGTAACCCTCAGGTCGGCTGCGTCAAGGGCCCGTAGGTCTCCGCCCGGCGAGTGCGCAGCAGCGGGAAGAGCTCGAGCCAGTCGCGACGCTGGTCGAGATCGAGGTCGGCGACGAGAACCGCCGGCTCGGAGCGCGGCGCCTGCACCAATGTCCGCCCGTAGGGATCGCTGACGAACGACGACCCGTAGAACGTCAGCGGACCCTCGGTGCCCGTTCGGTTCACCGCGATCATGAAGGTGCCGTTCATGATGCCCTGGGCGCGGATGACCTGCTCCCACAGCGGCTCGGTGTCGAACGTGGGGTGATCGGGTTCGGACCCGATTGCGGTCGGGTAGACGAGGATCTCGGCGCCGGAGATCGTGAAGGCGCGCGACGTCTCGGGAAACCACTGGTCCCAGCAGGTGGGGAATCCGAACGTCGCCGTCTCGATGGTCGTGACCGGCCATCCGGAGTCGCCGGTGCGGAACCACGTGTCCTCGTAGTAGCCGGCGGTGATCGGCAGGTGCGTCTTGCGCGTCCGCGCCACGAGCGCGCCGTCGGGAGTGACGACGAACGCGGTGTTGTACCCGAGACCGCCGTCATCCGCCGCCTCGTAAAGCGAAGCGTGCACGTACGCGCCCGTATCGCGCGCACATCGGGCGACCAGATCGTAGGTCGGCCCGCCGGGCAGGGGTTCGGGCGCGGCTTGCGGGTGCTCGGCGTCGCGGCGTTCGACTGCGACGTACGGCAACCGCGTCAGCTCGGGAAGGCACACGAGACGCGCGCCCTCGTCCGCAGCCGCGCGCACGCCCTCCGCGATCGCAGTGTCGTGCGCGTCCGGGTCGGGGTTCCAGGCCAGCTGGACGAGGCCGACGCGCAGGGGCGGCCGCGTCGCCGGACGCACCCGAGCCGGCGAGGGCAACACGTCGAACGCGGTCCGGACCATCACGCCGGTACCTGCTGAGTGATGCAGTGCACGCCGCCGCCACCGTACGCGAGGACGACGCCCGGAACCCGCACCACGGTGCGACCGGGAAACTGCGCGCCGATGAGCCGGCACGCCTCGTCGTCGAAGGAGTGGCCGCTCACCGGAACCGCGACGAAGCCGTTGCCGGAATAGAGGTTGACGTAGGGCACCGCCAACCGTTGCCCGGCGAGATCGGCGTAGGGGAGTACCGGCACCTCGATGACGTCGAAGCCGGCCGCAACGAGTCGGGCTGCGTTTTCGGCCGCGATCGCCGCGTTCGGATTCGCGGGATCGTCGCACCCCTGGAGCAGAACCGCGCCGGCCGGCGTGAAGGCGACGACGTTGTCGACGTGGCCGTCGGTGCCCGCGTCTTCGGCGATGGCGTCGGCCAGCCAGACGATGCGATCGACGCCCAGGAACGATCCCAAGGCGCGTTCGATGTCGGCTCGGCTGCAGGTCGGGTTCCGGTTGGGATTGAGGAGACACCGTTCGGTCGTGACCAGCGCTCCCCGGCCGTCGACCGCGATCGATCCGCCCTCGAGCACCATGTGCGCCTCGTGGACCGGCAGGCCGAGGTGCCGGGCGACGGCGGTACCCACGACCGCGTCGGCGTCGTGTTCCTGCTTGTCGCCCCAGGCATTGAACCGAAAGTGGACCGCGTGCGGACTCCCGTCGGGCGCACGCACGACGATGGGACCGTCGTCGCGGATCCACGCGTCATCGATCGGCAGCGCCACGATCTCGGCCGTGTCCCCGACCTGTTCCGTCGCGCTCGCGAGGTCGTCGGGGCCGACCACGAGCGTTACCGGCTCGTACATCGCGAGCGCGCGGACGATCTGCGCGTACACGGCCCGCGCTGGTTCCAACTGCTCTGGTGTGAAGATGCATTGCGGCAGGTCGGGCGGCCAGGCCATCAATGTGCAACGGTGCGGCTCGGTCTCGGCAGGCATGCGAGATCCCGACGGAAGCGTCACGACGGCAAGCTAGCGTGCGCTCCATGCCGCTCACCGCTGATCTCGAGCAGTTGGCCGCACGCGTATCGAACTGGGGGCGTTGGGGTGCAGACGACCAGCGCGGCACGCTCAATCTCATCACCCCCGAGGTGGTCCGGCGTGGTATCTCCGCGGCGCGCGGCGGCCGCTCGTTCTCCCTCGCGTTCCCGTTCGATCAGACCGGCCCGCAGTGGGACAACGTGCACATGGCCGAGCGCACGAATCCCGAGCTGCGCACCCATACCGTCAACGTCACATTCACGGGCGACGCCCGCGATTTCACCACGAGCGACGACTCGTTCCATATGGGATCGCAAGCCGTTACGCACTGGGACGCGCTGGCGCACGTGGGCTACGACGGCAGGCTCTACAACGACACGCCGTCCGGCGTCGTGCGGGCCGACGGCGGCGCGGCCCGGCTCGGCATCGAGCATTTCGGCCCGGTGGTGACCCGAGGAATTCTCGTCGACGTCGCGCGTGCCCACGGCGTCGATCATTTCGACGACAACTACGCGATCACCGGCGACGACCTCGAAGCCGCCGTCGCCGCGGCGGGACTCGTCGTCGAGCCCGGCGATGCGTTGCTCGTGCGCACCGGGCAGATGCATTTCCTGCGGGCCGGCGACAAGCAGCGCTACTCGGTGCCGTCGCCGGGCCTGTCGACACAGTCGATCGGTTGGCTTCGCGATCACGACGTCGCCGCGGTCGCCACCGACACGATGACCTTCGAGGTCTACCCGTGCGAGGACCCGAAGGTCTTCATGCCCGTGCACATGATCCAACTCCGCGACATGGGGCTCGTCCAGGGCCAGAACTGGCATCTCGACGACCTCGCGGCGGATTGCGCGACCGACCGCCAACACGACTTCCTGCTCGTGGCCCCGCCGCTGCCGCTCACCGGTGCGGTAGGAGCGCCCGTGGTCCCCGTCGCGATCAAGTAGGAGGGTCGAGCGGCGCGTTAGGTTGCACCTCGACGATGGGGACCCACATGTGCTCCGGCGCGGTGACCACCGTCACCACTGCCCGAGCGACATCCTCGGGTTGCATCGTGTTGAAGTGGCGCAGGATCCCGAAGCGCTGCCAGCGCGGCAGCAATCCAGCGGCTTCGCCGACGTCCCACTCGTCGGCGAAGCCGGTCATCCCGGTCGGCCCGACCCGAACGACGGACGCGCGCACCCCGGCCCCCTCGGATTCGAGCGCGAGCGTTTGTGCGAACGCCTCGATGCCGGCCTTGGTCGTCACATAGGTCGCGAGGTGCGGATGCTTCAGCACGGTCGTGTCCGAGGAGATGAAGACGACGTCGCCGCGCCGCGCGTCGGCCCGCAGCTGGGCGACGACGCGGCGGGTGAGCAGCATCGGTCCGAGCAGGTTCGTCTCGACGACGCGGCGATAGTCCTTGTCGCTCGTCTCGTGGATCGCGCCGGGAATTGCAGTGCCCGCGTTGTTCACCAGCACCTCGATCGGTCCCGCGCGAGCGCCCACGTACGCGCAGAACGCGTCCATCGACGCCGGGTCGGTGACGTCAAGGGGGTGCACCAGTGCCGTGCCGCCGACCTCCACAACGATCTTTGCGGTCTCGTCCAGGAGCGCGACCCGACGCGCCCCGAGGCCGACCGTCCACCCGAGCCGACCCAGCGCGACTGCGATCGCGCGTCCGATGCCCGTCGACGCTCCCGTGACCACTGCGACGCGCACCGGTGCCTCAGGCGCCAAGGAATTCACCGCCGTTGACATCGAGGGTCTGACCGGTGACGACGCGCGACCACGGCGACACGAAGAAGACGACACTGTTCGCGATCTCGTCCTGAGGCGGGATCATGCGCAGCGGGATGCGCGCCTCGATCTCGGCGCGCACGTCGTCGCGCGAGATCCCGCGCGACTCCGACTCCCAGCCGATGAACGTCTCCACGTTCGGGCCGCCGATCCATCCGGGAGCCACACAGTTCACGCGCACTCCGGCGGGCCCGAGCTCGACCGCCATCGTCTTCGCCGCGGTCTGGATCGCGGCCTTGGACGATGAGTAGCCGCCTTCGAGCGCGCGGATGTTGCGCATGCTCATCGAGATGATGAACACGACCGACGCGTCGCCGTGATCGGTCGCCGCTTTCTTCAGGTGGGGGAGGCACGCCTGCGTGAGGCCGAGCGCGCCCCAGACGTTCACCTCGAAGATCTTGCGCCACTTGACGAGATCGACGGCTTCGAACGACTCGAAGGTGTCCATGCGGAACGCGTTGTTGACGAGCGCGTCGAGGCGCCCGTAGGCGTCGAGCGTGCCGTCGACGAGCGCCCGGACCTGGTCGGGTTCGATCAAGTTCGTCGGCAGGGCGAGCGCGCGCCCACCCGCGCCCTCGATCTCCGCTCGCACCTGGTCGAGGTACGCGGCATTGCGGGCCGCCAGCACCACGGTCGCGCCCTCGCGGGCGAGGGCACGGGCGTTCGCCTGACCGAGGCCGGGTCCGACTCCAGAGACGATGACAACCTTGTCGCGCAGCAGCATGCGCCCATCAGAGTCACTACGACCTCGATCGCGCAACCTGGGGTCGGAACCGACCGTGGTCGGGCTACGGGCGCAGCGGCGCTACATCGACGTGGGGTTCGCGCAACGCGCGCGCACCAGCGGCTCGAAATGCTCGAGCGGCAACGTGTCGTACTCGGGATCGAACGCGACCTGGTCCCAGTCGTCGGCGAACTGCGCTGCGAGGTCGAACCACGGTTCGCCCTCGTACTTGGATCGCGCGTCGGGGTCGGCACCGAAGTGCTGGTAGTAGTGCCGGCCCTGGAAGTCCTGGTGCGCGCGAATCATGTGGTACACGTCGGCGCTGACGTACGGCTTCACGATCGCGGCCGCGATCTCCGGATGGTTCGGCACGCTTACCGCCTTGCCGATGTCGTGCAGCAACGACGCGAACACCACCTCTTCGTCGGCACCCGCCCGTTCCGCGCGCGTCGCCGTTTGCAGCGAGTGCGTGAGCTGGTCGACGGCGAAGCCGTCGGTGATCGCCGCCAGCGAGCGCAACAGATCGAGCACGCGGTCGGCGACCCGATCCTGGTGCTCGTAGGTCTCCTTGCCGATCACCGCCCATTGTTCGGCAGTCGACTCGTCCATGCGGGTGAAGGTCTGAGCCATGTACGCCAGCGTAGAGCACCGGGCCCCGTGCGGGGCCGGCGCACCGTGTCGAGCACGCCGGTGGAAGTACTAGGGCTGGCCGAGCAGCAGCGCCGCACCTTCGAGTAGGAAGTCGATGCCGGCCCCCTTGGGGTCGGCCGCGGCGCCCAGCTCCTCATAGGTCATCGCCGCGCCCCATGGGTACGCCGCGAGCTTGCCCGACCGGCGACTTGCCTCCCACGGTCCGACGTAGAGGTACGGCTGCGCGATGGCGTTGTCGCCCGGCGAGGCGCCGTACGTCGCACGCGTGCCGGCGCTCTCGTCGCCCAGCTCGGACGCGAGGTCGAAGTGCTCGGGCCAGATGGTCGCGGCCGTCGCATCGTGCGCGGCGTAGGCCTCACGCAGGTGGTCCAGGATCGACTCGCCCAGCGCGATCCACGACGCGAGCACGTTCGCCGCGTCGGCGTCGAGCGCGAGCGACAGGTCGGGGTCGCACGGCGTTGCGGGGGTATAGACCTCTGCCGGCGCGCCGGGAGAGATGCCGACGAACTGCGCCGCGGCCCCGAGGGTGGTGATGCGGACACGCGTGCTGGTGCCGGGGCGTTCGTGCACGAGCTCCACTCCGTCGACGCGCACTCGCTCTCCGTCGCCGAAGGTCGGCGTCCCGAACCCGCCCGGCGTGGGCACGAGTCCGATGTGCCCGTCGGAGCGGTAGCGCGCGGGGGCGAGCACGTGCTCGGCAAGGGCGTGCATCCCGTCACGGGCCGCGATGAACGAGTCGGGGAGCGGTTCGAGCACGCGGTGGACCTTAGAGCAAGCCTCTGAGAATCTCCGCAAGTTCCAGCGGCCTGTCTCCCTGGACGCTGTGACCGGCGCCGTCCACCACGACGATCCGGGCGTCCGGCTTCCTGCGCATCACCTCGGCAATGTCGTCGTCGTCGACCACGGGCGACGTCGCCCCGCGCACGACGAGCAAGGGGACTTCGAGTCGTTCGATCGCGCGCCAGAGATCGTCGAGCCCGGGCATGACCTGTCCGTTGTCGCCCTCGCCCGAGCCGCGCCGGGGAAGGTCGTAGCGCCAACGCCACCGGCCGTCACCGGCTTCGAAGGCGTTGTGGAGTACGCCCCGACGGAGCGACGAAGTGCTGCGCGTCGGGTTGTACTGGATGGTGCGTTCGAGGATCTCGTCGAAACTCTCGAAGAACTCGGGTCCGTCGATGAACTGCGCGATGGCCGAGGACTTCTCGCGATTCACGCCGGGCGTCACGTCGACGAGCACCAGCTGACGAACGAGATCGGGGGCCCGGTCGGCAAGTGCGAGCGACGTGAGCCCGCCGAGCGACATTCCGACGACGGCACGCGCGTCGGGCGCGAGCTCGCGCACCGCTTGCTCGAGGGAGGCCGCGTTCTCTGCGGGCCAGTACGCGTGGTCGTCGCGGTGCGAGGAATGCCCGTGGCCGGGAAGGTCGACGGCGACCAGCGGGCGGTCGAGTGCGAGCGCAACGGTGTCCCAGGTGTGGGCGTTCTGTGCTCCGCCGTGTACGAGCAGCAACTCGGGGCGGGCCCCGCCCCACGCGAGCGCACTGATCCTTCCGCCGGCGGTTTTCACCTCGACGCGCTGCACGGCCGGCGGTCCGGTCCATGGAATTCCGAATTCCTCCGCGTTGTCGTGGAAGAGCGCGAACTCGTCGTACGCCGGGGCTTTGGGCACGAGCGGTAGTCGACCCCAGTCAGTGCGGTCGACGCAACCGCGGAGTGCGCGGCCTCCCCGGGCAATGCGAACCGGAGCCGCAGCCGTTCCTACACTTGACGTCGATGCGCGGGCCCAACCTGTCGTCCTCCGCGCTGCGCCGCCTGACGCTCGTCAACGTGGTGTTGCTCGGAGCGATCATCGTCAGCGGCGCGGTCGTGCGTCTCTCGAACTCGGGCCTCGGCTGCGCCGACTGGCCGGCGTGCAGCGCGACGAAGCTCGTCGACGTCTCGAGTCATCACGCGGCGATCGAACAGCTGAACCGCATCTTCTCCGGCGCAATCGGGCTGCCGATCGCGCTCGCGTTGCTCGGCGCGTATCGCGTCCGTCCGAGGCGCGACGATCTCGTGCGGCTCGCGTGGACCCTCTTCGGATTGTTCTGGGCAGAAGCGGTGCTCGGCGGCATCTCGGTGAAGGTACGGCTGGCCTGGGTGAGCGTCACCGGCCACTTCCTGCTCGCGATCGCGCTGATCGCGGTCGCGCTGGTGATGCACCATCGAGCGAGCAATCCCGCCGGTGCACGCCGTTGCGCGGTACCGCACGACACGTTGACCCTCGCCCGAGCCGTCTATGCGCTCACGATATGGGTCGTCGTCGTCGGTACCCTCGTCACTGCAGCCGGCCCGCACGGCGGCGACGTGCGGGCGCGACGGCTCGGCTGGCCCTTGGGTGACGTCGCGAGAGTGCACGGCATCTCCGTCGACCTGCTGGTCGCGCTCACGCTCGCCCTCGTCGTCAGCCTCGTACGAGCACGCGCGCCGCGCCGCGCGCTGAACGTCGCGTCGGTGACCGTCGTCGTGATGGCCGCGCAAGGGATCCTCGGCTACGTGCAGTACTTCGACCGGATCCCGGCCGTGCTCGTCGGGTTCCACGTGTTCGGTGCGGTGTGTGTCTTCACGTGCGTACAACAACTCCTCCTGGAGCTACACGTGGTCGACGACCGGGCCGTGCTTGCCGCCGGTGACGCCGCGCCGACGCGCAACGTCGCGATCGCGTGATCGGCGCGATACCGGTGAGGTGTGACAGGCTCGCAGCGTGCAGGTCCACCTCGTCGACGGCACCTACGAGCTGTTCCGCCAATTCCTCGCCCCGCGTCCCGGCCACACCGACGACGACGGCTTCGAGGTCGGCGCGACGCGGGCGGTCACCGCGTCCGTGCTCACGATGCTCGAAGACGGCGCGACCCACCTGGGGGTGGCAACCGACCACGTGATCGAGTCGTTCCGCAACGAGATGTGGGAGACCTACAAGACCGGCGAGGGAATTGACGCCCTGCTGCGCGCGCAGTTTCCGCTTCTCGAAGACGCGTTGACCGCGCTCGGCGTCACGGTGTGGCCGATGGTCGAGTTCGAGGCGGACGACGCACTCGCGAGCGCGGCCGAGGTCGCGGCGGCCGACGAGCGCGTCGAGCAGGTGATCATCTGCACGCCGGACAAGGATCTCGGCCAGTGCGTCGGCGGCAAGATCGTGCAGCTCGACCGTCGACGCGGCGTTCTGCTCGACGCGGAAGGCGTTCGCGACAAGTTCGGAGTGCCGCCGGAGTCGATCCCGGATTGGCTGGCACTCGTCGGTGACACCGCCGACGGGTTCCCGGGATTACCGGGATTCGGCGCGAAGACCGCGGCGGCGTTGCTCGCGCGCTTCGGTCATGTCGAAGCCATCCCCGACGATCCGCGAGCGTGGGACGTGCCGGGCGTGCGCGGGGCCGACCGTCTCGCCGGCACGCTCACCGCCGGACGCGCGGTCGCGGCGCGCTTCAAGGATCTCGCCCTGCTTCGCCTCGACGTGCCGGTCGGTACGGTCGACGATTGGGAATGGCGAGGACCTCGTCCCGAGCTCAGCGATTGGTGCACCCGATTCGGATCGCCCAGACTCGCCGAACGCGCCGCCAGCCTCGCCGCGCGCAGGGGGTTCGGGTAACTCGTGAGTGACGCAGTACTCATCGATCGCGTCCGGCCGGAGATCGTCGTGGTCACGTTGAATCGGCCCGAACGCCTCAATGCCATGAACTACGACCTCGTGCGCGGCTTGTACGACACGCTCGACGAGCTCTCGGCCGATCCGACGTGCCGCGTGATCGTGCTGACGGGCGCGGGGCGCGGCTTCTGCGCCGGGCTCGACCTGAGCGAAGGGGCGAGCCCGCCGACGACGGCCGGGCGCGGCCGGGCCCAGGCCGGGATGACCGTGCAGAAGTTGATCGCCGGGCTCGTCCCGAAGATGCGTTCGCTCCCGCAGCCCATCATCGCAGCCGTGAACGGAGCCGCGTCGGGTGGCGGTCTGGCGCTCGCGCTCGCGAGCGACGTGCGCGTCGCGTCCCAGTCGGCCCGCTTCAACGTGGCGTTCATCCGGGTCGGGCTGTCGGGCTGCGACATCGGCGTCTCGTGGATGTTGCCGCGGCTGATCGGCGCGTCACGCGCGTTCGAGCTCCTCCTCACCGGCCGTCTCATCGACGCGGCCGAAGCCGACCGCATCGGGCTCGTGACAAGGGTGGTCTCCGACAGCCGCGTGCTCGACTCCGCGCTCGAGACCGCGGAGCTGATCGTCGGCAACAGTCCGTTCGGTGTACGCATGACCAAGGAAGTGATGTGGAGCCAGCTCGAGATCGGCAGCCTGCAGGCCGGCATCGACCTCGAGAACCGCACCCAGGTGCTGTCGAGCTTCACCGGTGACCTCACCGAGGCGATGGCCGCGTTCGCAGAGAAGCGGCCCCCGAGATTCAACGACGGATAGGCCCGAGGAGCTCGCGATGCTCGAAGGACGCGTGGCGTTGGTCACCGGCGGCGGCAGGGGAATCGGCAGGGCGATCGCCCTCGGCCTGGCCCAAGACGGCGCCGACGTCGCGATCAACTACCGCCGCGACGAGGAATCGGCGAGCGAGACCGTCGCGCAGATCGAGAAGCTCGGCCGGCACGCCCGCGCCTACGCCGCTTCGGTCGACGACTTCGCACAATGCGAAGGCATGGTCGGCGCCGCGCTCGCCGACTTCGGCCACATCGACATCCTGGTGAACAACGCCGGGAACGCGTCGCGTGGTCTGACCGTTGCCGACACCGATCCGGCGGAGCTCGAGCGCACCGTGCGAACGCACGCGTTCGGCGCATGGTCGTGCAGCAAGCTGGTGCTGCCTTCGATGCGCACCCGCCCGCGCGGCGACATCGTCATGATCTCGAGCGCGGCGACGTTGCACATGGCCGCGAACTCCGCGCCCTACAACATGGCGAAAGCCGCACTCGAGGCCCTCGCCGCGACGCTCGCCAAGGAGGAACGCCGTCACGGCATCCACGTCAACGTCGTCGCGCCGGGTCTCGTCGACACGGAGATGGGCCGTCGCCTGGTAAAGGGCGCGATGGGCGTCAGCGACATCCGAACGATGGATGCGACCAGCGCATTCGGGCACGTGTGCTCACCGGAGGAGGTCGCCGATGCTGTGCGGTTCCTCGTCTCCGAGCGAGGGTCGTACCTCACCGGCCAACGCATCGGCGTCGACGGCGGCGCGTTCTAGCGCAGGGACATTCGGGTGCCCCTGACGGCCTGGACGGCCTGCCGGTCAGCCGTTGACGGTCGTCTGTATGGGAGTGCGGGCCTGGCTGTCGATCTTGGCGGCCATGCCTGTCGAGAGATTGGGGCCGTCGAAGTAGCGGTAGCGATGGACGACGAAGGTGTTGGGAGTCGCGGTGAGGGTGGGATCCGTCGCGGGGACCGAGGAGACCGGAGAAGTGACGTTCATGCCGTTCTGGCCCCAGGCCGCGGCATCGCCGGTGCATTGTGCGGGTGAGGCCGGATTCCGGTCTTGGTACACGGTAGTGACGTCGAGTCCGGTGATGTCGGTGTCGAGCGTGCGCGCGGTGACGAGCGAGCCTTGCGAGCCCGAGACCAGTTGCCACATCGCGGGAGGTGTCGAGCCGGTGGTGTAAGTGATGGGCGTGACCGTGTCGGGCGACCCGTTGATCGCGATGCCGGTATTGCGGGGGTCGGAGTAACTCAGGCCCGTGGTGCCGGTCACGAAGTCGTCGGCGCTGCCGTAGCCGGGGATACCGGCATGGCCGCGCAGCTCGGTACCCGTGTCCTCACGGTCGGGGTAGAAGACGTCGGTGTTCACGGTGTACTTGTAGCTGTTGGCGCCGAGGTAGGAGCGGAGCGCGCGCACCGGCCCTCCGATGTTCACGACGAACGCACCTTCGCCCGGGTTGCTTGCCCCACCGTCGAAGGTGTCTTCAGAACGGGCGCAACCGACGGAAGTCGCGTAGTAGTGCGTTCGGTCGAGGACGTTCGTGCCGGGAGCGCCGCTCTGGGTGATGGCGAGTCCATTGTTGAGCCATCGGTCGCCGAGCGCCTCACTGTACGACGGAGTCACCACGGTCGAGTGCTCGGGATTGAACCCCCACGAGTTGTTGGGACTGAGCGAGCCCGTCCCCATCTTGTAGGTGGCCGTGTAGGCGCCCGAGTCGAGACTGAAGTGGTAGTCGACTCCGTCGGTCCCGGCGCCGCCACCGGTGAGCGTGGCGCTGTGGAACAGGTACACGTAGCCGACGTTCGACGGAGCGAGGGGGTCGGTGGCCTTCACCTCTTCGCGCGTCGTCACATCCACACCGGCGGGGCTCGCAACCGAGGCGTTGGCTTGCTTGCCGGTGTCCGCGGCCAGGAACGACAGCTCGTCGTTGCCGTCGAACATCGCGTTCGAGTCGGGAGGGGTGTAGGTGCCGCCCGAGGTATAGCCCGGCGTGAGGCGCGCGGGTGGCGTATAGACGAGGATCTTGTACGGCGTCGTCGTGCCGAACAACGTCGGGTAGCTGGTCGTCGGGAGGTGGTAGATCAGGCCCGGGCTCACGTAGTCGCGCTGGTCGACCTGCACGGGCACCTGGTGCCACGCGCTGCCGTCCCAGGAGAAGCCCACAACGTGCATCGGATCGCCGCCGAGCAGCTTCGGCAGGGCGCTGCCGTCGAGAACCACGGGATCAGACGGGCGCGAGAGGGTGGCGCCGAAGCGTGTGCAGCCGGCAAGTCCGAATAAGGCCGCACCGGCAGCGAACACACCCACCAGGCCCCGGTGGCGTAGGCACTTCACGGTCACGGTGACCCCCTGCAGGCAACGGACGGGTGCTCGTCCTGACGATCACAGGCTTGAAGAGCAACGAGTCGTGGAGCGCTCGATGTCAGGAACAGTAAGCCGAATCCGCTCGCCGACGCGGCCGTGCACCAATCCGTCAGCGTCGTTCGGCAAGTGGCGGGTTGTGGGCGAGCGATGCCGTATAGGCGTGGAGGAGCTCGTCGACGTCAGCCGGATCCAGGGGTCGGGCGTAGTGGTAGCCCTGACCGAGGTGGCAGCCGAGTTGTTGCAGCGTGTTGGCTTGGTCTTCGGTTTCGATGCCTTCGGCAAGGGTGTCGAGGTGCAGGGCCTCGCTGAGCCGAAGGATGGCTCCGACGAAGGTCGCGTCGTCGCCCCCGCGTGAGATGTCGTCGACGAAGCTCTTGTCGATCTTCACGGTGTCGATGGGGAACTGGCGCAGGTAGCTCAGTGACGAGTATCCGGTTCCGAAGTCGTCGACCGAGAGGCAGATTCCGAGAGCCTTGAGGCCGTTCAGTTGCGCGAGTGCGGCTTGCGTGTCGTGCATGAGGGCAGTCTCGGTGATCTCGAGGACGAGCCGGCTCGGCTCGAGGTCGGTGTCGGAGAGCGCGCCTTGCACATCGGCGACGATGTGCGGATCTTCGAGTTGGCGCGCAGAAAGGTTGACACTGACGTACAAGCGTCCGGCTTGGGGATACGCGTGTGTCCACTCTGCGAGGTCGCGGCATGCTCGGTTGAGAACCCACCGGCCGAGTGGGACGATCACTGCGGTTTCCTCGGCGATCGGGATGAACTCAGCGGGGGAGAGCATTCCTCGGGTCGGGTGTTGCCAGCGCACGAGGGCTTCGAAGCCGGTCGGCTCGCCGGTATCGAGCTCGACGATCGGTTGGTATTGCAAGACGAGCTCATCGTCGTCGACGGCGGTGCGGAGGTCGCTCTCGAGCTCGTAGCGGGTTCGGGCCGAGTCGAACATGGACGAATCGAAGGCGCACACCCGGCCGCGTCCCGCGGCTTTGGCTGCGTACAATCCGATGTCGGCGTTGCGGATCAGGTCGTCCGCGGTGTGTAGTCCCGGCGCGACGAACGCGACTCCGACGCTGGCGCCGACGACCACGGCCTGGTTCTGCCAGTCGAGCGGTTGCGTGACCGCTTCGATCAACCGGTCGCCCAACGCTTGGATTTGGTCCGGCGACATGGGGTCTTCGACGAGCAGTGCGAACTCGTCGCCGCCGAGGCGCGCCACGGTGTCTCCCGGGCGGCTGACGCCGCGCAAGCGGTCCGCCACGACGGCCAACGCGTGGTCACCGGCCAGGCGACCCAGGCTGTCGTTGAGGTGCTTGAACCCGTCGAGGTCGACGACCATGAGCGCCGCTGCACACGTGTCGCGGCGGGCCATCGCATGGTCGATGCGGTCGCGCAGCAACGCCCGGTTGGCGAGTCCGGTCAACGAATCGTGGAACGCACGATGGCGCAACTCCGTCTCGAGCCGGTGCCGTTCGGTCACATCCCGCATGTTCAACACGACGCCTGCGACCTCGGGCAGCTCCAACAGGTTGGTCCACGACACCTCGATGTGGCGCCACGCGCCCGCGCCGTCGCGACACCGCCATTCGGACGGTCCCGCCGACCCCGCCGAAAGCGCTCGCGCGAGCTCGGCCTCGGCTGCGACCTTCTCGTCGGGGTGAACGAGTTCGGTGACCTTGCGGCCCAGTCGCCCCTGCGCGGACACGCCGAGCACGTGGGTCACCGAGTCGCTCATCTCTTCGATCACGCCGTTGCGATCAGTGACGATGACGACGTCGTCACCGTTGTTGATCAACGCGCGGAACCGTCGCTCGTTCGCCGCGACCACCTGCGCCCGTTCCACGAGCGCTCGTCGACGACGGCTACGCCACTCGAGGAGACCGATGAGTAAACCCGCACTCAAGAGCACCAACGCCGAGCCGGTCCGCAACGATCGCAACGCCGATGCCGCGTCAGCACCCTCGCGTGCGGACGCCTCCACCAAGGAGTCGCTCAGGGGGCCGAACGTCGCAGCTACCCGCGCCGCGCTCGCGAGCGGTGGCGTGTCGACCTCGCCCCGGCGCAAGAGGTCGAACTCCACGTCGAGCGCATCGCGGTACGCGCGATATCTCGGCAGAATCGGGCGCGTGACTTCCTGTTCGTTCGACAACTGTCCCAACAGCCGATCCGCTTCGGCGAGCTGGTCGCGAATGTCGGCGTCCAATGCGGGTGTGAGCTCTCGAGTCGCGTGGACTTGCCAAACCGTCGCGTCAAGATCCGCGACCACCGTCTCGAGACGACTCGTCTCCAACGCCACGTCATGACCTTGTTGGGCCGAGGCCGAGAACCGAAACAACTGCCAGCCCGCCAAGACCACTACGACGACAATCGCCAGATTCGTCGCAGTGATCCCGAACAGGCGTCTTGACCAACGCGCCGGGGAGTCCTGCTCTCGCTTCCGGAATCCAGAGCGCCACTCACGGGAGCCAACCCTCTGCACGCCGTGAGCCATATACAAGGCATCGACATCCCACTGAGGCCAAAAGAGGGCCTTTCGGCTCTCGAGGCCGTCCGGCACTCGCAGCCGCGACCAACCTCGGGCAGTCTGTGCTCATGAGGTTCCGGGCGGAGCGAATGAGCCTCGAACGGGTTGCCCGGCAGGTGGAAAGCAGGCCACCGGCCGGCTCGATGCCGGTTCGGGTGACGGCGATCGACGGGCACGGCGGTGCGGGGAAGTCGACACTCGCCGATCGGATTGCGACCGCGTTGGGCGACGCGCCGATCGTGCATACGGACGACTTCGCGAGCTGGGAGGACCCGTTTGTTTGGTGGCCGCGGCTCCTCGAACAGGTGCTACGACCGCTCGGCGCCGGAAAACCCGCTCGCTACCAGCGGTATGACTGGACGCGGCACGCGTTGAGCGAATGGATCGATGTCGCGTGCGGCGCGAATGTCGTTCTCGAAGGGGTGAGCTCGAGCCGTCTTGCGTTTCGGCCCTACGTGTGCTTTGCGATCTGGGTCGAGACTCCTCGCGATGTCTGTCTCGCCCGCGGCCTCGCGCGCGATGGTGACGACATGCGTGGATATTGGGAACGGTGGATCGCCGAAGAGGATCGTTACATCGAGCGTGAGGCTCCCGATCGCTACGCCGATCTGATCGTGGCCGGGGCACCGAAGATCGACTGCGACCCCGATCGCGAGGTGGTGGTCCTTCGAGAAGAGTCAAGGCTCGGTCAGGATCATGGCGGATTTCACCGCCCTCGGTGACGCCGTGAACGTCGGCGCCCGCCACTGCCGGACCGTGCGGGCGCTCTAACAGCGCCTACAGCAGGTTCGCGGAGGTGTCGATCCTGCTTAGGTGAACCAACAAGCGGTTGGGCTGGAGTCGGCTGCGCCCGATGGCATTTCGCCCGGGTTCCTGGCGTACGTCGTCGGCCCCGTTGCGCTCGTGCTGTTGTTGGTGCTTCGTCACTTCGGGCTGGTCGCCAAAGTGCCCGCGTGGGCCTACGCGGGAGTGATCGTCGCGTCGCTGCTCTCGAGCCGACTGGTGGAGCGATGGCCGGACGCCCCACCCGGATCACTTCGCCTGCACGTCCGGGTTGCGGCGCACGTGACCGCGGTGACGTCGGTCATCTACATGAGCGGCTGGGGCCCGGCGTTGGGAATGGCATTCGCGTTCTCGGCCCTGGCCGATCTCCAACAGTCCGGTGCTCGGTCGTGGCGGGCAGTGTTCGGCTGGTCGTTGGCCGGCTGCACGATCGGTCAGGCGTTGGTGCTCGAGGGCTGGACGCCATCGTTCTTGAGCCCGGCGCAGGCGCAGACCATCGGATTCTTGGGAGCATTCGTGTTCGCGATCGCGATCCGGATGGCGGGAGCGATCGGGGAATACAAGGAGCAAGCCGACGCACTGCTCGCAGAACAGACGATGCATGCCCAGCGCAGTGAGGCGCACCACCGCGCGGTCGTCGAGAATGCGGCAGAAGGGATCCTGACGATCTCTGTCGACGGCACGATCGGTTCCTTCAACGCGGCTGCCGAAGCGATGTTCGGCTGGACCGCGAACGAGATCGTCGGGCAGCCGGTCGCGACGCTCGTACATGCGGACCTCCACGACGCGCTCGCAACGTTCTTCACGACCTACCGGTCGATCGGGCCCTCCGCCGCCCAGCGCAGCGAGGTCGAGGTCACGGGCGTGCGACGCGACGGAGCCCATTTTCCGATGATGGTGTCCACGAGCGCGATCACCGTCGAGGGATCGTTGCCGACCGTGTCGGGCATCGTGCGAGACCTCTCCGATCAGAAGCGCTTCGAGGCGCAATTGGCCCATCAAGGCCTCCACGACCCGCTCACCGGCTTACCGAACCGCGTCATGCTCATCGACCGCCTGGAGCAGGCACTCGCACGAGTCCGACGTCACGATCGCATGTTCGGAGCGCTGTTCGTCGACCTCGACCGGTTCAAGGCCGTCAACGACACGCTCGGTCACAAAGTCGGCGATCAGCTGCTCGTGCAAGCTGCCGCTCGGATCCAATGCGCTGTACGCGAAACCGACACGGTCACGCGTCTGGGTGGCGACGAATTCGTCGTGCTGTGCGAAGACATCGAGGGCGTCCATCATGCGACCGACTTCGCGGAGCGAATCATCGCTGCTCTCCAAGCGCCGTACCATCTCGGAGACAATGAAATCAACGTGAGCGCAAGCATCGGCATCGCGCTTTCCGCCGACGGCACCGAGACCGCGGACGCCATATTGACGAACGCCGACATCGCGATGTACCGGGCCAAGGACAACGGGCGGAGCCGTTACGAACTCTTCGACGAGACGATGCAGCAATGGATCACGACCCAGGTCGCGCTCGAAGCCGCGCTGCGTCAGGCGCTGGCTCGCGATGAGTTGCGGCTGTTTTGCCAGCCCTTCGTCGCGGCGGACACCGGTGTGATCCGAGGTTTCGAGGCGCTGGTGCGCTGGGAACGTCCGGGCTTCGGTCTGGTCACGCCGAACGACTTCATTCCCATCGCCGAAGAGACCGGGCTGATCGTTGAGATCGGCGCATGGGTCCTCGAAGAAGCGTGCCGCCACGCCGCCCGGTGGGCGCAACGCTGGCCAGGCCGGCGCCTCGGCATCTCGGTGAACCTCTCCAGCCGCCAGCTCCTCAGCGGCGACATCGTCGATGTCGTCACCGGCACACTCGAACGCACGGGCCTGGACCCGACCATGCTGACTCTCGAGCTCACCGAGAGCACCCTCATCGACGACGCAGTCAGCGCGCAAGCCCTCCTTCGCGAGCTACGAGACCTCGGAATCAACCTCGCTCTCGATGATTTCGGGACGGGCTACTCGTCGCTCACGTATCTCCGCGCCTTCCCGATCAACATCCTCAAGATCGACCAATCGTTCGTACGGGCGATCGGTACGGAGCGAGAAGACAGTGCGATCGTCGGCGCGGTCATCGGACTCGCCAAGAACCTCGACCTGAGCGTCGTCGCCGAAGGCGTCGAGAACCAAGAGCAACTCGCCGTGCTCCAGCGACTGCGTTGCCCATACGTCCAGGGATACCTGTTTTCCCGTCCGAGACCAATCGCCGAAGCCACCGACCTCATCGACCGCCCGACGATCGCAGTCGCCGGCGACCGAAATCGGAGTGCGTAGCCGCCCTCGAGCGGGCAATCTGGAGTGGTGCGCACTGCACCAGATCTCCAGGCCCTCGACGATGCAGCCGCGGAGATGCGGCGAGTGGTCGCCGCTTCGTCGCCGAGCGAGCTGAACTTACCGAGTCCGTGTGCGGGTTGGACGGTACGGAACGTGATCAATCACGTCGTGACCGGGAACCTCCGCACTCTGGCTTGGACCTATTGCGAGAACGGACCGGCGAACGAGGACGACCACCTCGGTGGCGATCCGCTGGGCGCGTTCGATGCGTCGTTTCGTCGAGTCCGGGCGCGACTTGCCGACTTGTTGGCGCGGGAGGCTTCCGTGCAAACGCCCTTCGCGGTACTGACTCCCGAGCGGCTGATCGAGATGCGGTGCAGCGAGTTGGCGGTGCACGCATGGGATGTCGCTCGGGCGACGACCCAGTCGACGGACTTTGCTCCCGAGCTGTGCGAGCGAGTCTTGGTGACAGCCCGAGCAAGCATCCAGGGCCTCGACAGGAGCGGGAGCCCATTCGACGCCGAGCAGTACCCGCCGGCCGGCGCGACTGCAGCCGATCGGCTCGCGGCGTTCTTCGGTCGGGCTGTGTAGTCCAGCCGATCGCGTCGTCGCGTCACATTGTTTGTCTTGCATTCTCGTGCGCGCGCATGTTGCCTGTGGTGGCGGTGGCGGCGAATGACAGTCCCCAAGGAGCGCCATACCGGGACCATTTGAGGTGCGTACGCCGGTGGTCGGGCGCTCAAGGCAGAAGTAGCAGAGTGTCGATGACGCTCGTGGGGAAGGGCTGGGCTACGCGAGCAAGGTGGGGGCATGGCTCGGTCCGCTGGATCCGTTCTGAACAGTCATCGCCGCGGTGTGGGACCCTTGCTCCGGCGAGGGCGGGGCTCAGGAGCCGCGGTTGGCTGGTCTGGTCGTGGTTGGTTGTCGTTGTTGTTGGGGTGTGTGGCGGTGCCGTGTGTGCTTTCCATTGCGTCGATGTCGAGCGGCGCGTCGGGTGTATCGACGGTGCCGTCGAGCGTGCCGCACGCGGCAACGTGTAGTCCGAAGATGCCGGACGCGACGGTGGCGTTGCAGGCGTGGCTGGACTCGGTTCCCAACCACGTGCTCGCTCGCCTCGACGGGTCGTGCTATCGCCTCGACGGACAGCTCGTGCTGGGAGCAAAGACTGGCGTCACCCTCGACGGCAACGGTTCGAAGTTCCAGACGTACACGATTCGTCGCGAGGGCGTCGAACATCTACTCGTGGGCGGAGACGTCGACACGACCGTCAAGAACTTGTCGATCGACGGGGGCAAGACGGTCCCGGGGTATGACGGGCGGTACGAGTTCCAACACGGGATCGAGATCACCGGTGGCAGCGACCGGGTGGTGCTCGACAACGTCTCGATCGATCATGTGTGGGGCGATTACGTCGCGATCACTCCCCACAGCCGCAACCGTGACCACGTCCTCGTGGTGCCGCAGTACGTCACGATCGAAAACAGCCATCTCGGCCTCGACGGCAACGGCATGGGTAGTGGACGTATGGGCATCTCGATCCAGCAAGGCGCGCACATATACATCCATGACAACGTGATCCGCTCCTCGTCACGCAGCGCGATCGACATCGAGCCCGTCTCGTCGGGCGCGTCGCTCGTCGATATCCACATCGAGCACAACATCTTCGGGCCACACGGCCTCAACTTGCTCGCGAATCACAACTACGGCCACGCGAATCCGGTCATTGACGGCGTCTACTTCCGCAACAACACCCTGTCCGGCACGCCGTTGCAGATCGACAGCGTCGCCGACATCACCAACATCAACGCGCACGATCCGTCCACGTTCCGCCGCCACCACTACGAGATCGTCAACAACGTCTCCGACACCGGCACCGGAAACAGCTCGTGCGACGACCCGGGCCACGAAGTCTTGAAACTCTGGGGCATCGATGGCATCGTCATCGACCACAACGTGGCACCTGTCCAACCCGGCCGGTGCATGATGCTCGCCACCTTCGCCCGAGACGCCAACACGACCGTGACCTACAACACGGTCAAGAACGCCTCCGCAACCGCCCGCTACTACCAAAGCGTCACCAACTACGAGGCGGGCAATCTCATCGGCAACCCGACCTACGCCGCACCACTGACAGCAGGAGCAATAGCGCAAGCACCCGGCGCGTGATCTCGGTCCCGCCCGAGGACGACGGCTGAACTAGCGACACGGCGTCGCCGGACGGCGAGATGGGGCAAGCTGGTCGCATGGCGACGAACTCCGAGAAGGACCCCATCGCATTCGTCTGCGCGATGCCGATCGAGCTCTCGCCGCTCGTGCGCATGCTCTCGCTCACCGAGACCGAGGTGAACGGCACGAAGATGCACGCCGGAACACTCGATGGCCGCGCGGTCGTCGCCGTCGTCACCGGGATGGGAACCCAGCTGGCCACCGAAGCAACGACGCGCCTCCTCGACGCGGTGACGCCGCGTTGGGTGCTCGTCGTCGGCATAACCGGCGCGCTCGAGAGTGAGACCCCGATCGGCACACTCGTGTTGCCCGAGGTCGTCGTCAACAGCGAGACCGGTAGCGAGCACCGCCCGACGCCTCTCGGCGAGGGAGTGCCGCACGGAACGATGTGGACCACCAACGGGCTCACTACCGACCCGGACGACCTCGCGCGGCTTCGCGCCCGCGGTGTCGTGTCGCTCGACATGGAGACCGCGGCAATCGCCGAGCTGTGCGAGACCCGCGGCATACCGTGGTCGGTGTTCCGGGTCATCTCCGACCGGGCGAACGATGGCACCGTCGACGAGGAGGTCTTCCACCTCAGCAACCAGGACGGCACGCCGAATACCGCCGCCATCCAGAAGTACATGGCCGACCACCCCGAACGCCTGCCTCTCATGGCGCAGATGGCGGAGAAGGCCAAGCTCGCGACCCGTTCTGCGGCCGAGGCTGCCGTACGTGCGTGCGCGCTCCTTGCCTAGCCGTCATGGGCCTAGTCGCCACGGATCGGGCCGGGCGTGAACGCGGAACCCCGTCGCGCGCTCCCGTCGCTACGATCGTTGCGTGGCGGTCCTCGCGCTCTTGTTCATCGTCATTCCGATCCTCGAGATCTACGTCGCAGTGCTCGTCGGTCACGCCATCGGCGCGCTGAACACGATCGGGCTCCTGGTGCTGCTCTCGATCTTGGGAGTGTGGCTGACCAAGCACGAGGGCCTCTCGGTCATCTCCCGGATCCGTCAACAGCTCGATGCCGGGCGAATGCCGACGAACGAGCTGGTCGACGGCGGCCTCGTCCTCACGGGCGGCGTCCTGCTCATCGTGCCGGGATTCGTCACCGACGCGGCGGGACTCCTCCTGCTGTTCCCACCGACGCGTCTCATCGCGCGGGGGATCGTCAAGCGTCGGTTCCAAGGTCGCGTCGCGTACTTCGGCAGACCACCGGGTGACGGTCGCCTGGACGGGCCCGACGACGTGATCGATCTCTAGGTAGGCGCTAGTAGGGCCCGTCGCAACACGAGTCGCGCCACCCGCACGCGGGGCAGCGGTAGTGCGCGTGCTCCGGACGCATGTCGGTGCCGCACACGAAGCAGGTGACCGAGAGATCGCACGGCCGGTCTCGAGGGTCGGCGCGATCGCTCGCCGGTTCGCTCACGCAACGAAGTTAACCCAGGGGTCGGAGGAGCTCGGGGACCACCGGGCAGTCGACGCGCGCGGTTGCATCCGAAGGACGCTCGAGACCGCGAGGTCCCGCGATGCGGTCGAACCGCTGCACCGAGATTTCCTCGAACGCGGGCTCGGCGGGGAGCGACGAGACGATCATCTCGTACACACGCGCCGGGAGCACCCGCCCGACCCCTCCCACCAGCCACCGCTCACGCGCGCCGGCACCGATCGAGCGGATCGCCTCGGCCGTACCGGACGGCACGAGCGCACGCTCCGGACCGATGGCGCTCGCCGAGACCACCAACCGGGACGTGTGCTCGAGCACCGGGTCCCATTCGTCGACGACCCGCACGGCGTGATCGCTACGACGGCGGCGAAGCGCCGGCACCGGATCGTCGCCGTCCACCCGGATTGCGACCGCATCGACATCGAAGCGCTCGATCAACGCGTCGTCGATGGTCATCGTGTACCCGATGACGGCAACGACCTCGCCTTCGTCGAGAAGGGGCAGCGTCGCTCCGAGCCGGTCACCCGTGCGATCGGCTTCGAGCTCGCGCACCGCGGTGCGCGCCGCCGCTTCGGGGTCGGGCGCGGCGAGAATCCGTGAGCACACCCACCACAGCGCGCCGTGGGCGCGGTGATGCGCCAGAACGCGCCGGCACGCGACTACGAGCGACGCGGGCTCGCTCGAGAACCCGGCCAGCGCGTCGGCGGCCTCGGCCGCGAGGCGATCGTCGTCAACGTTGCGGCGGGTGACCGAACGCAGTCGCTCCGCGGGTGTGACCTCGCCCCACATGCCGCGCCGATCCTAAGGCGACGGGTAGGTCGTGGTCGCGCGCAGCGCGGCCGTGGCGTCGTCCAGCGCGGCCAGCGCGCCGGCGCGTCGTGCCAGCGCGTCGATGTCGCCGCCGAGTCGCAGCCGGCCGTGCGCCAGGGCGATCTGGGCATTCTCCTTGCCGAGGGCGATGGCCACCGCAGTGGGATAGTCGGTTGTCAGGCGAACGTCCGGCCGCTCCGGAGTGCCTGCTTCGGTGACACGCGCCCCGTCGTCGTCGACACGGATCCGGTAACGGACCTCGCCCCGACCGGGCACGTCGTGGACGACTTGCTCGATCACGATCGGCGCGAGCGCGGACACGGACGCGGACGCGCGCACCGCGCGATCGAGCTCCCCCAGCCACATCTCCGAAAGAAACTCGGGCACCGTCGCAGCGTAGGCGGGACGCGTTCCGATCTCGCCGCCCGGGTACGACTACCGTCCGAGCGTGACCTCGACCGGGCCGAAGGAGGCCGTGTTCCCCACGGCGCTGATCCCGTTCGCGACGCGCGTGGAACGCCGGATCGACGATCTGCTGGCCGCGGAGCTCGCCCGGTGGCGGGCTGTCGACGCCGCCCTGGCCGAGCCGATCGAAGCCTTGCGCGGCTTCGTCGCCACCGGCGGCAAACGTCTCCGTCCGGCCTTCTGCTACTGCGCGTTCGTCGGTGCGCAGGGCGACGGAAGCGACACGCGTGTCGTCGACGCGGCGGCGGCGCTCGAGCTCGTGCACACGTTCGCCCTGGCCCACGACGACGTCATGGACGGTTCCGAGATGCGCCGCGGGAACGACTCGGTGCACACCCGCTTTGCGCGCCGCCACGTCCGCGCTGGTTGGCGGGGTGAGCCCCGACGGTTCGGCGAGGGGATGGCGATCCTCGTCGGCGACTTCGCGTTCACCTACGCCGACATCCTCATGCGCGGCATGCCCGAGGCGGCGCACGTCGTGTTCGACGAGCTGCGCGTCGAGCTTTGCGTCGGCCAGTCGCTCGACCTCGCGGGTACCGCCGCCGCAAGCACCGAAGCCGAGCTCGCGAACCGCATTGCCGTCTACAAGTCGGGCAAGTACACCGTGGAGCGACCGCTGCACCTCGGCGCGGCATTGGCCGACGGGCTCGCCGCACTCGGGCCCGCGCTCTCCGCCATCGGTCTGCCGCTCGGTCACGCATTCCAGCTCCGCGACGACGTGCTCGGCGCGTTCGGCGACGCGAGAGTCACCGGCAAGCCCGTCGGCGACGACCTGCGCGAGGGCAAGCCCACACCCATGGTCGCGCTCGCATTCGCGCGCGCCGATGCCACCGACCGCGCGCTGTTGGGAAGGCTGGGCGACCCCGGGCTGTCCGCCGCCGACGTCCGCGATCTTCAGGCGGTGTTCGCGCGCACCGGCGCGCTCGATCAGATCGAGGCGGACATCGAGCGGCTCGTCGCGCAAGCCCGCGACGCGCTTGCGGCGGCGCCGATCGACGACACCGCGCGCGCCTGGCTCGACGAGCTCGCCGCCTACGTCGCCTGGCGGGACCGATAGCGGGCCGTCCCGCCACCGCTCGTAGACTCCGAGCGCCATGTCCGCCGCTGCTCCCGACCCGGCCATCTCCGTCGTCGGGCTCGCCAAGCACTACGGCTCGATCCGCGCCGTCGACGGGCTGTCGTTCGACGTGGCGCGGGGCGAGGTGTTCGGCCTGCTCGGCCCCAACGGCGCGGGCAAGACCACCACTGTCGAGACGCTCGAGGGTTACCGCAACGCGGACGCCGGCACGGTGCGCGTGCTCGGTCTCGATCCCGTGCGCGACGCGGCCGCGCTGCGCCCCCGCATCGGCGTGATGCTGCAAGAGGGCGGCCTCTACCCGGGGCTCAAGCCGCTGGAGCTCCTACGACTCTTCGCGGCCTACTACGACGACGCCGAGTCGCCCGAGGTGCTGCTCGACACCGTCGGATTGCGCGACGCGGCCGCCACGTCGGTCCGGCGGCTTTCCGGCGGCCAGGCGCAACGCCTCTCTCTCGCCTGCGCGCTGATCGGCCGCCCGGAGGTCGTCTTCCTCGACGAGCCGACTGCGGGGATGGACCCTCATGCCCGGGCCACGACGTGGCAGCTCGTTCGCGACCTGCGCGACCGCGGCGTCACCGTCTTGCTCACGACGCACGCGATGGACGAGGCCGAGCAGCTGTGCGACCGCGTCGCCATCGTCACCGGGGGCAGGCTGGCCGCGCTCGGCTCTCCGGCCGAGCTGACCCGGCATGTGGTCTCGGACGAGATCTGGTTCGCGGCCGCCCCGGGACTCGACGTGACCGCGATCGGCACCGCGCTCGGTCTCAGCGACGCCGACGTTGTCGAGGAGCGCGCCGGTGAGTACGTGATACGCGCGGCGGGCACGCCGGAACGGATCGCGGATCTCGCGTGCTTCCTACGCGATGCGAACGTCACGCTCGCGGCGCTGCAAGCCGGACGCCGATCGCTCGAGGAAGTCTTCTTGCAGATCACCGCGGAACAGGCTCGGTAGCGTGAAACGGAGGGCGCTCATCGCGCAGGCGCGTGCCGAGACCGTCTTGCAGCTCCGACGCGGCGAGAATCTCATCGTCACGCTCGCGATACCGCTCGGGATCCTTGTCTTCTTCGCCAAGGTCGACGCGGTCTCGACCGATTTCGCGCATCCCGTCGACTTCCTGGTACCCGGCGTGCTGTCACTCGCGGTGATGGCGGCCGCGATGGTGTCGCTCGGGATCGCGACGGGCTTCGAACGCCGGTACGGCGTACTGAAGCGGCTCGGTTCGACACCGCTGTCGCGTGGCGGGCTGCTCGTCGCCAAGACCGCGACGGTCCTCGCGCTCGAGATCCTGCAGATTCTGCTGGTCGTCGCGGTAGGGGTCGCGATCGGCTGGCACGTTCCCGCGGGCATCGTCCCCGCCGTCGGCTTGCTCCTGGTCGGCACCGTCGCGTTCGCCGGGATCGGCATGCTGATGGCGGGCACACTACGGGCCGAAGCGAACCTCGCCGCCGCGAACGGACTCTTCCTCGTGCTGCTCTTCCTGGGCGGGATGGCGTACCCGTTGGCGAAGCTTCCGACGGCGATGCAGGACTTCGCGAAAGCACTGCCCGCCGCCGCGCTCTCGGAGACGGTCCGATCGGTGCTCTCGTCGCACGCGTTCCCCGTGGGAGAGCTCGCGGTGCTGATCGCCTGGGCCGTCGGAGCTCCGGTCCTCGCCGCCCGGTATTTCCGCTGGGAGGAATAGCACGCCGCGCCGGCGCGGCTCGGCGGTGGGTACGGGGCAGTCAGCCGCGGAGCAACGCGCCGACGGCCGCTTCGAGGTCGTGCTCGCTCGTCTGACCGAACAAGCGGTCGCGCACGACACCGTGGGCGTCGATGAAGAGCGTGTCGGGCATTGCGTGCACGTCGTAGCGAGCGGCTACGGGATTGTCGGTCGAGTCCTCGACGAGCGCGGGGAACGTGACCCCGAGGCGGTGCACGAACGCGCGGGTGTCGCCGGGAAAGTCCTGAAAGTTGACGCCGACAACCGCAACGCGATGGCCGTCCTCGTGCTGGGCGCGCTCCAGTATGGGCATGTCCTGCTCGCAGGGATGACACCACGAGGCGAAGAACGTCAGTACGACGGCCCGCCCCCGCAGTGCCGACAACGTCACGGGTTTGCCGTCGAGCCCCGGCAACGTGAAGTCGGGTGCGAGGCTTCCGATGCGCGCCTTCTCGGGGGTGGTGAGGGGGCCGTTGCTCGCGGCGTCGGCGGCGGTCGAGTGGTGCGCGTGCAGGATCAGCGCGAGGACACCGGCCGGGATCGCGAGTGCGACCACGACCAGCGCGACAATGACGCCCCGCGAGAGCCGGCGGGAGCTCCGGGCGTCAGCGGACGAAGGCGTCGACGGCAACGGCGACGAACACCAGCATCAGATAGACGTTCGACCATGCGAAGAACCGAATCGCCCGCTGCGGCGACGGCTCGCGCACCAACGCGAACGCACGCGTGACGAACATCCCGCCGAGGACGAAGACCGCGGCCGCGTACACACGACCGACGTCGCCCGTGAGCGTCATGGCGAACGTCAGCGCGACGGTGATGGTCGCGTAGGCCGCGATCCGACGCGTGGTGAGCTCGACCCCGTGCACGACGGGCAGCATCGGCACGCCGGCCGCCGCGTAGTCGTCGCGGTATTTCATCGCGAGGGCCCAGAAATGCGCCGGGGTCCAGAAGAACACGATCGCGAACAGCAACCAGGCCGGGGCGCCGAGACCGTCACGCACCGCGGCCCAGCCCACGAGGGCGGGCACTGCGCCCGCGGCACCTCCGATCACGATGTTCTGCACCGTGCGGGGCTTCAGCCACAGGGTGTACACGAAGACGTAGAACAACGTGGCCGAGAGCGTCAGTGTCGCCGCGAGGAGGTTCGCCGCGCTCGCCAGAAGCGCGAACGCGAGGACGTTCAAGACGATTCCGAACGCGAGGGCGCGGGCCGGCGCGATCTCGCCGCGGGGAAGTGGGCGCTTGAGCGTGCGCTGCATCAGCTGATCGCGGTCGCGTTCGATCCAGCAGTTGATCGTGTTGGCGCCGCCGGCGGCGAGTGCGCCGCCGATGACGACCGCGCCGATCAGACCGAGCGCGGGCATTCCCTGCTGCGCCAACACCATCGGTGGCACCGCGGTGACCAGCAGCAGCTCGATGACCCGCGGCTTGGTGAGACGGACATACGAGCCGATCGTCGCCAGGAGCGGCCGGGGCCGGAGTTCGAGAGGAACCGTGGACTGCAGCATCGGGTACGACGAATCTAGCGGCCGGACACCGAAATCATCCGACCACGATCTTGCCGACCATCCCCGCGGCCGCGTGGCTGTCGAAGGAGCACTTGAACGAGTAGGTCCCGGCCGCGAGCGTCACCGTCCCGGTCGCTTCCGGATGGTCGGGCGTGACAATGATCTCGAACTTCGGCGACGAGATCGTGAACGTGTGCTCCTGGCCGCCCTTTTCGTGCAGGGTGATCGTGAGTGGCCCGGGCGACGCGTTGATCGTCTTCACGTCGAAGCGGTACGGATCGAAGGCGTTCACGTCGATCTTGCCGCCCGTGGCCGTCTTGGTGACCGCGGAACCGCCCCCTCCGCCTCCGCCACATGCCGCGAGGACCAGGCCGAGAGCCAGGACCATGCACGTCCTGCGGACGGCAACCGGCACGCGTCGAGCACGGCGGCGGGACATTTGCGGCCTCCTCGGAAGGGCAGTCCCCACGAAGCTAGTTGCGCACGCCGGGGCGAGCAGGCATCGAGGCGGAGCCGGGGCGGTTGCGAAGCCTCACCGCTAGCCTGCGCCGGATGTCCAACGGCGCCGAGAGCAAGCACTCGATCCGGATGGTCGCCGACCGGTTGCTGGTCGTTGAGTCGAAGGAAGCGGGGGAGCGCAAGTCGCGCGCCGGAATCCTGATCCCGGCGACGGCCGACGTCTCCCGCCGGCTCGTGTGGGCGGAGGTCGCCGCGGTCGGTCCGACCGTGCGCACCGTCGAGGCCGGCGACACGGTGCTCTTTTCCCCCGACACCGGCTTCGAAGTCGAGATCCAAGGCGAGGACTACCTCATCTTGCGCGAGCGAGATGTGCACGCGGTTGCATCGCCCCGCAGTGAGGGCGGCACGGGGCTGTACCTGTGATCGACCCGGCTACGGCGCTGCGGATCGACGGCAAGGCGGTGCTCGTCACCGGAGGCACCCGCGGCATCGGGCGCGCGATCGCCGAGGCCAGCGCGGCGGCCGGCGCGAACGTGTGCGTCGTCGCCCGGAAACCTGCCGAGCTCGAGGAGACGGCGGCCGCGATCACGGCGCTCGGCGCGCAGGTCGTAACGGTCGCGGGCTCGGTCGGGGATCCCGCCGTGGCGGACGCCGCCATCGCGACGATGATCGACACGCTCGGACGCTGCGACGTGATCGTCAACAACGCGGCGATCAATCCCGTGTTCGGGCCGCTCATGGACGCCGACCTGGGAGCCGTCACGAAAGTCTTCGACGCAAACATCACTGCACCGCTGCGCTTCGTCCGCGCCGCGTGGCACTTGTACATGCAAGAACACGGCGGGGTGGTCCTGAACGTGGTCTCGGTCGGCGGACTGCGGCCCGGTCCGTTCCTCGGCGCGTACAACGTGTCGAAGGCGGCGTTGATCCACCTCACCCGCCAGCTCGCGCAGGAACTCGCGCCCGGCGTGCGGGTCAACGCGATCGCACCCGCGCTGGTGAAGACCGACATGGCGCGCGCACTTTGGGAGCCGAACGAGAAAGCGATGGCGCGTACTCACGCGCTGGGTCGCCTCGGCGTACCCGACGACATCGCATCGGGCGCGCTCTTCTTGATCTCCGACGCGTCTGCGTGGCTGACCGGCGAGGTGCTCGTGGTCGACGGCGGCGCCGGGGTGAGCGTGCGCGGCTAGGTCGAAGCGCGTTCTGCTCGGGTTTCCGAGCCGCGTCACCTACTCGTCGTCGTCGGCCGTCGGGTCGATGTAGCGGATCCCGGCGCGGTGCCGTTGGGCAAGCTCCTCGTACGCCCCGGGATTCGTCTCCACCCACAGCTCGGCGCCGGTGCCCTTGACGGGCCGCTTCACGGTTGCCGGTGCGCCCGTGGCCAACATCCCGGCGCCGACCGTGGTTCCGGCCGCCACGACCGAGCCCGCCGCGACCAACGCCTTGACGCCGATCGTCGCGCCGTCGAGGACCACGCTGCCGTTCGCGATCAGACATTCGGCCTCGAGCGTCGCGCCGTGCACCACGCAGTTGTGGCCGACCGTCGCGCCGGGCCCGATGTCGGTGGTCAACCCGGGCGGGCCGTGGATGACCGCATTGTCCTGTACGTTCGCGCGCCGCCGGATGATGACGGGCGCGTAGTCGGCCCGGATCACCGCGCCGTACCAGATCGAAGCACCCTCCTCCACGATCACGTCTCCGACGAGCGTGGCGGTCGGCGCGATGAATGCCCCCTCGTGCACCTGCGGCGCCAGGCCCTCGAACGAGAAGAGCGGCATGTCGGTCGGCCCCCTAGAGAAACGCCCGCGCGACCGCGATCGCGGTCCGAGCTGCGGCACCTTCGATCACGAGGTTCGTATCGGCAGATCGGCGACGATGCACGAACACTCGGCAGTAGTCGCCGGCCGAACCGGTGATGCGGTCGGCGGCGTCCTTCGGTCCGAAGGTCCACGACGCCCCGGACGGCAGCGACAACTCGACCCGTAACGGCTCGGTCGGAGGCTCCAAACCGGCGATGGAGTATGCGTACGGCAAGGCACGGGTCGCGAGCCAGGCGACGTGCGCGAGGCGGTCGGTGTCGACGGCCGCGACCCCGAGCGCGGTTCGCGCGTCGAGCCCGTGCGCCCAGGTTTCCATCAGCCGGGCAGTGACGAAGGAAGGCGCGCGCATGCCGATGCCCCAGGGCACCCGGGCGTCGGCCGGCAGGTCGGACAGCATCGAGCGTTCCGCGGCCGACGTCCGCTCCCACCACGCGGCGACGTCGCGCCCGGATCGGCGACGCCCGCGCAACACGCCGTGATACGTGACGTCGGCGCCCGACGCAGCGCGGGCCGCGAGCTCGTTGATCGCGTACGGACCGCCGCGGACGGTGTCGATCGCCATCTCGTCGGTGTCGGCGAGATGCGCGATCGTGTCGCGCACGTCCCAACCCCAGGACGGGGTCGGTGCGAGCCACCCGTCCGCGTCGATCGTCGCGACCACCGCCTGCAGCGCGAGCTGTTCCGCCTCGAGATCGGTGACGAGCGAGTCGGAGACCTCGGTCACGGACGCCGGACGCGCGTGCGGCCGAGCGACACCTTGACCTCCGCAGGATGCGGCGTGGGCGGGGGGCCGGAGGTGAGGCGGATGTCCATGTACTTCGCGACCTCTTCGTAGATCGCGTCGCCGAGCATCTTGCGCAGCTCGGCCTCCATCGACTTGTAGACGGGCTCAGCCCCGGTGAACGCCTCTTTGGCCTCGGTGCACCACCACGCGAACTCCTCGCCGCCCTCGCCCCAGCCGTCGCGGCCGAATTCGGTGAGCACGGAGGTGACCGACTCGTCCTCTTCGTCACGGTCGACTGCGCGCAAGGGGAGCTGCCAGCAGACCGTCGGCTTGGTGTCGCTGAAGTGCTTCCCGGTGTTCAGCGCGTGCAGGTGCAGTGCGCATCCCGGTCCGGCTTCGAATCCGGGACGATTGAGGAACACACAGGCCTCCTGGTGCATACGCGTTCGCCACTCGTCCTTGCCCGCGTTCGCCCAGACACCTTTCTTCAATCCGACCTGCTTGAACTGCCACTCGTCGTCACCCAGCCGCTTGGCGAGCTTCTCGACCTTCTCCTTGACCTTCTTGTCGGATTCGTACGCGCCGTAGGAGCAACAACCCTGCACCAGCTCGGGCGCGGGCTCGGTGAGCACGCCCTGACACCCCTGGCCGAAGATGCAGTGCCACGACGACGCGAGGAACGTGACATCGACCTGCCACTGCCTGCGCTCCTTGCCCGGGATCGGGATCGTGATCCACTCGCGCGTGGGTCCAGTCATGACCGATGACGCTAGTCGGTAGCATCCCGCGTATCGCGCACTCCGACGCCGTAGACGATCAACTCCTTGGGCAACTCCTTGGGGAACTTCTCGGGCACCTCGTTGCCGACCTCCGAGCCGCGGTCGGTCCGGGTCGCGCGAGCGTCGAGCCGCTCGAGCTCGCGTTGTACGCGCGCGACGCCGGCGTCGCCGTCGGTCGAGCGGTCGCGGTGTGCTTCCCGGAGTCGACCGACGAGGTGGCCGCCGCCGTCCGGGTCGCGCGGCGGCACGGCCGGCCGTTCGTCGCGCGCGGCAGCGGCACGGGCCTCGCGGGCGGCGCGACCCCGCTCGACGACCCGGTCGTCATCGTGACCACGCAGATGAACCGGGTGCTCGAGGTCGATGCGGAAGCGCGCGTGGCGTGGGTGGAGCCGGGCGTCCTGAACCTCGATCTCACCCGTGCGGTCAGCCATCTCGGCCTGCACTATGCGCCCGACCCGTCGTCACAGCAGGCGTGCACCATCGGGGGCAACGTCGGTACGAACGCGGGCGGTCCGCACTGTCTCGCCGACGGGGTCACGTCCGCGCACGTGCTGGCCGTCGACGTGGTGCTCGCCGACGGCACCGCGACCCGGCTCGGTGGCCTCGAGCCCGACGCGCCGGGGTACGACCTGCGCGGCTGCTTCGTGGGCTCGGAAGGCACGATGGGCATCGCCACCGGGGTCGCGGTTCACCTCACGCCCGACCCCCCGTGTGTGGCCACGATGTTGTGCGCGTTCGACGGCTTCGAGGCGGCCGCCGCCACCGTGAGCGGCGTCATCGCGGCCGGTGTGCTGCCGGCCGCGCTCGAGATGATGGACGCCCGCATCACCCGCGCCGTCGAGGACTTCGTCGGAGCCGGGTATCCGCGCGACGCGCAGGCCGTCCTGCTCGCGGAGGTCGACGGGTTCGAAGGCGGTGTGGCGGAACAGGTCGAGGCGATCACCGCGATCGCGCGCGCGAACGGCGCGATCCTCGTGCGCGTCGCGGCCGACGCGGCCGAGCGCGCGCTGCTATGGAAGGGACGCAAGTCGGCCTTCGGCGCGATCGCGCGCATCGCTCCCGATTACTACCTGCACGACGCGGTCGTCCCGCGCACGAAGCTGGTCGACGTCCTTCGTCGCGTCTACGAGATCGCCGACGCCCACGGGCTCATCGTGATGAACGTGTTCCACGCGGGAGACGGCAACCTGCACCCGCTGCTCGTATTCGACGGGCGCGACCCCGGCGTGTGGGATCGCGTCTACGCGGCGGGCACCGAGATCCTCGACGCGTGCCTCGCGGCCGGGGGAGTGCTCACGGGAGAACACGGCGTCGGGATCGAAAAGCGCGACCTCATGGGGCGCATGTTCTCTCCCGACGACCTCGACGCCCAGGCACGCCTGCGCGATGCGTTCGATCCCGATGGTGTCGCCAACCCGCAGAAGGTGCTGCCGCGCGGGAGCCGCTGCGGTGAGCTCCAGCGCGTCCCGGAGGGGACGTGGATATGAGCGGGTCCGGACCCGTCGCGCCCGTCGTCACGCCCCTCGTCACGCCCGTCGGGGCGCGCACCCACTGGGAGGTCGGCGGACCGCCGCCGGCCGGTGCCGGGGAGGTTCGGGCACCGGTGGGCGTCATCGCGTACGAACCGGCCGACATGACGATCACGGTCGGCGCCGGGACCAGCTTCGATACGGTCGACGGCGTGCTGGCCGAGCACAATCAGGAGTGCGCGCTCGATCCTCGTTCACGGGCGGCGACCATCGGCGGCATCCTGGCGTGCGGCTTGTCGGGTGTGCGCAGGTTGCGGCACGGACCGGTGCGCGATCACGTGCTCGAAGTGCGCTTCGAGACGGGTGACGGCCGGTTGGTGAAGGGCGGCGGCCCGACGGTGAAGAACGTCACCGGCTACGACATCCCGCGCTTGTTCGTCGGTTCGCTGGGAACGATCGGTGTGCTGCAACAGGCAACGCTGCGTTGCCGGCCGCGGCCTGCGAGGGCGCGCTGGTTCACCAGCACCGAGCCGACGAGCACGTACCGGGCGTCGGCGCGCGTGTGGGACGGTAGGCGCGAGATGGTGTTGTTCGAAGGGGTCGACGCCGACGTGGACGTGCAGGGTCACGGACTGCGGGAGGTCGAGCACGGGCCCGAGCTGCCGGATGGTCCGCACCGCGGTCGTATCTCGGTCGCACCGGGGCGCGTCAGTGGGTGCACCGGCGCGCTCGGCGACCGCGTCCGGTGGCGCGCGGAGCTCGGCGTCGGCACGGTGCACGTGGCGGCCGACGAAGAGGACGCGCTCGTTTACGCACGGTCCGTCGCGCATGCGCACGGGGGCTGGATGCTCCGAGAGGCCGGTGGACCGGCCGACGACGACGGCTTCGGCTGCCCGCTCCCGAACGCGCCTGTGATGCGACGCGTGAAGGAAGCCTTCGATCCCGAGTGGAGACTGAACCCCCGTCGTCTGCCTCTGAGAGCCAGTTGACATCGTGACGGGACCGCTGCGCCTCGATGCCGACACCCTGAACGCGTGTGTGTCGTGTGGTCTGTGTCTTCCGCACTGCCCGACCTACCGGGTCACGGGCCGCGAGATCGCCTCTCCGCGCGGACGCATCGCCGCGATGCGGGCCGTCGAAGCCGGCGATGCCCCCATCGACGACGCGTTCCGCGCCGCGATGGAGGAATGCGTGTCGTGCCGCGGGTGCGAGTCGGCCTGCCCGTCCGGGGTGCAGTTCGGGAACCTCATGGAGGCGACGCGCGCCGCACTCCCGCCACCGCGCTCACGCGTGCGGCGCGCGGCGGAGTGGCTCGGCTACCGGGTCGTGCTCCCGCGGCACTGGCTCGTCCTCGCGTGCACCTGGGTCGCCTGGCTCGCGCAACGGTTGCACCTCGCGCCGTCGCGCCTCGGCCTGCCCCGCCTGTCGGCGCGGTCGCTCGCACGGCCTCTCGACGTGGAGGTCGGCGGAACTCCGGACGCGTGGCTGTTCACCGGTTGCGTCATGGACGCCTGGCTGCGCGATACGCACCGCTCGGCCGTCCGCGTGATGCGCGCGACCGGTGCCCGCGTCGCGCGGCCTCCCGCGAGCGCCGCGTGTTGCGGTGCGCTCCACCTGCACGCGGGTCGCGAAGCCGAGGCGCGCGCGCTCGCGACACGCGTCATGCAGTCGATGCCCGGAACCGCACCGGTCGTGGTCGACAGTGCAGGGTGCGGAGCGACGATGAAGGAGTACGGACACCTGGTCGACTCGCGCGAGGCCCACGCCTTCAGCGCGCGGGTGAAGGACTTCTCCGAATGGCTCGTGCTCCAACCGCGCCTCGGCCTGCGCCCGATGGATACGCAGGTGGTGGTGCAGGACCCGTGCCACCTCCGCCACGTGCAGAAAGCCCACAATGCGGTCCGCACCGCGCTCCAACCTGCGTACGCGCTCGTCGAGACCGCCGACGAGGGGCTGTGTTGCGGCGCGGGTGGCGCCTACGCGCTCACACAACCCGATCTCTCGCGTCGCATCCTCGATCGCAAGGCCGACGCGCTGCGCGCGGCCGCCCGGCACGCGGATCCGATCGTGGCGTCGGCCAATCCGGGCTGCATGCTGCAACTACGGGCTGCGGGCATCGACGCCCGCCATCCCGCCGACTTGATCGCGGGTTCCCTCGATGAATGACCGGTTCGACGTGATCGCCGAGCGGCTGGCGGCCATCGAGGAGGAGTTGCGCGACCTCGCATACGAGCGGCTCCGGGAAGCCGCCCGATCGCCGGAGGGCGATGCGGGCATCGAGGCCGCGGCCCAGGAGAGGAGACTGCTGCAGGCACGCCGCGCGATCGCCAAGGCGATCCGAGCGCTGGCGCCGTCAACCGGCGGGGAGGAAGCATGACCGCGGTGCAGCCGGCGAGGTACAAGAACATGGTCTTCGACAGCGCGCGCTGGGAAGGCTTCGAGTTCCGGTCGGATGACATCGTGATCAGTACGCCGCCCAAGTGCGGGACGACGTGGACGCAGATGATCTGCGCGCTCCTCGTCCTCCAAACGACGACGTTCGAGCAGTCACTCGATCTCATCTCGCCCTGGCTCGACATGCTCACTCGCGATCTCGAATCGGTCCGCGCCGACCTCGATGCACAGACCCACCGTCGCTTCATCAAGACGCATACGCCCTTCGACGGGCTCCCGGACCATCCCGATGTGACATACATCTGCGTCGGTCGCGACCCGCGTGACGTGTTCCGGTCGTGGGAGAACCACTGGGAGAACATGGACGTTCCCGCGGTCCTCGCCGCGCGTGAGCGCGCCGTCGGGCTCGACGACGTGATGGAGATGCTCGCCGCCGGGCCGCCGCCACGCGCCGAGACCGAGATCGAACGCTTCTGGCTGTGGGTCGACGACGCGACACCCCCCACGGACGCGATGAGCCTCCTGCAGACCCTGCATCATCTGCAGACGTTCTGGGACGCGCGCGAACGACCGAACGTAGTGATGCTGCACTACGACGACCTGCAGGAGGATCTCGAGGGCGAGATGCGCGCCTTGGCGATGCGCCTCGGCATCGAGGTCGCCGAGGATCGTTGGCACGAGCTCGTCGACGCGGCCACGTTCCAGAACATGCGCGCCCGGGCCGACGAGATCGCGCCCGACACGACAAACGCCATTTGGACCGACAACCAACGGTTCTTCAATCGTGGGTGCACGGGACAGTGGCGCGACCTTCTCGACGACGCCGACGTGAGGCGCTACAGCCGTCGCGTGTCCGAGCTCGCGGCACCCGACCTGGCAACCTGGGCGCACCACGGAGCCTTCGGGCTCAATCGGGTTCGTTGATCCGGTCGATCAAACCCCGTAGGCGCGAGTAGGAACGCCGATCGAACCGCATCCGGATCCGAGCGAGCTCGGTCACGTCGTCGTCGGCGATCTCGACCTTGCTGGTCGTCGTCGGCTCGATGCGCCCGCGCGCGAGGATGTCGGCGAACTCGGTGTTCAATGCCTCGATCCGCGGTTGCCCGGGAAGGTGTTGCATCCGGAGCACGAGATCGCCTTCGACGAACCGCAACGAGTGGTAATTGCGATAGAACCCGGTGATCTCGGCCAGCGCGACGGAAGGATCGTCGGTGATCTTCACCAGCCGGAGATCCTCGGGGGAGATGTAGCCCCGGGCGCGCAACTCGCGCTCGATGACCTGCATCCAGCTCAGCCAGAACGTGCCACCAGGGACGTCGAGCAACACGATCGGCGCCGGCGGAGCCTTGCCGGTCTGGACGAGGGTCAACAGCTCGAAGCCCTCGTCGAGCGTGCCGAAGCCGCCCGGGAGGAGCACGAAGGCGTGCGCTTCCTTGACGAAGGTCACCTTGCGCGTGAAGAAGTAGCGGAAGCTCACGAGCTTCGGGTCGTCGGCGAGGAACTGCGTGGTCGCGGCCTCGAACGGCAGCCGGATACTCACGCCGAACGAGTTGGCCGCGCCCGCGCCTTCGATCCCGGCTTCCATTATCCCGGGCCCCGCGCCGGTGATCACCATCCAATCGGCGTTCGCGAGCTCGCGCGCGAGCGCGACTGTCTGCTCGTAGAGCGGGTCGTCGCGTCGCGTGCGTGCCGATCCGAAGATCGCCGCCTTGCGGGCCGCGCGGTACGGCTCGAAGACCGCGAACGCGTATCGCATCTCCTTGAGCGCGGCGTTGGCGATCTTCAGATCACCGCGGGTCGCGCGGTCGCGTGCGAGGCGAACCGCGGAGACGATGAGCTCGAAGACCAGGTCGGAGTCGTTGACGTCGCCGATCTTGGTGATCAGCCGGTCGATGTCCTGATCGATCTCCGGATCGCCGGTGCGATACCGCGGGAGGCGCGCCACCGCCCGGTCAGCCTCCGACCAACGGCCGCGCCAGTTCGGCGAGCACCTCGGCCGGTCGGGCACCGAGGTGCGAGATCACCTCGGCGGCCGCGAGCGAGGCCAGCCGGCCGCACGTTGCCAGCGGGTGGCCGTGGGTCAAGCCGTACAGGAACCCGGCGGCGTACAGGTCGCCGGCACCCGTCGTGTCGACCACCTCGACGACCGGATGCGCGTCGATCACGTGCACGTCGTCGCCGGCGACGACGACCGAGCCGTGCGGGCCCCGCGTGAGCGCCGCGATCTCGCAGTGGCCACGGACCCGGTGCAGGGCCTCGTCGAAGGTGTCGACCTCGTAGAGCATCGTTATCTCGTGCTCGTTCGCGAACAGGATGTCGACGTGACCTTCGATCAGCTCGAGGAACTCCTCGCGGTGACGTTCGACGCAGAACGGGTCGGAGAGCGTGAGCGCGACGCGCTGGTCCGCCTGATGTGCGACCGCGGCGGCGCGGCGCACGGCTTTCTTCGCCGCCGGCGGATCCCACACGTAGCCCTCGAGGTAGGTCACGGCGGAACTGGCGATCAGGGCCTCGTCGACGTAGCTCTCGTCCAGCTCGGCGCCCGCGCCGAGGAACGTACACATCGTTCGTTGCGCGTCGGGAGTGATGAGCACGAGGCAGCGTCCCGTGGGTGCGCCGGTCGTGGCCGGCGGCGAGTCGAAATGCACGCCGATGCTCCGGAGATCGTGTGAGAAGACCTTGCCGAAGGCGTCGTCGGACACCCGGCCGATGTACGCGGCGCGCCCGCCGAAGGACCCGACCCCGGCTGCGGTGTTCGCCGCCGACCCGCCCGAGCTCTCGGTGGCCGGTCCCATCTCCGCATAGATCTCGTCCGACCGGGCCGCGTCGACCATGGTCATCGCCCCCGGCTCCACGCCGGTGCGGGCGACGAAGTCGTCGTCGGCGTATGCCAGCACGTCGACGAGCGCGTTGCCCAGGGCCACCACGTCGAAGCGACTCACGACTTCGCGCCCGACGTGAGCTCGATCGGCTGGGGCGAGGGAGCGTGCTCCTCGACGGGACGCAGCCGGCGGCCGATGGTTTGCGTCCGGCCGTAGAGCGTGGTGCGCTGCGCGAGCGTGCGGCCGATCGGTTCGACGATCGACCGGAACTCTGCCTCGTCGAGCTCCTGGCCGTGGCTCGCGCCCGCGGCGCGCGAGATGTTCTCGTCCATCAGGGTGCCGCCGAGATCGTTCGCACCCGCCTGCAAGATCTGGCGCGTCCCGCCGATCCCGCACTTGACCCACGACGCCTGCACGTTGGGGATCGTGTCGCGGTAGGCGATGCGACCGACCGCGTGCATGAGGACCACCTCGCGGAAGGTGGGTCCGCGGCGCGCTTTGCCCTGGATGAAGATCGGTGTCGCCATGTGCACGAACGGCAGTGGCACGAACTCCGTGAACCCGCCGGTCTCCTTCTGGAGGTCGCGTGTGCGGACGAGGTGGCGCGCGATATGTACCGGTCGTTCCACCGTGCCGTGCATGATGGTGACGTTCGACTTCAGGCCGACCTCGTGCGCGGTTCGGTGCGCGAACAGCCATTCCTCGGTGTTGACCTTGTCGGGGCAGATGATCGCCCGCACCTCGTCGTCGAGGATCTCCGCTGCCGTGCCGGGGAGCGTGGCCAGGCCGGCTTCCTTCAGGCGCAGCAGATAGTCGCGCAACGGCATGTCGAGCCGGCGGGCGCCTTCGGTCACCTCCAGCGCGGTGAAGCCGTGCACATGGATCGCCGGCGCGACCTCCTTGACCGCGCGTGCGACGTCCACGTAATAGTCGCCGTCGAAGTCGGGGTGGATCCCGCCTTGCAGGCACACCTCGGTCGCGCCGCACTCGATCGCCTCGACCACGCGGCGCTGCATCTCCTCCATCTCGACGAGATACGGCTTGCCCCGGAGATTCAGCGAGAGCGGCCCCTTCGAGAAGGCGCAGAACCGGCACTTGAACGTGCAGACGTTCGTGTAGTTGATGTTGCGATTGCGGACGAAGGTCACCTCGTCGCCGACGATCTCGCGGCGCAGTTGGTCGGCGACCTCGGCGACGCGCCCGACCTCCGGACCTCGTGCCGCGAGCAGGGTCATGATCTCGTCGATGCCGACCTCTTGACCCGCGAGCACGCCGGCGAGCACCTCGCCGACGGCACCGCCGGCGTTCGCGCCCGCCGCGGGAAGGAGGCGCGGGGGCTCGAGGTCGTCGCGACCCGGCGACCAGCTGTTGTCGCGCGCGAGTCCCTCGAGGTCGGACGCGACGAGGACTGCAGTGCGGACGTCGGCGTGCAGCCACTCGTCGGGACGTGCGACGAACTCGGGATACACCGTGAGGCGGGGCGCGAGCGCGAAACCGGCCGCCTCGGTCGCGCTGCGCAACCGGTCGAGCGCGGGCCACGGCCGCTCGGGGTTCACGTGGTCGATCGTCAGCGGCGATACGCCGCCCCAATCGTCGATGCCGGCCGCGAGGAGCGGGGACAGGTCGTCGCTCAGGTTCGGTGGCGCTTGCAGGTGCACATCGCTCGGCAGGATCAAGCGGGCCGCCGCGATCGACCACAGGAACTCGTCCGTGGGGCACGGCGCGGCCGCGTGCATGGCCGGTCCGACCTTGGGCAGGAAGTTCTGGACGATCACCTCCTGGACGTGACCGTGCTCGAGGTGCGCGTTCGCGATCGCGACGAGCGCCTCGATCCGCTCGGCGCGCGTCTCGCCGATTCCGACCAGGATGCCCGTAGTGAACGGCACCCGGGCGCGCCCGGCCGCGTGCAGGGTGGCGAGGCGCCGCGCGGCCGTCTTGTCGGGCGCGCCGAAGTGCGCGCCGCCGCGCTCGTGCAGACGATCGGCGAGCGTCTCGATCATCATCCCCTGCGACGGGCTGACGGCACGCAGGCGCGTGAGCTCGACCTCGGTGAGCGCGCCCGCGTTGGCGTGGGGGAGCAATCCGGTCTCGTCGAGCACGAGCTTCGCCACCGACGCGAGGTAGTCGACGGTGCTCTCGAAGCCGTGATCGCGGAGCCAGTCGGCCGCTTGGGGATAACGGTCCTCGGGGGCTTCGCCCAGTGTGAACAGCGCTTCGTAGCAGCCGAGCGCGGCCCCCCGCGCGGCCAGCTCCAGGACCCGATCAGCGCCGAGATACGGTGAATCGAGCCGGGCCGGCGGCTTCGCGAACGTGCAATAGCCGCACCGGTCGCGGCACAGCATCGTGAGGGGCACGAAAACCTTCGGCGAGAACGTGATGCGCCGGCCGCTCTTTGCCTCCCGGCGGGCGGCCGCCGCCGGCATCAGCTCGGTCAGGGGCGCGGCGAGCAGCTCCCGGAACGACGAGGCGCTGAGCATGCGGCGACCCTAGTCGGCAGCCAATGCCGCCCGGTCTCCGATCCACAGCACCTGCCGGGCCCGGATCCGCGCGCCGGGCAAATCCTCCCCGGCGCGGATGCGCCGGATCGGGTCGCGCTTGTCCTCTCCCGCGACCGTCACTACGGCGAGCGCGGCGCGCACGATCGCCGGGAACGTGAAGGTCAGTCTCGGATGCGGGTGCGCGTCGTCACCGCTCTCGACGACGAATCTCTCGCGCTCGTCGAGCGCGGGCGATCCGGGAAACAGCGATGCCGTATGACCGTCGGGCCCGAGACCGAGGTGGACGATGTCGATGGGCGGCGCGGCCCGCACGAGCGCGTCGTACGCGTCGGCGCCGGCCGCGACCATCGAGTGGATCGCTCGGGGCGACACTTCGTCGAGCAGGATCCGCCGGGCCATGCCCTCGTTCGAGTCCTCGGATTCGAGCGGCACGATCCGGTCGTCGCCGAAGAACACATCAACCGCCGACCACTCGATTACCTCGGCGCGCAACGACGTGTAGCAGCGGTGCGCGAGCTCACCGCCCGACAGCGCGATCGACGCCGGCGTGAGCTCGGCGACGAGTCGCGCGAAGGCACGGGGGACGTCGTCAACGACACGAATCTGCCCGGGAAGCTCCACGTCTGCCATTCTTCCCGAGCCATGGATCGCTCGACGGTCAACGTCTACGAGACGAACGTCGACGGCTGGATCGAGCACCGACGCCGGGCTCGACCGGCCTCGATCGACGCCTTCGCCGCCCGCGTCCCGCCCGGCGTGCGGGCCGACGTGGGATGCGGACCGGGCTGGCACAGCGCCGATCTCGGCGCGCCGGTCGTCGCCTTCGATGCCGCGCCGGCAATGGCCGCGCAGGTCCGTACCTTCGCACCCGGCGCCTGGCCGCTGGTCGCAGATCTCGAACACCTGCCGTTCCGTGAGGGCGCGTTCACAGGTGCGTGGGCCCACAAGTCGTATATGCACATCGCCGGCCCGCGGCTGCCGATGGCGCTCGCGGAGCTCCACCGATCCGTTGCGCTCGACGGCAAGGTGCACGTACAGGTGACGTCGGACCGTCGCCGGGAGAACGCGGACGACCTGTTCCCCGGACGACACTTCTCGTGGTGGCCCGCCGACCGGCTTCGAGACGTCGTCGAGGGCGCCGGCTTCGTCGTCGACGACTTCCTCGACGACGGCGACGAATGGATCGATGTCGACGCCACGCGCGCGCGGATGCTCGCCGACACCGTCGGGCCGGATATGCGCGCGCTGATCGTCGGCCTGAACCCCGGTGTGCTCTCGGCCGACACCGGCATCAGCTTCGCTCGGCCGGGAAACCGGTTCTGGCCCGCGGCGCTCGCGTCGGGTCTCGTGACCCGCACCCACGACCCGTTTCATGCCTTCCGCGTCGACCGGATCGGCATGACCAACCTCGTGCGGCGGGCATCGACGGGCGCCGGCGAGCTCTCCCGGGCGGAGTACGTCGAAGGGACTGCCCGCCTCCGGCGACTCGTACGTTGGCTGCAGCCGGCGTGCGTGTGCTTCGTCGGCGTAACGGGCTATCGCATCGCGATCGACAAGCACGCTTCGTACGGTTGGCAATCCGAAGGGTTCGGCGACGTCCCGACGTACGTGATGCCGAACACGAGCGGCCTCAACGCGCACGCCAAGCCGGCCGACTTCAGCGCGCACCTACGCGCAGTCGCCGCGGCAACCACACGAGGCGCTGCTCGCGTCGCTCGCGGCTGACGTCGTCTACTTGAGCTCCGCCACCTTCTTCTCGAGTGTCGCCAACGCGTCGTGAAACGACTTGGCGAACGACTCGACGCCTTCGCGTTCGAGCGTGGCGGTCACGTCGGCGAAGTCGACGCCCGCGCCGGCGAGATCGGCGATCGTGCGGCGCGCGCCGTCGATGTCCTCGGAGATGGCATCGGCGCGCAGGTTGCCGTCACCGCGCGCCAGCACGTCGACCGAAGCCTGGGCGAGCGTGTTCACGGTGTCGGCGCCGACCAGCTCGTCGACGTAGAGCGTCGGGGAATACGCCGGGTTCTTGGTCGACGTCGACGCCCAGAGCGGGCGCTGCACCCGCGCGCCGAGCGCGGCGAGCTTCTCCCACCGCGCACCGGAGAGCTCCGTACGGAAGGTCTGGTACGCGAGCTTGGCGTTGGCGACTGCGGCCTTACCCCGAAGTGGGTGGCCCTCGGGCAGCCGCCGATCGGTCTCGGTGTCGACTCGGCTCACGAAGAACGACGCCACCGAGGCGAGGCTGCGAAGCTCACCGCCCGCCGCGGCACGGCGCTCGAGACCCGAGAGGAAAGCCTCGATGACCTGCTGATACCGCTCGAGGCTGAAGATCAACGTGATGTTGACGTTGATGCCGGCCGCGAGGGTGTCGACGACCGCGGGGATGCCCTCGCGCGTGCCGGGGATCTTGATCATGACGTTCGGCCGCGCGAGGCGCTCCCACAGCTCCTTGGCCTGGCGGATCGTTGCCGCGGTGTCGTGCGCGAGGTCGGGTGACACCTCGACGGACACGAAGCCGTCGGCGGCGTCGAGCCGGTCGTACAGGGGCCTCAGCACGTCGGCGGCGTGCGCGATGTCGGTGGTCACGAGATCCCAGTACGCGTCGTCGGTGGAGGCGCCTGCCCGCGTCACCTGGCGCAGCTGCGCGTCGTAGTCGCCACCACCTGCCATCGCCTTTTCGAAGATGGTCGGGTTCGACGTCACGCCCCGGATGCCGTGCGCGTCGATCAGCTTCTGCAAGCCGCCGGTCGCGAGGGCGCGGGTGAGGTTGTCGTACCAGGGGCTCTGCCCGAAATCGATCAACCGGGGGATCGCGCTCGGCATGTTCAACTCCCTCCTCCGCCGACGGTGTCGAGCAGCGCGAGGGCGCGCTCGACTGTGTGTTCCGGGGTGATCCCGAGCTCGCGCATCACGACCTCACCCGGAGCGGACGCACCGAACCGATCGATGCTCACGACGTCGTCCGCGTATCGCTCCCAACCGAAACGCACACCGGCCTCGACTGCGAGGGTCGGCACGCCGGGAGGCAGCACCTCCACGCAATAGTCGCTGGACTGCTGTTCGAACAGGAACCACGAGGGCATCGAGACCACACGCGCCGCGAGGCCGCGCGTCGCCAGCAGCTCGCGCGCCGCAACGCATACCTGCACTTCGGAACCGGTGCCGATGAGCACGATGTCGGGTCGACCCACGCCTTCCGGCACGAGGACGTACGCGCCCGCGGGCACACCGACCGGTGCCCGCTGGGCGGTGCCCTTGAGCACCGGAACCTTCTGGCGCGTCAGCACCAACGCGGTCGGGCCGTCGCCGTCGAGGTGCACCTTCCAAGCCGCCGCGACCTCGTTGGCATCGGCCGGGCGGATGACCCGCAAACCCGGCATCGCGCGCAGCGACGCGAGCTGTTCGACCGGCTCGTGGGTCGGGCCGTCCTCGCCGACACCGACCGAGTCGTGCGTCCAGACGAAGCAAACCTTGGTCTGCATGATCGACGCGAGGCGGACCGCGGGTCGCATGTAGTCGCTGAACACGAAGAACGTGCCGACGCAGGGCACGAGACCGGCCGCCGCCATACCGTTCGCCGCCGCGCCCATCGCGTGCTCACGGATCCCGAAGTGGATCAGGCGCCCGGTGGCATCGTCGGCGGAGAAGGTGCCGAGTCTCTTGACCTGCATACCGGTGTTGCCGGTGAGGTCGCCCGACGCGGTGAACAATCCGGGCACGACGTCGACCACCGCGGTGAGCACTTCCTCGATTGCGACGCGCGTGGCCAACGACGCACCGGACTGCCAGGTCGGGAGCTTCTGCTCCCAGCCGTGCAGTCCCGTCCCCGAGATGCACGCTTCGTACTCGTCCGGCTTGGGCCGCGCTTCCCACGCAGCACGCGCCGGCGCGGCCCGCCGGCCGGCCTCGCGATACCACAGGAGCACGTCGTCGGGAACGAAGAAGTCGACCTGCGGCAGACCGAGAATGTCCTTCACCTTCGCGACCTCGTCGGCACCGAGCGCAGTGCCGTGCGCGGCCGCGGTGTCCTGGACCTTCGGCGACGGGTAGCCGATGTGCGAACGGAGCACGAGCAACGTCGGCCTGGTCTCCTCCGCGATCCCCGCCCGCAACCCCGCCTCGATCGCGTCGAGGTCGTTCGCGACCTCACCGAGCTGCACGACATGCCAGCCGTACGCTTCGAAGCGCTTCGGCACGTCGTCGCTGTACGCCAGCTCGGTCGGTCCGTCGATCGTGATGTGGTTGTCGTCGTAGACGAACACCATGCGTCCGAGCTGCAGGTGTCCCGCGAGCGACGCGGCCTCGTGGCTGATGCCCTCCATGAAGTCGCCATCGCTGCAGATACCGAAGATGCGGTGGTCGCAGACGTCGGCGCCGAAGCGCGCGCGGAGGTGCTTCTCGTCGATCGCGAGACCGACCGCGTTCGCGAAGCCCTGGCCGAGCGGTCCGGTCGTGATCTCGACACCGTTCGTGTGGCCGTATTCGGGATGGCCGGGGGTGCGCGAGCCCCACTGGCGGAACTGGCGGAGGTCGTCGAGCTGGAGGCCGTACCCGGTGAGGTACAGCATCGAATAGAGCAGCATCGACGCGTGCCCGGCCGACAGCACGAACCGATCGCGGTCGGGCCAGTCGGACGCCGAAGCGTCGTAGTTCATGATGCGCGTCCACAGGACGTGCGCGAGGGGCGCGAGCGCCATAGGTGTTCCCGGGTGGCCCGAGTTCGCCTTCTGCACCGCATCCATAGCCAGGCCGCGGATCACGTTGATCCCGCGCGATTCCAGCTCGTCAGCCACGTTGGCCCCAATCTGTCGCCGCCGCAGCCTACGTGTACCCATCGGGGCTCTCGGAGTCATCGCTCCGCAAGGATTCCTTCGGGACCGGCTTCGGAGAGAGGGTGATCAGCGCTCGAAGACGGCGACGCTCGCGGTGAAGCTGTGCAGGAAATTGCGACCACCGATGGGTCCGATCTCACCCGCGCAGAAGGCCCCCGCGAGCGGCTTCGCCCCGAGCAGTTCCTCGACGACGCCCGCGTCGTGGTTCGGCTCGGCGAACAGGTGCCGCCCTCGCCCGTTGCACGTGAACAGCAGGGCGGCGTCGCCGCCCGCGCCCGTCAGCAGCGCGCGCAAGTCCTCGTCGGCGGCTTCGGCGTCACGCACCTGGAACTGCACGGTCGTTCCGATATCGACCTGGTCGCCGATCGCGATCGCGCCGTTGCTGCGGTCGGCGCCGAGCACGTTGCGCACGAGGAAGTCGCCACGTGAGAAGTCGAGCTTGTGCTCGTCGACCACGACACCGAGGTGAAGACCGTTGCGCATCAGCTCGCGTTCCGCCTCCGTCGACGCCTGCACGAGCTCTTGGAGCCGGGCCATCGCGGGTTGGCCGGCGAGCTCGTACACGAGATTGCGCTCGGCACTCGTCACCGTCAGCGGCGTGCCGATCGGGCGACACCCCTGCGACACGACGGCGCGCACGGGCACGTCCTCGGAGCAGAGCAGCGCGACCGCGCCGTGCGTGAGTATCCGGTCGTCGAGCGCGAGCCGGTTCGCACCGGGCCGCGTTGCCGCCGACGCCATACCACCCATCACCTTGACGCCGGGAACGCGCGCGTTGCAGACGTCGAGGAAGTCGCCGACCGGGAACGAGTACGGCTCGGCGAGCATGAGCATCGTGCCGCGGGCCGGAACGCAATCGGGCCATCCGACGATCTCGTAGCCGTCGCCCGTCTCGCGGGTCTCCAGCGCGATGGCGTCGACCCGTCCCGCGCCGAAACTCGCGGCCAGGACCGCGAGTCCGGATCCGTCCTCGACCTCGACTCCGCCGCCGGCGACCCCGACCATGGTGCAGCCGATGGCTGCCTCCGGCTCGAGCAGCTTGCGCAGACCGCCCATCACGTCCTCGAACGCCCCCGCGTGATGGGGCGAGGCGAAGCAAAAGAGCAGGTCAGGGCGAGTGCCGTCGAATTGCTCGAGGATCTCGCCCGCGACCTCGCCGACTGCCTCGACCGGGGTGGGGTGCAGCGAAAGTGCGGACGCGTACCGGTTCACGAGATCCATCCTTCCGGAGCGTCGACCCCGAGAGGGGTCGGGTTGAGCGCGATCAGGCCGGCGGAAGGGCTGTGAGCGGCACGCTGACGGCCGATCCGCTCTCCACGATCGCGCACCGTGCCTCGACCGTGCCCGGTTCCGGGAATTCGAGCTCGCCTCGCACCAGCCGATATCCGAACTTGCCGGGCTCGACGAAGAAGCTCTGCCGGTTCCGTCCGATCTCTTCGCCGCCGTCGCGCACGAACACCGTCTCGAGGGTGCCGTTCCCGTCGGTGCCCGCTGCCGCGCGCACCAGGACGACGAGGTGCGGTGTCAGCTGCGCCGGATACGACGGCACGGCAGTCGAGAAGAACGCGCCGGTGATGTCGATCCGCGTCGCCGGTCCTTCGACCTGCCGGAAGTCGATGGCTTCGACGAAGAGGGCCGCGACGATCTCCATGCCGCGGGACCTTACCCGGCACCAGAGCGGCGCACGATGGCCCCAGCGATATCGGGAGCGATCGGCGGACCTACACGGGCCGGCCGGCGACCCAGACCGCTCGCACCAAGAGTGTCTCCGGGTCGAGCGCGACGAGGTCGGCGCGTGCACCGGGTGTCCCGCGACCGCGGTCGCTGAGCCCGAGCACGCGCGCGGGGTTCGCGCCGGTGTGCCGGGCGGCCCGGGCGATCGGCACACCCACTGATACGACATTGCGCAGCGCCTCGTCCATCGTGAGTGTCGACCCCGCGAGCGTTCCGTCGGCGAGGTACGCGGCGCCGTCGCGTTCGACGAGCGGCGGCGCGGTCGCGACCGCGTCGGTGACGAGCACCGCGTCGGCGCGCGCCGTCAGCGCCAGCTTCACCATTGCCGGGTGCACGTGCACGAAGTCGGCGATGAGCGACGGCACGAGCCGCGTGTCGTCGAGTGCTGCGCCCGGGAGCCCCGGCGCGCGGTGGTGCAGTGGACCCATGCCGTTGAACAGATGCGTCACCATCCGCGCACCGGCGTCGGCGGCCGCCCGTGCACCTTCGAAGTCGACGGTCGAGTGACCCAGCGACACGACGACGCCGCGTTGCGCGAGCGCGCGCGTCGCGGCCAGCCCGGGGTCGGCCTCGGGCGCGAGCGTCAGCACGCGAACGAGGTCACCGAACGCGTCGTCGAGGTGACGCACGAAGCCGAGATCGGCCGGCCGGAGCACGGCGGGCGGATGGGCGCCGGGAGCGCCGCCGAGGAACGGACCTTCGAGATGGACGCCGAGCACCACATCCGGCCGGGCCGCGCGCACCTCGGCGGCCCGGCCGAGAATCGCGTCGTACGCGTCGAGGGCTGTGCTGCAGATCGTCAGCAGCAATCCGGTCGTGCCCCGCGCGACGACGGCGTCAACGGCGCCGACGATGCGCTCCACGGACGCGGTGGCGAAGTCGACGTCGCCCCTACCGTTCATTTGCATGTCGACGAATCCGGGCAGCAGCAGCGCGTCGCCGAGGTCGAGCGCCGCCGGCGGTCCGGCGCCCGAACCGGTCGCGACGATCCGGCCGTCTGCAACTGTGACCCAGGCCGGACTCGACGACTGGCCGCCTTCACCGTTGAGGATGCGGGCGCAACGAAGCGTCAGCGAGCCCGGGATGTCTTCCAGAGCGCCCAGCGGAGTCGGCACAGTCCGCGCAGCGTACGCGGGACGCGCGAGAGGAACGAGCTGCGCGCCGGCCGGAGCTCGTGCACCTCGACCGGTATCTCCGCGGTCCGCAAGCCCGCGCGCTCGACCCGCAGGATCAGCTCGGTGTCGAACAGATCGTGGCCGAACGTGCTGACCCGCGCGTACGGCTCGACGATCGTGCGCCGCATCGCCTTGATCCCGTGCGTGTCGGACACGCGCAGACCGAACGCGACGCGCAGGATCGTGGCGAAGACACCGGTCGCGAGCTTCCGCAACGGGTCACGGGCGTCAGTTGCGCCCACGGCGCGCTTCGAGCCCACGACGATCGCGGGCCCCCCGTTGGAGAGAACCTGTCCGACGGCGGCGTCGAGGAAGTCGAGGTCGAAGTAATCGACGTCGAAGTTGACGACGACGTCGCCGGTGGCATCGAGCAGACCGGAGCGGAGGGCGCGGCCGTAGTCGGCCTCGTCGCGGTGCTCGACGCGCACCTCGGGGAGCTCGGAGGCGATCTGCTGTGCGATTACGAACGTCTCGTCCGTGGAGCCGTTCTCGACGACGAGCACCTCGAAATCGTCGCCGCGGGCGCGCAACCCGTCGACCACTGCCTTCAGCGAGGTGCCGAGGATCTCGGCCTCGTTGAAGGCCGGCATCACGACCGAGATCCGGGGCGCCGGCGACCGCGGCGTCATGGAACACGCCGGTCCGAGAACGGGAGCGGCGCGCCCGGCGCGATGCGGGTACACAGCGGGCCCTGACTCACCATGATCGTCCGGCCCCGACCGTCGAACGTCCCGTCGTCCGCGACAGGACGCTCCTCGCCGTCGACGAGCACGCGTAGTGACGTGCCCGCGGCGGTCGTCCGCCACTGGTCGTACGCGTCCAGCGCCAGCCGGCAGAGGCGGTCGATGGCGTTGGCGTCCTCGCGCCGCGCCGCGCGGGCGTCGAGCGCGGGCGCGCCGTCGGGCATCTGGATCACGGGCGTATAGATCGCGAACCGAGGGCCGAACACGACCCGTTCATCGGCGCGAGCCCCTTTCCATGTGAACAGGACCATGAACGCCGTCTGCATCGCGGTCTCGGGGTCGGGGGCCGCGGCCCGGCCCCGTCCTGAGGAATCGACGGCGGCGACGGGTCGCGAGCACTGGACGAGTCGCAGCGCCGCGAGGCCGGCCTCGGCCTCCGTACCGGCCGCGGCGGCCCACGGGCCGACCTCGCTCGAGAGCGGGTCATCTGGAGACGACAGCGCAGCGACCGGAGGGGAGCGGAGCGTGGAGTCGACCCAAGAAGGCGGAGACGACAGCGCAGCGACCGGAGGGGAGCGGAGCGTGGAGTCGACCCAAGAAGGCGGAGACGACGGCGCAGCGACCGGAGGGGAGCGGAGCGTGGGCTCGGGGAATGCCGCACCCAGCGCGCGCGCCGCGCGCAGCTCAGTGCGGAGCTCGGCGACACCGGCGATCCAATCGGGCCCGGCGAGGTGGTCTCCGAGCAGTACGACCCGGCGGGCGAGATCGAGAGTGTCGGGTTCGGCAATGGGGCTGTCGGCACACGCGCGGGCCAAGACGCCCAGCGGGATCGCGCGATCCCCGCCGACGTCGGCGATGGCGCGCGACCACGAGGCGGCGGCGTCGTAGGCGTCGGGGTCGGCGAGGAAGTCCATGGCAGTGCCGAGCGCGATCTGCGATGCACGCGCTTGCGTCATCGGGTTGCACAGGATGCCGCCGACGACTTCGGCGAGATCGGCGTCGCGGCCTTGGTACGGACCGAGGTGCAGTGACGCCGTCATCAGCGCATCGTTGACGGGATAGTTGTCCCAGACGATCACGCGCCGGTCGCCGAGGGCCTTCGTCCAGCCCCGCGCGTCGGCGGCGTGCAACTCTGGGGAGCACACGGTGGGCCCGGTCCACATCACGTCGACGGTGGGCGGCATCCCGGCGCCGAGCTCGGCGAGATACGCGGAAGGATGCGTGCCGACGTACTCGGTCGGGCACATCGCCAGCGCGGCGCCGTCGAGGACCGAATGCAGCCACGTGACGAGCGCGGCCTGGCGCGGTGCGAACCCGGGCTGCATGGGTATGTCGTCGAGGAGGAGCAAGAACCACGACACGCCCGCTCCGCGCAACGGCTCCAGTTTCCGGAGCAGCGCGTCGCGGTCGGTCTGCGATTCGTACTCGATGTCGAGACCGGGGGAGATCGCGAAGCCGAAGCGAACCCCGTTGGCCGCGCCGTGCGCGGCAAGCTCGCGGAACCGCGCCAGCTCGGCCGCGTCGTAGGGGACGCGCCACTCGGCTCGATGACGCGCGTCGTCCTTGGGCGCATACGCGTACGCGTTCATGCCTCGTGCCGCCAGGAACGACATCACCTCGAGGCGGGCATCGTGCGTCCACGGTGTTCCGTAGAAGCCTTCGACGACTCCGCGCACGGCGAACGGGCGCAGCACGAGCAGGACACTACCGGCGCCGCGTACGCTCCCGATCCATGATCGCTCCGCTCGATGCCCTGGCCGTACACGCACAGAATGCGCCCGAGAAGGTGGCCGTGGTGGTCGACGCGAGTGGAGGCGCGACCGCTTCTACCACCACCTTCGCCGAGCTCAATGCGCAGGTGAACCGGCTCGGGCACGGTTTGCTCGCGGCGGGAGCCCGATCGGGTGAGCGGCTCGTATGGTGCGGTCCGAACTCGCTCGAGGTCATCACCACGATCCACGCGGCGCGCAAGTGCAACCTCGTCGCGGTACCGCTGTCGTATCGCTTCAACGCCGACGAGATGCAATACGTCATCGACAATTCCGACGCCACGGTCGTGGTCGTAGACGCCGAGGAGGCGCCACTGGTCGCGGCGGTCCGCGACCGGCTCCCGAAGCTGCGCACGGTGGTGGTCTTCGGTGGCGAGGTGCCCGCCGGGAGCGGGTTCCAGTCGTGGGACGACGTATGCGCGAACCAGGCGGCCGGCGAGCCCGATGTCGCTGCCACCAGCGAGGCCGGCGCGGCGATGATCTACACCTCGGGCACGACCGGGAAGCCGAAAGGTGCCTTGCGTACCCGCACCGACCGGCAGATCGTCTTCGCGTTGCTCGACGCGTTGCGTCTCTTGCACGAGAACTCGGTGCACCTCACTACCGGCCCGCTGTACCACTCCGGGCCCCTCGCGTTCGCGTCGCTGGCGCACACGCTCGGTGCGCCGGTCGTGGTCTTGCGCAAGTTCGATCCGGTGCGTTGGATCGCCCTGGTGAAGGAGCACAGGGTGACGAACTCGTTCTCTGCGCCAACCCAGCTCAAGCGCATCGTCTCTCTGCCCGACGCGGAGCTGGCGAAAGCCGACCTCTCGTCGATGATCTGCCTCATCGCCAACGCCGCCCCGGTGCCCTACGCGCTCAAGCAGGAGATCATCGCCAAACTCGGCGACGGATTCCTGTTCGAGGTGTACGGATCGACCGAGCTCGGTGTCGACACCGTGCTCGCACCCGAGGACCAGCTCCGGAAGCCCGGCTCGTGTGGCAAGCCGTACGGCGGGATCGAGATCCGCATCGTCAAGGAGGACGGCGAGATCGCGGGCGTGGGGGAGGCTGGGGAGCTCTTCGTACGCACGGGTCTCGCGATGGACGGATACCACGAAACCGACGAGCAGCTCACCGAGCTGACCGACGACCAATGGAAGTCGGTCGGCGACGTCGCGTACGTCGACGGCGAGGGCTTCGTCTACATCTGCGACCGCAAGAAGGACATGATCATCTCGGGTGGGGTCAACATCTATCCGGCCGAGATCGAGGCAGTTCTGTACGCACATCCGAAGATCCTCGACGCCGCGGTGTTCGGCATTCCCGACGACGAATGGGGCGAGCGCGTGCACGCGATCGTCCAACCGAAGATCGGCGAGACGATCGACCTCGACGAGTTGCGCGCGTTCGCGGAGTCGCGGCTGGCGCGCTACAAGCAACCCCGCGCCTACGAGATCCGCGAGGAGCTGCCGCGCACCGACTCGGGCAAGCTCTTGAAGCGCCTGCTGCGCGACGAGTATTGGCGCGACCGCGACACGGCGGTCTGAACCCGCTGGAGCTCCCGGCGGCGAAGTCGGCGCCCGGCGCGCAACACCGTCGCCCGGCGGTGCGCCACTAGCCTCGGCCGCCGTGCCGACCCTCTCCGAAGCCGCGTCGAAGCAGCTGCTCGCGCGTTACGGCGTCCCGGTGCTCGACGAGCGAACGGCAGTCGATGCCGACGGAGCAGCCACGGCCGCGGACGCGCTCGGCTACCCGGCAGTGCTCAAGCTCTGCGGCGAGGCCATCTCCCACAAGACCGAGCGCGGACTCGTTCGGCTGGGCCTGCACGATGCAACGGCGGTGCGTGCCGCGGCCGTCGAGCTCCTCGCCGCCGCCGGCCCTGACGACGGCCCGGTCGAGCTCCTCATCGCCCCGATGGTGCGCGGCGCGCGCGAGCTCATCGCGGGACTCGTGCGCGATCCACAATTCGGTCCGTGTGTCATGTTCGGGGTGGGGGGAGTGCTCGCCGAGGCCGTGGGCGACGTCGCGTTCCGGCTGGTCCCGTTGACCGACGTCGACGCTGGAGATCTCCTCGACGATCTCGCGACGCAGAAGCTCCTCGAAACCTTCCGCGGCGAGCCCGCCGTCGACCGTGCGGCCGTCGCGACGACCCTCGTGGGCCTGTCGCGGCTCGCGCAAGACCGCCCCGACGTTGCCGCGGTCGATCTGAATCCGCTCATCGTCGCCGACGGCAAGCCGGTCGCGGTGGACGCGCTCGTCGAGCTCGACACCACGCCGGCGCGGGCGCGCACCGAGCCTCGCGCCCGCGCGAGCGACGATGCCTTCCGCGCGCTGTTCGAGCCGCGCGGCGTGATCGTCGCCGGTGCATCGAGCCACCCGGGCAAGTTCGGCTTCGTCGCGCTGCACAACATCCTCTCGTCGGGCTACCGCGGCCGGGTCGCGGCGACGAACCTCGAAGCGACGCCGGTCCTCGGTGTGGAGACGGTCCGCAACGTCGACGAGGTGCCCGACGGCCCGTGGGACCTCGTGTTCGTCTGCACTCCTGCCGGCGCCAACGCCGACCTGCTGCGCGGGTGCGCGCGGCGCGGTGTACGGGCGGCGTTCCTCACGAGCGCGGGTTACGCCGAAGCGGGCGATGCCGGTGTACGCGCGCAGCTCGAGCTGGTCGCGCTCGCCGACGAGCTCGGCATCCTGCTGGCCGGACCGAACGGTCAGGGCGTGGTCTCCACGCCGGTGCACCTGTGCGCGCAGATCGTCGCGCCGAATCCGCCGGCCGGTCGGATCGCGATCGCGAGCCAGTCCGGGAACTTCGTCTCGTCGTTCGAGAACTGGTCGGTGCAAACCGGTGTCGGTGTGAGCCGCGCCGTATCGGCAGGAAACGCGGCCGCGGTCTCGGTCGCGGACTACCTCGATTGGTACGCCGACGACGACGCGACCGCGGTCAGCCTCGCGTATCTCGAAGGCGTCGAGGACGGCCGCGCCCTCTTCGAACGGCTCGCGGCAGTCGCGCGGCGCAAACCGGTCGTGCTCGTGAAGGGCGGAACGACCGCAAGCGGTCAGCGGGCCGCGGCGAGCCATACCGGCAGCCTCGCCGCCGACGACCGGATCTTCGACGGCATGTGCCGCCAGGCCGGGATCACGCGCGCGACAACCGTCGAGGAGGCGTTCGAAGCGGCTGCGACGTTCGCGACCCAGCCGATGCCGCGCGGCCCGCGCACCGCGGTGCTCACGACCGCGGGCGGTTGGGGTGTCGTGACGGCCGACGCGATCGCACGTGCGCCCGGTCTCGAGCTCGCGCCGCTTCCCGACGACCTGCGCGCCGCGATCGACGAGAAGCTCCCGCCGCGGTGGAGCCGCAACGACCCGATCGACTTCGCGGGCGGCGAGACCCGCGACACGATTCCCGAGGTGATGGAGCTCGTCGCCCACCATCCCGGCATCGATGCGATCGTGTACCTCGGTCTCGGCATCCAGTCGAACCAGGCACGGCTCCTGCGCGAGGGCGCGTTCTACCCCGATCACGGCCTCGAGCGCATCGTCGCGTACCACGAGCGTCAGGACGCGCGGTTCGCGCAGGCCGCGGCCGACATCTCGGACGCGACGGGCAAGCCGATACTCACTGCGACCGAGCTCGCGGTCGCGGCGCCCGACAACCCTGGCCCCGCAACGGTCCGAGCCACGGGGCGCGTGTGCTACTCGAGCGGGAACCGAGCCGTGGTCGCACTCGCCCATCTCTGGCACGACGCGCGCTTCCGCCTCGCGCGCGGATTGGCGTGACGTGACCCGACGCGCGCCGGTGGGCCTCGCGCTCGCCGGCGTCGCCTGCGCGGCGGGCGCGGTCTTCCTGCTGGCCTCGCTCCGGCCCGCGCCTGAGCACCCCATCGCCGACGCCGCGCCCCAGGTGCGCACGCCGCTGTGGTCGCCCCGGCGCGTGCCCGGCTTGCTCGTTCGCACGATCGAGAGCGCGGCTCGAGCGCGAGCGGGTGACGCGCTGACGAAGCAGCTCGCCACGATCATCGCTCCGGTACACGCTTGCGTCGCGGTCGACGGCTCGCTCGGCTCGCTGGCGCGCCTCGGCGACGATCTCGCGCTCGCCCCGGCTTCGACGATGAAGCTCCTGACCGCAACGACCGCGATCGACCTGCTGGGACCTGACCACCGCTTCACGACCCGAGTGCTCATCGATCCCGCCGGCGATCTCGTCGTCGTCGGGGCCGGCGATCCGCTGCTCGCGACCCCGGAGCACATCGTCTACGAGCACTCCCAGCCCGCGTACCGCGACGCGCCGTTCACTCCGCTCACCGCGCTCGCCGACGCCGTCGTTGCCGCGGGCGTGCACAACGTCAACGGCGCGCTCATCGTCGACGACCATGCCCACGAGACACTGCGCTTCCTTCCCGCGTGGAAGCCCATCTACGCGCGGGAGGGCGACGTCGGATCGCTGGGGGCGCTCACCGTCGACGGCGGGTACGCGGATACGGGCGACCGCACGCCCGCACCCGACCCCGCGCTCACGACCGGCCAGCGGCTCGCGACCATGCTCGCGGCACGCGGCGTCACGATCACCGGCGGAGTGCGGCGCGGGCTCGCACCGACGTCGACGCACGAGATCGCGCACGTCGACTCTCCGCCGCTCTCCAGTGTCGTCGGCGAGATGCTCACGAGCAGCGACAACTACACCGCCGAGGAGCTGTTGCGAGACCTCGCGGTCGGTGCCGCGGGCGGCGCGCCCGCGACGACCGAGCTCGGGACGCGACTGGTCGCGCACGAGCTGGACCTCCTCGGAGTCTCCCGGACCGGCCTGGTCATGCACGACGGCTCGGGCCTCGCGCCCGACGACCGGGTCAGCTGCACGACGATGCTGCAGCTCATCGAGCTGGCGACCCAGCCGAAGTTCGCGGCGATCGACCTCGGCCTTGCGATCGCGGGGCGCAGCGGAACGCTCGCCGAGCGCTTCCTCGGCGACCCTCTCGCGGGCAAGCTCCGCGCCAAGACCGGCTCGATCGCAGGCGTGGTCGGGCTGGTCGGCGTCATCGACGGACTCGACGATCTCCGCTTCGCCTTCCTCGCGAACGGCGACTTCTCGGCCGGCGCGGGCGCCGCGCTGCAAGCCGAGGTGGCACGGGCCGTGGCCGCGACGCCCAACCTCCGGCCTCCGCCCGATCTGGTGCCGCGGCCGTGACCGTGTCACGAAACCCGCGAACCGCAGTCGCGCCTTGCACCGCGGGCCGACGCACGGCGAGACTGCTCCGCTGATCCTCGAAAGGTTGCGCGTGGCCGACAATCCGCAACAGACGATCCGCGAGCTCAGGGAGCTCGTCATCGCCTACGCGAAGCAGGAGACCGTCGACGAGCTGAAGGGCCTCGTCCGGTACATCATTTTCGGCATCGTCGGTGCGATCCTCATCGGCACCGGCGTCACGTTCCTCGCGATCGGTTCGTTGCGCGCGTTGCAGGGCGACCATCGCGGCCCGCATTTCACCGGCAACTGGTCGTGGGCGCCCTACGGGATCGTCGTGGTCGGCGCGCTCGCGATCGCCGCGTTCGCGTGGATCGTGGGCACGAAGAAGAGGAAGAGATCATGAGCCCGAAAACGAAGACGCTCGACAAACCCCAAGCCCGGATCACGCGCGCCGACATCGAGGCCAAGCTCGGAGAGCTGCGGGGCGAGGTCGACGACCGCACGCAGGCGGCGAAAGCGCCGGCGATCGCGGTTGCCGTCGGCGTCGTCGTCCTGACGGTGGTGACCGCGTACTGGTTCGGGAAGCGCAAGGGGAAGAAGCGCCAGATGGTGCTCGAGATCCGTCGGATCTGAGGTGTACGCGTCACTCCTCCGCCGGTTGACGAGCAACGGCATGCGCAAGGGCATGTCCGGCTCCACTCCGTGGCTGATCGTCGGGATCGTGGCCGGCGGGCTGCGCCTGTTGCGACGTCTCGCGCGCGACGAAGAGGAAGTCCTGTACCGGACTGCCATCAAGGCGGGCGACGTGTTCGAGGTCGTAACGCGCCCGAAGCGGTAGCCGTCCCGGCGGCGGACCGTTCGGGCGCCGGTACTGTGGCGGGAATCATGTGGGCCGTCGTGCGGAACCCCGAGCGCGGACGGCCGACGGGCGTCCGGAGCACCTCGTGACCCGGATGTTCGCGGCCGGCGAGCACGTCCTGCTCGTCGACAATCGCCGGCGCCGCCACCTCGTCGTGCTGGCCGCCGGCGGACAGTTCCACACACACGCGGGAATCGTCGAGCACGACGATGTCATCGGTCACCCCGACGGGGTCACCGTGCGCACGACCCGGGGCGCACGCCTCACGGCCTGGCGGCCGACACTCGCGGAGTACGTGCTCGAGATGCCGCGGGGCGCGCAGGTGATCTACCCGAAGGACATCGGTCCGATCCTGATCCTCGCCGACATCTTCCCCGGCGCGCGCGTCCTCGAATCGGGCGTCGGTTCGGGCGCGCTCACGAACGCACTCCTGCGCGCAGTCGGGCCGACCGGGTCGGTCACGGGTTACGAGATCCGCGCCGACTTCGCGCAGCGTGCCGTGCAGAACGTGCACGGATTCCTCGGCGCCGACGTCCCGCTCGACGTACAGGTGCGCGACGTGTACGAAGGGATCGACGAGCACGACATCGACCGCATCATCGTCGATCTGCCCGAACCGTGGCGGGTCGTGAAGCACGCCTCCGAAGCGCTCGTGCCCGGAGGGATCCTCCTCGCGTACCTACCGACGATCCTCCAGGTCGGCCGACTGCGCGAAGAGCTCGTCTCGGCACCGTTCGCCATGATCGAAACACTCGAGGTGTTACACCGGAGCTGGCATGTCGAAGGGCAGTCGATCCGTCCCGACCACCGCATGGTGGCGCACACGGGTTTCCTCACTGTCGCGCGCCGCTTGGCCGACGAGCCGCAGCCACCGGCCGGAGGCGAATGAACGCACTCGACGTCGCGATCATCGCGACCGCGCTGGGTGCCGGATTCGGTGGCTGGCGACTGGGCCTCGTCGCCCGCGTCTTCGCGTGGGCGGGCGTGTTCACCGGCCTGGCGATCGGCGTCAACTTCGTCCCCAGGGTGGTCACGGCGCTCGGCGGCACGACGGCCGACGGTCGCATCGGCGTCGCGCTCTTGTTCCTCTTCCTCGTCGCTGCGATCGGGCAGGCGTTCGGCCTCGTGATCGGGCTGCTCGTCCACCGCGTGTTCCCGATGCCGAACCCGCTCCCGTTGTGGGATCGCATCGCCGGCGCGTCCGCGGGCGCGCTCGGCTTGCTGGTGCTGACGTGGCTGGTCATCCCATCGCTGGCGACCGCGCAAGGCTGGCCGGCGCGTATGGCGCGGGGCTCGTGGATGGTGGCGGCCATCCAACGGGTCGCGCCCCGTCAGCCGGCCCAGTTCGCGGCCTGGGGTCTCGCCATCTCCGAGGCGCCCTACCCGTCGGCGCTCGGCCCGCTCGACAGCCCGCCCGATCCGGGGGTGGCGCCGAGGACGAAGTTGTCGCCCCGAGTAGATGCGCTGGTCCGCCGCTCGATCCTGAAGGTGACCGGCAATGCGTGCCATCAGATCCAAGACGGCAGTGGCTGGGTCGCGTCGCCGGGGATCGTCGTCACCAACGCGCACGTCGTGGCGGGCGAGCGGTCGACGACCGTCGTCGACGCAACCGGCGCGCCCATGCGGGCCATCGTGATCGATTTCGATCCGGTGCGCGATCTCGCGGTGTTGTCGGTGCCGAGGTTGCAGGCGCCGGCGCTCACGCTCGCGACCGGCACGACCGGTGACGAGGGCGCCGTGTACGGATATCCGGGCGGCGGGCCGTTGAAGGTGGCTCCCGCCCGCATCGGCGAGGAGATCGTCGCGGTCGGGACCAACATCTACCGGACGTCGACAAGTCGTCGTCACGTCTTCGTGCTCGCGGCGGCACTCGCGCCCGGTGACTCGGGTGGCGCGCTCGTCAATCGCAACGGCGCAGTCGTCGGCGTCGCGTTCGCGATCGATCCCGGCCGGAAGGGGACGAGCTACGCCCTCACCGACAAGGAAGTGCGACCTGCGCTCGCCGCGGCGGCAACGCACTCGCTCGCCGATACGGGATCATGCCTGGTCGAGTGACCGGTGCGAGGCGGTGGCGGTTACTCCGCCTCGATGAAGATGCACTCCCCGGGGCACTCTTCGGCCGACTCGACGACGGCGTCGAGCATGCCGTCGGGAATGTTGGCCAAGCCGTCGGCGCCGCCCGGGTCGGAGAAGACCTTGTCGCCCTCTTTGACGTAGGCGAGACCGTCGTCGAGCAGGGTGAACACGGCGGGCGCGATCTCCTCGCAGAGCCCGTCGCCGGTGCAGAGATCCTGGTCGATCCAGACCTTCATCGGAGGTCCTCACTTTTTTGCTCGGCGAGTCGAATGAACGTCAAACGGTTGTGCACAATTTATCACACCTGAGAGTGACAAATCCACCTCCCGAGGAGTCTTCGGGGAACGTACCGGATGCGCGCAGTCAGGCCGGAACAGGGGACTAGGGTCGCCATCGACCGAGGAGGTGTCGCTCAAATGGCTTCCGAGCACGAGCGGCGGCTGACCGATTACGAAGCTCAGGTCGATCAGCTCCAGGAGAGCATCAAGGGACTCGAGGAGGAAGTCGTCGTCCTGCGGCGGCGTCTTCAGGACGCGCCCAAGCGGGTGCGGACCCTCGAGGAGCGACTGCTCGAGACCAAGGGTCAGCTCGCCCAGGCCGTCTCCCAGAACGAGAAGCTCTCTGCGACGTTGCGCGAAGCCCGCGAGCACATCTCGGCGCTGCGCGAAGAGGTCGAGAAGCTCACGATGCCACCGTCGGGCTACGGCACCTACCTCGGCACGAACGACGACGGCACCGTCGACATCTTCACCGCCGGTCGCAAGATGCGCGTCGCGGTGCATCCCGAGCTCGAGGCGAAGGAATTGCGGCGCGGTCAGGAAGTCGTGCTCAACGAGTCGTTGAACGTCGTCCTCGCGCGCAACTCCGATCTCGCAGGTGAGATCGTGACGTTCAAGGAGCTGCTGCCCGACCGCACGCGCGCGATGGTCATCGGGCGCGCCGACGAAGAGCGCGTGTGCGAGCTCGCCGACGAGCTGCTCCACGAGAAGCTCCGCGCCGGCGATCACCTCTTGATGGAAGGCAGGTCGGGTCTGCTGCTCGAGAAGCTGCCACGCCCCGAAGTCGAAGAGCTCGTGCTCGAAGAGGTGCCCGACGTCTCCTACGACGACGTCGGCGGCCTCGACGAGCAGATCGAGATGATCAAGGACGCGGTCGAGCTCCCGTACCTCTACGGCGACCTGTTCAAGGAGCACGATCTGCAGCCGCCGAAGGGAATCCTGCTGTACGGGCCGCCCGGCTGCGGCAAGACCCTCATCGCCAAGGCCGTCGCCAATTCGCTTGCGAAGCGCGTCGCGGAGAAGACCGGCAACACGAGCGCGCGCTCGTACTTCCTGAACATCAAGGGCCCCGAGCTCCTCAACAAGTACGTCGGCGAGACCGAGCGCCAGATCCGTCTGATCTTCCAGCGCGCACGCGAGAAGAGCGAGGAGGGCTACCCCGTCATCGTGTTCTTCGACGAGATGGACTCCCTGTTCCGGACGCGCGGCACCGGCATCTCGAGCGACATCGAGTCGACGATCGTCCCGCAACTGCTCGCGGAGATCGACGGAGTCGAGGCGCTCAAGAACGTCATCGTGATCGGCGCGTCGAACCGCGAAGATCTGATCGACCCCGCGATACTGCGCCCCGGCCGTCTCGACGTGAAGATCAAGATCGAACGGCCCGACATCGACAGCGCGAAGCAGATCTTCACGCAGTACCTCACGACGAGCCTTCCGATCGCCGAGCGCGAGTTGAAGAACGCCGGCATCGACCCCGAGGGCGCGGTACGCACCATGATCGACGCCGGCGTCGACGCGATGTACTCGATGGGCGACGAGAACAAATTCCTCGAGGTGACGTACCAGAACGGCGACAAGGAGACGCTGTACTTCAAGGACTTCGCCTCGGGCGCGATGATCGAGAACATCGTGCGGCGCGCCAAGAAGCTGTCGATCAAACGGACGATCGCCGGTGGCGACCGCGGGATCTGCACCGACGACCTGCTCGACTCGATCAAGCAGGAGTTCCGCGAGCACGAGGACCTGCCCAACACCACCAACCCCGACGACTGGGCGAAGATCTCCGGCAAGAAGGGCGAGCGGATCGTCTACGTCCGCACGATCGTCAACGAGGGCGACAAGGACCAAGGCGGCCGTCAGATCGAGCGTGTCACCACGGGCCAGTACCTCTGACCAGCGGGGCAGCCCCCCCGCCCTCGGTAGAATGCGGCGGTGGCCGTGCCGAAGATCGTCGGTATCGAGACCGAGTACGGGGTCTCCCTGCGCGGCGCGCCCGAGCCGAATCCGGTCGTCGCCTCGAGCCTGTTGATCAACGGGTACGTCGAGCAGCGCCGTATCGGCTGGGACTTCGAGGACGAGTCACCCGGCCGCGACGCGCGCGGCTTCGCCCGCGACGGCGCGCAGCCGCCCGAGATCGAGACCCATCTCGTGAACGCAGTGCTCACCAACGGCGCGCGCTACTACGTCGACCACGCCCACCCGGAGTACTCCACGCCCGAGTGCGCCGACCCCCTCGAGGCGACGTTGTTCGACAAGGCGGGGGAGCGGATCCTCGCCCGCTCGATGGAAGCCGCTCGACGCCTGCTGCCCGAGGGCCAGGAGATCGTCGTCTACAAGAACAACAGCGACGGCAAGGGCAACTCGTACGGCTGTCACGAGAACTACCTCGTCGACCGCAACGTTCCGTTCGCCGCGCTGGTGCGCAATCTCATCCCGTGGTTCGTGACCCGCCAGGTGTTCACGGGAGCCGGCAAGATCGGCTCCGAGAACGGCGCCGATCCCTGCGAATACCAGATCAGCCAGCGCTCCGACTTCTTCGAGGAGGAGGTCGGTCTCGAGACTACGTTGAAGCGCCCGATCGTCAATACGCGCGACGAGCCGCACGCCGATCCGCAGAAGTACCGCCGGCTACACGTGATCGTCGGTGATGCGAATCTGTGTGAGATCGCGACGTTCCTGAAGGTCGGTACCACAGCGATCGTCCTCGCGATGATCGAGGACGGCTTCGTCGACAAGGACCTTTCGATCGCGTCGCCCGTCGCCGCGATCCGCGCGGTGTCGCACGACCCGGAGATGCTGGCGACCGTCGACTGCACGTCGCTCGGTCGCTGCACCGCGATCGAGCTGCAGTGGGAGTTCCTGCGGCTCGCGCGCAAGTACGCCGATGAGACCGGCCTCGAATGCTGCGGACCCGAGGCGATCGGGACACTCGTCCTGGATCGCTGGGAAGCCGTCCTGGGCGCGCTGGAGTCCGACCCGTCGGGGCTCGACGGTCAGCTCGATTGGATCACCAAGCGCGAGCTCCTGCGCGCCTACGCCGACCGGGACACGCTCGCCTGGAACGACCCCAAGCTCGAGCTGCTCTCCGTCCAGTACCACGACGTGCGGCCCGGGCGCTCGCTGTACGAGAAGCTCGTGCGGGCAGGCAGGATCGAGCGTCTGCTCGCCGAGGACGACGTGATCGCCGCGATGGCCGATCCGCCGGAATCGACCCGCGCGTATTTCCGCGGCACGTGCCTCGCCCGCTGGGCAGACTCGGTGGTCGCAGCGAACTGGGACAGCCTCGTGCTCGACGTCGGGATCGAGCCGCTGCGGAGGATCCCAATGATGGAGCCCACGCGTGGTAGCAAGGTGCACGTGGCCGAGCTCTTCGACCAGGTATCGACACCCCGCCAGCTCGTCGAGCGACTGACGGCGAGCTGAACGTGTCGCAGGAGGTTCGTCATGGCTGAGCGAGAGCGCAAACAGAAACCCACTCCCAAAGAGCGCGAGGAAGTCGTCGACGAAGAGGTCGCGGCGTCGTCCGAGCGCGGCGAGAAATTGAAGGAAGACATCGACGATCTCCTGGACGAGATCGACTCGGTGCTCGAGGACAACGCCGAGGAATTCGTTAGGTCGTACGTGCAGAAAGGGGGGCAATAGTTACGTCCGAGAGGGCGTAACCGTCACACCCCTTCCGTACGATCGTGGAGTGAAACGCTGCAAACAATGTGGCGAGTCGAAGCCGCTCGACCAGTTCTATCGAGCCGAAGGTATGGCCGATGGACATCGATCCGATTGCATCCCCTGCAATCTTGCGGCGAAGAAGACCCGGACTGCACTCGACCCGCAGGCGAACCGCGATCGCGTACGCCGCTGGCAGCTCGAGAACCCGGAGCGGTACCGCGCGAAACAGCGGTCATACGCGGAGAGCGGCCGGAAGAGCGGACGCTTCACGTCGACCACGACCACGCGACCGGTGCCATACGCGGGCTGCTGTGTTTCCGCTGCAACAACGCGCTGGGCGACTTTCGAGACGAGCACGAGCTCTTCCAGCGGGCGGCTGACTATCTCGATCGTGACGACGAGCTCGCGGCGCTCGTGCGGGAACGGGCCGGGGCTCTGACCGGCTGAGCCCCGGCGGTAGGCTCCCGCGCCGATGCCCGACCCGAGCGCCCTGCCCCTGTTCGACCCGACCGTCGACCCCGGACCGTCGTTCGCCGACGTCCTCCGCCGGCTCGCTCCTCATCAGCTGCCCGGTGCCGGCATCGACAAGCCGTCGACGCTCGACATCCCGCACGGAACGACCGTCGTCGCGATCCGATTCGCCTCCGGCGTCATCATGGCCGGCGACCGACGCGCCACCTCCGGTTTCATGATCGCCAGCCGGCGCATCGAGAAGGTGTTCGCGGCCGACGACCTCTCCGGGGTCGCCATCGCGGGCGCGGCCGGGCCCGCGATCGAGATGGTCAAGCTGTTCCAGGTGCAGCTCGAGCACTACGAGAAGGTGCAGGGCGAGACGCTCAGCCTCGACGGCAAGGCCAACCAGCTCGCCCAGCTCGTGCGCGCCAATCTGCCTGCCGCGATGCAGGGCTTCGCGGTCGTGCCGCTGTTCGCCGGGTACGACACGGCGCGCGAGCGGGGTCGGGTGTTCAGCTACGACGTGACGGGCGGCCGCTACGAAGAGCTCGACTTCCAGGGGCAGGGTTCGGGGAGCATCCACGCCCGCAACTGGATCAAGTCCGGATGGAGCGAGGGGTTGTCCGCCGACGACACCATCGGGCTCGCGATCGCCTCACTCTTCGCCGCCGCCGACGAAGACGTCGCGACCGGCGGTCCCGACCTGGTCCGGCGGATCTTCCCGACCGTCGCGGTGATCGACGCCGAGGGCTACCGGGCACTGACCGACGACGACGTCGAAGCCCGCAGCCAAGCACTCCTCCAGGGCGCCGAGCGCGGAGGCCACGAGTCGTGAGCGCCTGTGAGGCCTGTGAGGAGGTCGTGGCCATATGAGCATGCCGTTCTACGTCTCGCCGGAACAGGTGATGAAGGACCGCGCCGACTACGCGCGCAAGGGCATCGCGCGCGGCCGCAGCCTCGTCGCGCTCGAGTGCCCGGCCGGCGTCCTCATCGTCGCCGACAACCCGTCGCGCACGCTCTCCAAGATCAGCGAGATCTACGATCGCATCGCGTTCGCGGCGGTCGGTAAGTACAACGAATTCCAGATGCTGCGCGTCGCCGGTGTGCGCCACGCGGACATGAAGGGCTTCTCCTACTCGCGCGAAGACGTCAGCGCGAAGGAGCTCGCCAACGCGTACGCGCAGACGCTCGGCCAGGTGTTCACCCACGAGATGAAGCCGTACGAGGTGGAGCTGCTCGTCGCCGAGGTCGGCGCGCCCGACGACGACCACGCCGAGATGTACCACGTGCTCTACGACGGCGTCGTCATGGACGAGCAGAACTACTCGGTGCTCGGCGGGCAAGCCGACCAGATCATCGAGTCGCTGAAGGAGCAGTATCAAGAGGGCATGAGCCTCGGTGACGCGCTCCGGCTCGGAGCGAAGGTGCTCGGCGCCGACGGCACGTCGCTGACCGCGGACCAGCTCGAGGTCGCGCTGCTCGACCGTTCGCGCCCGCGCCGCGCGTTCCGCCGGGTCAAGAACGAAGAGCTGGCCGGGTTACTGGGCTAGTACCAGCGCAGCAGCAACGCGATGGGTCCGGCGATCAGCACGAACAAGATCAAGCTCGCAACCCAGATGACGGGCACCGGTCGCGCCCGTACCGGCGGTCGGTCGTCGTCGAGGATCTCGTCGGCCTCGTCGACCTCGGAAACGAGCAGTACCAGGCTGGCCTCGTCGAACTGATCGTCGCGGACGTACACGTCGACGCGGGCCATCTCTCCGACCGTGAGCCCGTAGGGACTGTCGAGCGCACCCCGAAGCTGTACGTCGAAGCCCTCGTACTCGAGGCGGGCCGCCATCACCCGGGCCCGAAACGATCCGTACACCGACGTCAGCCGAGTCATCGCCATGTCAACCACGGCTCCCTCGCTGCGACGCACCCTCCGGCGCGTCTCCGCTGCGTCCGCACCAGTGACCACGGCTCCCTCGTCCGCACGGGAGAAGTGTACGGCGGCGGCACATCGCCGCGACTGGGGACCCGTACACTCACCTTCGGTGGATCGACGCATCTTCGGCCTCGAGAACGAATACGGCGTCACGTGCACCTTGCGCGGCCAGCGTCGGCTCAGTCCCGACGAGGTGGCCCGGTACCTGTTCCGACGGGTCGTTTCCTGGGGCCGGTCGAGCAACGTCTTCCTCGAGAACGGCGCCCGCCTCTACCTCGACGTCGGCAGCCACCCCGAGTACGCGACGCCGGAATGCGACTCGATCCGCGACCTCGTCATCCACGACAAGGCCGGCGAGCGCATTCTCGAAGGGCTCGTACAGAGCGCCGAGCAGCGCCTCCGCGAGGAAGGCATCCGCGGCGAGGTGTTCCTCTTCAAGAACAACACCGACAGCGCCGGCAACTCCTACGGCTGTCACGAGAACTATCTCGTCGAACGCGAGGGCGACTTCTCGAAGTTCACCGACGTGCTCATCCCGTTCCTCGTCACCCGGCAGATCTACGCGGGTGCCGGCAAGGTTCTGCAAACGGCACGCGGCGCCATGTACTGCATCGCGCAACGCGCCGAGCACATCTGGGAAGGTGTGTCGTCGGCGACGACCCGCTCCCGGCCGATCATCAACACGCGTGACGAGCCCCACGCCGACGCGGAACGGTTCCGGCGGCTGCACGTGATCGTCGGCGACTCGAACATGAGCGAGTACGCGACGTTCCTCAAGGTCGGTTCGACCGCGATCATCCTGCGCATGCTCGAGGAAGACCCGGCGCCGTGGCGCGACCTCACCCTCGAGAACCCGATCCGCGCCATCCGCGAGATCAGTCACGACATCACGTGCCGGCGGCGCGTACGGCTCGCGAACGGCCGCGAGCTGTCGGCGGTTGAGATCCAGACCGAGTACCTGAACCGCGCGTTGCGCTTCGCGAAGCGGCGCGGGCTACCGCCGCTCGAGCAACGCGCGCTCGAGATGTGGGAGCACGTGATGACCCACCTCGAGGACGATCCGCTCAAGCTGCGGACCGAGGTCGACTGGGTGATCAAGCATCACCTCATCGAGGCGTACCGGAGGCGTGGCGATCTGCCTCTGACGCATCCGCGCATCTCGCTGCTCGACCTCGCGTACCACGACGTCACCCGCTCGCGATCGCTCTACTACCTCCTCGAGCGGCGCGCGCAGGTCGATCGCATGGTCGAGGACGACGAGATCAACGACGCGATGAACACCCCGCCCCAGACAACCCGCGCCCGGCTGCGCGGCGCGTTCATCAAGCGGGCCAAGGAGCGCAAGCGCGACTACACCGTCGATTGGGTCCACCTGAAGCTGAACGACCAGGCGCAGCGGACCGTGCTCTGCAAGGACCCGTTCAAATCGCGCGACGAACGGGTCGAGCGGTTGATCGCTTCGCTGTAGCCACGCCGTCTCGTTCGATGCCGTCGTTCCGGGTGGGCGTGGTCACCGAAGTTCTCGAGACGCGTCCGGGTCTGCAGCGGGTGCTCGTCGACCTCGGGTCGGAGCCGGAGCGCGCGTACGTGCTCACACAGCTGATCGGCCCCGTCGCCGTCGGTGACCGAGTGGTGGTGAACACGACCGCGGTCGATCTGGGGTTGGGCACCGGTGGCTGGCACGTCGTGCACTGGAACCTCGCGCGCGAAGCGTGGGCCGGCGCGGCCGCGCCGGCGCGGGGTTCGGTGATGCCGCGGGGTTCGGTGATGTCGCCGGGTTCGGGGATGAAGCTGCGCTACACGAGCTTGCAGGTCGAGGTCGAGACCTCGGAACCGGTCGAGTCCGCGCCCGTCGGCGGTATGCCGGTCGTCGCCGCGGGATTGCACAGTCAGCTTGCCGCGATCGCAGTCGCGTTCAAGCATGCCCGCCCTCGTTCGCGGCTCGTGTACGTCATGACCGACGGCGGCGCCCTGCCGATCGCCATCTCGGATCTCGTGTGGCAACTACGCGCCCGCCGGCTCATCGACGCCACCGTCACGTGCGGGCACGCGTTCGGAGGCGACTTCGAGGCGGTGTCGGTTCACGGTGCCCTTGCAGTGGCGCGCCACGTCGCGGGTGCCGATGCGGCGGTCGTGGCGATGGGGCCGGGGAGCGCGGGAACAGCCAGCCGCCTCGGGTTCAGCGGGATCGAGGTGGGGCCCGTGCTCGACGCCGCGACCGCCGTACGGGGCCGTCCGATCGCCGCACTCCGGGTGTCGTTCGCCGATGCGCGGCCGCGTCACCGCGGCGTGTCGCACCACAGCGTCACCGTGTTGTCCGAAGCGACCCACACTCGCGTACGCGTGCCCGTGCCGTGTGTCGGCGGCGAGGAAGAGAAACAGATTCGCCGCGACCTCGTGGCCGCGGGCGTCGATACTCGCCACGAGATCGTCGACCTGGCGCCGGTCGGCGTCGTGGGGCTCATCGCCGCGCACGATCTGCACGTCGAGTCGATGGGCCGGCCCGCGAGCGTCGACCCCGTGCTGTTCGAGGCCGCAGCGGTCGCGGGGGTTCTTGCCGCGCGCGACGTCCCCTAGGCTGAACCGATGCCCGACGCGCCGTCGCGGGTCGAACGCGTCTTGAACCTCCTTGCGCTGCTGCTCGATACCCGACGGGCGCTCACCCGCGAAGAGATCGTCCACGACGTGGCCGGCTATCCCGCCCAGATCACTGCCTATCGGCGGGCGTTCGAGCGCGACAAGGAGACCTTGCGCGGCATGGGAGTGCCGCTCACCACCGAGCCGATCGGCGACGGCTCCGAGCTGGGCTATCGCGTTCGTCCCGACGATTACTACCTGCCCGACCTCGGCCTCGACGCGGAGGAATCCGCCGCCCTGCGGGTCGCGGTCAGCGCGGTGTCGCTCGGCAGCCACGCGGGGGAGGGCGCGCTCTTGAAGCTCGGGGGTCTTGCCGACGAAGCCGTCGCGCCGATCGCGTCATTGCCGATCGCTCCCGCGCTCGCCACTCTCTTCGAAGCATTCCGCACGCGCGCCGTGGTCCGGTTCACGCATCGCGACCGCATCCGGACCGTCGAGCCCTGGGGGCTGACCTCGAAGCGCGGTCACTGGTACCTCGTCGGCTTCGACCGCGATCGCGACGCGGTGCGCGCGTTCCGAGCCGACCGCATCGAGGGTGACGTGGAGCTCGGGGAGCACGACGCGTTCGAGACACCGCCCGACTTCCGACCCGACGATCACGTCGAGTCGCGGGCGTGGCTGCTGGGCGACGATCCCGCCGTCACCGTGCGCGTCCGCGTCGACGTCGACCACCTCGACGCGATGCTCGCGGAGCTGGGTGCCGACGCGGTCGTCGAAGACCACGCCGATGACGACACCAGCGCGGTCGTCGAGGTCGCGGTCACGAATCCGGCGGCGTTCCGAACGTTCGTGCTCGGCTTCCTCGAGCACGCACAGCTGCTCGAGCCGCCCGAGATGCGCGCCGACCTCGTGACCTGGCTCGAGCGCGTCGCGGCCGGTGCGGGCGGCAGTCCATGAGCCCGCGCGCCCTCGCGGGTCCGGAGATCCAGCGGATCCTCGCGCTCGTCCCGTGGATCGTCGCGCATCCCGGCTCGCGCAAGCCCGAGATCGCGGCGCGCTTCGGAATCACCGTCGAACAGCTCGACGACGATCTCGCGTTGGTGTTGATGATCGGCGTACCGCCGTATTCGCCGGGCGACTATCTCGACGTCGAAGACGAGGACGGCAACGTCACGATCCGGCTCGCGGAATACTTCCGGCGCCCGTTGCGGCTCACACCCGCCGAAGGTCTCGCGTTGCTCGCCGCCGGACGCGCGCTCCTCGCGGTTCCGGGCTCGGATCCGGACGGACCGCTCGCGACCGCGCTGGCCAAGTTGGAGGACGCGCTCGAGCTCCCGGGCCTCGTCGTCGACGTCGGCGAACCCGGCCAGCTCGCGGCGATCCGCGACGCGGTCGCGCATCACCGGCGGGTGGAGATCGAATACTGGTCGGCGGGACGCGACGAGCTGACGACCCGTCGCATCGACCCCGAGGTCGTGTTCTTCGCGACCGGAGAGTGGTACGTCGGGGCGTACTGTCACCGCGCGCGCGATGAGCGAATGTTTCGCGTCGACCGGATCCGCGCGGTCGAGCCGACCGGGGAGCACTTCGAGCCGGGCGCGACCGGGTTCGAGACCGGCGACGTGTACACACCTCGAACCGACGACACGCGCGTGACGCTCGAGCTCATGCCCGCCGGGGCCTGGGTCGCCGAGGCCTACCCGACCGAGGCCGTCACGGAGCGTGCGGATGGTTCACTCGAGATCGTCCTCGCGGTGAGTGAGCGCGGCTGGCTGGAACGACTCCTACTGCGGCTCGGGCCGGACGCCCGGGTCGTCGCGCCCCGAGACATCGAGGCGCTCGCAGCCGTTGCCGCGCGGCGGATCCTGCTCCGCTACGCCGACCGCGAAGGCGCAGATCGACCCGCGAGCGGCCGACCTGACTCCCGAGCGCGCGGGCGCGCATGAGAAGATGCAACCGGTGAAGCAGTCCCTGAGCGCCGACCCCCCGTACGCTCGGCCGCCGGACGTGGCACCCGACGAGGCACCTGACGACGAGCTGACACCCGCCGTTCCGCCGTCCAAGGCGAAGCCCGGATGGGCCGTCGCGCTCGAATGGGCGCTCTTGATCGTCTCCGCGCTCGTGATCGCGCTGCTGATCAAGACCTTCTTGTTCCAGGCGTTCTACATCCCGTCCGACTCAATGGTGCCGACGCTCAAGACCAACGACCGGGTGATCGTCAACAAGCTCTCGTACCGCCTGCATCCGGTCCATCGCGGCGATATCGTCGTGTTCAAGTCGCCGCCGGAGGTCGATCCGTCCGTGGACGATCTCGTCAAGCGCGTCATCGCGCTCCCCGGCGAGACCGTCGAGGGCCGCAGCGACGGCCACATCTACATCAACGGCAAGGTGCTCAAGGAACCGTATCTCCCGAAGGGGGAGAGCCCCGGCCCCGGCTTCGCGGCCATCAAGGTCCCGCCCGACTCCTACTGGGTGATGGGCGACAACCGTTCCAACTCGCGCGACTCGCGCTTTTTCCCCCAACACTTCATCCGCAAGAAGGACATCGTCGGGCGCGTGTTCCTGCGGATCTGGCCGCTCAACCGGCTTGCGATTCTCTGACCTGACCGCCGGCGCGATGAACTGATCGAACGTGGAAGACCAGCCGCAGACCCCTCTCGAGGCACAGACCGCAGTGGAACCTCAGTCCCCCTTCGACCCGCAGACCCCGGTCGACGGCTTCTCCGACGCGCCCGCCGCGCCCGCCGCTCCCGAATCGTCGCCTCCGCCGAAGCCCGCGCATAGTGGACTGAGGACGGGGATCGAATGGGCGCTGCTCATCGCCGCCGCGCTGCTGATCGCGCTCTTGGTGAAGACGTTCTTCTTCCAGGCGTTCTACATCCCGTCCGACTCGATGGTGCCGACGCTCAAGACCAACGACCGGGTGATCGTCAACAAGCTCTCGTACCACCTGCACGCGGTCCATCGCGGCGACATCGTCGTGTTCAAGACGCCCAAGGGTCCCGACGGCAAACCGATCGATCCCACGATCAAGGATCTCGTGAAACGGATCATCGGCCTGCCCGGGGAAACCGTCAGCGAGAAGGACAACCAGATCCTCATCAACGGCAAGGTGCTGAAGGAGTCGTATCTGCCGGCCGGCACGGTCAGCAACTGCGTGTCGTTCCCCACGCAGTGCTTCCCGACGGGCCCGCTGCCTGCGAACCGTTACTGGGTGATGGGCGACAACCGTCCCAACTCGCGCGATTCGCGCTACTTCGGCGCGATCCCGAAGAGCGACATCGTCGGCCGCGTCTTCGTACGTATATGGCCGCTGAACCGCCTCGGCCTGCTCTGACCGGGGCTTGACCCGACGGCACCCCCGGCTACTCGGCGACCCATTCGCTCACCGCCGCGACCATGCGCTCCGGACGGTCGCAGTAGACCGCGTCGATCCCCATTGCGAGCACCGCTCGGAGGTGGCGCACCTCCTGGGTATCCCACGCGAACGCTCGTACCTCGAAGCGGTGGAACAGTGAGACGAGACCGGCGCTCCATTCGGTGTGGTGGAGGTTCATGGCGTCGATCCCGGCCGCCGCCAGCTCGAACGCGTGGCGTTCGAGCGGTGTGCTGATCGCGGTCCGCCGCTCCGAGTGCACGAGCTTCACCCGCGGCTCGTCCTCGCGGAGCGTTCGCAGGAGGGCGACGTCGGGTGAGCAGATCCAGAGCCGATCGAGCGCGCCGTGCGCACGGGCAACCTCGATCAGGCCGCCCGCCGCGTCCGCGGTCTTGACGTCTACGGAGCACTCGTAGTCGGAGCCGAGCTCTTCGTAGACGTCGGCCATCCGGGGTATCCCGTGACCCGAGAGCTCGACCGCGGTCGCGGACGAGATCTTCCGGCGCCGTAGGCCCCGACCCACGACCGGATCGTGGGCACATACGACCTCCTCGTCCGCCGAGAGCCACACGTCGGTCTCGATTCCGGCCGCGCCCTGCTCGAGCGCGACGCGAAATGCCGGAATCGTGTTCTCGGGCTCGACAAGCCGCGCGCCACGGTGGGCGAAGGTGATGACGGCCACGACCACTCATCGTGCCACGGCGTCGTACACCCGGCCCAGGTGTGGCCCGGGCCGACTTCGACGAACCTCAAGCGGCCCCGGAGCCCTGCCGAAGGGTGTGTAGCAGCCACCGACGCGGACGTACGGGACTCCGGAGGGAACCAGGGATGGGGGAAGCGGTGACGACGATCCGGGCCAACTGCCCGAGTTGTGGGGACGTACAGCTGACCGCAGACGATCTGACGGTCCGCGTGTGCACCGACGACGAGCGCGGCTCCTACTGCTTCCGCTGCCCCGACTGCCGGCAGGCGGTCGCGAAGGAAGCCAGCCGGCGCATCGTCGACCTGTTGGTCTCGAGCGGCGTGCGGATGCAGGTCTGGCGGCTGCCGGCCGAGCTGACCGAGTCGCGCATCGGGCCGCCGCTCACACCCGACGATCTCCTCGACTTCCATCTGCTCTTGGCCGGGAATGCGTGGTTCGAAGAGCTGGCTACGCAGGTGCGCCGCTCGCTCAACCGGTAGGGTCGGCGCATGCTGTGGCTCCTGCCCTTCGCGCTCGCCGTCGCGGGCGTCGTCGTCCTGACGGTCCTGGCGAGCCGGGTGCGTCGCGAGATCTCGCCCACCGTTGCGGTCATCGACCGATTCGGGCGCGAACATCGGGTCGCGCTGACCACGGCCTTGCGGCGACTGCGCGACGACACGGCAACGACACGCCGACGCCTCCCGGGCGACTGATCGACTGATCGCGCGGTCGGTCGGGCGCGCGGCAAAAAGGGCGTGCGGCGGTAGGATCGGCTCGTCGGCACCTCTTCGCCATGAGCCTCGGACCCGAAAAGATCATCCTCATCCTCGTGGTCGCGCTGATCGTCTTCGGGCCGCAGCGTCTCCCCGACATCGCCCGCCAAGTCGGCGCCGCCATGCGCGAGCTGCGTCGCATGCAGGACACGGTGCGCGGCGAGTTGGATCAAGTGCTGCATCCCGATCTCACGCCGGGCTCGGGCGCAGTCGACGAGCACGTTTCCATCGAAGAGACCGACCACGCCGCGCTGCCGCCCGGACCCTCCGCGACCGATACGCCGGCCGGGAATGCCGGTGGGGACATCGCGGACGACGGTTTCGCCGGACCTCGATCGTTCAGCTGATCGGCACACCGGGGGGCTGATCGATGAGCGAACCACGCACCGACGAAGGACGGATGACCCTCGTCGAGCATCTCACCGAGCTTCGACGCCGGGTGATCGTGAGCGCACTCGTCCTCGTGGTGTGCACCGTCGTGGTCTTCTTCCTCTACGACCATCTGCTGCACTTCCTTTCCGCGCCGTACGAGCACGTCACCCGCGGCAAGAAGGGCTGCGGCGGAACCGCGACGACCGGGTGCAAGCTGATCGCGACCGGCCCCCTCGAGCCGTTCCTGGTGCGCCTGAAGGTGTCGACCTACGGCGGGATCGCGCTCTCGGTGCCGTTCGTGTTCTGGCAGATCTGGCGCTTCGTGACTCCGGGACTCCACAAACAGGAGCGGCGCTACGGCGTCGTCTTCCTGATCGCGATCGTGTTGCTGTTCGCGCTCGGCGCGGTCGTGGCGTGGTTCACCGTGGAAAAGGCGCTCCAGTTCTTGCTCGGCGTCGGTGGGGGCGACATCCAGCCGTTCATCACCGCCGACAAGTACCTGACGCTCGTGACTCTGATGATCGCCGCGTTCGGGGTGGCGTTCGAGTTCCCGGTGCTCCTCGTGTTCTTGATGCTGGTGCGGGTCGTGAACACCCGCCAGCTCCGCAACATCCGCCGCTGGATGATCGTCGGAATCGTCACCTTCGCGGCGGTGATCACCCCGAGCCAGGACCCCTTCTCCCTATTCTTCATGGCTGTCCCCATGTACCTCTTCTACGAGATCGCGATTGTGATCGGCCGGGTGATGAAACGGTGACGCAACCATGAGCCCTTCCCGGCCTCGTCAACAGTTCCTCCCGGCGCGGCCGCGCTCGGAGATCGCCACGGCCGTCGCCGTCGGCGTCGCGATCGTCGGGGGCACGGTGCTGCTGATCTGGCTCATGCGACCGGGGGCGAGCGGCGTCGCGGGCAGCGGAGGGCTGTTCAACCGCCAACCGCGGATGACGGTGCTGGTCGTCCTGACGGCGGCCGTGCTCGGTGGGCTGGTCCTGTGGGTCCGGCGGGGCCGGCGGCGCCTGAAGCGGCTCGGCGAGCGGGGCACGATCGTCGTCGGATCCGCGGCCGTGATCGTCGTCGCAGTCGTCGGTGGGATCTTCTGGCCCGACGGAGTGGTCCGGCACTGGCCGAAGGCGCCCAAGCTCACCAACCCGCCCGTGACGAACCCGGCCTCGGTACCCTCGACCACGTCGGCCACCTCCACCGGACCGACCACGACGGCAAGGACGGGCACTACCGTGACATCACCCCCGACGACCGTCTCACCGGCGACGAAGCCGCCGATCGCGAGCAGCTCGACGACCCCGACCACCAAGGGCCGGTGACGGACGCCGAGATTCGGGCGGCGTTCACGGCGGAGCGGCCGTTTCCGCTGGACCAGTTCCAGTCGCGCGCGCTCGACGCGCTCGACGCCCGGCGGTCGGTACTCGTCGCGGCCCCAACCGGATCGGGCAAGACGCTGGTCGCCGAGTACGCGATCGCTCGCGCCCTCGCCCAAGGCGGCAAAGCCTTCTATACGACGCCGCTCAAGGCGCTGTCGAACCAGAAGTACGGCGACTTCGTGCGCGCGTACGGCGCCAACCGCGTCGGGCTCCTCACGGGCGACAACGCGATCAACGGAGATGCGCCGGTGGTCGTGATGACGACCGAAGTCTTGCGCAACATGATCTACGCCGGCTCCAACGCGCTGCACGAGCTCCGGTACGTGGTTCTCGACGAGGTGCACTACCTCCAGGACCGGTCGCGCGGCGCGGTGTGGGAGGAGGTGATCATCCACCTCCCCTCCGAGATCGACATCGTCGCGCTCTCCGCGACGGTGTCGAACGCGGAGGAGGTTGCAGCCTGGATGCAGACCGTCCGCGGTGCGACCGAGACGGTGATCGAGGAACGACGACCCGTCGACCTCGTGCACCTCTACCTCGTCGGCGATCGCGGCGCACCGAAGCTGCACCTCCTGCCCACGTTCGTCGACCACGACGGCGAGTCCCGCCCCAACCCGGTGGTGACGCGCCTCGACGGACGCAACGTTCCCGATCGCGGCCAACGCCGGCGGCGGCTGTACAAGCCGTGGCGAACGGAGGTCGTCGACCGGCTCGCCGAAGAGCGGATGCTTCCCGTGATCGTCTTCGTGTTCTCGCGCGCCGGGTGCGACCAGGCGGTCGAGCAGTGTCTCGCGGCGGGGATACGCCTCACCGACGCGGACGAGCGGCGCGCGCTGCGCGCCATCGCGGAGCGCCACGTCGAGTCGCTGTCGGACGACGACCTCGACGTGCTCGGCTACGACACATGGCTCGCCGGGATCGAGGCCGGGGTCGCAGCGCATCACGCCGGGCTCGTGCCGCCGATGAAGGAGGCGGTCGAGGAAGGGTTCTCGTCGGGCCTGCTGAAGGTCGTGTTCGCGACGGAGACGCTCGCGCTCGGCATCAACATGCCGGCGCGGTCGGTGGTCATCGAGAAGCTCTCGAAGTTCACGGGCGAGCACCACGAGTTCCTGACGCCGGGCGAATACACCCAGCTCGCAGGGCGAGCGGGACGACGCGGGATCGACGAGGTTGGATACGCCGTCGTCTTGTGGGATCCGTTCGTGCCGTTCGAGCAGGTCGCGGGACTTGCTTCGCGCCGCACCTACGCGCTGACGTCCTCGTTCCACCCGACCTACAACATGGCGGCCAACCTCGTGCAGCGCTATCCGCCGCAACAGGCCCGCCACCTGCTGAACCTGTCGTTCGCGCAGTTCCACGCCGACCGCGACGTCGTGGCCGTGGAGCGTGACCTCGAACTGCGCCGCGCCCAGCTCGCGGAGGCCGAGGCGGCGGCGGTCCACCCCGCCGGCGACGTCGACGAGTACCGCCGGCTCCTCGCCCGGCTCGACGCCGCCCGGCGGACCGCGCACGACCGATCCGACGGCCGGTTCGAGAACCTGCGGCCCGGAGACGTGCTGATCGTGCCCAAGCGCGGCGGCAAGGTGGTCGTGTTGAAGCAGGAACGGGGGAGCGGACCGCAGCGGATCCTGGCCCTGACCCAGGGGAAATCGCTCGTGCGGCTCTCGCCGCACGACTTCCGCGGGAAGCTGCGCAAGGTCGCGACGATCGATCTTCCCCGGCCGTTCGCGCCGCGGAGCCAGTCGTTCCAACGCGCGGCCGTCGACGCCCTGCGCCGCCTGAAAATCCGCGACGTCGAGCTCCCGGTCGACACCGACGGCGACGTCGCGGAGCTCCAGGCCGCGGTTGCCGGCCACGCGTTGCACAACGCTCCGGGATCCGACGTGACATTGCGTGCGGCCTGGCAAGCCGACCGGATCGCCCGCGACATCGCCCGTCTGGAGCGACGGGTGTCGTCGCGCAGCGACAGCCTCGCCCGCCAGTTCGACCGCGTGCTGGGCGTGCTGACGACCTGGGGCTACGTCGACGACTGGACCCTGACCGAGGCGGGTCGACTGCTGACTCGACTCAACAGCGAGGGTGAGCTCGTGATTGCCGAGGCATTGCGTGAAGGCCGACTCGACGACATCGATCCCGCGACGACGGCGGCCGTCGTGTCCTGCTTCACCTTCCAACGCCGGGGCCCGGAGAGCAACGAGCCGATGCCGCCGCGGCGTTGGCCGAACCAGGAGGTCGCGCGCCGCAGCCGGGCGCTCGACGCCGTCTGGCGCGACCTGCACCTCGCCGAGCGCGACGCCCGCCTGCCGGAGACCCGCCGGCCCGATCCGGGTTTCACGGCCGCGATCTACGCCTGGGCGAAGGGCGAGGACCTCGCCGACGTGCTCGAGGACGAGGAGATGACGGGCGGCGACTTCGTCCGCAATGTCAAACAGACGATCGACCTGCTCCGTCAGATCGCCGACGTGGCTCCCGTCCCACGCACCGCGGCGACGGCCCGCGCGGCCGCCGACGCGTGCCTGCGGGGCGTCATCGCGGCGTCGAGCATCGTGAAGGCGCCGGCCGCATGATCAAACCGGGCGAGCCGTGGGGCCGCCCCACGTCGGCCGCGGCCGACCTGGAGGTTTGCGGGGGCGACGCCGACCTGGCCGCCGCGGTGTCGGCTCGGCCCGGCATCCTCGTCCGGTTCCGGCCGGAACCCTCGTCCGACCTCGCCCGTGCGATCGGCCTCGCCGGCGGCCAATCGGTCGCGCAGGGCATCGAGGTACCGCTCGACGTCCTGCGTATCGAAGACGGCCCCGTCGCCGTGAACATGCCGATCGCCGTCAATATGGTCGTGATCGGCACGCCGCCGGACGGGCTCGGGCGATTCGCCCGGCGATTCGGCGCGAACGTGCGGGTCGACAGCAGGTCGGTGTTCCACGGACCGTGCACGACCGTCGTGATCTCGACCGGGCAGTTCCGCCGCGGCCTCGACCTCGTCCCGCGCGGCCACCCGGGCGACGGCCGGGCCGAGGTGCAGGTCTACGCCGTTCCCGGACGCGACCGGCGCCGGCTCCGGGAGCGTCTGGCTACCGGCACCCACGTCCCCCACCCCAAGATCACGCAGCGCAGTGGGACGAGCATCCGGATCAGCGTCGACCGGCGGGTCCCGATCGAGATCGACGGCCGCTCCGTCGCCGGCGCCGATCTCGTGGAGATCACCGTCGTCCCGAGCGGCTACCGCCTCCTCCTCTGACCTGCGAGAACTCGGAATTCCTCGCGCCGGTGGGGTGCGAACGCGAAGCGGGCGACATGCGCGCTGGTCGACCGAAGCGTCGCTACCATCGCCAGTCCCATGCTCTACTCGCCGGAGACGTTCACGGAAGGCGAAGCGGATCGTCTGCGGCCGTATTTCACGAACCTCGACGGACCGGTCTTCGCGCTGACGAACCTGCCCGAGGTCGTCAAGGGCGCACTTTTCGCGCGTTACTCGCGCTCCGACAAGAGTCTTCGCCGGCTGTTCTTGGACGAGTTCGTCGGCGACCTGGATCTCACGGGTGACCTCACCGTCGACGCGACCGTCGGCCTGAAGCGTGCCGAGGACCTCTACGAGCGGGTCTTCCTCGAATACGGCGACGACTCGGTGGCGCAGCTGGGCGGGGTACACCTCGCCTGCGAACAGGCGTCGAACCTGCTCACCAAGATCCTCGAGTGGGGCCGGTTGATGGCATACCTCGAGCAGTCGACCCGCTACATCCCGTACGACTCGCGGCTGCAGGGGCGCTACCGATACCTGCGCCCGTCCCAGGTGTGCGCCTCGCCGATGGGGACCCGCTACGTCGCCGACCTCGACGCACTCTTCGACACGTACAGCGCGGCTTTGCCCTCGATGATGGACTGGGCCCGCGAGCGGTACCCGAAGCAGCCGACCGACTCCGACTTCGTCTACAAGCAGACGGTCAAGGCCAAAGCGTGCGACACGCTCCGCGGCCTGCTGCCCGCCGCCACGCTCTCGAACGTCGGCATCTACGGCACCGGCCAGGCCTTCGAGGCGCTGCTCCTGCGTATGCGCGCCCACCCGCTCCCCGAGGCGAGAATGTACGGCCAGCTGATGCTCGACGAGCTCCGCAAGGTCATCCCGTCGTTCCTCGTGCGAGTCGACCGTCCCGAGCGCGGCGGCGCCTGGTCGTCGTACCTGGCCGCGACGCGCGACGACACGCACGCGCTCGTCCAGCGCCTGTTCGGCGACGAGCGGCCGGAGCCGACCAACGAGGTCAACCTCGTCGACTGGGATCCCGACGGAGAAGACAAGGTTCTCGCCGCGATCTGCTATCCACACACCCGCCTTCCCGAGGCGCAGCTGCTCGAGCGGGTACGCGCGCTGCCGGCCGAGGATCGCGTCGCGCTCGTGCACGCCTACGTCGGCGAACGCACGAATCGGCGACACAAGCCCGGCCGGGCGTTCGAACGAACGGCGTACCGGTTCGACGTACTCGGCGACTACGGCGCGTTCCGTGACCTGCAACGCCATCGGATGCTGACCATCGAGTGGCAGCAGCTCACGCCACATCACGGCTACGAGATGCCCGAACCGCTGCGGGACGCCGGCATGGCGCGGCGCTACGACGAGGCGATGGAACGATCCGCGGAGCTGTATGCCGCACTCGTCGAGCCGTTCCCCGAACAGGCCGCGTACGCGGTCTCGCTCGGCTACCGGATGCGCTACGTCATGCACATGAACGCGCGAGAGGCGATGCATCTCTGCGAGCTCCGAAGCTCGCCGCAAGGTCACCCGACGTATCGCCGCGTCGCGCAGGAGATGCATCGTCAGATCGCAGAACGTGCCGGCCATCGCGCGATTGCGGCCGCGATGCGATTCGTCGACCACGGAACGTACGATCTCGAGCGTCTGGACGCAGAGCGCGCGGCCGAGTTGCGTCGAGCGTTGCCGAGCTGAAGTGCGGGAATTATTTCGTTGAATCCTTGACCAGCACCGACGCGCGTCGTTGCAGGTCAACGCGTTTCGCAGCCGCTTGACATCGGCTCGGCATTGAGGCTGACTACTCGACGCCCTTGGTCTCGGAGTCGACGACCCAGGCCGCGCGAAGCCGGACGTGCCGGTGGTGCTGCTCAGGGGGCGAGGCGTTGCCAAGGGGTTGGGCGGTCGTCCGGGAGTCATCGTTAGAGAACGCTGCGATAACCCGTCTGCCGCGCGCAGGCCGGGCCACCCAGCGGCCCCAACGGGTCTCCCGACCGGTTCGCCCGACCCCTTTGGCCGCCTCCACGAGGGACGCTCGGGCGATCACCGGACCCATTCCGCGCGGCGTTATACTCCGCGCCCCCAAAGGCGGCGGCGTCGCGGGAAGGATTGTCGTCACGCGACGGTTACATGCCCGTTCACCGTTCGCTCCCCCCGCGAGAAGGCACCGTAAATGAGTGACGACGACTTCGAGGACGAGCCCGCGCTCGACGAGGAAGACATCGACGAGGACGTGCTCGAAGAGGACTTCGTCGAAGAGGACGATGTCCTCGACGACGACCTCGTTGACGTGATCGACGAGGAGGTCATCGACGTGGTCGCGGTTCCCGGTGTTCTGGTGGCGCCGCCCGAACCCGTCGAGGAAGAAGAGGAGGACGACGTCGTCGATCTCGACGAAGAGCTCCACCCCGACGACGTCGAGGAAGCCCTCGACGTCGTCCTGCGCGAGCGCACGGTCGCCGCGGGCCTCGAGGAGGAAGAGGACGAAGAGGACGAACCCGACGATCGTGGCGAGGCCGGTACCAAGATCGTGCCGCGCCGCGAGAACGAGTTCCTGTGCAAGAGCTGCTTCCTGGTCCTGCCTCGTCATCAGCTCGCCGACGAGAAGCGCATGATCTGCCGCGACTGCGCGTGAAGCGGCCGCGGCCCGCGACGGTCGCGCGCATCGTCGCGGCCGCGACGTCCGGCGCGCTCCTTGCCGTCAGCCGCCCGCCGATCGACCTGGGACCACTCGCGTGCGTAGCACTCGTGCCGCTCTTCATCGCGTGGCGCGGACGATCTCCTCGCGCCGCAGCCGGCCTCGCCTTCGTCGCAGGGGTCGTCTACTACGGCGCGCTCTGCGCGTGGATCTGGTACTTCGGCGCGGTCGCGATCGTGCCGTTCAGCTTCGCCGTGGCGTCGTACTGGGCGGCCGCAGGCGCCCTCGTCGCGTGGCTCGCACAGCGCCGGATCGCGAGCCCATGGCTGACCGCGGCGGTCTGGGTATGCGCCGACGCGCTGGTCGCCCGTTGGCCGTTCGGCGGCTTCTCGTGGGGTGAGGTCGGCTACGCCTTCCACGACCTCGCGCCCGCCCGGGCCGTGGCGAGCGTGGGCGGCGTCTCGCTCTTGACCTTCCTCGCCGTCGCGCTCAGCGCGCTGCTCGCCGATCTGCTCGGTCAGCGACGCGCCCTCGGCGCGTACGTCCGAAGCCAGGTCGGGATCGCCGTCATCGCGGCGGTCGTGGTCGTCGCGACCGTCACTCGGACGGAGCCTCACGTCGTCGGCCCGCTGCACGTCGCGCTCATCCAGGGCAACGACAAGGACCGAGAGCTCACTGAGGCCGAGTTGAACGCGCGCTACCTGCCCGCCAGTCATTTCGCGCTTGCTCGCCGGATCACCGACCCCGTCGACCTCATCGTGTTCCCCGAGTCGAGCATGGACGCGGATCCGAGAACCGACTCGTACGTCCACTCGAACCTGGCGGCGGTGGCGCGCAGGCATCACGCGTGGGTGCTCGCGAATGCCAGCGTCGATGCGCCGCCCGACGGGCACAAGCTGTCGAACCTCGACGTCCTCTTCGATCCCGCGGGCCGAGTTCAGGGGACGTACAGCAAGCGTCACCTGGTCCCGTTCGGCGAGTCGGTGCCGTTCCGCGACGCGCTGCAGCACGTCGTCAGCGAGCTCAACCGGGTCCCGCGTGATTTCCAACCGGGTCGTGCGCCGGGACTGTTCGACCTCGCGGGTGTGCGGATCGGCACACTGATCTGCTTCGAATCCGCCTTCGGGTACCAGGTGCGGCCGTTGGTGCGCGACGGGGCGCAGGTGATCGTCGTCTCGACGAACAACCGCTCCTACCGCCGGTCCGCCAACTCCGCTCAGCACCTCGCGATCGGCCAGATGCGCGCCGCCGAGACCGGCCGGCCGGTCGTGCAGGCTGCGATCTCGGGCATCACCGCGGTGATCGACGCCGATGGCGTCGTGCACGATCGCACGCACCTGTTCGACCGGACCGTCGTCCAGACCGCCGTCGAGGCCACCAGCGGCGAAACGCCGTACGTGCGCTACGGCGAGTGGGTGGTGCAGTCGAGCATCGTCGCGGTTGGGATCGCGATCGCCGTCGCATCTGCACTCGCCGCTCGCGCGCGCCGGAAGACCTCCCTAGACTCGGGCCCCGAGCTCGAGCCCGCGTCGATCGAGTCGAAGATCAGCGGGACCGAGATCGCCACGATGGCCGACGAGCGAGAATCGACCGCACCGCCATGACCGAGCATCCCGATCGGATCGAGCGCACGCTGGAGCTGCTGTTGTACGCGCCCATCGGCATCGGCCTCTTCTTGAAGGAGACCGCGCCACAGTTCGTCGACATGTTCGTCGCCCGTGGGCGCGCCGAGATCGACCGCCGCCAAGACGACGTGCAGCAACGGGTCACGACCGCGCGCAGTCTCGGACAGGTCGCGTTGGCGTTCGGCCCGCCGATGGTGCGCCAGCGCGTCGAACGCACCGTGGCCGACGCGTATCACCGAGCCGAGGGACTCTTCGGCGCTACGACCTCCGATGCCGTCCCGCCGCCGCGCGCGGCCGAGCCTTCTCCTGCGCCACCCACGACCGAGCCGACCGGTTCTGCCGGTTCTACCGGTTCGACCGGCTGGTCTGCGGCCACATCGCCTCCTCGGGCGGCCGGCGACTTCGCATCGAACGGCGGTCCCGCGAGCAACGATTTCGCGACCGACGATCTCGCGAGCAGCGCCGGGCTCCCCATCCCGGGCTACGACGCCCTGTCGGCGTCGCAGGTCGTCGAGCGACTCATGGGCCTTTCGCGAGACGAGCTGGACGCGGTCCACGCGTACGAGGCGTCACACCGGCAGCGACGAACGATACTCGGCAAGATCGAACAGCTCGCCGGGTAGCCGACCCAGTGGAGCCCGCTCGAGCGGCCGAGCCGTCCGACCTCCCCGTGCTCGTCGAGTTGGCGCGGGCGCTGCGCGCCGAGATGAGCGGCCAGCGCGGGGGAGCGCTCTGGTCGACGCGCGAAGCCCGGCCCGAGCCCCTCGACGACACCCTCGCCTTACTGCTCGGTCGCGACGACGCCGCGATCGTCGTGGGCACGATCGACGGCACGATCGTCGGGTTCGGCACAGTGGAGATCGAGACGCTGCGTGACGGCGCCCGACTCGGAGTGATCGGCGATCTGTTCGTCGAACGGGAGGCACGAAGCGTAGGGGTGGGCGAATCGATCGCCGATCTGATCGTCGCGTTCTGCTCGGCGGCTCACTGCGTCGGGATCGATGCCTACGCGCTCCCCGGGGCCCGCGACGCGAAGAACTTCTTCGAACGCTCCGGATTTACCGCGCGCGCACTGGTCATGCACCACAGGCTGTGAGCGCGCAGACGGCTGGGTAGTGTCGGCCCATGACCGCGACCGACGCCGACCTGACCGCTGCCGATGTCGTCTGGGATCTCGGGCCGCTGCTGCCCGAGCCGTCCGATCGGGGGCTTACCGAGTTGCTCGATGCAGCCGATGCGCGCACCGAGGCCCTCGCCCGCACGCGTGGGCACGTCGCCGAGCTCGACGCCGACGGCCTGGCCGAGTTCATGAACGGGCTGGCCGAGGTGCTCGATCTCGTCGGACGCGCCGGAAGCTACGCCGGGCTCGATTTCGCGACCGACACCACCGATCCCGCGCGCGGCGCGCGGATGCAGCGGGTCGAAGAGCGCGCGACGGTCATCAACACCAAGCTCTTGTTCTTCGAGCTCGAGTGGGCGGAGCTCCCCGACGAGCAGGTCGAGCGCCTGCTCGCCGACGAACGACTGTCGGTGGCTCGCCACTACCTGCGCTCCGAGCGACGCTACCGTCCGCACCTCCTCACCGAGCCCGAAGAGGTCATCCTCAGCGAGAAGGCGATAACGGGTCGCAGCGCATTCGAGCGGCTGTTCGAGGAACAGGTGTCGAGCATCAGCGTCGAGCTCGACGGCACCGCGACCACACTCGAGGCCGCGCTCGCCCGGCTGCACGCGCCCGACCGTGAGGCCCGCCACGCGGCCGCGGAAGCGATCACCGCCGGCCTCGAACCCGGCCTGCGCACGCGGTCGTTCGTGCTGAACACGTTGCTCTCCGACAAAGCGGTCGACGACCGGCTGCGGCACTACGACAACTGGATCTCGAGTCGTAACCTCGCGAACGAAGCGGGCGACGCATCGGTTCAGGCACTCGTCGATGCGGTGCAGCAGCGCTACGGCATCCCGCAGCGGTGGTACGCGCTGAAGGCACGCCTGCTCGGGCTCGATCGTCTGGCCGACTACGACCGCATGGCGTCGGTCGCCGACGTCGAGGCGCAGGTCGGCTGGCACGACGCGAAGGATCTGGTGCTCGACGCGTACGGCTCGTTCTCCGGCGAGCTCGCCGACACCGCGCACCGCTTCTTCGACGGCGCGTGGATCGACGCGCCGGCCCGCCCCGGCAAGCGTCCGGGAGCGTTCTGCGCGTACACGGTGCCGTCGCACCATCCGTACGTGCTGTTGAACTGGACGTCACGGCGGCGCGATGTCCTCACGCTCGCACACGAGCTCGGTCACGGATTGCACGCGTACCTCGCGCGCGACCAGGGCGTCTTCCACCAGGGAACGCCGCTCACGCTCGCCGAGACCGCATCGGTGTTCGGCGAGACGGTGACCTTCGGTCGCTTGCTCGAAGAGGTGACCGACCCGCAGGAGCGGCTCGCGTTGCTTGCGTCGAATCTCGAGGACCAGATCGCCACTGTGTTCCGCCAGATCGCGATGAACCGGTTCGAGGACGCGATGCACACCGAGCGCCGGGAGGCGGGGGAGTTGTCGGTCGATCGCTTCGGCGAGCTGTGGGCGGCCTCGCAGGCACCGATGCTCGGTGACGCGGTCGAGATCACCGAGGGCTACCGAACCTGGTGGTCCTACATCCCGCACTTCATCGCCACTCCGGGCTACGTCTACGCGTACGCGTACGGACAACTGCTCGCGCTGTCGGTCTACGCCCAGTACGAAGCGCGCGGCGCCGACTTCGTGCCGCAATACCTGGATCTCCTGCGGGCCGGGGGGTCGATGTCACCGGAGGAGCTCGGCAAGCTCGTCGACGTCGACCTCGCCGATCCCGGCTTCTGGGACCGCGGCCTCGACATCATCGAGCGCCGCCTCGACGAGACCATCGCCGCAGCCGTTGCGGCCGGACGGTTGTCATGACGTATCGCGTCATCCAGTGGAGCACGGGCAACGTCGGTACGGCGGCGCTGCGTTGCATCATTCGGCATCCCGAGCTCGAGCTCGTGGGGGTATGGGTGCACTCCGCCGACAAAGCCGGGCGCGATGCGGGGGAGCTGTGCGGCCTGCCGCACACGGGCGTGCTCGCGACGAATGACGCCGACGCGCTGTTGGCGCTCGATGCCGACTGCGTCTCGTACACGGCGACCGCCGATCTGCGCCCGACGGACGCGATCACCGACATGGCCAAGCTGTTGCAGTCGGGCAAGAACGTGGTGTCGAGCTCGGTCGTGGCCGCGGTCTGGCCCGCCCATCTGGAGCCTTCGATGCGCAAGCCCCTCGAGGACGCGTGCGCCGAAGGTGGCGTTTCGTGGTTCACCTCGGGGATCGATCCGGGTTGGGCGAACGATGCGCTGCCGTTGTTGCTCACGGGAACCTGCGAAGACGTCGAGCTGCTCCGAGTCATGGAGATCGTCAACTACAAGCACTACGAGCAACCGACGGTGTTGTTCGAGACGATGGGCTTCGGCCAGGCGCTCGATGCCAAGCCGCTGCTGTTGATTCCCGGCGTGTTGTCGTTCGCGTGGGGCGGCGTGGTCAAGGTGCTGGCGGCGGGCCTCGGCGTCGAGGTCGAGGAGTTGCGCGAGGTCCACGAACGCCGGCCGGCGCCCGAGAAGATCGACCTGGGATTCGGCGTGATCGAGGAGGGCACGACCGCGGCCTTGCGCTTCGAGGTCCAGGGGATCGTCGGCGGACGGCCGCGCATCGTGGTCGAGCACGTGACGCGCCTCGACGACGCGTTGTGTCCCGACTGGCCGCAGCCGGTCGGCGCGGGTGGCTATCGCGTCGTCGTCACCGGCACGCCGAGCTACCAATGCGACGTGCAGATGACCGCGCGACCCGGCCAGGGCGATCCCGGCGTCATCGGTACCGCGGGCCGCATCGTGAATGCCATCCCCGCCGTCTGTACTGCCCTTCCGGGACTGTTGTCGGTACTCGACGTGCCGCTCGTGACCGGCAAGGGCGTGATGAGATAACGGCGGGGACCGTGCATGGCGACGGGCGCGACGGGCTGCTCGGTACCCGGCGCCGGCGGGTGGTCGCGACCGGGCTCGTCGCCCTTGCGTTCTATTCGTACGCGTGGGCCGTGCAGCCGAACCGTCCACAGCTCGGCGGCGTGTTCGACGATCCGCCGAAGCTCGCGACGGTTACCGAGAACGGCATTCGCCCTCAGGACGCGGCGACGCCGATCGCTCGATACCAGGTTCACCGATGGGGCTGGTACGGCGCGTGGTACGACCAGTTCCACTACGCACGCATGGCCCGGGCAATCGGGCGCGGCGAACTTCCGGGCATCGGTTGGGATCCGGTGCGCATGGTCGCGAAGAATCCGAGCAGCGCCCACGAAGTCGCAAGCTTCAGCTACGGACTCGGCTATCCGGCGATCGGCTCGGTGTTCTACGAGCTGGGGTTCAAGGGCGATCCCTTCGTCGTGCCCGACGGCCTGTTGTTCGCGCTCTCGGCGATGCTCGCGCTGGTGCTGGCCGAACGGTTCTTGAACGCGGCGACGGCTCTGATCGTGGTGAACGTGCTGGTGCTGACCGGACCGTTCGCTCTCTACTTCGTCATCCCCTACGGCACGTCGCTCACCGTGGTCGCGGTCCTCGCCGGCCTGGTGCTGATCACCGGTGACCGGTTCGATTGGCGCGCCGCGGTCGCGTTCGGCACGGTGACCGCCTTCGCCTTCGCGGCGCGCTACACCGACGTCGTGTGGGTGCTGGCCATCGTCGCAGTTCCGCTTTGGATCCGAAGGAGAGAATCGTGGCGGATCATCGTCGCGACGCTCGCTGAGCTCGGCGTCGCGGTGGCGATCGTCGCGTGGGCCCAAGCGCGCGTGTTCGGCAGTCCGTTCACGACGCCCTACAAGTACGTGCACAACGGACTGGACGCGTCGTGGCACGCGTATCAGTTCGGCCGCGTCGCCAACGCGGGCATCGGCGTGTTCGTCACGGGAGATCGCTCTGTCCTGTTTCGCGTCGAACCCATCCTCAAGACCTTCCCGTGGGCGGTCGCGGCACCTGTGGGCCTGGTACTGCTCTTCGTCGACAAGCATCCGCTGCGGTGGACCGCATTGCTCGCGACGGTGGTGGCAGTGGCCTCGACGATGACGTACCTCGCCTGGGCCTTCGGGGGCACGCGCGACCTCGAATTCTGGATCATCCGGTTCCATGTTGCGTGGTTTCCCCTGTGGGCGATCCTCGCCGGCGTCGCGGTCGAGCGACTCCTCGCGTCGACCGGTTCCATCCGGTTTCTCGGCAGCTCGATCGAGATCCCCGACCCGAACTAGGTGCACCACGAGTTGGCGGGTACACCGGCGCACGGGTTCGGCATCGACGCTTGCGGGGCGAGCGGGGGGAGCACGAGCTTCGTGCGACGCGGGTAGACGCTTCCGGGCTTCGACGCACACGGGCCGAAAACCTCGGTCGCGCAGATCACCTGCGCCGTCAATGCGCTGCCGAGCTGCGCTCCGGCGTGCGCGATCCCACAGGTCCCGTTGGTCTGCTGAAGCCGCACCGGCGCGGTGGTGATGCCACCGGGATCGACGTTCTCGTGCCAGCAATTCCCCGGCGCGTGCCGGGCCGAGATCTCGGCGAGGTCGCCGTTCGTCGGGTTGGCGAAGAAGCCGTTGTTCTTGAAAGTGTTGTGTGCGATGTCGTTACCCCACGTGTCGAAGTAGCAGGCCTTGATGCCGAGCCCCGGAACACCGTTGGGATCGCCGCCCTGACAATGGGCGATGGGCGGCGGCGTGTCGGTGTCGGGGAAGGGAACGACGAGGACCGCCCAGCTGCCGTTGTTCTCGAAGCGGTTGTCGATGACGGTGTCGTTGCGTCCGCCCGATATCACGATCCCGGTTCCGGGTGGGCCGAGGTCGGCGCTGCCGTGCGCCGGAACATTCGCGACATTGTTGTCGTGCACGAAATTGTGCTCGAAGATCCAGCACGAGCGCGTCCCCGTCGGTCCGATCACATGGTTCGGGCATACGCCGTCTTGCGGCGAAGGCACGTCGTTGTTGTTCTGACTGTTCGTGCTGAAGCCGGTCTTGTTGTGGTCGAACTCGCTGTTCTGCACGATCAGGTGCCCACCCGAGTTCGTTCCCGAGTAACCCAGCGCCGAGTACTGGGCATGCGCGTCGTCGAGGGTTGCGTTGCAATCGGGGCACGCACCGATGTAGTAGCCGGAGTCCGACATGTTGCTCGCGTATGTGTGCACGATGACACCCGGGCCGTCGCTGTTGCTCACGAAGATCCCGTACGAACCGTCGGCGTTCGCACCGGCGTACGTGCTCGTCGCCGAGAGGTAGCTGCCGTTGTATGCGTGCAGCGCGACCGCGCCCGTCCCGTCGCCGCCGTTCCACCAGATCTGGTTGCCACCGCCCTGTGATCCCGTGAGGAAGTTGCACACCGTGAGGTTCTCGATCGAGCCGCCGCCGGCCTTCCACACTTCGAGACCGTTGCGGCCGGCCGGTTTCGCCTTGGCGTCGGCGGGACCGAGATCCTGATCGCCGGCGCGGTTACTACAGCGGGCCGCGCCCGGCACCGTGCCGTCGATGACGACGGCGTTGCGATTCATCCCGCGGATGTGCACTCCCGGGGTCGCGACCCATACTCCCGATGCCGCCGCTCTGCCCACCGGCACCGAGCGGTCGTAACGCTCGTGGTAGTCACCCGGAGCGATCAGCACCCAGTCACCGGGCCGGGCCGCGTCGACTGCGGCCTGGATGGTGGTGTAGCCGCCCGCACGGCCCTTGTAGGTGCCGACGAGGAGCACGCGCGCGGCGCCGGCCGTGGTGCTGGGATGTGAGCTCGAGCTCGAGCACGCCGCGAGGCCCGTCACGACCAGCAGTGCGGCGACGACGGCACTACGGCGGCGCATGCCGCGGACACTACCGATGCAGCATCCACGACGCCGCGGATGGCACTCCCTAATATCGTCACTGTGACGCAATCTGCGTGTCACCAATCCGCGTGTCGCCAATCCGCGTGTCGCCAATCCGTGTGCCGATGGTGCGGCCGGGGGATCGCGATCGCAAACGGCTCGGGACGACCGCGGCTCTATTGCAAGCAAGCATGCCGCCAGCGCGACTACGAAGCGCGTCGTCGCGCGCTCGAGCTCGGTCTCGGTGAACACGAGCTCGTCGTCACCCGCCAGGAGCTCGAATCGATCCGAGATCGTCTCTTCGTGCTCGGGTACGCACTCGACGACGCCGACCGCGATCTGCGCCAGCCCGAAGCCCGACGCGCGAAAGAGGTTCGCCGGGTGCTGCAGTACGTGCTCGACACCGCCCGCGACTGCGTCTCGCGGTAGCCGGCTCTGCAGGAGGGCCGAGGATCCCGCGCCACTCGTCACTCGACCTGTGCGCGGTCTGTGGGCTGCGTGGGCGCGATGTGACGTCGAAACGCCCCTGGGAGGCGTGCCTGGCATTTCGGCCGAGACTCATCAATTTAGGCGATGGCACCGGGGCGCAATGACCCGACGATGGCAACGTGGGGCGGCGGGGCGGAGTTCTTGCGATCTTGTTTTTCGTGGTCGCGCTCGCGTCGTACGTCCCGTCGGCCTTGCTCCGTCCGCCGGCCGCCGGCGCCGCGGAGAACCCTTGGGCTCATGCCGTCGAAGGCGCCTTCGCCACCCGTGACGGAAATGGCATGTACCTCGCGTTCGCCGATGGGGGAGTGAGCACCATCGGGACGGCCCGGAGCCTGGGCGATGCGACCGGGCTACACCTGAACGGTCCGGTCCTGTCCGGCGCGGCATCGGCGACGGGCGGGTACTGGCTCGTGGCGAGTGACGGCGGCATCTTCGGCTACGGAGGGGCGCGCTTCTACGGCAGCATGGGTTCCGTCCGTCTGAACCAACCGGTGTTCGCGATGGCGCCCACCCCGAGCGGCAAGGGCTATTGGCTCGTCGCACGCGACGGTGGCATCTTCTCGTTCGGCGACGCCCGGTTCTACGGCTCGACGGGCTCCATTCGGCTGTCGCAACCGATCGTCGGGATCGAGTCCAGCCCGGACGGTCACGGATACCGTCTCGTCGCCAAGGACGGCGGCGTCTTCGACTTCGGCGACGCTCGCTACTACGGGAGCCTGCCGTCAGCCAACGTCCATGTCAGCGACGTGGTCGGCATGGCCACAACGCCGACCGGTCGTGGCTATTGGATCGCGGAGGCCAGCGGAGCGGTGGGAGCGTTCGGCGATGCGCCGAGCTTCGGCGGCTACTCCACGCTGTCCTACGACCCGGTGGCGGCAATTGCCACGAACCCGATGGCGGTCGGCTACCGGCTCGTCACCCAGTACGGCACGACGATTCCCTTCGGTCACGCGCCTGCCGGCACGCAGATCACCGTCGCGAAAGCCTGGTACCTCGCACAGCTCGTATGCCGATCGAGCCTCAGCACGCCCGCCGACTACCAAGCCATGTTCGACACCCGGGGCCCACTGTGGGATGACGCCGACGGTGCCTTTGCCGTCGATCTTCGCGACGGTCGGCGCCTCTGGCTGTTCGGCGACACCTACGCCGGTCCGAGCGACGCGACGACGATCCTTCCGGGCTATCGGTTCTTGCGAAACACCATCGCCATCGAGCATGGGGGATGCTTCGAGTTCCGAACCGGCGGCGTGTTTGCGGCCGTGAACTATCTGCCGAATCCGGCGCTCGGCGAGTGGTACTGGCCGATGGACGGCGTCGTCGACCCGGTCGCCGGCGTCGTGCGACTCAGCGTGATGCGGGCCCGGCTCACCGGAGGGAGCGGCTTTCTCTCGTTCCAGGTGGTGTCGAACGACATCGTCAACCTCGACCTGCATTCACTGGCCTACCTGGGCTCGGCACCGATGCCGGCCGCCGGCGGCGTTCGCTGGGGCACGTCGATGGTCGACGACGATCCGACCTGGGTGTATCTGTACGGCAACAATGCGAACAATCAGCGGTACGCCGCTCGAACGACCCGCGCGCACCTGCTCGACGGCCAGTGGCAATACAGCACCGGTACGGGGTGGAGCACCAACCCCGCAGCAATGCGCCCGATGCTGTTCCGCACTGCTGACAATCAAGCCGACGCCGGAACCTCGGCATCTTCGCCGAACGTGGAGCGCTACGGCGCCGGCTACATACTGTCGGCGAAACGGTGCGACACTTGGTGGTGCGACGACGTGACCGCCTGGTACTCGGCGACACCGTACGGCCCGTGGAGAGCGGTGAACAGCAACGGCGGGCGTATCGCGACGGCTCCCGCCGGCACCGGCCAGTTCACGTACAACGGCCATCTCGTACGCAACGGGAACACGTGGATGGTCGTGTGGAACATCAACCGCCTGTACCTCAGCTACGACAAGTGGGTGTACGGGACCAGGGACGCGGCGCCGGTGAATCTCCCTTCGCCGGCCGTGCTCGCGGCGCAGAAGTAAATCGCGGCGGCAGCTGCTCCCCCGGGCCGCCGATAATGCCCGTTATGTCAACTTGCACGGAATTGCACGAGCAGGACCCGGGCGGCGAGCCTCGCTTGCATGACTCCTGGCCGCCTCACTCCTGACGACCTCGTCGAGATCGAGCTGATCAAGCGGCTCAAGTACAAGTACGCCCGCTGCCTCGACCAGAAGCTCTGGGACGAGATCGCCGAATGCTTCACAGCCGATGCGCACGCGGCGTACAGCGGCGGCGGATACTCGTTCGACGGCCGTGACGCGATCGTCGACTTCCTGCGGCGTTCGATGGGCGCCGAGACCTTCCACTCGAGCCACAAGATGCATCATCCCGAGATCGATCTCACCGGCCCGGAGACGGCGCGCGGCGTGTGGGCACTCGACGACGTCGTGGTGATGACCGACTTCGAGCTCACGATCCGGGGTTGTTCGTTCTATGAGGACGAGTACGTCAAACAAGACGGCGCGTGGCGGATCCAACGCACCGGCTACAAGCGGGTCTTCGAGGAGATGCAGCCGCGCGGCAATGTCGGCGGGTTGCGCCTGACCGCGTCGTGGTGGGCAACGGGCGGTCGCAGCGAGCTCCCGGCGGGCTGAGCGCGTGACAACGACCGCCGCCGAGGTCAGAGCGGGGCTCGGCCACCCCGTCATCGACGCCGACGGTCACGGCATCGAATACCTGCCCTGGTTCCGCGACCTGCTCCGGGACGAAGGCGGTGCGGGCGTCGTCGACGCGTGGGACGCCGTCGAGAACGGCGCGCGCGTCACGCGCACGCTCGACGCCGATACCAAGCGCGTACTCGGGGTGTCCCGCGTACCCTGGTGGGGCCTGCCCGCCGAGAACACCCTCGACCGCGCCACTGCCATGCTGCCGGCACTGCTGCACGATCGACTGGACGAGCTCGGCATCGATGTCGCGGTCTGCTACCCGACGTACGGGCTGACCGTGATGGGCCTCGACGACCCTCCCCTGCGCGTCGCCGCGGCCCGCGCGTTCAACACGTACTACGCGCAGGCCTACGCAGGTTTTCGGGATCGCCTGGAGCCCGTGGCGATCGTGCCGACGTATGCACCCGACGAGGCCATCGAAGTGCTCGGTCACGCGGTCGAGACCCTCGGGCTGCGCGCCGTCATGTGCACCGGCTTGGTGCACCGCCCGCTTCCGGGCGAGCACCTCCCCCGCGGCGCGCGGTGGGTCGACGCGCTGGGGCTCGACAGCGCACACGACTACGACCCGCTCTGGCGCCGTTTCGTGGAGCTCGACGTGATGCCCACCTTCCACTCCACCGGTATGGGCTGGGGCAGCCGCACGTCGCCCTCCAGCTATGTCGCGAACCACGTCGGGTCGTTCGGCGCGGCCGGTGAGGCGTTGTGCCGTTCGCTCGTGCTCGGCGGGGTGATGCACCGCTTCCCCGAGCTTCGCTTCGCGTTCCTCGAAGGCGGTGTGACGTGGGCCGCGACGCTCTGCAGCGATCTCGTCGGTCACCTCGAAAAACGTCACAGTGACGTAATCGGCCGGTACGACCCCGCGCGCCTCGACCGCGCGCAGCTGGCGGGATTGATCGAGCGTTACGGCGACCGGGAGGTACGCGCCCGCGTCGGCGACCTCGACGCCGCGCTCCACATGCTCAGCGAGCCCGACGAAGACCCCTCGGCGCTCGACGAGTTCGCAGCGAGCGGGTTCCGCTCCCCCGCCGATATCCGCTCTGTCTTCTCACGACAATGTTTCTTCGGGTGCGAGGCCGACGATGCCACCTGGGCGCTCGCGTTCGCGCCGGAATACCACGGCACCCGCCTGCACGCGATGTTCGCCTCGGATCTCGGACACTGGGATGTCCCCGACGCGACGCGGGTACTGCCCGAAGCCTTCGAGCTCGTCGAGCGCGGCCTCGTCACGACCGACGACTTCCGCGCGTTCACCCACGATCACGCGCTGGCCTTGTGGGGTCCCGTGCTCTTCGCCGACACGGTGCTCGCACCCCGATGACGCATCCGTGGCGCACCGCAACCGTCGCGTCGGGCGGCGAGACGATCTACTACGAGGTGATCGGCGCCGACGACGCGCCCGCGGTCGTGCTCACGCACGGCGCCGGCGGGTCGCACGCGGCATGGTTCCAACAGGTGCCCGCGTTGGCAGACGCCGGCTACCGCGTCGTCACCTGGGACAGCCGGGGCTTCGGCCTCTCGACCTTCGCGACCGGCGCACTCGGCATGGACGCCGCGGTCGCCGACCTCGATGCCATCCTGGATGCAACCGGCATCGACCGCATGCACCTGGTCGGACAGTCGATGGGCGGCTGGTGGGCAACGGCGTTCGCACTGGCGCGACCACAACGCCTGCGATCGCTCACGCTTTCGAACACGGTCGGCGGGTTGTGGACCGACGCGCTCGCCGGACACTTCGCGAGCTTCGCGGCCGGCGCAGTGGGTGCCGACCAGAGCCGTCTGGGCGTGCACAGCGCGCTCGGACCGTCGTTCGTCGCGCGCGACCCCGCCCGCGCGTTCCTCTACCAACAACTCAACACCTTCCATTCACCGCCGATGGCTGCCGTCGCACGCGTCCTGACGGGCGCACGGGTGGAGCACACCGAGCTCGACGCGCTCGGGATCCCGATCCTTGTGATCACTGGCACCGACGACGCCCTGTTCCCCGCAGCGCTCGTGGCCGAGAGCGCCGCCCGCCTCGCCAACGCCACGGTCGTGGAGATCGCCGATGCCGGCCACTCTCCCTACTTCGAGCGCCCCGACCAGTACAACGCCGCCCTCGTCCGCTTCCTCGCCGACCACCCGTAACCATTGCCCGCGGGTTCGCGTGGGCGGGTCATCGTCGGGGTTTCACGAAGGGCAGCGGCACGACGCGAGCATCGAGCGCCTGACCCCGGACGTCGACTTGCACCGCGTCGCCGGGCGCGACCTTCGGCGGTACGAACGCGAGCGCGATGCCGTGCCCGAGCACCGGCGAGAAGTTTCCGCTGGTGACCACGCCGATTGGCGTGCCGTCACGCAACACCCGCGACCCCTCCCGCGGCGGGCGACGGCCCTCGACCGAGAGACCGCGCAGTCGCCGCGCGATCCCCTGCTCGCGTTCGGCCGCGAGGGCGGCGCGGCCTCGGAAGTCGACCTTGTCCCATCCGACCACCCAGCCGAGCCCGGCTTGCAGCGGCGTGATCCCGGGCCCGAGCTCGTGGCCGTGCAACGGCAGACCGGCCTCGAGGCGCAGCGTGTCGCGCGCCCCCAGCCCTGCGGGTTCGATCCCCGCCTCGCACAGCGCATCCCACAGGCCGGGCGCCTCCGCCGCGGCGACGTGCAGCTCGACCCCGTCCTCACCCGTGTAGCCGGTGCCCGCGACCACGAGCTCGCCCACGCGCTCGACCGCGAAACGCGCCACCGCGGCCGCGCCGGGGTCGACCCGGCCGAGGAGCGCACGCGCTTGTGGACCCTGCACGGCCAGCACGGCGCGCGTCGCGGTCACGTCGGCGAACTCGACCGCATCGTCGGTATGCGCCAGGCCGTCGGCGAACGCGGCGAGCAACTCGTCGGTGTTCGACGCGTTCGGCATCACGAAGAAGCGGTCGGCGTCGACCCACCACACGATGATGTCGTCGACGACGTGCGCGTCGGTCGGATCAAGGAGATGCGTGTACTGCGCTCTCCCGCACTCGATCTTGCGCAGGTCGTTGGTGAGCAACCACTGCAGCAGTGCGAACGCGCCGGGTCCGCGGCATTCGACCGTTCCCAGATGAGACACGTCGAACACCACGGCACGCGCGCGGCAGGCCCGATGCTCTTCGAGCACGCCGGCGTACTGCAGGGGCATGTCCCACCCGCCGAACGGGACCATGCGCGCGCCGCGGGCTCGATGCGGCGCGTCGAGCGGGCTGTGACGCAACTGATCGTCGCTCATGCACTCTCGGCCTCGGAGCCGGCTGCGACGGATCGCGCGCGCGCTGCGAGGTCGAGCGCAACGGCCGCTCCCCCGCCCGGCGCGTCGGCGGACGCGGCGGCATCGACGTCGGCGAGCTGCGAAGGCTGTTCGAGTCCGTACTTCACGAGCAGGTGCAGGTAGTCGCGCTGATACAGCACCCGAATACTCACGTCGGGATACTGCTCGACGAGCCGACGCGCCTTGCGGTTCTTCTTCGTCACCAGCTTCTGGTTCATCGTTGTGATCTCGATGTAGAGGTCGTACGCAGGCAGGTAGAAGTCGGGCGAGAACGCCTGCACCGGCCGGCCGTCTCGGTCGTGCTCGAGCGTGAAGGTTCGGGGCTCGTACTCCCAGGCGATGCCGTAGAAGTCGAGCAGCTTCGCGAACTGCCGCTCCGAGTTGTGCGCGAATCGGACGAGCTCGTGCGGGAGCACTTCGCTATCGATGATGCGCTCCCGAGTTTCCTCAGCGCGCGGCCACGCGCGGATTGCCGTCGGTATCGAACGCGAGTTGCACCGCTTCGGTGATCGTCTGCTGTAGCGGCTCGATGTCGAGGACGACACTCAACACGCCCTGACCTCCGCGCAGGAGATCCATCACCTGCTCGTCGCTCTGGGCGAGCACCACGTTCGGACCTTGGATGACGATGCGGACCGACGCGAGACCTTCGTCGAACCCGCGCAGCGACTCGACCGCCTTGCGCGCCGACTGCAATGAGATGCCGGCGTCGAGCATCTGCTTGATGACCTTCAGTTCGACGAGATCGCGATACGAATACAAACGCTGGGTGCCGCTGCCGTTCGCGTCCATGACCGACGGCCGGACCAGCTCGGTGCGCGCCCAGTAGTCGAGCTGGCGGTAGGTGATACCCACGATCTTGCACACCTGCGGACCGCGGTACCCGGGCTCCGACATCGACGCTCCTCGTAGTGGAGTCGGCCGACTGCGGCTGAGCGATTTCGGCCCCACCGCACCCCCGACTTGGTGACACGAGTGTAGTTACATCGGAGTCGAACCGTAAACCTGAAGCTTTTCCACAGGTCCAGGACCGGGAGCGGCAGCGGGAGCGGCAGCGGAGCCGACCGGAGGAGCGGCAGCGGAGCCGACCGGATGGGAGGCGGAGCGCGAGCGACCAGTGTGGGGGAGGCGCAGCGCGAGCGACCAATACCTATTGCGCGAAGTCCTCGGGCGTGATGTTGTCGAGGAACTCCCGGAATTGCTCGACTTCGTGCTCCTCTTCATCGGCTTCGAAGAGCACGCCCGCCTCGTCGAGGACGGCCTCGTCGGCGTAGATCGGCACTTCGGCGCCGAACCGCACCGCGAGCGCGATGGCATCCGACGGCCGCGACGAGATCCGCGACTTGGTGCCTTCGCGGTCGAGTTCGATCTCGGCGTAGAAGGTGCCGTCCTGCAGGGCCGTGATCTCGACCCGTTCGACCGTCACCGCGAGACCGTCGAGGACGGTCTTGAACAGGTCGTGGGTCATCGGACGCGGCGTCTCCATGCCCTGCAATGCGTAGACGATCGCCGTCGCCTCCGGGGACCCGATGAAGATCGGCAGGAAGCGGGTGCCGCCCTCTTCCCGCAACAACACGATCGGCTGATTCGTCGGGACCTCGACGCGCACACCGATCAGCGACAGTTGAATCACGGCGCCTCCGTGGGGACGACCGTCACCCTACCACCGGGACTCGGCGTCGAATCCGGGCGCCGGTAGAGGTCGTCCACGTACGCGTCGGGCCGGGACACGAGGGTGTCGCGGTCGGCCGCGACCACGTACGGAATGTTCCGGTACAGGTCGTGGACGTGAAGTCCGTAGCCGAGCACGTACTCGGTGCCGAGCTCGAGACCGCGGTAGTCGAGCCCTTGCGGAACGATCCGCCGCATCGGCCGGTCGAGCATCGCGCACGTGGACAGGCGGCGCGGGCCGCGCGCCGAGAGCTGCCCGACGAGATACGCGAGCGTCAAGCCGGTGTCGACGATGTCCTCGACGAGGACGACGTCGCGACCGCCGATGTCTCCCTCGAGGTCATGCAGGATCTTGACCCGACCGGAATCGGGAGCGAAGCGCGAGATCGAGATGAAATCGATGACGACGTCGACGTCGGAAACGGCGCGCGCGAGGTCGGCGAGGAATATGAGCGCGCCCATGAGCACGCCCACGAGAACGACGCCGTCGGGATGATCGGTCGCGATCTCGCGGCCGAGACGCCGCACGTGCCGGCCGATCGCCGAGCGGTCGAGCAGCATCGTCGGCGCCACATCGGTATCGCCCACGTCAGTCGTTGAACGTGCGCCGGACGGTCTGGCGCAACAGCGCGGTGCGGAGCCGACGTCCGAACCCCGCGAGCTCGCCGAGGGTCTCGGAAATGCGCGCCTGCGCCTCTGGGTTCCGCTGACGACGGTACGGCAACAACACCTGCTCGAACAGGCTCGCTTCGCGCTCCGCGAACGCGCGGTACATGCGGAGGTGCCGCGGCTCGATGCCGTGGCGCATGAACGCGGCGCACACCCGCGCCACCGCGAGCGAATCGTCGTCGAACAACACCCGTTCGCCGGTCGAATGGATCGGCGCGACCAGCCCGTACTCCTCGAGCCGGGCCAGGTCTTCGTCGGTCATGCCGGCCGCACGTACGAGCTCGGCGCGGGTGAGGCTCACACCGCTCTCGGAGGTCGCAAGGTCCTCGGGACCGTCCTCGTCGCGAACGTGTGCGGAGGCCGAACGCGCCTCGGCACTCTGCGCCGCCCGACGGGTCTCCTCGAACAGCGCCTCGACCGTGGCGGGATCCACAGTACGGTCACCCGCGGCGCCTTCGGCCGGCGCGCTGACCGTGAAGCCGCCCTCACGATCGACCTCGTCGAGCCGCTCCTTGATGACCTTCAACGGCAAGAAGTGCTCGCGCTGCTGGCGCAGGATGAAGCGCAGTCGCTCGACGTCGGCCGGATAGAACTTCCGGTAGCCGGACGGCGTGCGCTCGGGGTCGACCAGCCCCTGGCTCTCGAGAAAGCGGATCTTCGAGATCGTGATATCGGGAAACTCGTCGCGTAGCTGGTTCAAGACGTCGCCGATCGACGAGTGCGTCCGCTTGGCCATGATCAGGTGTCCTGCTCGTGAGCCGGCGCGCCGAACACGAAGCTCAAGCGGTACCGACCGATCTGCACCTCGTCGCCGTGGCGGAGATGCGCCTCGTCGACCCGCTTGCGATTCACGTACGTGCCGTTGAGCGAGCCGACGTCGCGCAGCGTGTACCCGTCGTCGCCGCGCTCCACCGCGACGTGCCGGCGAGAGACCGTGATGTCGTCCAAGAAGATGTCGGAGTCGGGATGCCGCCCGATCGCGGTCACCGGCGCGTCGAGGCGATACGACGATCCCGCGTTCGGACCGTGGCGCACGACGAGCATGCCGAGGCCCGGAGCGAGCCCGTCGAGGTAGTGCTCGAGCTCGTCTTCCTCGGTGGCAGCCTCGACGGCCGACAGCGTGAGGGTCGTCTCGTCGTCGGCCGCGCCGAGGGGGGCCGCGCACGACGAACAGAACCGGGCGTCCTCGGGGTTCTCATGTCCACACCGGGCGCAGATCACACGCTCAGGCTATCGACGTCGGCTCGAGGGCGACAACGGCCCGCTGGACGTCAACCACAGGGTGAACGTCGAGGGTCGCGAACACTCGACGGCACCCTCACCCCTGCCCGTCGTCCGCCGAGATCAGCGCCCGGTACGCCGCGGCATCGAGCAGCGCGTCGAGCTCGCCGGGATCGCTCACCTGAAGCTCGAACATCCAACCCGCTCCGTACGGGTCTTGGTTCACCAGCTCGGGCTCATCGGCAAGAGCAAGGTTCACCGCGGAGACAACTCCCGTGAGCGGCACGTAGACGTCGGAGACCGACTTCGTCGACTCGATCTCGCTCACGCTCGCGCCGGCGACTGCGTCGAGGCCCACGTCGGGCAGCTGCACGAACACGACGTCCCCGAGACTGTCCTGCGCAAAATCGGTGATGCCGATGCGGGCGACGCGGCCGTCCGACCGCACCCATTCGTGCTCGCGGCTGTAGCGAAGATCCTCGGGGATGTCCATGAGTGGGAGCGTAGCTACCGCGTGAGCTCGGCCACCTGGCCGGCATGGATCGCCACGAGACGACGCGCCTCGGCGTCGCTCGCACCCTCGGCCCAGATGTGCGTGATCGCGAGCTCCGGATCGGGTAACACGAGGGCCCACCCCTCCGGGTACACGATCTTCACCCCGTCGACGAGCACCGTCGGGAAGTCCTTGGCCCGCTCCATGACTCCCCGCATCACGGTTCCCTTGCGCTCCCACGGTGTCGGCACGACGTCGTGCGCGACGTGCGTCTCGGGCACCTCGGCCACGATCGTCGACAGGGCCCGGCCGCTCGACGCGAGGAGGTCGAGCAGGTGGACGAGCGTGGCCACCGCATCGTAGGCGGGCAGGAAGGACGGCCAGATGAAGCCGCCCTCTTGCGACGCGGCGAAGTCGACCGCGCCGCTGCCCGCGATCTCCATGAGGTGCGATGCCGACAACTTCGTCCACGTGATGGGCACACCGCTGCGCTGCCCGAGCCGCTCCGCCTCACGGCTGACCGAGACCGGCAACGCGATCCGGGAGCCGGGTCGCTCCTCGCAGACCAGCTTCACGAGTGCGAGCAGGGCATGCTCCGGCGAAAGGGGAACGCCCTGATCGTCGATGATCGTCGCCGTCTCACCGTCGGGGTCGAAGACGTAGCCGAGATCGGACCCGGACGTACGCACGAGGTCACCGATGTTCTTGACGCGCGTCTCGTGGTCGTCGTCGGTCCCCATGGCACCGCTCGTCGCCGCGAACGGGTTGACCGCGAGCACGCTGGCCCCGAGCTTCGCGAGCACGTTCGGCATCAGGATCGAAGTCGCGCCGAACGAATAGTCGAGGACAACCTTGAAGGCGCGGTGGCGGAGCCGGTCCGGCCTCACGCTGGCTTCGAGTGCGGCGGTGTAGAACTCGATCGCTCTCGGCGGGAACACGATGTCGCCGATGTCGCCCGCGAACGCACGCCGGAAGTCCTCTCGGTACAGCAGGCGCTCGATCTTGCGCTGCGCACCCTCGTCGATGTCGGCGCCGTACTCGTCCATGAACCGGATCTCGACACTGTCGGGGTCGCCGGACGCCAACCGCACGCTGATGCCGCCCTGAGCTTGTTGCGTTCGCACCTGGAACCGCGTGAGCGGCACAGTCGACAGTTCGAGGTCCATGACGTGGACGCCACTCAGGTTGAGACCTGCGATCAACGCTCGCTTCAGCGCCCGGGCCGAGCGACTCGTGTCGCGGCTCGTGCAGACGACCGCGCCTTTCTTGAGCGCGGTGCCGTACGCCATCGCGAGCCGTACCGCCACCTCGGACGTGATGTCGACGTTCGCGAGACCGCGCACTCCGCGCCTCCCGAACAGCGTGCGCGCGCCCTTGCTCTCCCAGACGATCGACGACGTGACGAGCGCGCCCGGCTCGACCATCTTGAACGGATAGATCTTCACCGACGGATTGATGATCGCGTGCGCGCCGACGAAACATTCGTCGCCGATCACGACGTTCTCCTCGATGCGGGCGCCGTCCCGGATGTCGCTGGCGCGTCCGACGACCGCACCGCGCAGGCGCGCGCCGGGTCCGATGTACACGTGATCGTGGACCACACAGCGCTCGAGCTCGGCGTCCGCCTTCACGACGACGTCGGTGCCGAGGACGGTGTAGGGACGGAGCACCGCTCCGGCCTCGACCCGGGAGTTGTCACCGATCAGCACCGGGCCGTGCACGTCGGCGTCGGGCGAGAGATCGGCGCCCTCCCCGAGCCATACGCCTTCTCGCACCTCGAAGCCCGGCATCTCGAGGTGCATCCGGCCGTCGAGGATATCCTCGTGCGCGCGGCGGTACGCCTCGAGGGTGCCGACATCTTCCCAGTAGCCGTCGATCACGTGACCGATCAGCTTCTTTCCGTGCTCGAGCGCGTCCGGGAAGACGTCGCCCGAGAAGTCGACGACCTCTCCCTGCGGGATGAAGTCGAAGATCTCGGGCTCGAGCACGTAGATGTTGGTGTTGATCGTGTCGGAGAACACCTCACCCCACGTGGGCTTCTCGAGGAAACGTTCGATCGTGCCGTCGTCACGGGTGATCACGATGCCGAACTCGACCGGGTTCTCCACCCGCCTGAGCGCGATCGTCGCGAAGGCGTCGGCGGCGCGGTGCGCCTTCATGACCGAGCCCAGATCCACGTCGGTCAGGGCATCGCCCGCGACGACGAGGAACGTGTCGTCGAGCTCGTCCATCGCGTTGCGAACCGAGCCTGCCGTCCCGAGCGGCGACTCCTCGGTCGCATACCGCATCCGGACACCGAACTCAGAGCCGTCGCCGAAGTAATTGCGAATGTGATTCGCGAGGAACGCGACGGTGACGACGATGTCGTCGAATCCGTGCGTCGCGAGCAGCCGCACGATGTGCTCCATCATCGGCGCGTTCGCGATCGGCATCATCGGCTTGGGCTGGTTGCTCGTGAGCGGGCGAAGTCGGGTGCCCTCACCGCCGGCCAGGATCACGGCCTTCATGGAGCCACCTCACTTCCGGCGAGTCGGTCGGTCCGTCCTTCGCGCAACGCGGCGCGCGCCGCGGGTACGTACTTCACGGCCGCGAAGTAACCGAGCACGATACCGCCGATCGCGAAACCCCATCCCAGGACGTCGAATACCGACCGTACCGACGGCGCCGCGTCGGCGATGAGGAACATCGGAAGCGCGAACATCAGCGCCAGCGTTCCGGCCTTGCCGGCCCACACGACGTCGATGCGTCGCGCGCCGGCCACCGCGAGCGCGACGGTCGCGATCGCGACCAGGATCTCTCGCGCCAGAACGATCCACAGCACGAGGTCGACGCCGGTCGAAAGTCCCTCGTGCAGGAGCGCAGCCGCGGCCGCGACCAGGAGCACGCGATCAGCCGCGGGGTCGAGGATCTTGCCGAGCTCGCTGCCCTGGTCGAAGTGGCGCGCGATCCACCCGTCGACCCAGTCGGTCGCACCCAGCACGGCGAGCAGCACGGCGGCTCCGCGCCGAGCGGGATGGGCCTCCCACAGCATCCACAAGAACACGGGGACGCAGAGCAACCGGGCCGCTGATATGAGATTCGGAATCGTCAGAACCCGTGACCGAGCGGGACCCATCGGTCTCAAGAGTACGGTCTAGGGAGCGGCGGATGGGCTACAAGCCCGCACCGCCACCCTCTGCACGCGGATCGGAACCGCACCGGTAGCCCGGCCGGGTGCATTCGATCGCGTGCGCGATGCCCGGACCGTGCCGGTAGCCGCGGACGACGTCGATCTGGTGGCCGCGGCCGCGCAGGTCGTCGATCCACGCCGGATCGAAATGGTCCTCCATCGCGACGCGGCCGCTCTCCGGATCGATGGTGAAGCGGGGTGCGCTGATCGCGCGCTGCGGGTCGTCGCCGTCGACGAGCATCCGGACCATGAGCTGCGTGTGGGTCTGAGCCTGGCCGTGACCGCCCTCGGTGCCGAACACGAGCCACGGACGGTCGTCACGCATCGCCATCGCCGGGATCAGCGTGTGTAACGGCATCTTGCGTGGCCCGATGCCGTTCGGGTGCGCGTCGTCGAGGACGAAGGCCGACCCGCGATTGTGCAGGTTCAGTCCCCACTCCCCCACCCGCAGTCCGCAACCGGCACCGGAGAAATTCGACTGGATGAGGCTGACGAGCATCCCGTCACCGTCGGCCGCGCACATGTAGATCGTGCCGCCGTCGGGTTCCGCGTGTGCCGCGGCGGGACGCGCCCGCCGCGGATCGATGCCCGCGCGCCGCGACGCGATCCAGTCGTCGCGGAGGAGTCGCTCGGGCGCGATCGTCATCGCGGCCGGATCGCCGAGGTACTCCCGCCGATCGGCGAACGCGAGCTTCACCGCCTCGATCAAGAGATGCTCGCGATCCGGGCCGTCGGGTCCGAGGTCGAGGCTGTCGACGATCCTCATCGCCTCGAGCGCGGTGAGCCCCTGGGTCGGCGGCGGCATCTCGAGGACCTCGACATCGCGGACACGCGCGCGGAGCGGCTCCACCCACGCGCCGGTGTGCGCCGCGATGTCGGCGACGGTCATGCAACCGCCCGCGCGCTGGATGCGGTCGGCGATCGCAGCTCCGATGGGGCCGCGGTAATACGCATCGGGACCTGCGTCGGCGAGTGTACGGATCGTTCGGGCGAGCTCGGGTTGACGGACCCAATCGCCGGGTGCGACGTCGCCGTACGCGTCGTGAAAGTCCGACAGCCCGAAGTGGTCGTAGAGGATCGCGCTCCTCCCGAAGAACCATGCACCGCGTTTCGTGAGCGGAAAGCCCTCCTCCGCGTAGTGCAACGCGCGCTGCACGAGCTCGCCGAACGATCGCGTCGCGAACTTCTCGATGAGCGTGAACCACGCCTCTACGGCGCCGGGAACGGTCACCGGGTGCGCACCGAAGACCGGCATCTCGGCCTCGCCCGATTGCGTACGTACGAACTCCGCCGTCGCGCCGGCGGGCGCGCGGCCGACCCCCTGGTACGCGTGCAACTCGCCGTCCCACACCATCGCCAAGAGATCTCCGCCGAAGCCGCACATGTACGGCGTCACTACTCCGAGGACGAAGTTCGCGGCGAACGCGGCGTCGATCGCGTTGCCACCTCCGGCCAGCATCGCCGCACCCGCAGAAGTTGCAAGGTAGTGAGGCGTGCAGACCACACCGTTCGGGTACGCCCGTGCCTCTTGCAGCCACACGCTCACGGCGCCGGACGTTACTCACGCGTGGATGCCGGCGCCGAGTGGCCCGGGCGTGGTCGGTAGTGTCGCCGGATGGAGTTCAACCTTGCCGACCTGTTCGAGGCGGTGGCCGACGCAGCGCCCGATCGCACCGCGCTCATCGCCGGTGATCGCCGCCTCACCTACCGGGAGCTCGACCAGCGCGCGAACCGGGTGGCGCACTACCTACGCGACGTCGGCGTCCTTCCGGGCCAGCACGTCGGCATCTACTCCTTCAACCGGGCCGAGTGGGTCGAGTCGATGCTCGGTTGTTTCAAGGCGCGTGCGGTGCCGATCAACGTGAACTACCGCTACGTCATCGAGGAGCTGCGCTACCTCTTCGACAATGCCGATCTCGTCGCACTCATCTTCGAAGCCGAGTTCGGCCCTCACGTCGCATCGGTGCTCCCTGCCGTGCCGAAGATGCGCCATCTGGTGCAGCTCGACGACGGCACCGGCACCGTCACCGCGGGACTCGACGCCGTCGACTACGAACACGCGCTCGCGTCGTCGGTGCCGGCCCGCGACGGGCTGCTCCCGCGCTCACCCGACGATCTCTACGTCCTCTACACCGGCGGCACCACGGGCATGCCGAAGGGCGTGATGTGGCGCGCCGAGGACATCTTCTTCGCCGCGATGGGCGGTGGGAACTACGGCGGTCCGGGGATTCGGCAAGCCGCCGACATCGCCGAGAACCTGAGCGCGACCCCGGGTGTCAGCTTCGCGCTCGCACCCCTGATGCACGGCAACGCGCAGTGGTCGACCTTCGTTGCGTTGTTCGGTGGCAACGCGGTGACCCTCAATACGAGCCGGCGCTTCGACGCCGACGAGATCTGGGATCTGGTCGAGCGGGAGGGCGTGAACGTGATCTCGCTGGTCGGCGACGCGATGGCGCGCCCACTTGTCGACGCGCTCGCGCATCGCAGCGCTCCGCCTTCGTTGTTCGCACTGGTCTCCGGCGGCGCGATCCTCTCCCCCGCGATCAAGCAGGAGCTCAACGAGCGCGCACCCAACGTCGCGATCATCGACGCGTTCGGCGCGTCGGAGACCGGCGCGAACGGGGCCGTCGACGTCACCGCCAAGGGACCGCGTTTCCGCATGAACGAGTGGACCACAGTGATCACCGATCAGGGCGACATCGCGCCGGTCGGCGAGGTCGGCCTCCTCGCCCGGCGCGGCCACGTACCCGTCGGCTATTACAAGGACCCGGCGAAGACCGCGGCCACGTTCACGGAGATGCGCGGAGTCCGCTGGGCGATACCGGGCGACCGCGCGGTCATCGAGGACGACGGCTCGATAACCGTGCTCGGGCGCGGCTCGCAGTGCATCAACACCGGTGGCGAGAAGGTGTTCCCCGAAGAGATCGAAGCCGTCTTGAAGAGCCACCCGGACGTGTTCGACGCCATCGTCGTCGGCGTGCCCGACGAACGCTGGGGCGAGAGTGTCGCGGCGGTCGTCGCGCCGCGTGCCGGTCACACGGTGACGCTCGAGCTGCTCGTCGAACACTGTCGCGCCGCGCTCGCCGGTTACAAGCTTCCGCGTCGGATCGTCGTCGTCGAGACCGTCGAACGCACCCCCGCGGGCAAGCCCAATTACCGCTGGGCGAAGGAGACGGCAGTAACCGCCTCGTAGCGGCTTCGCGCGCTTGCGTCCGGGCGCGCACCCGACGCCGTTGCGCCGTTCGGGAAGATGGCCACATAATCCTTGCGAGTTCGCGCTCAGACGCGACCTGAGAGAGGACGGGCGATGACAGACTCAGGGGCCACGACCGAGCTGCGCTTCGAGCCCCCGGGCCCGGGGTCGTGGGGACGCGACGCAGTGCACTTCCCTCGACCGGCGACGCGCTACTGGACCGAGACGCATCCGGCGGCCCTCAAGCGCGGCACCAGCGATTTCGCGCGCTACTACGGGATGCTCATCGACGGCCTCCAGATGGAGTACGTGAACGGCATCGCGTACAGCCGGGTGGGTCCTGCTCCGGAGGAGGAGATCCCGCAACGCTTCCAACGCGCCGAGGAGGTCTTCGCCGGCAAGCTCTGGCGCGAACAGCTGCGCGAATGGGACGAGACCGTCAAGCCTTCGTCGATCGCGATGCATCGGGAGATCCAGGCGGTCGATCCCGACGCGCTGTCGGACGAGGAGCTGAGCAGCTACATCAAGCGATGCCGTGATCACCACGCGGCGATGATCACGCAGCACATGCGCTTCACGGCCGCGGCGATGATCCCGACCGGCGACTTCCTCGCGCACGTCGGCGACTGGACGGGGCTCTCACCCGCCGAGCTGTTGGGTCTGATGCGCGGCTCGGCGCCGGTGTCGGCCGGCGGGTCCGAGGAGCTCGAGCGACTGACCAGCACCATCGGGAAGGACGCCGATGCGTTGGAGCTCCTCGGCTCGGAGGACGACCCGAACCGCGTGCTCGCCGCGCTGCGCGCGTTGCCGGGCGAGGCGGGATCGGCGGTGTCGGGCTATCTCGACCTGGTCGGGTGCAGACCGCTCGACGGCTTCGACATCTCGGAGGCATCCGCGCTCGAGCTGCCCGACGCACTGGTCCGCTCGATCCGGGTCGCGGTTTCCGGCCGCGACATGGATGCGTCCGGCGTCGACGACCTCATCGCGGGCGTCCGCAGCAAGGTTCCCGAGGAGCACCGCGCCGAGTTCGACGAGCTGCTCGGCGAAGCCCGGCTCACCTACCGACTCCGCGACGAGCGCGGCATCTACAGCGACATCTGGGCGTCGGGGCTGATGCGACGGGCCGTGCTCTCCGGCGGTCGCCGGCTCATGAGCCGCGGCCGCATCCATGCCGCCGAGCATCTCGTCGACGCCGGGGTGGACGAGATGGGCGCGCTGCTCACCGACTCGGCGGGACCGTCCGCAGACGAGCTCGCGGCGCGCTCCGAACGGCGCGCCGCGTACACGGCCAAGGACGCACCCGCGACACTCGGGCCCCCGCCGCCACCGCAGCCGGATCCCTCCGGCCTGCCGCCCACCGTCGCGCGACTGATGCTCGCGACGGGCATCGCGCTGGGCTCGGTCTTCGGGAGCTCCGAGGTCGAGCACGAGGAACATCTACTGCGGGGGCTCGCGGCGAGCCCGGGCATCTACGAAGGGCCGGCCCGTCGCGTCTCCGGTCCTTCCGACTTCGGGCGGATCGTCCAGGGAGACGTCCTCTTGACCGAGTCGACGACGGAAGCATTCAACATCTTGTTGCCGCTGCTCGGCGCGATCGTCACGGACAACGGCGGGCTGCTCTCCCACTCCGCGATCGTCGCCCGGGAGTACGGAATCCCGGGTGTGGTCGGCACGCGCGACGCGACCGACCTCATCGCCGACGGGGCGCGCGTGCGCGTCGACGGAACCGCGGGCGAAGTCTCCGTGCTCACGTGAAAGAGGTCGTCCCGCTCGAAAAGGCCCGCGAGACGGCGGTCTTCGGGTCGAAGGCGGTCGGACTCGGCGACGCCATCCGCGACGGCCTCCCGGTCCCGCCCGGCGTCGCGCTCTCCGGGCCCGTCGTCGAAGCCGTTGCCGCCGAGGACGAAAAGGCGATCGCCAAGGTCGCCAAGGCGGTGCGCACCTTGCCCGGACCACTCGCGGTGCGCTCATCGGCAGTCGACGAGGACGGGAAGGAAGCCAGCTTCGCGGGCCAGCACCTCACGTTGCTCAACGTCCCGACCGCGGACGAGCTGCCGTCGGCGTTGCGGGAGATCTGGTGGTCGGCGAACTCCGATTCGGCCATCACCTACCGCCAGCGCGTGGGCCTGTTCACCCGCCCGAGCGTCGGTGTCGTCGTCCAGTCGCTGCTCGACCCGGAGACCGCCGGCGTGATGTTCACGCAGAATCCGGTCACGGGGGCCGACGAACGCGTGATCGAAGCGAGCTGGGGACTCGGCGAGGCGGTCGTCGCGGGTCTCGTGATCCCCGACACCTACCGCGTCGACCGCGCCGGCCAGGTGCTCGAGCGCACGGCCGGGCGCAAGCAGATCGCGATCCGCTCCATCGCGACCGGAGGCACCGTCGAGGAGAAGATCGCCGCCGACCGTTCGGAGCAACTCTGCCTCGACGACGACCAGCTCGCGGCGCTTGCCGATCTCGCACTGCGTTGCGAACAGGTCTACGGAATGGCACGCGACATCGAGTGGGCGTTCGCCGACGGGACGCTCTACCTCCTGCAGTGCCGCGCGGTCACGGCGGGCGCGTCACACGAGAAGGACACCGAGCCCGAGCCGGTGACGAGCGACCCCGTCGAAGCGCTCCAGCGCGTGCCGCTGTTCACCGAGCTCGACCTCACCGAGATCGAGCAGATCGCGCGCCTGTTCAAGGTGCGCCGGTTCTCGCAAGGAGAGACCGTCATCCGCGAGGGCTCGGGCGGTGCCGCCTTCTTCCTGATCGACTCCGGGGAGGCGAAGGTCTCGATCCGCGGCGCCGAGCGAGCGACCTTGCAACGGGGCGAATACTTCGGTGAGATCGCCCTGATCGACGAAGGCCAGCGCCTGGCGACGATCACGGCTTCGAGTGACCTCGTCTGCTACGGACTCACCTTCTGGGAGTTCCGCCCGCTGGTGCTTGCCAACGGAGCGATCGGCTGGAAGCTGTTGCAGTCGATGGCGAAGATGCTCCGGGACGCCCAGCGCGACCAGCCTCCGCTCGTCGCCACCGACGCGCTCACACCCAACGCCGTCACGTCGAATGCCGACGAGGCGTAGAACGCGCCGGGGACGAGCACACAAGCACAGTCGACGGGCCGTCGCTCAGAGCATCCCGTACGCGCGGGTGGGCTTGAACCTCGCGATCACGCGCCGATCGGCAACCATCGCTTGGCGATATGCGTTCCAGTCGTCGTGCTCACCCATCGCGGCGCGGTAGTACGCGACGAGCTCGTCTACCGTCGCGTCGTCGGTGCGCGTCGCGACGGGCGTCAGCTCGACACTGCCCTCGAGCACCGCGTAGGCGTAGAAGTCGGCCTGGGTGACATGCAGCGCGGCCCACGGCTCCCGCAGCAGGTTCTTGTACTTGGCCCGATCGGCCGTGATCGAGATGCGGATCACGCCGTCGTCGAAGACGTGGTGCAGCACGTTCGACAGTTGCGGGCGGCCGTCGCGCCGGATCGTGATCAGGACGGAATGGCGGTTGACGCGGGCGAAATCGACAGCGCTACTGAGTTCCATGGCTCTCCTCAACCGAACCCGAAGGCAAGATGTTCCACATTTTGGTGCGACCGACTCATGCCAACACTCATGGCACGTTGTATTGCGCGCCCGTGCGCGCGGCGAGGATCGGAGAGATCAGCTCCGCGATGATGCGCCGATGCTCGGGGTCGTCTCGGTACGCCATGTAGTCATCCATGTTTGCGAACTCGGCGACGACTGCGAAGCTCGCGTTCCCGGCGTTGATCCCGAGATCGCGCCCGATGGCGTACGCGCGCAGCTGCGGGAGCCGCGCCGGGAGCGTGGAGAGCGCGTCCTCGATCGCGCGCAGCTGCTCCTCGGTCGCGCCGTCGACGAAGGTCAAGAGCGCGACGTGGCGGATCACAGCAGCGCCCCGTACGCGCCGCCGTCGACCTGGATCGCGGTTCCCGTCAAGTAGCGCGCGTGCTCGGAGCACACGAACGCGCCGATCCGGCCGAAGTCGGCGGGGTCGCCGATGACGCCCGCGGGAACGCCCGCTCCCGGATCACCGCCCGGCCCGTGCAGCGCGGTGACGCGCTCGGTTGCGTGCAGGCCGGGCAACAAAGAGTTGACCGTGACGTTGTCGCGCGCGACCTCACGCGCGAGGGTCCGCAGGAAGCCCGTGAGACCGGCCCGGGCGGTGTTCGACAAGATCAGGTTCGGGATCGGCTGGCGGACGGCAATCGAGGTGATCGCGACCACCCGCCCCCACCGCTGCTGCTGCATCTGCGGGACCGCCTCGTAGCACATCGCGATCGCCCCTCGGCAGTTCAGCTCGAAGGCTTCGAGATACTGCTCGACGTTCGTGTGGGCGAAGTCACCGGGCGGCGGACCGCCGGCGTTGAGCACGAGAATGTCGATACCACCAAGCGCGACACGCGCGTCGCGGACGAAACCGGCCGCGCCCTCGACGTGCGAGACGTCGGCGACGATCGGAACCGCATCGCGACCGATGCCCGCCGCGGCCGCGTCGATCGTCTCGCCGCTGCGGCCGCAAATGGCGACCCTCACCCCTTCCGCGGCCAGCGCCTCCGCGACGCCGAGTCCGAGCCCCCTGGAGGCCGCGGCAACCGCCGCGCGCCGGCCGGTCAATCCGAGATCCACCTGCGACCTCCTACTCCCCCGCCGAACTGGTCAGTGAATCGGCCCTGAAGTGTCGCGCAGCGATTGGGCGCGGCGCCCGGTGCGCAGGCCGATCACCTCGGCGCAGATCGCGACGGCCGTCTCCTCGGGCGTACGCGCGCCGATGTCGAGGCCGACCGGCGACATCACGCGCGCGATCTCTTCCTCGGTCAAACCGGCCTCGCGCAGGCGCTCCGTGCGCTGTTCGTGCGTGCGCCGCGACCCCATTGCGCCGAGGTAGCCGACGCCGGTCTTGACCGCGGCCGCGATCGCCGGCACGTCGAACTTGTGATCGTGCGTGAGCACGCAGATCGCGTCGCGCGGTCCGAGCTCGTCACTGACTTTCGCGAGGTATCGATCCGGCCAGTCGTTGACCACCTCGTCGGCCATCGGGAAGCGCAGGACGGTCGCGAAGACGGCACGCGCGTCGCACACGGTCACGCGATAGCCCAGCACCTTGGCGACCTTTCCCAGCGCGGCCGTGAAGTCGACGGCGCCGAAGATGATCATCCGGGGCGGGAGCGCGAACGATTCGATGAACACACTCACGTCCCGCTCACGGGCCTCGCCGTGCACGCCGTAGTGACGGGTGGACGTGAGACCGGCTTCGAGCTCACCACACGCGTCACGTGCCGCGACGCGATCGAGGTTCGCGTCCCCCAGCGAGCCCGATGCCCGGCCGTCGGGGCGGACGAGCAGCTTCGAGCCGGCATTCGGGCCCTCGATCACCGTGGCGAGCGCGACGGGCTCTCCGGCTCGCAGCGCGTCACGCAACTCTTCGTACTGGCTCACCAATCCAACGGCTCCACGAACAGGCGAATCGTGCCGCCACACGTGAGCCCGACCGCGAAGGCCTCGTCGTCAGAGAAGCCGAACGTGACGATGCCTCGTTCCTTCTCACCGGAGAGGATCGCGAGTGCTTCCTGCACGACCGCGCCCTCGACGCAACCACCCGAAACCGAGCCCGCAACCTCGCCCACGTCGTTCACCGCCATCGTCGCTCCCGGGTCGCGGGGACTCGATCCCTCCGTGCCCACGACGCGTGCAACCGCGACCCGGTGGCCGGCACTCCGCCACCGCTCGATGTCGTCCAGAACTTCCTTCATTCGTGTCTGCTCACCTTGTCGTTCATGGTGCCGTCGTTCATGTGCCGTCGTTCATCGTGAGATCACCTGCGCGAGCTGCTCCAGCGCGGCGAGCGAATGGCCCTCGACGAACTCGTCAACGTACGGCAACGCAGCCGCCATTCCCTGCGCCAGCGGCGCGTAGCCCGGGCTGGCCTTCAGCGGATTCACCCAGACAATGCGGTACGCGACCCGCTCGAGGCGCGCCATCTGCTCGGCGAGCACCTCTGGATCGCCCCGATCCCAGCCGTCGGAGAAGATCACGACCACGGCCCCCCGGGCGAGACCACGGATCCCCCACTCGTCGTTGAATCGGCGCACACCTTCGCCCAGGCGGGTTCCGCCCGACCAGTCCGCAACCCGGCGCGCGGCGGCAAGCACCGCTGCATCCGGATCGCGTGAGGTGAGCTCGCGTGTCACCCGGGTGAGGCGGGTTCCCAATGCGAACGCTTCGACCCGCGAGCGGCTGACGACCGCCGCGTGCAGGAACCGGACGAATGCACGCGCGTAGGGCTCCATCGAGCCGCTCACGTCGAGCAGCAGGACGAGCCGCCGGGTCCGCGCTCCCGAGGTGAGGAAGGCGCGCTCGACCGGCTCCCCTCCCGCGCGCATCGAACGTCGCACGGTCCGGCGCAGATCGGGTGCGCCCCGTCGCGCCCGCGACCGCTTGCGCCTCCGCGACGGCCGCGCCGCGCCGACGAGGCGCAGATCGCTCATGAGCCGACGTGCTTCGACGAACTCGGCGGGTGTGTACAGCGCGAAGTCGCGGTGACGGAGGATCTCCCTCGGGCTCCAGCGCAGCGTGACGACCGGCGCGTTCATGTCGGCGTCGTCGCCCTCGGGCTCTTCGGCACCCGGGAGGTCGAGCGCGATGATCACGTCTTCGGGAGGCAACTGGATCTCGTCGTCGGCTGAGATCGCCGCTCGCAGGTCCCAGAAGACCGCAAACGCGCGATCGAACACCGCGACGTCCTCGGGGCGATTCACCATCGTCGCCCGGCCCGCCCAGTACACGCCCGGACGGCTCGCCAGACCGACACATCCAAGTGCGCGGGCGAACGTCACGGTGGCGCCGGCGGGCACCTCGATACCCGTACCGCGGAGCACGCGCGCGAACGCGACTGCCATCCGCTCCGGCTCTGGCTCCGGGTCAGGCACGGCGCTCTATCGCCGTTCGGACCAGCTCCGCGAGGCCGTGCGTCTTCACCCGCTCTTGATCCTCGCGGTACTTGAGGATCGTCCCGAGGGTCGCGTCGACCGCCGCCTCGTCGAGGCGCGTTCGGCCCAGCGTCGACAGGGCCTCGGCCCAGTCGATGGTCTCCGCCACCCCCGGCGGCTTGTAGAGCTCGAGCCCGCGCAGCGCCTCCGCCGCGGCCGCGACGTCGCGCGCCAAGAGCTCGGGCACGAGTGGCGCCCGCAGCCGAACGATCGCGAGCTCGCGCTCGAAGTCGGGATGGGCGATCCAGTGGTAGAGGCAACGTCGCTTCAACGCGTCGTGCACGTCGCGGGTGCGGTTCGAGGTCAGCACGACGACAGGTGGGATGTCGGCGCGCACGACGCCGAGCTCGGGAACAGAGATCGACCAGTCCGAGAGGATCTCGAGCAGGAACGCCTCGAACTCGTCGTCGGCGCGATCGATCTCGTCGATCAACAGCACCGGCGGTACCGCGCCGTCGTGCGCGAGGGCCCGCAGCAGCGGACGCTTCACGAGGAAGCGCTCGGAGTAGAGCTCGTCCTCGTCGACGCGCTCGTGGCTCGCCTCGACCGCGCGCAGGTGCAGGAGCTGCCGTGAGTAGTCCCACTCGTACACGGCCTGCGACGCGTCGATGCCCTCGTAGCACTGGAGCCGTAGGAGCTCTCCCCCGGTCCAGCGCGCGAGCACCTTGGCGACCTCGGTCTTGCCCACCCCGGCTTCTCCTTCGAGCAGCAGCGGCCGCTGCAGCCGGAGCGCGAGGAAGATCGAGGTCGCGAGCCCCTCGTCGGCCAGATACGCATGGTCGGCAAGACCCTTGGAGACCTCGACGACCGTGTCGGGAAGGAGCGGCACCACCGCACAAGGCTATCGGCGACACGCGTATCCTCGTCCCATGCACGACCTCGTGATCCGGGCCGGAACGGTGGTCGACGGCACCGGCTCCCCGCCCGTGGCCGCCGATGTCGCGGTCGACGGCGAACGGATCACCTCGGTCGGCAGCGTCACCGAGCGCGGCCGCGTCGAGATCGACGCGCGTGGCGCCTATGTGACTCCGGGCTTCGTCGACGTGCACACCCACCTCGACGCGCAGATCGCTTGGGATCCCGACGCGACCTCCTCGTGCTGGCACGGGGTGACATCGGTCGTGCTCGGCAACTGTGGTGTCACCTTCGCGCCCGTGCGCAAGGGTCAGGAACGCTGGCTTGCAGAGCTCATGGAGTCGGTCGAGGACATTCCGGCCGACACCATTCTCGAAGGGCTCTCCTGGGACTGGGAGTCATACGGCGACTACCTCGAGGCGATCGACGCGCTTCCCAAGGGTCTCAACGTGGGAGGAATGGTCGGGCACTGTGCCGTGCGCCACTATGCGATGGGCGAGCGGAGCCTCGACGAGCATCCGGCGACCGACGACGACATCGCCGCGATGTGCGCGCTGGTCGACGAGGCGATGGGCGCAGGCGCGCTCGGCTTTTCGACATCGCGCACCTTGTTGCATCGCGTTCCCGACGGCCGCCCGGTCCCGGGCACCTGGGCCGACGAACGCGAGCTGCTCGAAATCGCCGACGTGCTCGGCCGGCGCGGGCGCGGCGTCTACGAGGTGGCACCGCGTTTCGAGCGACCCGGCGCGCACTACGAGGGCACGCGCGCCGAGGTGCACTGGATGGCCGAGATCAATCGGCGTACCGGCCGACCCGTCACGTTCGGGCTCGCACAGAGCAACGCCGGCCCGGAGCTGTACCGCAAGATCCTCGAGCTGGTCGACGAGGAGGGCGAGCACGGCGGCGAGCTGCGGCCCCAGACGACAGCACGCGGGATCGGGTTGCTCTTCGGTCTGCAACACCGCACCTTCTTCGATCGCGAGCCGGCATGGGCCGCGCTGCAGACGTTGCCGCTCGCCGAGCGTCTGGCCGCGCTGCACGACGACGTCCGCCGCGCCGAGCTCGTCCAGGCCGCGGACAACGGCAACACACCGCCGCTCGACTGGCGTGGCGTCTACGTCCTCACGCCGGACCACGTCGACTACTCCGCCGATCCGGAGACCTCGTTGGGCGCCGACGCGCAACGGCACGGCGAGACGATCCCGGAGGCGTTCGTGCGCATCTCCCTCGAGACCGAAGGGCGCGCACTCTTCAACTACCCCTTCCTCAACCAGCGGATGGATGCGGTCGAGGAGCTCCTCGACCATCCCCGGATGGCGATCGGCCTCGGCGACTCCGGCGCGCACGTGGGCCTGATCATGGACGCGTCGCTACCCACCTGGTTCTTGCTCCACTGGGTCCGCGACCGAGCCAAGTACACGATCGCCGACGCGATCCGCCGCATGACCTCCGACACCGCGCGCCTGTTCGGCATCGCCGATCGCGGGGTTCTGCGCGCCGGCGCGTTCGCCGACGTCAACGTGGTCGACCTCGATGCGCTCGCCCTGCGGATCCCCGAATTCGTGCACGACTTCCCGGCGGGCGCGGGTCGCTACGTGCAGCGCGCCGACGGTTACCGCGCGACCGTGGTCAACGGCGCGGTCTTCGTCGAGCACGGCGAGCCGACCGGCGCGTACGCGGGGCACACGTTGCGGTCGTAGCGCTGACTCCGGACTCCCCGGAAACATCGGGCCTGACCAGCGTGGATGCGGCGAACGTGCCGGAGATCCGCCGGATGCGAACGCTAACATCGGTTGTTGATCCTCGGCCGAAACACGCCTCGCTCGGTGGGAAAGACGAATTGACGCCTCGGCCGCTTCGAACAGCGCTCGACCCGTGACCACGTCGGCGAGCGAAACGCGCCCGGCGACGCTGCGCTACCTGCCCGGGCTCGACGGCCTGCGCGCGATCTCGGTCCTGGCTGTCATCGTCTTCCACCACTACCTGATTGGCGGCCACGAGGCCGGCTGGGCTCCCGGCGGGTTTCTCGGCGTCGAGGTGTTCTTCGTCGTCAGTGGCTACCTGATCACGTCGCTGCTCCTGAACGAGCGTCGGGAGACGGGTCGCGTGTCGTTGCGAATGTTCTATCTACGGCGGGCGCGACGTCTGTTGCCCGCGCTGTTCACGCTGCTCGCCGGAGTCGTCGCGTTCTCCCTCTTGCTCCTGCCCGACGCGATCGGCACGCTCCGCTCCGACACCGTCGCCGCGCTGACGTACACCAGCAACTGGTGGCAGATGATCGCGCACCGCTCGTACATCGCCCAGGCCGGACGTCCCGAGCTCCTCAAGCATCTCTGGTCGCTCGCGATCGAGGAGCAGTACTACCTCGCGTGGCCGTTCCTCTTGATGCTCGGACTGCGCAAGCTCGGACGCCAACGCATGCTCGCGACAATGCTCGGTACCGCCCTCGCGTCGACTTTGCTCCTCGCGTTATTGGCCCACGGCAATATCGACAACGCGTACTACGCCACCTATACGCGTCTGTCGGGACTCCTCCTCGGCTCTGCGTTCGCCTTCTGGTTCGCGCCGTACCGCATCCGGGGCTTACCCGGTCGCGGTGCGCGGGGCGCACTCGACGCGGTCGGCGCGCTCGGCTTGCTCGTCCTGCTCGGGTCCTTCGGCGTCCTCCACCATTTCGGCATCAACGGCTTTTCGTTCCCGACGTCGAGCACCGACAACCTCGCCGTCTTCCACGGCGGCTTCCTGCTCGTAGATCTCGCGACCCTTCTCGTCATCGCCGCCGCAGTGCACCCGTCGTCCGACTTCGGGCGCGCCCTCGGATGCAAGCCGTTGCGGTGGATCGGCTTGCGCTCCTACAGCCTGTATCTCTGGCACTACCCGATCTTCTGCGTCACCCGTCCGGGCCTCGACATCCACCGACTGGGCATCTGGTTCCTCTCGATCCGGTACGCCGGTTGGCCGGTCTTCGTGTTCCGCATCGCCCTCTCGTTCGGCGCGGCCGAGCTGTCGTACCGGTTCGTCGAGACACCGATTCGCAAAGGTGCGATCGGCCGCTATCGCGCGGTAGTGCGCGAAGCCGTGGGCGAACGCCGACGACGGCTCGTGCGGCGCGGCGCCGTCATCGGGAGCTCGCTGACGATCGTCGCGCTGATGCTCGGAACCGGACTCGCGACGGCACAGCCGCAGGCGACGAGCATCCCCGGCATCGGCGCATCCGAACAAGAGAACGGAGCCAAGCTCGACCCGAGTGCACTGCAGGCACTGCAAGACTCGCCGACGACTGCGCCGCAAACGACGGTCACGCGCGGCAAGGGCGCGTCGACCACCTCCACCACCCGACCACACATCGTCTCCACCGCGCACGTGCTCGGCATCGGCGACTCGGTGATGCAAGGCGCGAAGACCTCCCTCATCGCGGCCATCCCCGGCATGGCGGTCGACGCGGTGAAGAGTCGTCAATTCACTCAGGCAATCCAGGTGGTGCAGCAATACGAGTCGCTCCTGGCGCTCCCGACCGTGCTCGTGATCCACCTCGGCACGAACGGCCACATCACCGGCGACATGTTCGACCAGATGATGCGGACGATCGGCCGCGGGCACACCGTCTACTTCCTCACCGCGCGCGTCCCGCGCCTGTGGGAAGCGGAGGTCAACGTGACACTGCACGACGGTGCGAAGCGCTGGCCGAACGCGCACATCCTCGAATGGCGCGACTACGCGGGTTGCCACGACGACTGGTTCGTCAACGACGGGTTCCACCTGAGAACCGCCGGGCAGCACGCGTACGCGGCATTCGTCGCGCTCGGCCTCAAGGGCAAGGCGCCAACTACCTGCACGAAATAAGGGTGTTAGGGCCTATCGGTGCAGGAGCCAGTCGACCAGCTGCAGGAATCGGTAGCCGAGATAGATCGCCGTGGCGGCGCCGACGAGCTTCAGGTGCCAGGGGACGGCCGGCGGCGCCTCGTCGGCCGGCCGAGTCATTCCCGGGATGAGGCCCCGCTCGACGACGCGGCCGCACTTCGGGCACGTGGCGTCGGGCCGGACCGTCGACGGCGTCAGGAACTTGTTGCAGCTCACGCACCAGGGCATCCCTGCCATTGGAGCACTCGCCGGCTTCCTTCGGGCAAACCCGCGATTCCTACCCAACCCTTGACTGGCTCTGACCGGCGGCTCAGGGCGGGCGCCGAGACTGCCGCGCATGCATCCTTCCACGCGTCCGCCCCTTGCCCGCACGCTGCCCCCGCCGGTGCGGTTTCGCGCTCTCGGGACGACCGTGGTCGTCGCCGTCACCGACGCCGCGGCGCGTGAGGAGTCGGGTTCGCTCCTGGCCGCAGAGCTCGACGCGATCGACCGCGCGTGCAGTCGATTTCGGGACGACTCCGAGCTCGCACGCGTGAACGCGTCCCCCGGGCGATGGATATCGGTCTCTCCCCTGTTTCTTGCCGCGCTCGACGTCGCGCGGACAGCCGCGCGCACGACCGGCGGAGTGGTCGATCCGACGATCGGGCGTGCGCTGCGCGTGCTCGGCTACGACGGGGACTTCGCGGGCGTCGCCGCCGACGGGGCACCGCTGCAGGTCCGCGTCGCACGGAGCGCCGGCTGGCGCACGATCGAGGTCGACGGCGCGGGACACCGTGTTCGGGTCCCACGGGGCGTCGAGCTCGACCTGGGCGCGACGGCCAAGGCGTTCGCCGCCGATCGCGCCGCCACCCGCATCGCCGCGGGCACGGGTGCGGGCGTGATCGTCAGCCTCGGGGGGGACTGCTCGATCGCGGGTCCGCCGCCCGACGGTGGTTGGACGATCCGCGTCGCCGACCGTCACGACGCGCCCATCGAGGCGCCCGGACCCACGATCGCCCTCGCCGCCGGCGGCCTGGCGACCTCGGGCATAACGGCTAGGCGCTGGACACGCGGTGCCGCCGCCCTGCACCATCTCGTCGATCCGAGCACGGGCTGGCCGGCGGCGTGGGTGTGGCGCACGGCCACCGTCGCGGCGCCGACCTGCGTCGATGCGAACGTCGCGACGACCGCGGCGATCGTGCTGGGCGAGGGCGCCCTCCCGTGGGTCGAGGCGCGACGGGTCCCCGCCCGGCTGGTCGCGACCGACGGTTCCGTCGTCTTCCTCGGCGGTTGGCCGGCCGACGACGTCGGTCCCGCCCTCCGCGACGCGCCGCTCGCGAAGATGAACCCGAGCTGAAGGGATGGGCAGCGCCGTGCGATCGCGGACGCAGCGCGGTAGACCGTCGCCATGCACTCACCCGAAGAGCCGATCCCCGCCGCGCCGCGCCACCTCCTCCCGGTCAGCCGGAGGTCGTTACTGAAAGGAATCGCGGTGGCGGGCGCGGGCGTCGCGATCGCCGAGCTCACTGGTTGCTCTTCGTCATCGAAGACCAGCACGCCCGCAACACCGACCACCGGCGGCGGCGCGACGACGGTGGCACCGTCGCCGTCGACGATCCCGACGGTCCTGCGCCGACCCGGGTCTCGGCCGAACCCGACGCTGCCCGAAGGCACCGACATGTTGCCCAAGATCGAGCACATCGTCGTCGTGATGATGGAGAACCACTCGTTCGACGCTCGTTTCGGCATGCTGGGGCGCGGCGACGGCTTCAAGCTCGATGCCGGCGGCAAGCCACTCGACGCCAACCCGATGCCGGACGGCCGGCTGCTGCGCGCGTTCCACATGCCGTCGACGTGCCAGTTGAACGGCGCGCCCGGGCAGAACTGGGTGGCGAGCCACACCTCGTTCGACAACGGCCGCAACGACGGCTTCGTGAAAGCCAGCGGTCCGGTCGCGATGGGCTACTGGGACGAGACCGACATCCCGTTCTATTACGGGCTCGCCAAGACGTTTCCCCTCTGCGACCGCTACTTCTGCTCGGTTCTCGCGCAGACCTACCCGAATCGGCGCTTCCTCCTCGCCGCGACTGCGTCGGGGATCGTCAGCACCGACACGTCCAACCTCGACAAATTCCCGCCGCCGAACGGCACGATCCTCGATCGTCTCCATGCGCACGGCATCAGCTGGCGCGACTACGCGACCGACCTTCCCGGCATCGACGTGATCCTCGGGAACTCAGCCAAGTACGGAGCCACGAACGTCTCCCTCATGGATCAGTTCTACAAGGACGCAGCTTCCGGATCGCTGCCCGCGGTGTCCTTCGTCGATCCGCGCTTCGGCGGCGACGCGACCCATCCCGGCGAGTCGGAGGAGGACAACGACGACATCCGCTACGGCGAGAACTTCGTGTCGAAGGTCGTCAACGCCGTGTTCCACAGCCCGAACTGGAAGAACACCGTGCTCATCTACACCTACGACGAGCACGGCGGCTACTACGACCACGTGCCCCCGCCGCCCGCGGTCAAGCCCGACAACACGCCACCAGGCGCCGACCGGCCGGGCATTACCGGCGCGTACGACCGTTACGGCTTCCGGGTCCCCACTGTGATCGTCTCGCCGTTCGCGAAACGCAACTTCGTGTCGCACCAAGTGCACGACCACACTTCGATCCTGAAGCTCATCGAGACCAAGTGGAACCTCGGCGCGCTGACGTATCGCGACGCGAACGCGAGCAACCTCCTCGACTCCCTCGACCTCGAGGGGGCGCCCGCGTTCGCCGAGCCGCCGACGCTTCCCGCTCCCGGAAAGGCGGGACTGTGCACGCCCGGGAACGCCGGAGGTCCGATTCCGCCGCCCGCCTCGGTCGTGCCTGCGAGCCAGGCGTCGTCGCTGCGGATCGGCGCTACCGCGTAGCGTGGGGGCCGTGGGGGTCGACGTACGCAGCCGAGTGGACGGTCCCCGCACCGACCTCGACCCCGCGCGCTTCTTCGACGACGAGCTCCCGGCGCACATCGAGGCGCACGCGTCGGCGATCGTGCCGTCGCTGGCCTTCATCCGGCCGCGACCGCTGCTCGTGGAGATCGGTTCCGATTCCTGGACGCTCACCGCCGACGATCGGCGCGTCGTCATCGAGCGCGGCGCGCGGGCTGACGCGACCGCGCACGTGTGCCTCACCCGGGACCAGCTTGCCGACCTCGCCGACGACCAGCAGACGTTCATGAGCTTGTGGGCGTCGGGCGCGCTCGACCAGCGCGCGGGCAACATCGGCCATCTCCTCGATTGGTGGCTCGTGCTGCGCGCCGCGCTCGACGGCACGTCGATCTATACCCCGGGATCGGTCTCGTTCGCCGACCGCGACGGACGCCCGCTCGATCTCACACGCGCGTTCCGCCCCGACGACGACCGCGACGAGATGCGGCACTTTCTCGAGACCGCGGGGTTCGTGCACATCGAAGGACTCTTCGAGCCCTCGGAGATGCATGCGATCTCCGCCGACATGGACCGCGCCGCGCCTTCCTACACCGAAGGCGACGGCCGCTCGTGGTGGGCGCGCACCGCGGGAGGTGAGACCCGCCTCGTGCGCATGCAGGGCTTCGACCGTGAGTCCGAGCGCGCCCGTGCGCTCACCGACGACACCCGGTTTCTCGCCCTCGCGTCGATCGCGGGCGTCGGCCACCGGTTCGGCACCAAGCGTGCGAACAACCGCATCGAAGCCCTGTTCAAGCCGATCGGCGTCACCGAGGGCATCTCGGACATCCCGTGGCACAAGGACTGTGGCATCGGGCGGCACTCGTACGAATGCTGTGGCCTGACCGTCGGCATCTCGGTCACCGGTGCCGATGCCACGTCGGGCCAGCTGTGGGTACTCGCCGGCTCGCACCGCGCCCTCGTTTGGTCGGGCATCCGCCAGCCCGACCTCGACCTACCGGAGGTACCGCTCCCGACGCGCACCGGCGACGTCACGCTGCACCTCAGCTGCACGATGCATATGGCGCAACCGCCGATCGAACGCGAACGCCGCGTCCTGTACAGCGGCTTCGGGCTCCCGCCGGTGGCGTGGGCCGACGCCGACGCCGATGCCCGGGCCGCCGGTCGCGCCCGCCTCGGCGCCGTCCGCGAGGGCGCACCACTCACCGTTCTCGATCGACACTTCAAGAGTTAGGAACCCGATTGCTCGAGTTCGATCCACTCGACGAGTACCCGATTCACCAAGTGGCGCTGCCGATGCGCTACGTCGCGAGCAGCGACCGCAACGTATACGACCGATGCATCTACCAGGGTGTCGATCACGAGGCCGACGCGTACTTCATCACCGGCATGAGCGTGTACCCGAACCTCGGCGTGATCGACGCGTACGCGACCGTCCGGCGCGGCGACAAGCAGTGGGCGGTGCGTACGTCGGGCGCGCGGCCCGACGACAAGATGCGCCAGCAGGTCGGTCCGTACCGCATCGAGGTGATCGAGCCGTTCCACGAGCTTCGGCTCATCTGCGACGCCGACGACCACGGCATCGGCTTCGACCTCGTGTACCGGTCGGAGTACGGGCCGATCTCCGAGCCCCAACACATCCGCCGCCAGGGCGATCGCATCCTTCTCGACGCGTCGCGCTTCGCGGGCATCGGCACGTGGGAAGGCGAGCTGCGGATCGACGGCGACACCATCTCGGTCACGCCCGATCGTTACACCGCGACCCGCGATCGCTCGTGGGGTATCCGACCGGTCGGCGAGGCGGAGCCTCCGGGCCGGCCGAACGACTTCACGGGCATGTGGTGGTGCTGGATCCCGTTGCGCTTCGACGATTTCGGCTTGCACGTCATCCTCGAAGAAGACCGGGACGGGCTGCGCAACACGAACTTCGCGGTCCGGGTGTTCCCGGCCGCCTCGGGACGCCCGCCCGAGCAGCTCGGCTGGCCCTTGCCCGAGATCCGCTACCAATCAGGCACGCGCCATCCGCTCGGCGCGTCGATCGAGCTGACGAATCGCGACGGCAAGAGGTCGACGCTCGAGATCGAGCCGTTGATCGGCATCCCGCTCAACGTCGGCTGCGGCTACGGCGCCGACCCGGACTGGACCCACGGCGTCTGGAAGGGCGACGGCTGGGTCGAAGGATCGAAGTACGACTACGCCGATCCCGCCGTCACCGGCCGCGCCGCGTTCTCGTTGTGGGATCACGTGGCCCGGGTCACGTTCGAAGGCCACGAGGGTTACGGCATCTTCGAGCACGGCTGCATCGGAGCGCACGCACCCTCGGGCTTCGACGACCTGACGTCGGTCGCAAGATAATTACTGGTCGACTCGCGCTCCGCCTCCCCTCCGGTCGGCTCCGCTGTCGTCTCCTGCTTATTGGTCGACTCGCGCTCCGCCTCCCCTCCGGTCGGCTCCGCTGTCGTCTCCTGTTAGTGGGGAACGAGACCGCCGTCGACCAGGAGCACCTGGCCGGTCATGAAGCTCGACGCGTCGGACGCGAGGTAGAGCACCGGGCCCACCATCTCGTCGGGATGCGCGGCGCGACGCATGAAGCTCGCATTCGCCATCGACTTCTGGGTGTCCGGGGTATTCGCGCGCACCATATCGGTGTCGACGGTGCCGGGGGCGAGCGCGTTCACGCGGATGCCGCGGGGGGCGAAGTCGGCCGCCATCGACCGCGTGAACGACATCAGCGCCGCCTTCGCCGCGCCGTACATCGCGACGTTCGCGGAGAACAAGAACGCGCCGGCCGATATCACGTTCACGATTGCGGCGTGCTCGCTGCGTTCGAGATGCGGGAGGGCCGCCTGCACGAGGAACACCGGGCCGCGCAGGTTGACGTCGAACGACTTCTGCCAGGCCTCGGCGGTGAACTCGCCCAACGGCTGCGTGAGCGCGTTGGCCGCGTTGTTGACGATGACGTCGAGGGCACCGAAACGATCGACCGTGCTTCCGACGAGCGCGGTGACCGCATCGAGGTCGCCCATGTGCGACGGCACTGCGAGCGCTTCGCCACCGGACCGCTTGCCGAGACCGCGCAGATGCGCCTCGGTCTCGTGGCAGGCGGCCGACTTGCGGCTGCCCACGACGACACGCGCGCCGCCGCACACGAATCCTTCGGCGATCGCCCGGCCGATGCCGCGCGTCCCGCCGGTCACGATGACGACGCGGTCGCGTACGTCGAACAGCTTTTCGAAGGTCGCCTCGTCCATCGCATCGACCCTAACTCGGCGGTTCCCTGAGTCGCGGGTCGAACCACGCGTCCGGGAGATCGAGGTGCAGGCCCGCGCTCGAGCCGCGATCCAGCACGAGCTCGGTTCCGGAGCAGAACCGCGACTCGTCCGAGGCGAAGTAGCAGACCGCTTCCGCAACTGCGTCGAGATCCGGAGGCGCGTCATTGCGGGGGCGGAGCGGGCCGGAGTCGTTGCCGACGATCTCGGGATGCATCTCCGGATTCCCGAGCGCCGGGCACACGATGTTCGCGCGCACATTGCGCTTGCGGTTCTCGAGCGCCACCACCTTCGTGAGGCCGCGCAACGCGAACTTCGAGGCCGTGTACGCACCCGTCAGCGACGCGCCCTGCATCGAGTCAATCGAACCCACGTTGACGATCGCGCCCGAGCGCGACGCTCGCAGCAACGGCAGGCAGCTCCGGGTTCCCAAGAACGGCCCGAGCACGTTGACCCGCATGAGGCGTTCGAAGGTCTCGGTCGCCGTCGCGTCGATCGTGGCGAGGTGCAACACCGCCGCGTTGTTGACGAGCACGTGCAGCGCGCCCTCGCGCTCGGCGATCCCGTCGACCACGCGATTCCAGCCGATCTCGTCGGTGACGTCGAGATGTTGGAATCGGGCCGCGTCTCCGAGCTCGGCTGCTACCGCCAGACCCCGCTCGTCGAGCACGTCGACGAGTACGACACGCGCGCGTGGCGCTGGTCACCGCCATCGGCGCGCTCGCGGTCGCCCTCGGCGCCGGTGCGATCGCGATCGCGTTCGGCGGTGCCGGTGCGATCATCGCGGCGGTCGTGGTGGTCTGCGCCGCGCTCGCGACGTTCGTGCCTGCGGTCGGCGCCCTCTCGGCCTCGGTCGAAGCCGACGACCGAGGAGTCGCGATCCACCGGTTCGGCCGAACGACGCGATTCGCATGGGCCGACGTGATCGATGTCCGGCTCGTCGAGCGGGGTGCGCGGGTGCCGGACGGAACCGAGTACCACTGGGTCGTCCCGAGTCGCTCGGCCCACATCGTGGCCGTGCCGGGCCTCGAGCTCACGGGCGGCGACGTCCGCGAGCTCCCGGCCCTCGCCGCGCCGGCGAACGGTCCGAGGGGGGCCGCCGCGCGCGAGCACACCGAGACACTGGGTCGGCTGCTCGCCCACGCCCGAGACGGGAACCCTCCGAGGTCGCTCACCCAACGCGCGTGAGCACGGCGGGCCGATCGGGACCTCTCCGCGCTACCACACGCGTGCGGACAGCAAGGCGACGGCGAACGCGACCGTCGCCATCGACATCCATCGCAGTGCGCGCTCGATCGGTTCGAGGAGGAGTTGCTCGTTGATCGGCTCCACCGAGCCGTCGTTCATCGTCATCGTTCCTTCGACATACGCGGCGCGCCGGCGAACCAGGCGCGCCTGTGTGCTCAGGGATCGCTGCGCCAGAGACAGCGCCGACGCGGCGACCGCGGCGACCAACGCCGTGACGTCGACGCGTCCCGCTTGGACGAAGTAGGCGGTCAGCACCGGGAAGGCGCCCCAAGCGGCGGCAAAACCGATGTCGGAGTGCAGCTTTCCGCCGAAGATCTCGACGTTGTATCCCACGACGAGCACCGGCCCCAGCGCCATGAACGCGAGGAGGCCCGCCCCGGACCGACCGACTCCGACCGCCCCCAGCGCCAACGCGCCGCCCAGCGAGAGCGCGGCGACGACCACGAGCGCCGAGCTCGGGATGCCGGTGCGCAACGGTCGGCCGTGCCACTCGTCGAGTGCGTGAGCGGCGACGCCTACCGCGAGGAAGAACGCGATCAACGTGGCGGTGAGACGTCCTGCATCGGTCCTGGGTGCGAGGGTCGCGCCGATGACCACGTACGAGAGATGCCAAGCGGTGTACGGCGGGTGGAGGATCGTCCACCAGTCGCGAAGTCCTCCGGGCCGCGCCGCGTAGAAGGCGGGGCGCGCGTTCGTCATCGACCAGCCTTCCGCGCCCACATCACGAGACCGCCGCCGAGGCTCATCGAACGCACCTGCACGTTCGCGAGCCCGGCCTCGTTCCACGCGTGCACCGTCCAGCTCACCGGATATCGCCGGTAGTGGGCAGAGATGTTCGGACCGAGGAACCGCCCGACGCCGTACCACTCCCGGCCTCCGGTGAGGTAGCCCGCGGCGGGGAGTACGAGACGCGTGTAGCCCCACCACCACACTCGCCAGAACGGATTGGCGGGAACCGCGAACTCGAGGCTCGCGATCGCCCCGCCGGGCTTCAGCACTCGCGCGAGCTCGCGCAGCGTCGCGGCGGGGTCGGCGACATAGCGCAAGAGGTACGTGAACGTCAGCGCGTCGAAGGTCGCGTCCGGAAACGGCAGTCGCTCCGCCTGGCCGACGACGAGCCGGACGCGCTCGGTGGCGCGTTCATGCTCGACCCGCTGCCGGCCGCGCCGGAGCATCGCCGGCGTGAGGTCGACGCCGGTGACGCGCGCCGGCGTGCGCCGCGCGAGCTCGAGCGCCACTCCGGCCGTGCCCGTCGCGACATCGAGGATCGAGCTCGGACGCAGATCGGCGACGTGGCCGACCATCTCGCGGCGCCAACGCCGGTTCTGGCCGAAGGAGAGAACTTCCGCGAGCGCGTCGTACCGTCGCGGGAGCCCCGTGAACAATTCCTGCGCGAATTCGTTCGGATCGCGAGCAGCCGCGTCCACCGGGCGCCTCCTGAGAATCGACGGTACTCGCGGAGCGTCGCGCGGGAAACCGCGAATCGCTACGGGAACCCGACGTTCACGCTCGGCGCACCGACCAGGAGGACTCGGCTACTGCGCGGGACGGCCGCCGATCGGGAGCCGCATCGTGAAGGTACTTCCCCGATCGGCCGACGCGACCCCTACCGTCCCGCCGTGCAGCTCGACGATCTGCTTCACGATGTACAACCCGAGGCCCGTTCCCGGAACCTCTTGCTCCTGCGATCGCGTTGCCCGAAAGAACCTCGTGAAGAGGTGATCTTGCTCCTCCAGCGGAACACCCGAGCCCGTGTCGCGCACGGACACCGCAATCTCGTCGCCCATCGTTCGGGTCGTGATCACGATGTGCCCACGCGGTGAGGTGAACTTCACCGAATTCGACACCAGGTTGAGCAGCGCGCGCTCGAGCTGTTCCTGGTCGCCGATCAATCGCCGGTCGGTGCCGAGGTCGACGACCAGGTCGAGCTTTGCCTTCGCGACCGCCGGCGCGGTCGTCTCGCGCACGTGCTCGACGACCTCGCCGAGATCCACCGGTCCGACCGTCAGAGTGAAGAGTCCGGCCTCGGCGCGCGACATGGTCAGGAGGTCCTCGATCAGCACGAGCAGTCGCAGGCTGTTCCGCTCGATGATCGCCAGCATTCGCGTTTGCGCCGCAGTCGGCTCTCCAGGACCATCTTCCATGAGCAGCTCCACGTACCCGATCACGCTCGTGAGCGGACTACGCAGCTCGTGCGAGATCTTGGAGACGAAGTCGCTCTTCGCCCGCCCGAGCTCCTCCACGCGATCGAGCATCTCCCGCTGGACTCCGAGCGCCTCGGCACTCCGCGTGGCGGCGATCCGCAGGCTCCGGGCGCGCTCGACCAACTCCTGGGACTTCGCGAAGAGGTCGGCGAAAAGTGACACCTTGCCGCGCAACGCCGCCGGGACGACCGGCGCGACGATGAAGTCGACCGCGCCCATCGCGTACCCGACAGTCATCTCCTTCTCGGCGCGATCGATCGTCGTGAGGAAGATGACCGGTGTCAGCTTCGATGCTTCGCGCGAGCGGATGAACGCAGCCGTCTCGAATCCGTCCGTGGTCGGCGTGCGCACGTCGAGCAGGACCACCGCGAAGTCCTGACCGGTCACGCACCGTCGCGCCTCGCTCCCGTACGCCGCCTCGACGATGAGATGACCCGAGGGAGCAAGGATCCCTCTCAGGGCGAGGCGCTCTGCGGGATCATCGCCGACGATCAGGACGCTCGACTGCGGAGGGCTCGATGGTTCGATGTCGACGAAGTCCTCGATGCGCAAGCCGATCGGCCCGGGCGTGACGTTGCCCCGGCTGAGCTTGCTCGCCGCATGGCCGCTCACCGGGAAATGTTGACGGCCGAGCCGTCACCGGAGCGTCACCGACCGCTGACCGAACAGGTTCAATCTGCCTGGCAGTCGGCGAGTTCGAGGGTGCTCGCGAGGTCAGTCGCCGGCGGCGTCGGACGCGGTGCAGAGCACGTCGGCGTCGAAGCCGTCTCGACCGAGATACTGGGTCATCACCACCGGGCCGCCCGTGAAGCCACGCTGCGCACATCCCGCCGTCGCGGCCGAGTGTGATGCGTAGCCCGCGAGCCATTGCGGCGCTCGGGCAAACGCGGTGTGGGTCACCTTCGACCCCCCGGTGATGAGATTCCATTGATACGCCGTGGAGTAGACGCCGACGCGGGCCACACCGGCGAATCGCAGCGCGTCGACCTCGCCCACGAGCGTCTCGACGTCGCGGCGCTGAGCTGCAGTCGTCGCGTGGCCCTCGACCGCCTGCCAGCTGTTCATGGTCTCGACGTCGAGCCACCAGTCGACGTTCGCCGCCCGGTGCCGGGCGTTCGCCCGGTCGACGTGGTGCAAGCGTTGCGCAGCGCCGGTGGCGACGGCGAGCGACTGCAACCCGGCGTTCCAGCCGTAGTCGTAGGAGCACCCCAGCGAGTTCGGATCGGACGACGAGCACACCCGCGGCGTGCTCTGACCCAACGGCCAGTGCGTAGAGTGCCGTGGACCCGGATTGGCGGTGTTCGCGTAGAACGCGGGCGGTGCCGCGAGCCGTTTCGCCCACGCCAGCTCCGTGACCAGGCACGGATTGCTCGTGTAGGACGTGCCGTTGTTCGTCCCGAGCACCCCGAACGTCGCGCCGCGCGCACGCGGCATCGATCCGCCACACTGCGGGAAGCTGACGTCACGGGCGACGATCCCGCCGTTCGACACGAATCGCCCTGCCGCGGATGACACGGCCGCGGCACGCACGACCACCGCGCGGGCAATGGTCTGGGAGACCGCGGGCGGGGCTGAGACGGCGACCGTCGCCGAGGCGACCACGGCGACGAAGATGGAACGACCACGCTGCACGACATACCTCGATGCTCGCCCCGGCCGGCCGCCCCGCCGAAGACCACCAAGAGTGTACGCGCCAACCCCATCCGCTACGCAAGCCTCATACGCAACATCAGACACGTAATCCGACCACAATGAGTGGCAATATGTGCCGGATTCGACCACTGAGACTCCGGCCCCGGCCGGCCGGCCGGCGCTACGGAATGCGCTGCATCCACACGAGCGCCGCCCCCGCCGTTAGCACGCCGAGCAGGAGCGCGAGGCCGGTGAACCATTCGGTGATGTCGGTCCGGACCGTGTCGAAGCCGACCGTACGGCGGATCTGGTCGTAGACGGCGTTCAGCTGGTTCCCCGTGGTGGCAGTGAACGACTTGCCGCCGCTCCCGGATGCGATCTTCGCCATGGCATCGGGATCGGCGGGCACCGGGACGGTCTCTCCTTGGATCGTGACCGTGCCCGACGAGGTACCGAACGCGATGGTGTCGATCGGCACCCCCGCCTTCTTCGCGGCCGCCGTAGCCGCCGTCACGGTCTCGTCGGGCGTCTGCCCGGATTGCCCGATGGTCGGCGAACCATCGCTCATGAGCACGATCGCAGCGGGCGCCTTCTTGCCGTCCGCGCCCGGCGGCAACGCTGCAACCGCGTCGAGCGCGCTGTCGATCGCGACGCCGGTGGCCGTTCCGCCTCCGATCGTCAGCTGGTCGACTCCGGCGAGAACGGGAACGTGATCGGCGGTCGGTGCGACGAGCACGCGTGCCGTGGTGTCGAACTGCAACAGCCCGATCTTGAGGCCCGCCGGCAGACCGGAGATGAAGCGACGCGCCGCGGCTTGGGCCGACACGAGGCGGGTCGGGGTGACATCGGTCGCCGCCATGGAGCCCGACGTGTCGATCGCCAGCAAGACCGTGCCGCGCTGGCGGGCCACCTTCTTGGTCGACGACGGCCGCGCGAAGCCCAACACGAGCGCCGACAGGGCCGCCAGCATCAGCACGGCCGAGACGTGTCGTTGCCAGCCCGGACGTCGCGGTGCTACCGACGCGAGCAGGTCGACGCTCGTGAAACGCAACGCGTACTTGCGGCGTGATCGCTGCGCGACGACGTAGGCGACGAGCAGCGCGAGCGGCGCGACCAGGATCGCGAGCCGCCATGGTTCTGCGAAGCTCACGAAACGCTCCTCAAGGGAGTCGCACGTACGCGTTGCTGTGTTCGCGACGGCGACATGTGACGGCGCACGGTCTTTCGCCCGGCGACGAAATGAACGATCGCGAGCAGCCAATCCGCGTCGGTGGACAACACCAGGTGCTCACTTCCCGCCTCGCGGATCCGGCGGCCGATCGTCTCGTGACGTCCCTTCGCGGCGGCCGCGAAGCGATCGCGTAGCGACGTCGAGTCCGTCTGTACGTGAATGTCGCGGCCCGTCTCCGTGTCGACGAGCGCGAGCATCCCGGCCGCGGGAAGCGCGAGCTCGCGCGGATCGACGACTTGGACGCACAACACCTGATGCGCGAGCGCGAGGCGAGAGACCGACTCTCGCCACCCGATGTCGTCGAGGCCGGTGTCGTCGAGGAAATCGGAGATTACGATCACCTGACCCCGCCGCGGACGAGCCCGCTCGAGCGCACCCAGTGCTCTCGCGAGGTCGGCGTCGCGGCCTGGTTGCTGCGTCCGTCGGGGGATGTCGTACAGCTTCGACAGCGAGGCGAGCAGCTGGGGCCGCGTCGAGCTCGGCCCGAGTCGCACGACGTCGTCGCCACCCGACACGAGCAGGCCGAACCGATTTCCGTGACGCGCGGTGAGGAACCCGAACGCGGCTGCCGCCGCGAAGGCCACGTCGGCTTTCTCCCGCTCCGCCGTCCCGAAGCTCATGCTCGCCGATCGATCGACCAGCGCCCACGTCTGCAGCTCGCGGTCGGCTTCGGTCGTGCGGATCTGGGGCGCGACCGAACGGGCGGTGAGGTTCCAGTCGATCCAGCGCGAGTCGTCGCCGGGCTCGTACGACCGGGCGCCGGCAACCTCCGAACCGGGGCCGCTCTGGACCCCGAGGAACTCGCCGCGCAACAACCCGTCGAGCCGGCGGGTCACGAGCAGCTCGAGGCGTCGCAGTTCGGCCGCCTTGCGGACGACCGGCGCGACCCCCCCGGCCCCTCGATCCGTTCCCTCGTTCATGCGGTGTCCTGCAAGCCGCTCTCCTGGCGCGGCGTCACCTGCGGTACGGGCATCGTCGCCAGCACGCGCGCGATCACGTCGTCAGTTGTCACTCCGTCGGCGAGTGCGTCGTACGTGAGGATGAGCCGGTGCCGCAGGATCTCGGGCGCCACGTCGGCGACGTCCTGAGGTACGAGGAAGCGCCGACCGCGCATCAGCGCGAGCGCGCGGCCTGCCGCGAGGAGGCCGAGCGTCGCCCGGGGACTCGCGCCCAGTCCGACGTGCGCGGCGATCTCGGGAACGCGCCAACCGACAGGGTCACGTGTCGCCATCACGAGACGGACCGCGTAGTCCTGCACCGCGTGATGGACGAAGATGTCGTCGACTGCGACTTGGAGCTCGACTAGCTGTTCGATCGTCAGCATCTGCGTGGCCTCGGGGGGTCTGACCCCCATCCGGCGCGCGATCTCGAGCTCTTCCACATACGTCGGCTGGCCGACGTCGATCTGCATCAAGAATCGGTCGCGCTGTGCCTCGGGGAGCGCGTAGACTCCTTCGGACTCGATCGGGTTCTGGGTGGCGAGCACGAGGAACGGCGTCGGTGTCGGCCGCGTCTGTCCCGCGATGGACACGTGCCGTTCGGCCATGACCTCGAGCAGGGCCGATTGCACCTTCGCCGGCGCGCGGTTGATCTCGTCCGCGAGGACCATATTGGCGAACACCGGTCCCCATTCGATGTCGAAGTCCTCGCGCGACGGGCGCCAGACGCGCGTGCCGACGATGTCGGCCGGGACGAGATCGGGTGTGAACTGCAGCCGTACGAATGATCCTCCGACGACGCGGGCGAGGGTCGACACCGTCAACGTCTTCGCGAGGCCCGGTACGCCCTCGATCAGGCAATGGCCACGCGCGAGCAGGCAGATCATCGCCCGCTCGACCATGCGGTCCTGGCCGACGATCACCCGCTTCACCTCGAAGAGGGCCTCTTCCAACCGCTCGGCGTGGCGTTTGTTGTCATCAGCCGGCGTCATCGCATCGGAACCGCTCATGGGCAGAGCTCCTTCGAAAAGAGGTCGGGGCGGGACGGGCCGTGCAGGCCATCATGTCCATTGAATCTGAGAAGCAGATGCGGACCCGCCCCAAACTGCCTGAGAGCTCTCGGGGGACCGATGCGGAAGAATTCGTGCGTTTCGCCCCCGTCGCTCGCAATATCGGCGCCGTCTAACCTTGCCGCCATGTCCCAGAGCATCGCTGGAGCCGTGGGCCAGAATTCCGACGTGTGGCATTCCGACCTGTGGCTGGATCAGCCCGACGCGCACGACCGGATCGACGCCCGCAGCGCGACGGGTGAGATTTCGCCGGAACAGGCGTCGCAACTTCACGGCTTCGTCGACAACGGTCATTTGACGCTCTCCCTCGGTCTCGATCAGGAGTTCTGCAACGCCTTCGACGACGACATCGCCGAGCTCTGGAAACAGCGACCCCGTGACCTTGCCGTCTCTCCGCCGGGAGTGGGTCGACCCACCTCGCTTCGCGACTACGACGGATCAGCCCACGAACACGGCTACCGCATCCCCGACCTGCACAGCCACTCGCAGCGCGCCCTCGACCTGTACCTCTCTCCCCAGATCTTCTCCCTGATCGAGCTGATCCTCGGCGAGCCCGCGATCGCCTTCCAGTCGCTCTATTTCGAATACGGGTCGATGCAGGGCCTGCACCGCGATCCGATGTTCGTCGTCACTCGCCCGGCGTCGCACCTGTTCGCCGCGTGGATCGCGCTCGAAGACATCACTGCCGACAGCGGACCGCTCTCGTATGTTCCCGGTTCACACCGGCTTCCGTGGTTCGAGTTCGAACCCGACTCGATCGTTTGTGGCCAGGGCGTCTCGCAGGAGAAGCGCCTGGAGTTCGGTGCGTGGCGGGATCGCACGATGCGCGAGAAGGGGCTCGCGGCGAAGCCCTTCACGTGCAAGCGCGGAGACGTCTTCATTTGGCACGGCGGGCTCGTACACGGCGGAACCCATATTCAGAACCCACAGCAGACTCGCAAGAGCTTCGTTGTGCACTATTCGTCGGCTGCGAACTATCGCTCTCGCACCGCGCGCGTACAAGAACGCGAGGGCGACGATTGGCGCACGGTTCCTCGAACGACGGAGACGATCCTCGAGCGTGACGGCGCCCGCGGCCTGGACAACCCCATCCATTTGACCTGAGCGACTCGCCGATTGGGGCGGACCCGAGCCCGTCGCGTCGCGCCGCCCGCGCTAGGCGTTCCCGGCCGGGCTGAACGGGGACGCCTACGTCTCGTGCGGCCGCCAGTCGGCCTTCGTTGCCGCCGCGACTGCGGCCAGCTGCGAGTTGACGCCGAGCTTCTGGAGGATCGCTCGGATGTGCGAGCGCACGGTTGCGATCGACACGTAGGTGTCCGCGGCGATCTCCTCCGCCGACATGCCGCGTACCAGCCCGTGCAACACTTCGGCTTCGCGCGCGGTCAGACGCGTGAACTGCTCCAGCCGCGCGTGGTCGTCGCGGCGACGCTCGCTCAGCGTCTTCAGGAGGTCGATGCGCTCGAACGGCGCGATGGCGGCGTCACCCGCGACGATGCGACGCAGCCGCTCGACCAGCTCGTCAAACGACAATCGTTTCTCGACGAGGGCCGCGGCTCCGGCCTCGATGCACGCTCCCCAAACGGCGCGGTCCGTCTCGCCGGTCAATACGACGACGTCGATACCGGCCGCGTGCATGCTCGCGATAAGGGGTGTGGACAGTCCGAGCGGGCCGAGGTGCAAATCGAGCAGGACGATCTCGGGGTGGATCCGGAGCAGATCTGCTTCGATCGCGGCAAGCGTCGAAACCTCGACGACGTGGGCATCGATGCCGTGCGCGCGCAACGCGTAGGCCGCGGAGTGGGCAAGCAGCTCGTGGTCGTCGACGACCGCGACCCGCGGGCACGGCATCGGCAACGGCGTGCTCGCCGCGTCGGGGACCGTCACCGCGCGCTCCGCAGGCTGTGATCGCGCAAGGGGTGCGACCAGATGCTGGCCGCGCCACGAGCGCCCTGGCGCACCGCGCTGTGTAGGACGGTCACCGTCGGTACGGTCAAGACGAACGACGCACCACCGCCCGGTCGTTCCTCGACCCACAGATCGCCGCCCTCGGACCGGGCGATCGTGCGCGCGATGTGGAGGCCGAGCCCTCGACCTTCGCAGTCGACCGTGGCGTCGCCGCGGTCGCCGCGCGCGAAGACCGTTTCGCGGTGCGCAGGCGAGATGCCGGGACCGCGATCCTCGACGCGAATCAAGGCGAAGTCGCCGGCGCGTCCCACCACGACGTCGACCTCGGAGTCAGGAGCGTGGCGGTGCGCGTTGGTGAGCAGTGCATGAACGACCTGCGCGACATCGGCCGATCGGCCGACGGCACGCAAGTCGGCCGGGATGTCCCACGAAACGACCCACCCCGCCGCGACGCAGACGGTCAGCATCGGCTCGAGTACGTCGGGGAGCCAGAACGTCTCGGGTTCGGGTTTCGCCGGCCGGTCGTCGACGAGGGCACGGAGGCGTCGGATCTCGGCGACGAGCGCACGCGACAGCACTTCTCGGGCCGGGTCGTCGTTCACGGGCTCGAACGTGAGGACGCCGCCCTCGAGCGCAGTGACGGTGGACCGCACCTCGTGCAGCGTGTCGGCGAACCGTTCCTGGGCCTCATCGCGCTCGACGCGCGACCGGAACGCCGCTTCCCGCTGCCGCGCCGCGGCTTCGTGCAGCAGAAGGGTCGATCCGAACGCGGCAACGCCCATCGCCACCAGATGCAGCGACGACGCGGCGGCGGCGCGCAACGGATCCGTGACGGACAACGGCGCGAACACCACGTGCGACGCGCCGTAGGCGGCGAGGACGACGATCATCCATCGATCTCGCGACCACATGACATGCCCGGCGAGCGCAACCCCGACGAGCGCTCCGCCGATGCCTACCGACAGGGCCACGCCGGCGACACCGTGCGCGACGAGGATGCGCGCAACCGCGAACGCGACGACGAGTGCCGCGAAGGCGGCCGACAGCACCTTGCGAGCCGACAAGGTCGCATCGACCTCGTAGCCACGCAGCCACACCACGGCGAGACCCACGCTGACGACACTGCAGGCAATACCCGCAGCCGCGTATGCCCGCGTGATGTCGGAGCTCAGGAAACCGGACAATCCGAGCACCAGGATCAAGAGCCCGGCCCAGAACGCGGACGCGATCCCCTCGAGGCGCCAGCGGAGGAAGCAGGCGGCGGCGCTCACCGACGCGAGCAAGCTCGCGCCGACATCGAGCCGCACCACGGGCAATGCGAACACCGGCACCGACAGACCCGCATCGCGGAGCGCCAGGATCACACCACCCCACAACGCGGCGACCAACGCGACCCCGAGGCACAGACGGACGATCGGCAGGGGGGTCTCGACCCGCACCGCACGGCGGTCCCGACCCCGGTACGCCTGGTACGGGGTGCGTGAGCCATCCACCGCCGCATGGCCGAACGCCACGCCGGCACGAACCCCGACCTTACGTTCAGGGAAGAAATGCCCGGCATGGGCAGACCGGTGCACAGTTGTGCCCTTCGGACGGCATTGGTCGAGATATGGTCGCGGACAGTGATGTTATGACCGCCGCCCGCACAATGTCAACGTCCGCGCCCCTGAGCGCGGTCAATCCGCCCTGGTAGGCGGCCTTCTGGATGCCGTCTCCTGGATCAGGCGTACCGGATCGCCGGTGAGTTGAGCGGTCCAGGTCGTGGTGTCCTGCACGGCCGCGGGGAACGCGAAGTTCACGCGTAGCCAACACCCGAGCGGATCGGCGTAGTTGCACGAGTGGTCGTACGGGATCGGAATACGCATTTGAACCCACTGGCCATTGAAGGTCTCGTTGCTGACGTTGGTGATCCACGTGCTGCGGGATGTGCAACTCGGGGTGAGCCGACAGGCAGCGTGGAAGCGATCGTCAAGCGAAGTGACGTGGCCGACATCCGGCATTTCGCCGTGGCGCTCGGTCAGGCGACTCGCTACGGCGTGCCGATCGTGCAGACGTTGCGAGTGTCGGCGACCGATGCGCGCGAACAACGACGCAGCCGCGCCGAGGAACGCGCGCAGAAGCTGTCGGTCAAGCTCCTCTTTCCGCTCGTCCTTCTGCATCCTGCCGTCACTGTTCGTCGTGCTTCTCGGGTCCGCCGCCATTCGAATCGCCCATCTTGACTTGAGCGGTCACCACTGACGCCGTCTCCGGCTCGGGTGTAAGTGGCGCGTCGAGCGCCGACATGAGTCGCGACACACGATCGGGTTAGCGTCGCGACCACCCGTGGATGCAATCGAGCTCGTATACGCCGGAGCTGCCCAGCAGGCGGGCCTCGTTCGAGATGACGAGTTGTCCGCACGCGAGCTCGTCGAGGCGACGCTCGAGCGGATCGAGGCATTGAACCCACGCCTCAATGCGTTCCGTGTCGTCTTCGCCGACCGCGCGCTGGCCGAAGCCGATCGGGCGGACGCGCTCCACACCGCGGGGCAGGACCGCCCGCTGCTCGGCGTCGCCGTCGCGATCAAGGACGACGCGGACGTCGCGGGAGAGGTGACTGCGTGGGGCACCGACGCGTGCGGTCCGCCGAAGCTCGTCGACTCCGACGTGGTCACGCGGCTGCGGGCCGCCGGAGCGATCGTGATCGGCAAGACGCACGTGCCCGAGATGACACTGTGGCCATGGACCACGTCGACCACGTGGGGCACCGTTCGCAACCCATGGGACACGCAGCGCACGCCGGGTGGGTCGTCAGGTGGCTCCGCTGTGGCCATGGCGACCGGAATGTGCGGCGTCGCGCTCGGTTCGGACGGGGGCGGCTCGATCCGCTACCCCTCGGCGCTGACGGGACTGTTCGGCATCAAGCCGCAGCGCGACCGGGTTCCGCTCGGGCCCGATCACCACGACGCCTGGAACGGCCTCACCGCGTACGGGCCGCTCGCCCGCACGGTCCGCGACGCCGCCGCGTTCCTCGATGCCACTGCTGACGACCTCCCCGACGGCGGGTTCGTCTCGGTGCTCGACAGCTCGGCCGCGCGGCTACGGATCGCGGTCTCGTTCAACGCTCCGCCCGGGTCGCTCGCGCGCCTTGCCGACGAGCCGCGGGCCGCGCTCGAGGAAACCGCAGTGCTCCTACATTCGCTCGGCCACGAGGTCTTCGAACAGGAGGTGGAATACGGCTTCAACGCGATGTTGAACGTCTCCGTCCGCTACATCAAGGGCCTCCAGCAAGACGTCGCGACGATGGCGCGTCCCGAGCGCTTGGAGCGAAACACGCGCCGCCTCGCCACGCTCGGCCGTCGGTTCCCCGACCGTTGGCTCGCTACCGCTCGCATCAAGGAGCGCGCGATCGCGAGTCGTATGAACCACATCTTCGACCGAGCCGACATCGTGCTGACACCGATGGTGGGAGGCCCACCGCCTCTGAACACCGAAGTCGCCGACCTCGGCCTGGCGCGGTCGCTCTACCGATCCAACGCGGCCGCGTGGGCCGCTCCCTGGAATGCGATCGGCCAGCCGGCCGCATCGGTCCCGGCCGGCTTCGATTCCCAGGGCTTGCCGCTGGCGGTACAGCTCTGCGGCCGGCCGCACGACGAGGCGACGATCCTGCAGGTCGCCGCGCAGCTCGAAGAGGCGCGCCCGTGGGCCGGCTTCCGACCACCCGTCGACGGGCTCGCGACCACGCCGGACGATCGCTCGGACCGATGCCCACGCTGACCTGGCCCGGCACGCTCAAGTTCCCACGGGCGCGGGTTACCGGTCGGGGTGTGCGAGGAATCGGGTCAAGACCGAAACTTCGGCCCGTAGCCGGGTCGCAAGATCGTGGCACTGGGCTCGTTCGTAATCGACGGCGGCAGCCTGCCATCGGGCGATCTCGGCGCGCACGATCTCGTGAAGTTGGCCCTCGGAGATCTCCCGACGTGGGACCTCGCCCGCTCCGAGCCCGGCGACACCACCTGCAATCAAACCGGGCTGCACGCTCGGGGCTTCCGCGAGGTCAGCTGCCTCCGCGTTGTCGATGGCGCCCAACGCGGAGCGGAGCGCCGCAATCGCGACTGCGTCTCGCGCTTTCATGGCTGCGACCAATGCTCGTCGGAGGTCTGATCGCAGCCCCGCCGAAAGCGCCTCGTCTCCCGCCACGCCCACGCATCGTATTTCGGTGAGGAAATCCGGCGTACGGAAACTTGCGCTCCATGGCAAGGTGTCGCCATGATCACCAGCACCCACGCCATCATCTACGCCGACGATGCAGGCCGCGCTCGGGCGTTCTTACGGGACGTGCTCGAGCTGCCGTGGGTCGACGCACACGACGGCTGGCTGATCTTCGCGCTGCCACCTGCGGAGCTCGGAGTTCACCCGGCCGGCAGGCCCGGCGATCCGAGGTCCGGCGCGCCGAGCGGCCATCACGAGCTGTTCCTGATGTGCGACGACATCGAAGCCACCGTCGCGGAGCTCGCGGCAAAAGGCGTCGAGTTCACGGCACCCATCGAGAACCAGGGCTTCGGACTCCTCACCCGGCTGCGTGTTCCCGGCGCGGGAGAGATCAGCCTCTACCAACCGCGGCACGCCACCGCGTACGACCTCGACCGGTAGTCCGTCGGCGATTCAGCGTGCAGTGAACCGCTCTTCCGCCGGCCGCTTCACTGCCGGCGGCTTCGCAGGTGGTCGGACCGGATGCACGGTTGCGGCGGTCCACTGATTCCAGCTCGTTTCCCAATCCATGACGCCGTGATCGCCCGGCGCAGGAGGCCGCGGGCCGCCGACGACTTCCACGACGTCGCCGACGCGGCTGAACCCAAAGAAGGTCAACGCGTTCGCCGGACTGAGATTGATGCAGCCGTGCGACACGTTGGTTTGGCCCTGACTGTTGACCGACCACGGCGCGGCGTGCACGTACTCGCCGCTGTCGGAGATGTGGACGTCTTGGTACACCAGCTCGTCGTAACCGTCGGGTGAGTTCACGGGTATCCCGTTCGTCGACGACACCATGCGCACGACGCTTTCGCGGTCCAAGACGATATGGGTTCCGTTCATGGTCGGATCGGTCGGACGCCCGCCGCTGAACGGGTAGACCGCGATCGTGCGGCCGTTGTCGCTGACGGTCATCTGGTGGGTCGCGAGATTGGCGACCGCGAGATGGGCGTCACCGATCACGAATTGCACACGTTGTCGACCGACGCCCCACAGCCCGTTGCCCGCGTCCCAGCCCTCGAGGTCGGCACTGACCGTCACTTGCTCACCCACGGGCCAGAACTGTTGCGGCCGGAAATGCAGCTCGCGCGCACTGAACCAGTGCCAGCCTCCGGGCACCGGCCGCGACTCCGTGACCGTGAAATGCGAGACGACACCGGCCCGCGCGGCCTCGGAGTCGACGAAGTGGTCGAAGCGGATGACGATCGGTTGCGCGATGCCGACCGTTATGCCGCCCGCCGGGAACAGCGTGGCGCCGACCAGCCCCGCCGGCGTCAGCGTGCGGAACGTCGATGATGCATTCACGGTCAGGCCCGATCGTCCGGCCGTCGTCGCGACGATGCGGTACGACGACGAGGGCGCGAGCAAGCCCTGCGAGTGCCATTGGCGGGCCGAGGCCGCGAACGCGCCCCCGACCGAACGTCCGTCCGGCCCCGTGACCCGAACCGCGGTGAGTCGACCAGCGGTGCCGAACACCACGATCTGGGCATTCGGAGCGACGTCGACGGCGCCCGCCCGAGGGAAGAAGGCCACGGACTTCACGAGCGCAGCGACTGCGGCCGCGCGCGCGGCGCGTTCCGCGTTCAGGCGCTGCGTGAGGAGCTCGGCCTCCACCACACGCTGTCGGGCCCGATCCCGCGCCGCGGTCGAGCGCGCCACGTTGGTCGCGGCCACTCCAATGCCGGCACAGAGCACGATCGCCAGGACGACGACGATCACTCCGCCCGACCCACGGGACCACATAGTGCGACGAAGCACAGGACGGCCTTCCGAATCGGTCGACCGGCAAACTAGGGCGACGGCGTCGTCGTGCAAAGTCGGGCCCGCAGAAGCTGCCCAACCGGCCCTCCGAATCGCACAGCAGGTTGGCTGCTCGAACACGGAAAGTGAGAAGGTACGCAAGCCCAGACGATGCGGTATAGACCGATGCGGTATAGGAAGTCGGACGTATGAGCGCGCCGACGATGCGAGCCTGGGTCGTCGACGAGCCCGGTCCGATCGACGATCATCCCCTCGTACTGGTCGACCGGCCGATCCCCGCTCCCGGACGGCTGGAGGTCCGAGTACGAGTGCTCACTTGCGGGGTTTGTCGCACCGACCTGCACCTCGCCGAGGGCGACCTCGCGCCGCGACGTTCCCGCGTCACGCCCGGCCACGAAGTCGTCGGGATCGTCGACAGCCTCGGTACGGACTCGCGCCGCTTCACCCAGGGTGATCGCGTCGGCGTCCCGTGGCTCGCCCACACCTGCGGAGTGTGCCGGTTTTGCACGAGCGCGCGCGAGAACCTCTGCATCGCGCCCCGGTTCACGGGATGGGACGTCGACGGCGGTTACGCCGAGTACGTCACCGTCGAAGAGCAATACGCCTATCCCCTGCCGCGCGTCTTCGGCGACGTGGAGACCGCTCCACTGTTGTGTGCGGGAATCATCGGCTACCGCGCGCTTCGCCAGTCCGAGTGCCCACCCGGCGGCCGGCTCGGCATCTACGGATTTGGTGCATCGGCGCATCTCACTGCTCAGGTGGCGGTCGCGGAGGGACTGCGCGTGCACGTTCTCACGAGGTCGCCGGAAGCACGGCGACTCGCGATCGAGCTCGGTGCGTCGAGCGCGGGCGGTGCTTCCGACCCACCGCCCGAGCCGCTCGATGCCGCCCTGCTGTTCGCTCCGGTCGGTGCGCTCGTCCTACCGGCGTTGGAAGCCCTCGATCGGGGCGGAACCCTCGCGATCGCGGGTATCCACCTCACCGACATCCCTCGCCTCGACTATCAACGGCACCTCTTCCAGGAGCGAACGCTGCGCAGTGTGACCGCCAACACGCGAGACGACGGCCGGCTCCTGCTGTGGACCGCGGCGCACCTTCACATGCGAGCGATGACGACCGCATACCCATTCGAACGGGCGAACGATGCGTTGCGCGACCTTGCGCACGACCGCGTGACCGGTGCCGCGGTTCTCGTCATGATGCCGCCGGGCGACGGCTAGACACGGGCGCGTTCACCGAACCGTTGTCATCGCGGAACGCCGCTCGTAGAGTTACGCGGCCAGCGACTGATCGAAGGGGGAGGTCCGATGAAGTTCGTTCAGACAATCGAGTTCCAAACGTCGCGGATCGACGAGATCCTGGCTCTCGACACCAAGTGGCGAGAGGCAACGGCCGGCAAGCGGACCGCGACCGCCATGAACATCACGAAGGATCGCGATCGACCGAACACCTACGTATGGATGATCGAGTTCCCGTCCTACGAGGACGCGATGCGTAACAACGATCTACCCGAGACCCAACAGATCGCGGAGCAGATGATGAAGCTCTCGGACGGCTCCGCCGCGTTCCGCAACCTCGACGTCCTGGAGCAGCGCCAGCTCTAGGAGATTCAACTCGCCGCGTGACGGCGCACGCGTGCGGTCGTCGCACGATCGGAGTCGCGTCGGCGCTTGTCACTGAGCATCGTCACCCCGCCTGTGCCGGTGCGTTTCGATTCGTACATTGCCCGATCCGCTTGTTCGATGAATGCGTCCGCGTTGAGCGCCTCGGTGGTCCAGGCAACGCCGACGCTGGCGCGGAGCTCGACCGCGCCCGGGCCGACGTCGACGGTGGCATTCATCGCATCCGCGATACGGCCTGCGATGGTGAGTGCGTGGTCCGCGCTTTCGACGCGCGGACAGACGATCAGGAACTCGTCACCGCCCAAGCGGCCGACTCGGTCGCACTCTCGAGTCGCGCCTCGAAGCCGGTCCGCGGCGGCTGCGAGTAGACGGTCACCCGCCGCATGGCCGAACCGGTCGTTCACCGACTTGAATCGATCGAGGTCGAGGAACACCACTGCGGTTCCGTTGCTCGCGTCATGCGGCGTCGCGATCGTCCGTTCGAGAAGTGTGATGACTGCTCCTCGGTTCAGGCACGACGTGAGCTTGTCGACCGAAGCCCTCACCTCGAGCTCTCGGCGGAGCTGTACTCGGTCGGTCACGTCACTGACGCAGCCGACCGCGCCGTTCACCTCGCCGTCGCTATCGGTCAACGCTCGAAGACTCAAGACACACACTCGGACGGCTCCGTCGTCCGCTCCTGGGTCCGCGGTGGCGAAGCGGAGCCGAATCTCGATGTCGTCCACAGCCTGATCCGCAAGCACGGCGGCAAGCGCGGCCTCGAGAAGCGGCCGGTCCTCAGCGAGCACCGTCGAGAACTGGGCGTCGATCGTTGCGACCTGCGGCACACCCACCACCGCGTGGAGCCGATCATTGGTGAAGGTGACATCGCCAACCAGATCAATCTGGAACAGACCCACCGGCAGAGCATCCGACAACCGGCTCAAGAGCTGCTCCCGCGCCCGTAATTCCTCCTCGATGCTCACCTGCTCGCCCGTGACTCGACTCATCGAGCTCGAGACGATCGAATGATCGCCCTCGTCGAGACAGTTCACGGTCTCGACCCACGTCCACGTCCCATCGGCACTCTGGTACCGACCTCGCCAGACGCGCGTCAGGCCCGGAGAGGTGATCATGTCCAGCCACGCGGCTACTGCGCTGAGCTGGTCATCAGGGTGGATGAACCGCGTTGACGGCGATCCAATCAGTTGCTCCGGCCGCCAACCGAGCATCTCGCCGACTGCTTCGTCGATCGAAGTGATCACGCCGACGGCATCGCGCGTCATGTGGACCGTCAGGTCAGCCGGAAGCTCAGAGCCACCCATGGTCATCGTCTGAAAATCGGCCTACGCAGAGGACGACTTGAGGGCGAGCCGGGCTCCTGAGCAGCCGGGAGCAGTTCATCGATGGTGCGCAGGAATTCTGTGACGTCGATCGGCTTGGTGATGTACGCGGTGGCACCGTCGGCCAGGAGTCGTTCGATCTGTCGTTCAGTGGCGTCGGCGCTGAGCACGACCACCGGGAGTTCGGCGGTGCTCGGATCGGCGCGCAGGGCGCGCAATTCGCCCAACACACCCAACTCACACAGCAGCAACGCCACTAGGCACGGGCCCTGAGGCGCGGGCGAGCACGGGATCTGACGCGGTGGCTTGTTGGCTCAATGGTTGTCGGCTGTGTGTCGAAGATATCGAGATGTCGGACCGGGTGATGGCCCACGACGCACAGGCGCCGGTGCTGCTGCGGGGTGCGCCGGGCCGCTGGTTCAGGTGGCTGTTGGCGTGGTTGCCGCGCGGTCGGTCGTTGAGTGAGGACGTCTGGCGGGTGCGGCATCGGACGCTGCTGTGGCTCCTGCGGCTGCATGTCCTGGGCGTGTTCTGCTTCGGGTTGGTCGTCGGTCGCGGCGTGACGGAGTCGCTCGAGGGTGCGGGCATCGTGGGTGTGTTCGCGTGTTTGGCGAGCACCGACCCGCGGCGCCGCCGGTTCGTGTCGGGAATGACGGCGGTCGGGTTGGTGACGGCATCGGCGGTGCTCGTCGGTCTGAGCGGCGGCGTGATCGAGATGCACTTCCATTTCTTCGTGATGGTCGGGATCCTCACGCTGTATCAGGATTGGCTGCCGTTCTTGCTCGCGATCGGCTTTGTTGTCCTACATCACGGCGTCCTCGGGACGCTCGATCCATCCGCGGTGTATGACCATTCAGATGCAATCCACAATCCGGTCAAGTGGGCGCTCATCCATGGCGGGTTCGTTCTGGCTGCCAGCGCGGCGAGCGTTGTGGCCTGGCGGCTGAACGAGGAACAAGCGTTCCGCGATGCGCTGACGCGCCTACCGAACCGGGCACTCTTCCAAGATCGTGTTGAGCACGCGCTCGCCCGCGCCGCTCGTCATCCGGGCGCGCTCGCGGTCCTGTTCGTGGATCTCGACGGGTTCAAGAGCGTCAACGACAGTCTCGGACACGGAGCTGGAGACGAGCTCTTGCGCGAGGTCGCAGAACGGCTGCGCGCGTGCGTTCGGCCCGCCGATACGGTCGCCCGACTGGGAGGCGACGAGTTCGCGGTACTCGTCGAAGACATCACCGCCCAGGAAGACGCGACCAGGATTGCACAACGACTGTGCGACGCGGTCGCGATCCCATTCAGCCTCGGTGGACACGACGCCAGCGTCACCGCCAGCGTTGGAATCGCCTTCAACCGCAATGCCGACACCGCGGATGAACTGCTGCGCAACGCCGACGTCGCGATGTATGCGGTCAAGGATTCCGGACGGGCGCAGTACAAACTGTTCGCCGTCGAGATGCACACCGCAGTCGTGAGCCGCGTCGAGCTCGAACACCAGATCCGGGTCGCGTGCGACCTCGAGCAATTCGCCGTCTACTACCAGCCCATTATCTCGCTCGAGACTGGGCGGCTCGCCGGACTGGAAGCACTCGTCCGCTGGCAGCACCCAACACGCGGACTACTCGCTCCCGCCGACTTCATCGACGTCGCGGTCAAGACCGGTGCGATCGTCCCGATGGGCCGATGGGTCCTCGACACGGCCTGCCAGCGGGCCCGTCAATGGCACGATCGACACCCGAGTGTCCCGTTCACGATCTCGGTGAACCTGTCCCCAGTCCAGCTGTTCCAGCCCGACCTCGTCGAGACGGTACGCGGCGCGCTCAACCGCTGGGGCGTGGCGACCGAGGCCCTCGTGTTGGAACTCACGGAGGAAGTCATGATCAAAGACGCGGACACCGCCGCCCGGCGTCTGCAAGAGCTCAAAGATCTGGGCGTGCAACTCGCGATCGATGATTTCGGCACCGGCTACTCCTCGCTCAACTACCTCCGCCACCTCCCCGTCGACATCTTGAAGATCGACAAGAGCTTCGTCGATGGTCTCACCGTAGGACCCACCGAATCCGCATTCGGCAAGCTCATCATCGACTTCGCCCACACTCTCGGGCTCCGCACGGTGGCCGAAGGAGTCGAACAAGTCGACCAAGCGGTGGCGTTGCGCCGACTCGGATGCCACCTCGCCCAGGGCTACCTGTTCGCCAAACCGCTCGCCGCCGCCGACGTCGACGCCTTCATCGACGCGACCAAACCCGAACACATGTGGACCTACTCGGCGTCCGTCGATCCGGCAACGCACCGCCAGACGTAGATCATGTTGGCGATCGCAGCCGCGGCACGCGACCGAAGCGGCGGGCATCCCCTGTGGCATCTGCTGATCGTCGCCGCCGGCGCGGTACTCGTCTTCGTCGTCATCAAGGCCAAAGAACTATGGGACCGACACGAGCGACCACAGCGCTCACGGTGGTCTGCGCCGACGGTTCCGATTCTTGCACTCGCACTTCTGTCCGCCGCCAGCGGCGCGATCCACTCCGCGGTCTCCGCGGAACACTTCCAAGAAGCGTTCATCTACGGCGCGTTCTTCCTCGCCGCATCAACATCGCAAGCGGCCTGGGCCGCGCTCCTCGTCTATCGACCTACCAGGACCCTCCTCATCGCCGGCGCCGTCGGGAACGCCACAACCATCATCCTGTGGACCCTCACCCGCACCGTCGGACTCCCGTTCGGACCCCAGCCCTGGCAGCCCGAGACCATCGGCACGCTCGACGTGACCTCCACGCTCCTCGAACTCGCCATCGTGCTCGGCTCGGCCGCCCTCCTCGTACGAAAAGCCACGCTCACCGCACCCGACACCGTTACCCAACGCCTCGAAACCATCCGAGCACAACACCCAACCTTCGCCTTGGAACCGGGGTTACGAAACCCGCGCGCTCGCTCAGGCGGTGAAGCGAACGGGGAGTGTGTTCGGGGATCGGAAGAGGCTGCCGACGATGCGGGGGCGGGGGGTTTGGGGGTCGAGGCGAAGGTCGTGCAGGCGTTGGAGTACTGCGTCGAGCGCGAGGCGGGTTTCCATGCGGGCAAGGTGAATGCCGAGACACATGTGTGGCCCGGATCCGAACGAGACGTGCGGCGTGGGCGGGCGGTGAATGTTGAAGCGGTCAGGCTCGATGTAGTGCCGTTCGTCGCGGTTGGCCGATCCGAGGAACACGTTGAGTCCTCGACCGGCCGGGATGTCGAAGCCGGCGAGCTGCGTGTCCCGGATGCACTGGCGCGGGATCAGTACTAGTGGCGTTTCCCAGCGCAGGCCCTCTTCGATCGCGGCGCCGCGCAGTGCGGGGTTCTGCGCAACTTCGTCGAGCTGGTCGGGGTGGGTGAGGAGCGCGAATAGGAGGTTGCCGAGCGAGCGGTAGGTGGTCTCGATTCCGGCCGGGAGCAGCATGATCAGGAAGGCAAAGATTTCGTCGTCGGAGAGGTGCTGCCCGTCGACTTCGGTCTCGACGAGTTCGCTGATGAGGTCGTCTCGCGGTTGTCGGCGACGTTCGCCGACTCGCTCTGCGAAGTAGGCGCGCAGTGCGTCCGTGGCGGCTACGCCTCGGTCCCAGTTGACGATCATGCTGATGAGCTCGAGGGACCAGCGCTGGAATTGTGCGGAGTCGCGTTCGGGCAGGCCGAGGATGCGGGCGATGACTCGTACGGGAAACGCGAAGGTCAGTCGGCGGACCAGATCCGCACGACCGAGCGGAGCGAACGTGTCGATGAGTTCGTCGAGGACGCGTCCGATCAGTTCCTGCTCCCAGCGGGCGAGGAGCTTGGGACGGAACGCGGGTGCGACCAGGGCACGGTGAGCCCGGTGCTCGGGTTCGTCCATTGCGATCATGGCGCGGTCGAGCGCCGGGCCCATGAGCTCGCCGATGATGTTCGACGAGTAGGTCTGGTGGTCGCGCAGCACTGCGACGACTTCGTCGTGGCCGAGCACGCTGATCCACGGATCGCCGTCGAGCGCCGCGGCTGCCATGTCGTCCGCAAGCGGCCACTCGAGCTGTACCGGCCCCTTGCGGCGAGCGGCCGCGAGACCGGGATAGGGATCCTCGACGCTGCCGAGCTGGATGGTGTCCGGCAACTCGAACGGGTCGAAACCCCGAGCTTCGGCACCCATCTGCACCGTCACCTCAACTCGTCCTGCGAGACTGATGCGTGCGTGCGGGCTACTCTCAGGCTCGTGAGATTCTGCATCGTAAGCTGCATACTCGAAAGTATTCGCCGTGACGACGGGTACGTCAAGGGGGTTTCGCGGTGACGTTCGAGCCCCTCACCCCCGAACGACGCCGCGCCATGACCCGCCAGCACCTCCTCGATGCCGCCGCCATCGTGTTCGCCCGCAACGGATTCCATGGGTCCACCCTCGACGAGGTCGCCGCCACCGCGGGCTTCAGCAAGGGCGCGGTGTATTCCAACTTCAAAAGCAAAGACGACCTGTTCCTCGAGCTCTTCCACGACCGCGTCGATCGTCAGTTCGCGGTCGTGAGCGAGGCTTTGGACACCGGCTCACACGACCAGGCAGAGCAGTTCCCGCGCATCCGTCAAATCCTGCAAAGCGAAACGTCACCTTGGGATGACAGCTTCGTCACCCTGTGGCTCGAGTTCATCCTGTACGCCAGACGCAATCCGGACGCACAGAAGAAGCTGGCTGCCAGTGCGCAACGCGCGCGCACGCAAGTGCAAGCGCTGATCGAACACGAATACGAAGTCCGAGGTGTGACCCCGAACTACCCCGCCGCCGATCTCGCCGAAATCGGGATGGCGCTGTTCAACGGCCTCGGCATCGATCGCCTCGTCGATCCGACCGCCGTCACCGATCAGATGCTTGACACCACCCTCTCATTCCTGTTCGACGCGATGGGTGTCGACCCCCAAGACGCAACATGAATGACGTTCGAGAGCGGCGTCGCTCCCCGGAGTCGTATTCTGCGGGCCCATGAAGACAGAAACAGCCGTCCCCCTTGCCGCCGCCGCTGGTCACGTCACCGAGGCCGACGTCAACACGATCCTCAACACGTTTCTGACGTCCGTCGCACACTGCACCGTCTGCGACAACACCGGCACGATCACATTTCACCGCGAGACGACCGTGGCGCAACGCACGGTGGAAGCCGGCACCCATATCGCGTGCCCGAACTGCGGCCCCGCCAGTGAGGGGGAAAAGGCGATTGCGGGCGATCCCGAGTTCTTCGGCTGGCATTGCTTTCAAGGTGACAGCGTGGCGACCTGTCACTCCCGCCGAGAAGCCGACGATCCCTGGCATGTGACGTGCGGCAACCGTGTGATGCTCCCGTTGCCGTCGCGAATGAGTTAGCCGCGGCTAACCGGCGCCCCTGCCCGCGGGCGTTGCGCGCGCGGGGATGAAGTAGTCGACGAACAAGAAGACCACGCCGAGGAGTGCGAGAACAACGAAGCTCGTGACGATTGCCGCGCCGATGGCGTGCGCCACCGCGGCAACAAGATGCGCCCACGGATTGGTCGTCACCGCGGGAAGGATCACGACGGGAAGGATCCACAGCACGACCAGATGCGCGACGGTGATGCCGATCAGCCACCTGCCGATGAGCTTCACGGTCGCGTGGCGATCATCGGTGATGACGAGCCCGACCGTGAGCAAGACGACCGCGCCAAGGAAGTAAAGCCAGAAGCGGTGCGCCAAGGCTTGGCGACTTTTCGACAGCGCTTGGCTCTGAGGCACGTCGAACGTGACCGCGTGCACCTTGGCGAGGTCGGCCCCACGAACCGACGGGAATGCCGCGGTGACGAGCGTGCGCACGGTCGCCTGATCGAGGACTGCGGGCGGCGACCGCTCTCCAAGCAGCCGTTCGTGGGCGTCGACGACGAACTGCTCGAGCTTCAACTGGATGTCGCGCCGGCCGAGCACCGTGTCGAGGTGGTTCGTGTACGTGCCGTTGGTCGTGGCTGCCCTCGGGGTCACGCCGACCGCCGGCGCCGTGACCGACGCGATGTGACCGGCAACGAAGTGCCGGAGATCCGCGCTGTCCAGGACGGCCTCGGTGATCCGCCGGGTGCGGGTCGTGTCGAGGATTGTGTGCGAGGTCCACCACGATGCGAACGCGAGCGCCGCGCACAACATGCCGAAGTGAATGAACAGCTTGCTCACCGAGCCGCCTCCGGTCACGCACCCTTCCTAGCAACGGCGCCCGCCGCCCGCAACGCACACAAACGCGTGCCGCGCGAAGCGAGACTCAGGCTCGGCCGGGCATTCTCGAGTTTCAGGGAGCCGTAGCGGCCATCGTCGCGTTGAGCATCTGTTCGAGTGCGACGTGGTCGGGTCCCGCGAACGGCGTGGTCTCGGGCGCCGTTGCCATTGTGTCGAGCAGTCGGTCGAGCATCGCGCCGGGTGCGGGGGGCAGGTGTCCGCTGAGCACGATTGACGGTTTGAATGCGCGGATGTGGGCGAGCTCGCCGGCGAACATGGCACGGTCGACCTTGTGGATCCACGGCGAGTCGATTGTCACCCAGGTGGTTTGACCGGTGCGGAGTTCGGCTTCGGGAATGTCGGCGGCGTTCTCGGGAACGTCCGAGAGGAGCGCGCCGAAGCAGTCGGCGCTGAACAGGGCGCCCGACGCGTCGTCGTGGAAGCCGGTGGTGACCGAGTTGTCGTACACGGGCGGCTTGATCGCAGTCAGGGTCCGGTGGCCGATGCTGATCTGTTGCCCGGGGTTCAGGAGGTGCACGCGCTCCATCGGCAGCGGCGTCGACGAGAGCCCCATGATCCCGACCGCGAAGAACGTCGTGATCACGCGCAGCCGAGGATTTTCTTCGAGCAGCCGGTGCAGCGTTCCGATGTGGTCGTAGTCGGTGTGGCTGAGCCAGATCCAGCGCAGCTCGGCGGGGTCGATCACGGTCCGCAACGCGGCTATGAACTCGTCGGCTTCTCTCACGGCGCCGGTGTCGACCAGCAGCGGTTCGTCGCCGTGCATGACGAACGCGTTGATGGCGAGGTCGCCGAAGCCGGGAATGGATGCGGTCGAGCTCACGACGTCGATGTCGGGCGCGGCGCGGTATGTGGTGATCACGATGTGGTCCCGGTGGTCGTGGCGGCCTCGGCCGCGGTCTTGAGCTGTTCGAGCGTGAAGCGCATCGTCTTCAGGAGCGCGCGGTGACGGTTCGTCGGAACGTCGAGGATGCGCGCCCAGGTGGGGATCCATCGCACGTCGTACGACTCGGTCACGACTGTGCGACCACCTTGGGCCTCGAGCCGGTAGCGCCAGACCACGCCCTCGCGGCCACCCTCCTCGGTGACGAACGCGAACTCGCGACCGCGTTCGGCGGTGAGCACGCGACCGGGCCGCGACCAGCGGATGAGACCGCGGGGGCCGGTGTGGTTGTGGCCGGTGAACGTCGCGTCCGGTGCGGCGTCGGTCGCGCCGTTGGTCCACTCGACCCGTGCGCATTCGTTGCTCCACTGGCCCATGCGCGGCATGTCGGCGACGAGGTCGTAGATGCGGTCGGCCGGCGCATCGACAACGACGCTCACCCTGTCCGTCGTCAGCCACCAGCGCTGGTTCTCGGGTGGCATGGCCACTCCTTTCGTCAGGTGCCGTAGGAGAAGCTATAGATCATAGCTCTACCTGTCAAGCAGAACGTTCGCTATGATGTGTATATGCGAGCTGAGACAGGCAGGACTGCGAACGTCGCCACCTCCGACCGCCGCGCGCGCCGCCGCCAGGAGACGATCGAGGAGATCCTCGACATCGCGGAGGCCGTAATGACCGAAGAGGGCGTCAACGGTCTCAGTCTCTCCGAAGTCGCTCGCCGTCTGGGCGTGCAGCCGCCGTCGATCTACAAGTACTTCCCGTCGCTCATGGCTGTCTACGACGCGCTCTTCGATCGAGGCCAGCGCGCGAACCTCGAGGTCATGCGCGCCGCGATGGCCGACGCGCGGCCAGGCCTCGATGCACTCACCCAGGGCCTCGAAGCAAGCGGTCGCTGGTCACTCGCGAACCGGGCACTCGCGCAGCTGCTGTTCTGGCGTCCGGTGCCAAGCTTCGAACCGACGTCCGACAGCATGAAACCAAGCGAAGAGATGGTGTCGCTCCAGCGCGCCGCGCTCGCCGAGGCCGTTCGCGCCGGCGAACTCGGACCCGACGCCGACTCCGACGACGCGCTCTATCTCGTGTCGACCCTGATCTCCGGAGTACTCAGCCAGGCATTCGCGAACGAACCGGGCCTGTCGTGGGGCGAAGGACGCTTCACCCCCCTCTTCCCCAAACTTATGCAGATGCTCCCCGCCCTCTATCCGCCCCACCCCGCCCGCCGACGCGCCCGCTGACGCGCCCGCTGACGCGCCCGCTGACGAATAAATGGGCTCAGCGCGTGTCCGCACCCCGACCCGAACGCGGGCTATAGCGCGTAGGTGCGGACGAGGCGGAGGACGGCGCCGGCGTCGGGGCCGGTGGCCACGAGACTGGTAGTGGCCGGGTCGAGGCGGCGGGCCGCGACCTCACAGAATTCGGTGGCGGACCCTCGGATCGTTGTGAGTGCAGGACTGTCGGGATCGAAGCGCCATCGTTCGCCGTGCGGTCCGATCAGATCCATCGCGACCGGTCCGTGCAGTGTCATATCCGCCCGTTGGAACGCGTACGGAAGTGTTCGCCACGCGAGCCGGGCGATGTAGCGCAATCTGTCGGTCGGCGGGAGTGCGATACCGAGTGCGTCTGCGATGTCGTCGGTGTGGATCCAACATTCCGACAGTCGCGTCGTCGCGAGGGTTTGTAGCGAGAGCTGGCCGGCGACCCACGTGACTCGTGTATGAGGGTCGCCGGCATGGAACACGACCCGCATGGTCTCGGACGCGTCGTGCCAACGTTGACGTATCTTTTCGCCCCCCGTGCCTCGTTCGGCCTCGACTTGCGCAGCGGCGGCGGCGTCGACGGACATGGTCTGGCGTTCACGAGAGCCGAGCAGTCCGTCGGTGTAGACGTCGAACTCGCCGCGGGCGCTTGCGGTCGCGGCTTCGTCGGTCAGTGCGAGATGCGCAAGGACCGAGGCAATGTCCCACCCTTCGCAGCGGGTCGGACGTTCCCAGGCGTCGTTCGCACACGCGTCGACCAGCTCCGCGAGTTGGGCATGTTGCGAGGCGAGCGCAATCAGGATGTCTTCCACGCGCAGCCACGCTAACGGGCACGGGCCGGACTCTGAGGATCTCGGTCACAGATTTGGTCGGGCTGGCGGGATTCGAACCCGCGACCTCTTGACCCCCAGTCGCTCTACGGGCGACTCACCCCGTCGCAGGGTGACGCACCGTACGGCGTCGTCGCAGATCACGTGCGATGCGGTGCGACTGGCCGTGACTGCCGCGACATCACGCAGCAGCAAAATTCTCAGACGAATTCTTAGACGGTTGAGCGTGTCACCCAATGCGTGTGTGCGTAGCGATCCCGTCGGTGGGGCGAGTGCGACCCTGCGCATACCAACGCTCCGCGCCGTTCTTCAGTGCCGATCTTGAAGGGCGGATTCGCGGGCGAGACGTCAAGGTTGCGGAGACGGTTGCTGAGTCTCGGGAGCGCGTCCGAGACCTTCGTGCACAAGGGGCAGCCTTGACTCGCTCAGCGCGGCACGGCGGAGATGGGCGTGCGATTCTCCTGACCCGTCAGCCGGGCGTGTTGTCTCCGCGATCAACGCGTCGGGGACAGTGCCGTCACGCACCGATGCCGCACGCGTCACATCGTGACTCGGTCGCGTCACGTCTGAAGGGTGATGTACACCGATGAAAACGGAGGTTGAAATGCCGCGCGTCAGCAAGGCTGAAGCATTGGTTGCGTTGGAGTCCGAGGTGCTCACGAGTCGGCAGGCCGCGCTCGACGCCTTCACCGTCGTGTTCGAGGAGTATCACGTCGATGCCGACGGGGCGCCAGTGTTCAGAGGTCTCCCCGATGATCGTTGCCAGTGCCCGCACTGGGGCGTCGTCATCAGTGGTCAGCTGTCGTTGCGCTATCGGGACGGCGAGGAGATCTACCGAGCCGGTGACGCGTATCTGGCCCGTCCCGGCCACGTACCAGTCGTCACTGCGGGGACCGAGGTGGTCGAGTTCAGCCCGACCGACAAGTTGGCCGAGACGCTGGCTGTGATCGCGGCCAACATGGCGGGCATGGGGGCATCGTCATGACGTCTCCCGATGAGGCGCTCGGCCGCGAGCTGGCCGCGAAGTTCATCGTGTTCCTGGAGACCGGCGTGCCTCCTGAGGACTTGTTCACGGCAGACGTTTTCTGTGACTTCACGATGCCGCAGTGGCGTCTGCAGTTCGAAGGCGTCGAGGCGGTCGCTGCCGGCCGCCAGGCGGGCCATCCTTGCCCCGGTCGGGTGCCTCGATCCCGCTTCGACGCGACTGCGACCGGGTTCGTCCTCGAGGTGGAAGAGGAGTGGGACCAAGACGGCGAGTCGTGGTACTGCCGGGAGCTGTTCCGGGCCGACCTGGCCGACGGCGCCATCTCCGAGCTCTCCGTTTACTGCACCGGAGACTGGGATCGCGACCAGGTGGCGCGCCACCGCGGGACGGTAGAACTGCTGCGCCCCTAGCGATTGGAGATCCGGCCCTTACGATGCGGCTCGAGCTCATCGTGACGTCGACGCTATGCGCGCGGCATTGGTCGCGGCGTTCGCAGACGCGCGGGCTGCGGGCGACGGTGAGGCTATGGCCGCGGCCGCGCTGGCCATGCCGACGAGCCAACGATTCGGGGTGTACCCGGGTCAGATTCCCGCGCTGCTCTTCGAGGCGTATGCCGTCGCCGAAGCCGTCCCGACGCGGTGCCGCCTTGCTGCCGCGCTCGCGCGTTCGTGGGTCTACGGCGGAGACGCGGCGCGCGGCGCGACGTTCGCGGACGATGCCCAGCGTTTGGCCGCAGAGGCGAATGTGCCCGAAATCACCGCGGACGCGCTGGATGCTGCGCTTCTCGCGCACTGGGGTCCCGACGACTTCGCCGAGCGTTTGAGTCTTGCGGCGCGCCTCGACGAGGTCGCAGCCCACGTGACCGATACCGACCTTCGTCTGTCGGCACACCTGTGGAGACTCACCACCGCATGGGAGTGCCTCGACATCGTGGCGGTGCAACGTCAGCTGCGAGCGCTCGACTTGGTCGCCGAGGAGTCAGGTTCTGCACGGGCCGGGTTCTTCGCCGCTTCCCGCCGGGCGATGCACGCACTCGCGACGGACGATCTCGTGAGCGCCGACCGCTACATCGCACGGACCGTCGAGATCGGTTCCGAGCTTGCCGAACCTGACGTCGAGGCCGTGTTGCACGAGCTCAACGCGATGCGCATGCGAATAGCGGGCGACGCGGTCGCACTCCGCGATGAAGCGGCCGCCGCGGAAGCATTCGGTTCGGCGGAAGGCATCCCATCAGTATCCGCGCTGGCAGCCGTCCTGTGGCTTGGCGCCGGCGACCCCAACCGAGCGGCACTGATCGTGAGTCAACTCGTCGGCCCCGGCGTTGCGAGCATCGCCCGCGATGTCGATTTCTTACTGACGATGAGTTGCGTCGTCAGCGTGGCGGCCGAAGTGGGACTGGCCGACGTTGCCCGCGAGAGTGCAGCCGCGCTCGAGCCGTACGCCGGTAGAGGCGTCATCAACGCGGGCGCAGTGACCTTTCACGGCGTCGTCGACGACTACATCTACCGTGCGCGGAGTGCCATCGGCGACGACGACGCCGACCGGTGGCGCCACGCAGCACAAGGCGCGTACCGGCGAATCGGCGCAGGCTGGTGGGACCGCGCTCTCGGATCTTCCCCACCATGGCGATCGTCGGCCGCGCTCTCCGTCACGCTTCGCCGCGAAGAAACCGGCCGATGGACCGTCGGCTACGCGAACGCTACGTTCGCACTCGCGGACCTCAAAGGACTGCACTACCTGCGCTATCTCGTCGAGCGACCGGGCGTCGCCGTCGAGGCCCTCGCACTGTCCGATGCAGTCGCCGGCCACGCCGGCACGGACCTCAAGCAGGCCGACACCGGCGACATCCTCGACGCCACCGCCTTCGCCGCCTACCGCCGGCGCCTCGACGAGCTCGACGCAAGACTCGACGCGGCCGACGCCCGCGGCCAGCAACAGGTTGCAGAGGAGGCCGCCGCCGAGCGCGACGCGCTGCTCGACCAGCTCCGAAGCGCAACCGGTCTTGGCGGTCGCGCGCGTCACAGCGGCGCGTCCACCGAACGGGCGCGGATTGCCGTTCGTAAAGCCATCGCCGCCACGATCACCCAGATCGAGCGGCACGATCCGAGCCTGGCTCGCCTCCTGCGCGACTTCGTCCAGACCGGCACAGCGTGTCGCTACGACCCGAATCCAAACCTCCGAGTGACCTGGCTCACCCGCTGATCTACCGAGCGCTGAACTCCTTCGACGCGACAGTCGTCGTCGGCGCGCTCAGATCAGGTCGGGATCGGTGACGATCTCGACCAACGCCGGTCCCTGGTGCGCGAAACCGGCGGCAAGCGCGGCGTCCAGTTGGTCCGCGGCAGTCACTCGCACGCCCAGCGCGCCGCAGAGCTGCGCATAGGCCGCGAAGTCGGGGTTGTGCAGTGAGGTCTGCCACACGTCCCATTCCGCGGCGCGCTGCTCCTTGCTGATCTTGCCTAGCTGCGAGTTGTTGAGAAGCACGTGCGTGATGTTCATCCCGTACTTCACCGCGGTCGTTGCCTCACCGAGATACTGCCCGAAGCCGCCGTCGCCCGTGACGGCGACGATGGTCCGATCGGGAGCCGCCGCCCAAGCTCCCATCGCGGCGGGGAATCCGAAGCCGATCGAGCCCAGGTAGCCCGACATCAGGACGTGCTGACCCGGCTTGCATTCGAAGTAGCGCCCGAAGGAATACGTGTTGTTGCCTACATCTACGGCGATGACCGCGTCCTCAGGTGTGTGCCTACCGAGGGCTTCGAAGAGGGGCGCCGACGCGACACCCCGACCGTTGTCGTCGCGAGAGCGTCGCTCCTTCTCGGCGTGCCAGATCGCCTTCCGCGACGCAACGTCGTCGCGCTGGTCCACGGTTTTCACGCTCACGGCGTTCGCGTCCGTGAGCAGACGGCGAGCGGTGACGCCGACGTCGCCGAACAGCGGAACCGTGACGGCGTGGAAGCGCCCGATCGCGTCGGGATCGGAATCGACCTGGATGATCGGCTTGTACGACGCGATGCCGGTGTGGTTCGCGAACGATGCCCCGAACACGATCAACAGGTCGGATTCGTTCATATGCCACGACGCAACGGGAGTGCCACTGCGGCCGAGGACACCGCAGGCGAGCGGATGGTCGTCGGCCACGATTCCCTTCGCCTTGAACGTGCTGAGCATCGGTGCGTTCAGCCGTTCGGCGAGGCGGACGACGTCGTCGATGCCTTTGCGTGCTCCGTGGCCCAGAACGATCACGGGTCGCTGCGCGCCGGCGATCAGCGCGCCTGCTTGTTCGATCGGGCCATCGGCCGGAGCAATGGACAGATCCGCAAGTCGTCCGCTCGGGCCGCCCGGCCGGGCATCGGGCGCGGCGGGCAGTGCCTGCACCTCGTCGGGCAACACAAGATGCGCGACCCCGCGCTGCACGAGCGCGCGTTTGCACGCCAGGTTCATGAGCTCGACGTAGTCGGAGTCGCGCTGCACGGTCTGGGTCGAGACCGCGACGTCGGCGAACGCCGCCGCAAGATCGAGATCCTGGAACGCACCGCGCCCGCGCACTTTCGACGGCACCTGGCCCGAGATTGCGAGCACGGGCGACCGGTCGACATTGGCGTCGTAGAGACCGGTGAGCAGGTTCGTGGAGCCCGGCCCCGCGATCGCGAAGCAGGCCGCGAGCTGCCCGGTCAGCTTTCCGTACGCGCTCGCCGCGAATGCGGCCGCGCCCTCGTGGCGGATGCCGACGAACGTGAGATCGCCACGAACTTCGGCCGCGCGCATCGCGTCGGCGAAACCGAGGTTCGAGTGGCCGACCATGCCGAAGACGTGTGTCACTCCCCACGCGACCATCGTTTGGACCATGAGGTCCGAAACGGTCGTGGCCCGCGGCTGCTCCGGCGGCAACCCCACGTACACACCGCCGGCACGCACTTCAACAGGATGACTCGCCGGGGCGTCCGTGAAGCCGGGTGGCGGGGTTCCGGTGATGGGGTTGTAGTCGTAGCCGTGCCACGGGCAGCGCAGCCAGCCCTTCTCGATCGAGCCCTCGCCGAGCGGGCCACCTTGATGCGGGCAGTGATTCTCGAGCGCGCCGTAGCGGTCGTTGAAACGCGTGAGCGCGAGCGACACGCGACCCGCGGTCACAGTCATTACTCGTCCGTCGGCCAGCGCATCGACGCCCGCGACGCGATGCCACACGAGCTCCTCCGCATCGGTCACCGTACTCCTCCGTACTCGATACCGGTGAGCGCGGCCATGTCCCGGTCGAAAGTTGTGAGATCGTCGAGCGAGAAGTGCGAGAGGTGGTCGTGTCCGCACGCCCGTGCGAGCACCTCCATCAGCTCGATCGACGCGCGGAGGAAGTTGTTCAGTCGGTGCGCGGCTTCGTCGACCGGGAGCCGGGCCCGCAGGTGTTCCTTCTGCGTTGCGATGCCTACCGGGCAGTTGTTCGTATGGCACGCGCGCATACCGAGGCATCCGATGGCTTGAATGGCACTGTTGGCGATGGCGACCGCATCCGCGCCGAGTGCCAGCGCCTTGGCGAAGTCGGAGGCGTCGCGCAGTCCGCCGGTGACGATCAAGGTGACGTCGCGCCGCTTGCGCCGGTCGAGGTGCCGGCGGGCACGTGCCAGCGCGGGAATCGTCGGAACGGAGATGTTGTCGCGGAACAACAATGGTGCCGCTCCGGTGCCGCCGCCGCGGCCATCGAGGATGATGTAGTCGACGCCGATCTCGAGCGCGGCGTCGATATCGGATTCGATGTGCTGCGCCGAGAGTTTCGCGCCAATGGGGATGCCGCCCGATCGCTCGCGCACCTCGTCGGCGAAGCGGCGAAAGTCGTCGACGCCTTTCCAATCGGGAAACGTCGGCGGCGAGACGGCCGGAGTGCCTTCCGGCAGGTTGCGGACCTCAGCGATACGCCCGACCACCTTCGGTCCCGGAAGGTGACCGCCGGTTCCGGTCTTGGCGCCCTGTCCGAGCTTGAAATGAAAGGCCTGCACCTTCTTCACAACGTCCCAGGTCCATCCAAAGCGCGCGGAAGCGAGCTCGTAGAAGTAGCGCGAGTTCTCGGCCTGTTCTTCGGGGAGCATTCCGCCTTCACCGGAGCAGATGCCGGTCCCCGCGAGCTGCGCACCGCGTGAGAGGGCGGTCTTGGCTTCCTGCGAGAGCGCGCCGAACGACATGTCAGAGACGAACAGCGGAATGTCGAGGAAGAGCGGTTGGCGCGCGTTCGGTCCGATGCACACCTCGGTGCCGACCTCGACGTCATCAAGATGCGGCAGGCGAGCGAGCTGAGCAGTGACGAACTGGATCTCGTCCCAACTCGGGAGCTGCTGGCGCGGTACGCCCATTGCCGCGACGAAGCCGTGGTGACCGACCTTCTCGAGCCCGTGCTCGGCGAGCTCGTGGATGCGCATGACGTAGGGCTCTTCGATCACGCCGTGCGGATCGGTGTAGAGGCCCTGGTAGACGTCAGGGTTGAAGGGCTGTGGATGGTGCAGCTTCCAGCGGATGACCTCGTCGAGGTCGACGAGGAGCGCGTCGTCGTCGACGTCGACCATCGATGTGAACTTCGCGAGCACTTCGGCGTTGTTGTACGCACTCACGCCCGACTCGATGCGGTAGTCCCATCCGTGCAGTCCGCAGATGAGATCGTCGCCGACGATGTGTCCGTCAGCGAGCAGCGCGCCGCGGTGCAAGCAACGCCCGTGCAGCACCGAGTGCTCGCCGCCCCGGCGGATGACGACGAGGTCGACGTTCTCGGCCATTGCCGCCGTCGGTACGCCTTCGGGTACCTCGCTCCAGGTCGCGATCCGCACCAGATTCATGTCGTTCCCCCTCGTTGACGTCGACACCTGACGACGTCGAGCCCCGCGTCCTCAGTGAGCTGCGGCGAAGATGCGTCCCACATTCTCCTCGGAGAAGAACTCCGCTGGTGACGTCACCCCCGCGTTGACGCGCGCGAATCCGTCCATCGCGTCCTGGTTTCCGTGCACCGCCCCCAGCAGTTGCTGCATCTCGGGCGGCGGCGGCTCGAGTGTCGCGAGCCGGCAGGTGAACTCGAACATCGGTAGTGCGTGCGCGTCGCGTGTGGACTGGTACTGTTCCATCGCGACGCCGAAGTCCCTTTGGTCGGAGAGTGCGTCGTGCAACGCGGCGGCGCACAGGCCCGCGTCCCGAAATGCGTCAGTGATTCCCTGCGCGGTGATGAAGTCCTTGTTGTAGCCCGCATCACCCACCAGCGCCCACCCCGGCCCGAACGGCTTGCGGAAATAGTTCTCGACGGCGGTGCCTGCGAAGCGCGCTTCACGTGTCGCGCCGTGGATTCGATCCGCGAACTCAGGGGCCAGGTCGAACATGCCTAGATAGTTCCCCTCGACATCCTTCCGGTTGGCTTCGAGCTCCGCGAACGGCCAACCGCCGACGACGAGCGTCAGGCCGTCATGAGTCGGCGCAACCGCCCAACCACGTCCGGCCCGCACGTACACCTCGAAGCGGCCATCGATCGGCAAGTCACTCCAGTAGGAGTAGTAGCCGCAGAGAATCTCCGGCTTCTCGTTGTAGCGCTCGGCACCGACCGCCTGTGCGACGCGTGAATAACGGCCGTCGGCCCCGACCACGACCTTGGCGCGCTCCGTGACGGTTTGGCCATCCTTGCCATGACCGCGAATCCCGATCACGCGCCCGTCATCGATGACGATGTCTTCCACCGTGAACTCTTCGCGAACCTCGGCACCCGACTCTGATGCCGCGTCGACGAGCAACTTGTCGAGAACCGTTCGTCGAGGGCAGTACGAGACCGGAGAATCCGGGGTTCCGGGAGCGCCCGCGATCGTGAAAGGACCGAAATCGAAGGCGTAGGTATGGATCGGCGGACATCCACTAGCCGTCAGTCGATCGAGGAGGCCCCACCGCTTCAGCGCCGCGACGCCCGGCGGGTGAAGGACGTGGGTTGAAAGTGTGTCACTCGGAAACGCGGCACGGTCGACGACAAGAACCTTGTGACCCTCACGTGCGAGCAGCATTGCCGTCGGGGAACCCGCGCAACGCGCACCCACCACGATGACGTCGTACTGGACTTGTGTCACTTCGGCGGTTGGGCGAAGGTCGCGGCGGTGGTGCTCTCGAACTCGTAAGCGACGAAGGGATCGTTGCCAACAACCCACGCGTCGTGGCCGGGTTCGATGAGATAGGCACCGCCTGGTGCCAGGTCAGCTTCGCTGCCGTCGTCGTGCACGACGTGGAGTCGGCCCTCTATGACAACGCCGAGATGGCGATTCTGGCAGCTGTCGCCGCCCGCTATCGGCTTGATGCACTCGGACCAACGCCATCCGGGCTGCGCGGTCATCCGCGCCGCCTTGGTGTCGCCGAGGTTGATGACCTCGAGCTTGGTCTTGTCGGGCGTGCGGGTCTCGTCGGGTGAATCGAAACTCTTGGACGTGATCTTCGGCATTGCGCGCTCCGTTCAGGGTCGATCTTCGACGATGTCGAGGTCGAGGAACTGCATGGGTCCGTCGGTCAGCTTCGCCATCTTCTCGGCGAACTGAGTTGTCTCCGGGAGGTTGGAGTTCTTCATCGCGTCCTCATGCGAGTCGAAAAACGCGAAGATGAGGTGCCGAGTCGGATCGTTGCGGTCGCGAGCGACGATCGAGCGCCGGAGCGTCCGCTTGCCCTCGGTGGCCTTCTCCCACTCGCGGTCCATCGCCTGCATCTCGTCGACGTGCGCCGTGTGGCAATCGATGATCTGGATGAACGACATGCGTTGTCCTCTCTATCGGGGTGAACTCGCAGATACTGTCCACGTGTCTCCGTGACGCGTTACACGCCAACTTTCAGCCGGTCGTCCAGCGCCGGTACAGCGTGACCAACTCGTCCAGGGCTTCGTCAGAAAGCACGTCCGGCTGCACCTGTCCGGCGGCTCGGATCGTCGCCCGCAGCTGCGCGAGGTACTCGTGGCAGTGCGGGCACTCCGCAAGGTGTACCTCGAGGCGAGCACGGTCGCCGTCGGAGAGCGCGCCGTCGAGATAGCCGGCCATCAGCGCGACGGCCTGCCGGCAAACGAGCGCGCGGCGTCGCCCCCAGAACCGCATCAGATTCTCGCCACGTCAGTTTCGAGCTGCTGGCGGAGACGCGCGCGGGCACGGTGCAACAAGACGCGCTGGTTCCCGTCGCTCAGGCCCAGCACGCTCGCAACGTCAGCAGCCGAGAGGCCCTCGACATCCCGCAACACGACTACCTGTCGCTGCGCGTCCGGAAGGGTGGGGAGGACGTCACGGACTTTGGCGGCGAGGCGCTCGGCGACGATCCGATCGTCGGCCTGGTCGGACCACGGCACAGGAGGCGACACCCACGCTCCCGCCCGGTCGAAGTGTTCCGTCACTTCGTCGAGCGGCAACGATGCCGAGCGCAGCTCTCGGCCGAGGGTTGTCCGGGCCCGGTTGGCAAGGATGCGGAACAGCCACGTCTTCAACGACGAGCGCCCCTCGAAACGCTCGACGCCGCGCACGACGGCGAGCCATGTCTCCTGCACGACCTCTTCCGCCACCGCCGAGCTCACGACTATCGCGCCCGCCAGCCGCAGCAACGACGCTTGGTACTGGCGCACAAGCGCGGCGAACGCTTCCTCGTCACCCGCCTGCAGGCGTGCAACGATTTCCCCGTCGTCGCTCACGACCGCGCAGGCTAGAGCCATACGCGGCTGAGGGCGAGGGCTGTCACAACGACGGAAATCGCTCGCGCAGCCTGCGCTCGTAGAGCTCGGGCCATGGCTCGTCGCCGCTGGCGTCGGTGTGATCGCGATCGAGCTGTACGAGGGCATGAACGAGGTGGCTCCGAACCGGCGGCACACCCAGAACCTCCGGGAACTCCGACAGTCGCAGCAGCCAATCGGCGTACCACGACGCCCAGTCGTCGTCGGTCCCGTCTGTGATCCGGTACACGCGATGGTGCGTTTCGGCTGCCTCTTGCAAAAGGGCGGCGATGGTGAAATGTTGACTCATGAACACTCAGTCCCGCCACGGCGGCCGCGTGTTACATGAAACTCCCGTCACCGTCCCGGATAGGTGTCCAGAACGCGTTTGATCGATGCGCAGGCGGACTGATCCCGTGCAGTTGGCGATGTTCGCTTCCAGGCGGCGGCCGCGAGCTCAGTTCGGTCGGCCCAGTCGTTCAGCATTCGAGCGTGGCTCGACAAGAAGTCGAATACGAGCGCACGGACGTGGACCTGGTCTTGGAACGGAGCCGTCCCTGCGAGGTACTCGGCGCCGACGACGCGGCCGACGTCAAGAATCGCCTTGGCATCGGCGCGCACCTGATCGAGCGACACCTGGAACTGCTCGGGCGTCGCGAAATCGGCAAGGAACACCCGGAGGAGCGGTTCACATTCCAGGGCAGTCGGCTTCGGAGGCGTCGAGAGCCATGCCTCGAGAGCACGGCGCCCCGCCGCGGTGATTGTGTAGCTGGTGCGGGCGCGCTCGCCGACGAAGGTCTGGCGATCTCGTGCCCAGCCGCGAGTCGCGAGCGCCTTGACCTCTTCGTAGATCTGGCTTTCGGCGCGTGGCCAGAAGAACCGCATGTTGCGGCGAAGCTGAGTAGTGAGCTCCCAGCTCGACCATTCCTTGCGGAGCGCGAGCAGCCCCAGGATCGCGTTGGCCGTCGTCGCAGTTCGTCTCGCCATCCTCTCGACAATACTCCGACTTGGAGTATCTACTTGGACCGTCCGAACTTGGAGTATTGAGGGGAGAATCGCAATGGCGATCGTGCGCACATTCGAAGCGAAGGGCTGGACGACAGACCAGTACGACGAACTGATGCGCCGTCTCGTCGCCCAGCTGGGCCTCGCCTCAGGGCAAAGCGCGCCGGGCGTCCTGTTCCACTGGGCCGCCGCGACCGACGACGGCATGCGCGCCGTCGATGTCTATGAGTCGCGCTCCGCCGCAGACCGCCTGGTGAACGACAGCATCGGCCCGATTGCCGGCGAACTGGGCCTCGCACCTCCGGAAATCACGGAACTCGAAGTGCACAACACGCTCGCTCGCTGACTCGAAGGGCCGCCACTGAGCGGTCAAATGACCCACCGGCCGCGTGCGACGTGATTGCATCGGGGGATGAGCCGGCGAGATGAGCTCCGGCGCCTCTTGGCGCGCACGCGAGAGTTCGTGCTCGCCGCCGCCCTGGTCGGAGCCGCGACCGGCTTCGCGGTCGCGGGTTTCGAGCGACTCACCGTCAATGTCGTGTTCGATCACGTCGTGGCCAAACTGCCATTGGCCCTCTTGGCGTTCGCGCCCGGCGTCGGGCTTGCCATCGCAACACTGTGGTTGCGAGGGCCCGGACACGGGATCAATCGCGCGACCGCCGACGAGTACCTCGACGCGTTCCACCGCGGACGTCAACTACGAGTGCGTGACATGTTGCACAAGATGGTGGCCGCGGTCGCGACCCTCGGCAGTGGTGGCGCCATGGGCCTGGAAGGGCCGTCGATCTACCTCGGCGCGACGATCGGCGCGTCCACGCAGCGACGCTTCGCGCGTTTCTTCGGAGCCGCGGACCCAAACCTGCTCCTCGTCGCGGGTGCCGCGGCGGGTATTGCTGCGATCTTCAAGGCCCCCGCGACCGGGGCGGTATTCGCGCTCGAGGTGCCGTTTCAGGACGATCTCGCGCGCCGCATGCTGCTGCCCGCGCTCGTCGCCGGCGCGTCGGGCTACCTGGCGCTCGTCGCAGTCAACGGCACCGCGCCCTTGTTCCCCGTCACCGGCGTCCCGCCGTTCTCGTTTGTCGACCTTGCGGGCGCGGCTGGGCTCGGTATCGCGGCGGGTCTGGGCGCGCGCGTCTTCGCGAGGGTGTTGCGGTGGGCCAAGCGCGTCGCAGATCGCGGGAACCCAGCGGTGCGCGTAACGGCCGCAGGCGCTTCGATCGCTTCCCTCTTCGCGATCGGTCGGGTGCTGACAGGCGAGTCGCTCGTCCTCACGCCCGGCTACGGCGTGGTGACGTGGGCGCTCGAGCCGCAGCGCGCGGTCGGGCTGCTGCTGGCGATTCTGGTGTTGCGATGTCTCGCCACGACGGCGACGGTCGCCGGCGGAGGTGTCGGGGGACTCTTCGTGCCGCTGGTCGTTGCCGGCGCGTTGCTCGGGCGCGCCTTCGGTATTGCCGTCGGCGGAGATGACTCACTCTTTCTTGTCGTCGGCATCGCGGCGTTCCTCGGCGCGGGTTACCGCGTGCCGCTCGCCGCAATCGTGTTCGTCGCCGAGACCACCGGCCGCCCGGGGTTCGTAGTGCCCGCGGTCATTGCGGCCGTCGTCTCGGAGTTGATGATGGCTACATCGTCGGTGACGACATACCAAGTGCGACGGGCGCCCGGGATGGCCGAAGAGACCGACGACGAGCAAGCATGACACTTGGCGGCAAGGCCGGACCGAAGGTCAGGCTGGCCGTCGACCGATCACGAATCGCATAGGCGCCGGACCCCTGCGGCTGGAGGGTTCGGATCGACTCGCAGCCCCCGTCGCCGAGAATCTCCTCGGCGCGTTTTGCATCGAGGTCGAAGCCGCCGCCCCGGAGTGTTCGCAGCGTCATAGTCGCCATGGCGTGCGAAGGCCGCGCACGCATCCGTGGAACCACGGGTCGTAAGCGAGCCAGATTGTGGCGTGCGAAGTGACATGACCGGCGGGGTCCGGCGTGCGCCCGTCATCGTGGGCCGGGAGGTCGAGGTCGATCATCTCTTCCGAATGGTGCGAACTGCGCACACCTCGAGTGGCGGCTGCGCGTTCCCCGTCGGCGAGGGCGGCGTCGGCAAGACACGGTTGCTGGGTGAGCTCACGGCCGAGAGCCGCCGGCTCGGGTCGGCGGTGTTGGCTGGGCGTCCGGCGGTGAGGTCGGCGAGCTTCTCGCGTAACCGAGGCCAACGCGCGCCCAGAATCGCGGCCTACCGCATGTACTCGTTGATCCCGCCGAGATCGCGAAAGCCGGCGGCTTCGTACACGCCTTCGGCCATCTCCGTTGACTGCAGGCTCGCCGTCCGGCGTCCACGCGAGCGCGCGTCGTGCAAAAGCGCGGCGGTCAATGCCGTGCCGAATCCACGCCGCCGAGCACGCTCCAGCGTCGAAACGTTGTATATCCCACGATCGGTCCCGAAATCGAATGCCATTGCGGTCGCGACAATGTCGTCGCCAATGCGCGCGGCCACGACATGAAAAGCTCGGTGATCGACGCGGCGCAGAAGTCCCGGTGGGAAACCGACCGCCCGCAGATACTCGAGATATTCGTCCCAATCGGGTGTTGTGACCTCGATCTCCGGCCTGGGTAAACGAATGTCGTCGAGCGCGATGCCCATCGCGCGCGTCGTTTCGTTGAGCTTGTAGCCGCGCCGCTCGAGCTCGCTGCTCATTGCCTGGTCGCGCTCGTGCACCCAGGCCGCGTAGTGTGTCATCCCGGCCGCCGCGTATGCGGTCTCCATCGCGTCCAGGGCATGGCTGCGTTCGGCGTCCGCGAGATCCTGTTCGAGCACGGCGTTGTTGTAAACGCTTCGTTCGGGCTCGTTCGGGAACACCGCGACGCTCACGCCCGGCAAGCGGTGCAGCGCGGCACCGACAGCACCGCGCGCGTACTCGTCCCAGGCCGCGACCAGGGTCTCGGTACCCCGGCGGTACAGCTCGGCGTCGGTCGTGATGTTCATCTTGTGATACCACCGCCGACAACGACGCGGTCGCCGCTCCGGATGGCTACGACTGCGTGAGTGCCCGCTCGAAACTTGAGGCGATCATTTGCTGGCTTGCGGCGTCGGGTTCCGCCGGGAAGCGGCGGTCGGGTGCCAGAACGATGGCTGCTTGTTCGAGTTCGACGAGCGTCGTGCTGGTTGATCGAACGACGATTCTGATGGCTGTGTTGAGTTGACCGACGTCGCCGTACGCCTTGGGGAGGTCAGCGATCAAAATGTTGCGCGCGCCGTTCGCGCGGAGTTGTTCGATCGTGGCTGTGAGGCCGGTTCTGAATGTGGCGATCGGTGTTCGCTCGGAGAGGTCGTCGATGCCCAGCCAGATGGCGACGACATCGGGCTGAACGTCGCCGACGAGCGGCACTTGTTGCGCTTGCACGTTCGCGGCGGTTGCGCCGTCCACCGCGGCGTTGACGAGAGTGGTCGAAAGTGGGAACGCGTGGTGGAAGAGGAGGTACGGCCAGGCTTCGCGGTAGCGATCGGTGAGCCCGTCACCTTCGGTGGCGCTGCCGCCGATTGTGAGCAAGGTGGTTGGTCGGGCGTTGCCGGTAGACCTCGGGGGCGCCGTGGCGGTAGTTCCACCGCTACACGCTGCGAGTGAACACACGAGACAGATGAGTGCGGCGACTGCCGCTCGGTGGCGCGTCACTCGTCACCGATCGCTTGGCGGGCAGGCATGCGCGCCGCCCGAAGGGCCGGCAAGACTCCGGCCGCCAAGGCGAGGACGGTTGCGCCGAGAACGACGAGCGCGAGAAGCCGGATTGGTGCACCGAGATGGACTGTCTGAAGCGCTTGGCTCGATAGATAGCGATTGACGACTCCGGCAAGCACATGAGCGGTCACGAGGCCGGCCGCTGCGCCGATCGTGCCGCCGACTGACCCGAGCGCACCGGCCTCCACGATGAACACACGACGGACGTCGGCGTCGGTTGCTCCGAGTGCCTTGAGTACGCCGATCTCCCTTCGACGTTCTCGTATGGCGGCGAGCATCGCGTTCGAGATCCCGAGTGCGGCGATCGACAGGGCGATGACGCCGATACCGGTCAATACCAGCTCCACGACGTGCAGATAGCGCTGTACTTGTGTGATGAGGCTCTCGGGAGCGCTCGTCGAGTAGCCGACGGCATTGATCTCGGCCCGTACATCGGTCACGTGCTCGAGCCCGCGTGCGACGACGAAGAGGGCGGTGTACGGCGACGCGTTCCCGCCGAACAGTTCGGTGTCGTCGCCGGCCTGCAACCATTCCCGTGCGCTGCGCACGAACGCAATCGGGGCGACGACCAAGCCGTCGCTCGTCTCCTGTGACACGACGCCGACCACCAGGGCGCGAGACCATCGCGCGCGCACGCGTTGTTCGCGCCCGAACGTGAACGCTCTCGGTGCGCCGAGCGTCACCTCGGTGCCGACGACGGATCCTGCGTTTGCCTTGTCGACTCCGATGCGATGGAGATAGTCAATGGTGACCGCGACCTCGGTGGTGGCCGCCGGGTCGGGGAGACGGCCGCTGAGCAGGCTGATCGGAAGATCGCCGGCGCGGGCCGGGTCGATGCCGATCGCCGTGTCGAAGATCGGGCGGTCCGCACGACTCGACGCCACGCCATTGACGATGGGCGGCAGGATCGCCATCGGCGTCGCGATCACCGGAACGACGGTCGCGACGTTGGCCAGCTTCGCGATACGCAAGCGCGCGGCGTCATCGATCAGGCGAGCAGGTCCGGGTCGCGGACTATCACTGTCGAGCGCCGTGGCGCGGGGAGCGGCCGCGTCGACCTTGATCCCGGCGAGCGGACCGCCGGAGCTCACCTGGTTCAGCACCCGTTCACGGGCGGCTGCGCTCGCGATGAGCATCGACGAAAGCAGCGCCGTTCCGAGTGCGACCGCGAGTACGGTCAGCAACGCCCGACCTCCCCGCCGGCCGACGCTGCGCCGGGCCATCACGATGGCGTCCTGCCACTTCACGCCGGTTGCAGTCTTCCGTTCACGAGCGTGAGCTGCCGCCGCGTCCTCGCGGCCACGTGCTCGTCATGGGTGACAACCACGACCGTGGTGCCCCGCGACCCGGAGAGGCGCATGAGCACGCCGAGGACCTCGTCGGTCGAATCAGCATCCAGATTCCCGGTCGGCTCATCGGCGAGCACGAGGCGGGGATTGTTCGCGAGCGCGCGGGCGATCGCCACCCGTTGCTTCTCGCCACCGCTCAGAGCGCGCGGCCGGTGCGACACCCGCTCCTCGAGTCCGACCGCCTCGAGGAGCTCATGCGCGCGAACTCGTCGCTCTCGCTTGGGTACGCGAGCGATCATCAACGCCAGCTCGACATTCTCGAGCGCGCTCAGCTGGCCGAGCAACCCAAAGTCCTGGAAGACGAATCCGACGGTGGCGCGCCGGTAGCGGGCGAGATCGTCGCGACCGAGTTGCCCGAGATCCTCGCCTCCGACGAGAACCGCGCCGTGTTGGGGCCGATCCAAGCCGCCGAGCACGGCGAGCAATGTCGTCTTGCCCGAACCCGACGCACCCGCAACCGCGACGACATCGCCCGCGACGATGTCGAAATCTACGCCGTCGAGCACCGGCAACGGTCCAGCCGCGGTGTCGTACGCAAATCCCAAGGCGCGTACCGCGATCTCGACGCCGCCGGGATCGGGCACGGACGAGGATGCCGGCGAGGAGCTCACGGTCGCACGAGCGTGCGCAGTCCGAAGGCACGCCGCGGCCGAACCATCCGCGTTGGTTCCTCAGCACCCCGCGGGAGAGTCACGGCTCACATCTGATCACAGGCGGCGCCGTTGTCAGCCGCGGGTCCGGCGTGACGGTCGCGTGTGACCCCGATGATGTCTCATGCGTTGTGGACGAACGTTTGGAGTGTGAGCGCAGTGATGAGCTGCATCGCAAGCAGGCTGCGTGCGAGGCGGGGTCGCACCGCGAGCACTGCACAGGCCGGGAGCAGCCACACTGCCAGCGGCAGCCAGATGCGCTCGACTTCACCTTTCGACATCGCACTGAGATCGGCGATCAAGACCGCCGCGCACGCGCCGCCGACGAGGAGCCGCAGGCCATCCGCGCGCAATCGGGAAAACGCGGCGATGGTCGCCGGCCCGCACAACAGGGCAAGCGCGGCGATGTTCGCCACGACGAAATAGCGCAATGGTCGGGTGCTCGCGATGCCCTGCCAATAGCGCGCGCGGCTCGCGAGTAGACCGTCAACCCACCAAAACCCGGCCAGCGCGAATGCAAGGAGTACTGCGATCGTTCCTCCCGCAGCTACGACCAGCGGTTCGATGGATCGTCGGTTCCATGCGACGGCGGCTGGGATGGCCGCGAGGAGCAAGAGCCCGTACGACAAGAGGATCGCCATGGCGAACAGGACACCGCCGAGCGCCGCGAAGGCGAGCGCCTGCGGACGTGTGCGTACGGGAGACGTGGCGAGGACGATCGCGCAGACCGCTGCGGCGCCCACACCGGCAAAGAACGCGTCCGGTGTGGTCGCGATCCAGATCGCCGCGGGAGAGAGCACCAGAAAGGGCATGGCCGCGCGCGCGGCGTCTTCGCCGGCAACGTCGCGCACCGTAACAGCGACGAGCGCGAGCGCGACCACTCCGCCGCCGATGCACAGCGCGGTGGCCCAGCCGCTGCCTTGGAGGCCGAGACGATGCGTGAGCCACAGGACGAGGATGAATCCGGGGGGATGACCTGACGTGTGCGTCGGGAAGTCGCCGGCGCGCAGGGTCGCCGCGAAATGCCGGAGGAACGCGTGCGGTGAGGCAATCCGATTCGAGATCGTGAGGTAGTCGCCCGGCCGTCCGACGCCGCCGACCAAGCCGTCGATGCCATCGTTGCTCGCCAGGACGACGGCCCACAGCGCCGCGGTCGCGGCGATCGTGGCGGGAACAGCGCGCCACGGCAACCGTCGCGCGAGCCACGGGAGCGCGGCCATCCCGACGCCGCCCAGCACGAGTGCCGCCGGAGTTGCCCAGTTGATACGTGTGCGCCAACCGGAGTGCAGCGGTGGAACGCCGAGGCTGATGTGTGTGCTCTGGGCGACGTGGCGGCCCCAGAAATACGCGACGGCGATAGAGGTGACCCATGC
>JBBQGQ010000001.1:0-227420 GCA_038323195.1 Acidimicrobiia bacterium | reverse complement strand
GCCCGCCTTCGCGGCGGCGTAGTTGCCCTGCCCGACGCTGCCCATGATCCCGGCCCCCGAGCTCGTGTTGATGATGCGGGCGTCGACGGCCTCGCCCTTCTTCGCCTGCTCGCGCCAGTAGGCCGAGGCGTGGCGACTCGTGACGAAGTGGCCCTTCAGGTGCACGCGGATCACCGCGTCCCATTCCGCTTCGCTGGTGGTGAACACCATGCGGTCGCGTACGAAGCCCGCGTTGTTGACGAGCACGTCGAGCCCGCCGAACGTGTCGACAGCCTGTTGCACCATCGCCTCGGCGCCCTTCCACGACGAAACGCTGTCGTAGTTGGCGATCGCGCGCCCGCCCTTGGTGGCGATCTCGTCGACGACTTGTTGCGCCGGCGTGGCGTCGGCGCCCTCGCCGCCACTCGATCCGCCGAGGTCGTTCACCACGACGGCCGCGCCTTCGGACGCGAGGAGCAACGCGTGACTGCGGCCGATGCCACGCCCGGCCCCGGTGACGATCGCGACCTTGCCGTCGAACAGACCCACTGGGACTCCTGTCGTTGGGGGATTGCTGACGAGGGCGTCAGGTTAGGAGGAGCCGTTGCAGCTCGGCAACGTCGTCGACGCTGACCAGCAGCTCGCGGAGCCCGACCCGGACTCCGACCACACGCGCGTGCGTCGGGAGTGCCAACGTGATCCGGGCGATCGGTCGATGCGCGCCGTTCACGAGCCACCGACCGCGCCACCCGTGGACGCCGATGCTCACAACGGTCCGGTGCGTGCTCACGGTGCTGATGTCGCCGCGCGTGAACCGGGCCCGGAACGCATACGACATACGGACGCGGATCGTGTCGCCGTCGATCTCGATGTACGAGAGGCGCCGCGGCATGAGCAGGATCGTGAGCAGTCCCGCCCACAGCTTCGCGTACTTGATCGGAATGCGTGTCGTCATGGGTGCTCACCGTAGGCCAGTCGCACTCCCAGTTGCCCCGTCGAGAGGAGTGGGAGGGTCGCGAGCTCGTCGCGCGTGTACCACGCGGCTCGATCCGTTGACTCGTTCGTCTCGTGGGCGAGCGCGCCGCTTTCGATCGTGGTCCGGTAGATGATGCGAATGCTGTGGAGCTGAGTGACACGTTCGCCCGGGCCGACGAGGCGATCCATCGAATCGACGGCGAGCAGCTCGGCGATGCGTCCGATCAGGCCCGTTTCCTCGCGCAGCTCGCGCCGCGCCGCGGCCTCGGGATGCTCGCCGAACTCGATGCCGCCGCCGGGCAACGTCCACGATCCGGGCGCCTCGGTGATCGCCGACAGCCGGCACACGAGCAATCGATCGTCCGGGTCGAGGCAGACGTTGTACGCGGCGACGCGCTGGATGCGGCGGGGCTCGGTCACTCGCCGGTGAACTTCGCGTCGCGCTTGTCGCGAAACGCGGCCATGCCCTCGACGAGATCCGGCGACGACGTGGCGAGCGCCTGGAAGTGCGCTTCGAGCTCGAGCGAGCTCGACAGGTCGGACTCGAAGGACGTGTTGAGGAGTCGTTTCGAGAGCCCGAGCGAGCGGGTCGGGCCCGCGGCCAACCGGCGTGCGAGTCCGAGGGCGTCGGCCACCAACGCGTCGGGATCGTCGACGCACCGGTACGCGAGCCCGAGGTCGACGGCCTCCGCACCGGTTGCGCCTTCGCCGAGCATCACCATCGCCTTGGCCCGCGGCAAGCCGACGAGGCGGGGAAGGAGATAGGCGCCGCCCGCGTCGGCGACCAGCCCCCACTTCGCGAACGACCACATGAAGCGCGTGCGCGGGTGCACGAACACGAAGTCGCACGCCAGTGCGAGGTGTGCTCCGGGGCCGACGGCCGCGCCGTTCACCGCGGCGACGGTCGGCTTGTCGAGCTCCCAGAGCTCGCGGATGAACGTCTGCACACCCACGCGCAGCGCCTCCGACGTGGCACGCGAGCTGAATCCGGGCTTTCCCGCTTGCGAGACCGTCGAGGCGGAGAGATCCATGCCTGCGCAGAAGGCGTCGCCCTCCCCGGTGATGAGCACCGCGCGCACGAGTGGGTCGGCGCGGAACTCGCGGATCGCCTCGATGATGCCGTCCCGCATGCCGACCGTCAGCGCGTTCTTCGCCTCCGGACGGTCGAGGACGATCCGTCCGACGCCGTCGACGTCGCGCTCGACCCGGAGATCGGTCTGCGTCACGAGGCGTCGGCCCGATTGGTCAGGATGTTGACGACGGCGACACCCGAGCCGCGCCCGCCCGCGTTGTGTTGGAGCGCGTAGCCGTTGCGCGTCTCGACCTGCCGGTCGCCGGCTTCGCCGCGCAGCTGCCACCAGCATTCGGTGATCTGGGCGACGCCGGTCGCGCCGATCGGGTGTCCCTTCGCGAGCAGGCCGCCACTCGTGTTCACCGGGATGCGTCCGGTCAAGGCGGTCTCACCCTCGAGGCTCGCGCGGCCGCCGTCGCCCTTGTCGAAGAACCCGAGGTCTTCGATGTCGAGGATCTCGGTGATCGTGAAGCAGTCGTGCACCTCGGCGCAGTCGATGTCGCTCGGGCCTATGCCTGCCATCGCATACGCGCGCTCTGAGGCCATGCGCGTGACCTTGATCTCGGTGAAGCTGTCCTTCTCGTGCAGGTAGGGGTGATCGGTCGCCACGCCGAACCCGGCCACGTACACCGGTTTGTCCGTGAAGTCGCGCGCTCGTTCTGCGCTGACGAGCAACACAGCCGCCGCGCCGTCGGTCTGCGGGCAGCAGTCGAGCAGGTGCAAGGGATGGCACACCGGCGCCGACCTCAGCACGTCGTCGACGGTGATCTCGTTCTGGAAATGCGCGTACGGATCGCGCGCGCCGTTGTAGTGGTTCTTGACCGCGACCGATGCGAGCATCTCGCGGGTCGTGCCGAACTCGTGCATGTGGCGGGTGGCGAACGGTGCGAACAAGACCGGCGCGGTCTCGCCGCGCGTGAAGATGGGGTGTCCGGCCGCGGCGCGCGAGAGCAGCCCTTCCTCCGACGACTTGTCGCGCATCTTCTCGACGCCGATCACGAGCACGATGTCGTGCACCCCGCTGGCCACTGCCATCGCTCCGACGCGGAACGCGTCGGAGCCGGAGGGGCACGCGTTCTCGATCCGCGTGCACGGGATGCCGGCGAGCCCGATCGCGGTCGGCACGGTGTTGCCGCCGATGCCCTCCTGGCCCCACAACGTTCCCCGCTGGGTGGCGACGAAGGCGGCCTCGACCTGCCGTGGCTCGAAGCCCTTGTCGACGCTCGCCACCGCGGCATCGAACGCGCCCGAAGCCATCTGCTCGTAGCTCTGGTCGAACAGCTCGCCCATCTTGATGAGTCCGGCGCCGACGACCGCGACCTTGCTCCAACTCATTGCTCGTCCCAGCTCACTGTGCGACTTCCTTCTTCGCTCGGGCTTTGAAGCCGTAGACAGGCACGCCGCGCTCGTGCGCGTACTTCCGCAGCACGAGCTCGACCTCGCGCCCGATCTCGATGTCGGTGCCGTCGCCGATCGCTTGCAGCATCAGGCGCGCGCCGTCGTCCATGTCGAGCACCACGATCGGCAGCGGCGCGACGAAGGGCGCGGGCATGGTCTGGTTGACGACGAACGTATGCACTCGGCCCGTGCGGGCCAGGGCAACCGGCTCGAGCTTCGGGCCGCCACAGTTGATGCAGTGCGGGTGAATCGACGGTGGCGTGCTGATCGTGCCGCAGTCGACGCAACGACCGCCGAGCAGGCCGAGCATCTCGTCGGCTCCCCGCACGAACATCGCGCTCTCGGGAGGCACGCCCATCGGGATCGTCTCGCCGACCGGCTGGAGTTGCCCGCGTGCGCGCAACGCCTCCGCGTAGCTTGCCGACCGGCCACCGGTGAGGGCGTCGGGTGTCGCCGCGGCGCCGGGGACCGGTGCTTCGGCATTGACCAACACGCCGGTCGTTCGCCCGCCCCCGGTGCCGACGATCGCGACGAGCCCGGCCGCGTCGAGCGCGGCGATCCCGCCCAGGAGCGCGGTCGCCGCGCCCGCGTCGCCGATCGCGGCGTAGATCGTGCTCGACGGCGTGAGCGCCGCGCGCACCTGTCGCGCCAGCACTGCACCCAGCCGGCCGTCCGGATCGGGGAGCGACCACGCGCTCACGTCGAACGCGGCGAGCGTGTCGGCGACGTCGCGCACGATCGGGAGGAAGATCTCCTCGCGGAAGAGGCGCGCGTCGTACATATCGCGATTGTCGATCTCGCCGTCGCCGCGGTAGCGGTCGAGGAACGGACGCGTGCGGGTGACGCGCGTGCCGATGGTGGCATTCGCCGGGCCGTCGACCGCGAGGACGAGCGCGGCTGCGCCCGCGCCGCAGCGCGCCTCGAAGCCGGTGCCCGGACCGGGCCGCAACGCGTCGGAGGCGACGACCAGCGCGATCTGCGCAGACCCGGCGGCGACCGCATCGGTGCCCGCGGCCAGGGCCTCCATTCCGGCATGCGTGGATCCCGCGCACAGCGATCCGCCGACGGTCGGCGCCAGGCTCAGCGACGCGGCGAGGAACGCGAAGCTCGGACCCTCGGCGAACGGTGGCCGGCTCGTGCCCCAGAACAGCGCGTCGACGTTACCGGCTTCGATTCCGGCGGCGGCGAGTGCGCGATCGGCGGCAAGCCACGCAAGGGTCAGGGTGTCCTCGTCCGGCGCGCAGACGGCCGCCTCCCCGCGGCCACCACGGCCCCAGGCGGCGCCGACGTCGGCGGCGCGCAGGCGTAGTTCGGGCGCTGCGGCGCCGACACCCAACACCCGGACGATCATGGAGCGAGCTCCCCGAGATACGCGTTCGAAGCGGCGACTGTAGCGGTCGAGCCGCGAAGCGGGCGACACGTGCGGGACGAGCCGGAGCCGGCGCGCGGCACGCTCGTGCGGTGCGAGGCAGTGGCGCGCGATTGCCTCCGATAGCGTCAGTCCCTCGGGCGGAACGGGATGGTTCCGGCCGGGATCCGAAGGCCGGACCTGCAATTCGCCGAGGAGGAACATGGCGCGTTCATCCGACACGCGCGCCGCGCGGGAGGCGGTGGTCCGTGAGCACATGGACTCCGAGAACCGGCACGACTTCGACGCCACGATCGCGACCTTCACGCGTCCCCGGTACGAGCTGATCGCGACCGGCGAGGTGTACGACGGCGAGCCGGCGGTACGCGCGTACTACGCGGGCTCGCGCGCGACGTTCGCCGACCAGCGCAACGAGTTGATCGCGCTCCACCACGCCGACGACGGCGTGATCGTGGAGTTCGACCTGCTCGGCACCCACACGGGTCCGCGGGCGGGAATAGCACCTACGGGACGCGAGTTCCGGTGCCGCATGGTTGCGCTGTTCTTGTTCGACGGCGATCTCATCAGCTGTGAGCGCGTCTATTTCGACTCCGCGACCATCCTTCGTCAGCTGGGCGTTGGTTCATTGGGGGTCGCGTCGGCTCGGCCCAGTGGATGACGACCTCGGACTCGCCCTGGTGCGCGACCGCGGCCGCGAAGCCTCGCTCCGGGTGAAGCGATCGGACGGTCCACGGCGACGCGCCCGTGTCGGCTTCCAACGGATCGTCCACTGCACCCCGCGTCGCGCCGACCGGCACCGAGAGTCCGGCCGGATCGCGTTTCAGACCGATGCCCAAACCCTTCAGGTACGCCTCTTTGCGCACCCAGCAGTCGTAGAACGCTGATCGCTGTTCCGCCGCGGGGAGCAGTTCGATCGCGCGACGTTCGTCGCGCGTCATTACCAGTGACGCGACCGGCTCCCACGTGAACGAGTCGCGCATCTCCTCGACGTCGACGCCGACGTTCAGCCCGGCGCCGATCGCGATGAGGACGATGGCACCGGAGTAAGAGACGCTGAAGCTCGTGCCCGCATTCTCGAGCGGAGAGATGAGCACGGGCTTGCCGTCGGCGGTCGTTCCGAGGGGGACGTCGGCCGGGCCGCACCCGAGCAGCCGGCCGAGGGTCCGGCGCAACGCGGCGCGGGCCTGCACGCGCGCGTAGCGATCTTCGGGGCGCGCCTGGCGCGATGCGGCGTGACGTTCGTCAGGACCGAGCATTGCCCACGCGTCGGACGCATCGATCCCGTCGGCCGGCAATCGCAACCGCCACACGTGCGTCTCGCCCGGCCGCAGCATCGGTTGCGAGCGCGTCAAGGCGAAGCCGTACCCGCTTCGGCGCGCCTTGTCGCGCTCGCCGCGCTCATGCGGTCGGACAGCGCGCGCGCCAGCTTTTCGACACTGGGCCCGCTGACGATCGTGAAGTGATCCCCGGAAAGAATCACGGTCTCGACGTCGCCGTCGTGGACCTTCTCCCAGCCCAGTGCCGCGCTGCCGAATCGTTCCAACGATTCCGTCGCCGTGAACACGACCAGCGGCACGTCGTGGGGACGCGCGTGATAGCGGGAGAAAAGTGCCTTGCTGCCGTCGGAATCGAACCATCCCGGTTCCGCCGGTTCGAATCCGATCCGAGACAGCGCGGACCGGCTGTGACGCCGGGCCATCGCCGTTGCCTTCTTGGCGGCGGAGAGCGGACCGCGCCGCAGCTCCCATCGCGCCTTCGCCCACAGTGTTGTCTGGCGAAGCCACTCGGCAGGCACCGGCGTGTCGACGAGTGCGAGGAAGGCGACGTCGTGGCCCTGGGCCCGCAGCAGACTGGCCAGCTCGTACGCGAGCAGTCCGCCGAACGAATAGCCCTCGAGGTAGAAGGGACCGCGAGGCTGCACCGAGAGCAGCGGCTCGAGCATGGCCTCGCTCAGCTCTTCGACACTGCTCGAGCGGTCGAACCGGCGCCCGATGCGCGGCGGGAGAAGTCCGTACACCGCTCGAGACGGGTCGAGCCACGGCAGCCAACGTCGCGCCGCGATCAGCGCACCTTCGTCGGCGTGAATGCAGATCAAACCCGGCGTCGTTCCGGCTCGCAGCTCCATGATGAGCTGCTGAGACCCGCTCGAGCTCGGTGGCGGAGAAACGGTGGCGTCGTCGAGGAGGGCGGCGAGCGCGGCGATGGTCGGATCGGTGCGGAAGAACGCGGCGAGCGGCAGGCGACGCCCCAAGGTTTCCTCGACCGCGACCAGCGTCTGTGCGGCCATCAGCGAATTTCCACCCAGATCGAAGAAGCTCTGTCCTCGGCCGAGATCCGACCGGCGGAGGGCTTTCGCCCAGATCGCAGCCAACGCCCGCTCGGTGTCGGTCGCGGGCGGATCGTTGACATCCGTCGGCTCTTCGCGGTCGCGCAGATGGTCGGCGAGTGCCGCTCGGTCGACCTTCCCGCTCTGCGTCAGCGGGAGCACGTCGATCGGAACGATCACCGACGGGATCATGTAGCTCGGCAGGCGCTCGCGCAGGCGCGCCCGGAGGCCCGCGACATCGAGCGGCTCGGATCCCGGCTCGACGACGACCGCGGCAAGGAGGCGTCGCTGCGCCCCGGCCTCGTGCGATGCGGTCACCGCCGCGGCGCGCACGCCCGGGCACGTTGCCAGTGTCGCCTCGATCTCGTTGAGCTCGACGCGATATCCGCGGATCTTGATCTGGTCGTCTCGGCGCCCGAGGAATTCGAGGACCCCGTCGCGCCGGTAGCGCACGACGTCGCCCGTGCGACACATCCGCGCACCGTTCCGCGGGACGAACGGGTCGGCGACGAAGCGCGCGGCGGTGAGGTCGGGGCGATCGAGATAGCCACGGGCGATGCTCGCGCCGCCGACGCACAGCTCGCCGCGCGCGCCCACCGGCGCCACGCCGCCGTACCGGTCGACGACGTAGAGCCGAGCGTTCGCCTCGGGTCGGCCCGCGGGCACCATCATGCCGACGTCGGCCGGTCCGACGGTGTGCTTGGCGCAGGCCATCACCGACTCGGTGGGACCGAACTGGTTCGCAACGATGCAGCCGAACCGCGCCGTCGCCTGGCGCGCGTCCTCGAGCGGCAGCGCTTCGCCACAGGTCAACATGAGACGGAGGTGCACCGGCACGCGCTGGGCGCGGTCGTCCTCGAGGAGGGTGCGCAGCAGCGAGGGGAGAAGACTCAGCACTGCGGTCACACGCTCGGCGGCCATGGCGTCGACGATGGCGAGGGGATCTCGGGAGCTGTCCTCGGACAGAAGCACCAAGCGCGCGCCGGCGCTCAGCGTGCCGAGGATGTCGCGAACCGCGGGATGGAACGAGAGCGACGGCAGCTGGAGCACGGTGTCACCGGGGACGAGCTCGTAGTCGCGGATCAGCGCGGTGATGTGGTTCACCACCGCGCGGTGTTCGATGCACACGCCCTTGGGCTGTCCGGTCGAGCCCGAGGTATAGATGACGTACGCGAGATTGTGCGCAGTCACCGCGGCGGGCGTTGCAGTGGGCGTCGGAGCCCCGGCATCGGCTTGGGCGTCGCCGATCTCGTCGACGAACAGAACCGGCGCGGTGCCGGCGCACGATGCCGCGGAGAGATGCCGCTGCGTGAGCAAAACCTCGATGCCGCCGTCCTGCATCATGAACTCGACGCGATCCGGCGGATAGCTCGGGTCGAGGGGCACGTACGCGCCGCCCGACTTCAGGATTCCGAGCACTCCCGCGACCATGGGCAGCCCGCGCTCCACACAGATGCCGACGCGCTTCTCGGGGCCCACGCCGAGCGCGGTGAGCCGCGCCGCGATGCGCGCTGCGGTCGCGTCGAGAGATGCATACGTGAGTGATCCACCTCCGAAGGTCACGGCAACGGCGTCGGGACGTAACCGAACCTGCTCCTCGATCAATTCGTGAATGCAGCGATCGTGAGGAAACGGCGCGTCCGAGCGGTTCCAACTGTCGAGCAGCGTCTCGCGCTGAGCATCGCCAAGCATCGCGAGCTGCGAGATCGGCGTCTCGGGGTCGGCCACGATGCTCTGCAGCAGGCGATTCCAGTGCTCGGCGAGGTCGCGCACTGTCTCCGAGTCGAACAGGTCGGTGCTGTAGGCGAATCGTCCGACCGAGCCGTCTTCGCGTTCGTCCTGCAGCAGGTAGAGGTCGAACTTGGCGGCGACGAGGTCGACGTCGAGCTCGCGCAGATCCCAGCCTTCACCGAGGTCTGGCAACGGAGGATCGAGGCTGAGCAGAACCTGCAAGATCGGATTGCGCGTTGTCCCGCGATCGGGCTGCAGCGCGCCGAGCAGGTGACCGAACGGCACCTCGTACTGGAGTCCGGCGAGCAACGTGTCGCGGACCTGGCCGACCACCCCGGCAAACGTCGGGTCGCCGGAAAGATCGATGCGGATCGGTATCGGGTTCACGAAGAAGCCGTGCACCTTCTCGAGCGCCCGATGCCGCCGACCGTCCGCAACGCCGGCCAGCACGATGTCGTCTTGTCCGGTGTAGCGGTGCAGGAGCACGAAGTACGCGGCCAAGAACACCTGGAAGAGCGTGCTCCCGCGCTCGCGAGCAACACGCTTCAAGCCGTCTGCGGTTGCACCGTCGACGAACACCCGCTCCATCGCGCCGGACGCCGTGCGCTGGGCCGGCGCCGGATGGTCGGCGGGCAAGTCGACCGGAGCGATGCCGGCGAGCTGCTCGCGCCAGTACGCGAGACGGGACTCGAGCACCTCGGGTGTCACCGAGCGGCGCTCCCAACACGCGTAGTGCGCGTACGGCGCCGCCGGATCGGGGAGCGACGGCGAACGTCGCGCCGCGAGGTCGGCGTACGCGCGCACGAAGTCGTCGAGGAACAATCGCAGCGCGACGCCGTCGAAGATGATGTGGTGCAGGACGAGATAGAGACGATGGTCGCTCTCGGAGAGGCGCACGAGGCGGCCCCGGACCAGCGGACCGCGCTCGAGGTCGAACAGCTCGCGCGCGTCGACAGTGGCCATCGCCACCGCTCGCGGTTCGCGGTCGGCCTCCGGGAGATCGGACAGATCGACGAACGGGAACGTCAGATCGACGTGTGGGCGAACGACTTGGTACGGCACGCCGCCCACCGCTTCGAACGTGGTGCGCCAGGCGTCGTTGCGGCTGAGGATCAGGTTGAACGCCGCCCGCAACGCGTCGACGTCACACGATCCGGTCCGTTGCACCGTGACCGCTTCGTTGTAGAGCGGTTCGTCGGGAGTCACCTGGCACGCCAGCCAGATCTGTTCCTGCCCCCACGTGAGCGGAATGCCGATGCCGGGCTCGGGTGCGAGCAGCGGCGCTTCGCCCGCGCCGGCTTGCCCGGCGCGGAGGCGTTCGAGGAGCGCGGCCTTGGCCGGTGAGAGCTTGGTCGTCGGCTCCGGTTGCATCAGAACTCGAGCGGCAGCGCGTCGAGCCCGCGCAAGCCGAGATTGGCCCGCCAGGTGAGCTTCCTATCGGGGTCGAGATGAAGGCCCGGCAGTCGTCGCGCCAGAGCCTCGAACACGAGCTGTCCCTCTATGCGCGCGAGCGGTGCGCCGAAGCAGAAGTGGGTGGACCAGCCGAAGGCGAGGTGGCGATTGTCCGGTCGAGTCAGGTCGAGGCGATCGGGGTCGGGGAAACGCTGCGGGTCACGGTTGGCCGCGCCCATGACGGCGATGACCGCCTGGCGCTTTTGGATCTGCCGGCCTCCGAGCTCGGTGTCTTCGAAGGCCAGGCGCGCAGTGTGCTGGCTCGGCGCCTCGTAACGAAGGAGCTCCTCGACCGCGGGCGCGACGAGGGAGGGATCCGATTTCAGGAGCTCCCACTGGTCGGGATTGCGAAGCAGGCTCAGCATTCCATTGCCGATCAGGTTCGTGGTCGTCTCTTGGCCGCCGACCATGGTGATGATCGTGTTGGCGATGACTTCCTCGTCACTGAATCGGCTGCCATCGACCTCGGCGGTCATGAGCGCGTGGAGCAAGCCGTCGCGCGGCCGCTCGCGCTGTTCGTCGATGGCGCGTTGGAAGTAGGCCGTCATATCCCCGACCGTCGTGACGACCTCGGCCGCGCGGCCCGGATTGTGCTGGAAGTTTCCCAGCATCTCCGCGAACGAACGCGACCAGTCGGTCAGCTGGGGCCAGTCCTCGATCGGGAGGCCGAGCATCTCGGCGGTGACGATGGCGGGCAGCGGCCGCGCCAGGTCGCCGATGATCTCGACCGAACCCGCGGCTTCGATGTCGTCCAGCAAGCGATCCGCGATCTCGGCAATGTGGCCGCGCAGCACCTCGACGCGCCGCGGCGTGAACGCCTTGGCCGCGAGCATGCGGACCCTCGTGTGTTCCGGCGGGTCGAGGAACAGCATTTGGCGAACCATCAACGCCGCGATGGGCGCGACCCGCTCCATGCCCAGTGCCGCGAGCTGCTCGGGTGTCGGGGTGCGGTTGGCCGAGAAGGTGTGCAGCACGGTCGACACGTCTTCGTAGCGCGTGACGACCCATGCGTGAAGGAACGGGTCCCAGTGAACGGGCGCCTCGTCGCGCAGGCGGCGGTACAGGGGGTACGGGTTGGCGAGGATCTCGGGATCGAGGAGCTGGTACAGGCTCAATCGCCGGTCGCCGGTCCGTCCACCGCCTCCGCCTTCCAGCACCCCGGTCATTCGCCGCCGCTCGATGCGAGCAGTTGCTCGGCCTCCTCGTCGGACATCGATTCCACGCGGGCGAGCACGGCTTCGCTCACCACGACCGCCATATCCGCGACGCTCGGGTTGTCGAAGACGGCCAGCAGCGGTAGCTCGACCCCGAACCGTTCTTGTATGCGCGCCACCACTTGCGCACCCATGAGCGAATGGCCGCCGAGCTCGAAGAAGTTGTCGTCGCGGCCGATGCCCTCGAGCTCGATCAATTCCTCGAGGATCGCCGCGATCGCCTCCTCGGTAGGTCCCTCCGGAGCGGCGGATCCGCCGACGAGCACCTGCCAGCCCGGTGCCGGCAGCGCAGCACGGTCGAGCTTGCCGTTCGTCGTGACCGGGAGCGCGTCGATCGCGACGAACGCACCGGGGACCATCTGCGCGGGCAACCGCTCGGCGAGGTACGCGCGCAGATCCTCGCGGCCGGGCATCGGAACATCGGCCGGCACGACGTAGGCGACGAGGCGCGCGTCGCCACCTTCCTCGCGCACTACGACCGCACAGTGACCGACCGACGGGTGGCCGGCGAGCACCGCGGCGATCTCGTCCAGCTCGATGCGGTGACCGCGTATCTGGACCTGGCCGTCGTCGATCCGGCCGAGGAACTGCACCGTGTTGTCGTCGGCGACGCGCGCGAGGTCTCCGGTCCGGTACATCCGCGTGCCCGGCTCGTCGGAGAACGGGTCGGGCACGAAGCGCTCGGCCGTCAGTTCCGGACGGTTCAAGTAACCGGTCGCGACACTGCGGCCGCTGATGAAGAGCTCGCCCGGCTCGCCGTCGGGAACCACGCGTCCGTCCGCGCCGAGAACTCGCAGCGTGGTGCCGGCAATCGACCGGCCGATGCTGGGCAGGCCCGCGCCTTCGGGCGCGACGACGCCGGACGTCGACACCACGGTTGCTTCGGTGACGCCGTAGTTGTTGACCAACGTGAACGGCGTGCCGGGCGCGGGACGCCGGTGGAGAACGTCGCCACCGGTGAGCATGATTCGCAACGCGGTGTAAGCGGGCCACTCCAGTTCGAGGAGGAGCTCGGCCATCGGCGTCGGGACGAAGCCGATCGTGATCTCTTCGTCGGCCATCCACTTCTGGAGGGCGCCGGGAGTCACGGTGGTCGCGTGGTCGGGGATGTGGAGGCTCGCGCCGGCCGCGAGGTGCGGCCACGTCTCCCAGACCGAAGCGTCGAACGCGGGGCTGGCGACGACGGAGGCCCGATCGTCGGGCGTGACCGAGAACGCTTGGCAATGCCAGTCGATGAGCGCGCGCAGGTTCGCGCGCGACACCTGCACGCCCTTGGGCTCGCCGGTCGAGCCCGACGTGTAGATGACGTACGCGACGTCGGCCGGTCCGGCCATCGGCTCGGGGGGCTCGCCGGCATCGAGGTCGCCGGCATCGAGGTCGCCGGCATCGAGGTCGGCGTCGAGGTCGAGCGCGGGGCACGGGAGCGACCCGAGCCGCGCGACGACCGATGCATCCGCGAGCAGCACCGCGACGCCGGCGTCGGAGCACAGATAGGCGAGACGCGCGTCCGGATGGGCGGGGTCGAGGCCGACGTAGCCGCCGCCCGCTCGGAGGACGGCCAGCGCACCGACAACCGCCGCGACCGAGCGGTCGTGGCAGATCGCGACGAGAACGCCGGGTTTCACGCCCAGGGCACGAAGGCGTCGCGCCAGTGCGTTGGCCGCGGCATCCAACTGGGCATAGGTCAAGCTGCGGTTGCCGTCGGCAACCGCCAGCCGGTCCAAGGACGCCCTTGGAAAGGTATCGAGGAGATCATTCATGAAAGCGCCGTTCGACTGGAACGCGACGTCGTAAACGACACAACCCCGCCGGACTGACTCAACCCCGCTTTGATTCCGACGATGTCGTCACACCGCCACGCTGCACGTCAAGTGTAACGCCTGGAGCGTTGTTCGGTGCACTATGCACCAGGCCCGAGATCGGCGATTGCGCCGAGGCCCGGACCGGTGCGTAACGGTCTTCGATGAGGGGCTTGTGGCCTACACTTCACCCGCAGACCGGTATGGCAATCCTTGGGCACTCACGCTTCGTATCCGCGGCTTCGTATCCGCGCACGTTAGTCCGGGTGGGTGGTCCTCGGCCGAGCCCCCGGCTGCAATGAGATGCGCATACATGCACACAAACTGCACATAGGTGCAGGGCGGCGTAGCCGAGTGGTTCAGGCAGAGGTCTGCAAAACCTTGTACGCGGGTTCGATTCCCGCCGCCGCCTCGTTCTTCGTGATGATCCCGACGCCCCTGGCTACAACGCCGAGACGGCCGGTGTGACGGCCGCACTGGCGCGACGCAGCGCCCGGTAGACGACGGCGGCGTCGCCGAGGCGGTGACGGAGCACGCGTTCGAGACCTCCGATCGGATACAGGTTCTGCGGCGCCCGCGCGTCCTTGTGCGGTTCCGACGCGAACGGCGGAAGGACGGCCGTAACGACGTCGGCCAGCTCGACGACAGCTTGCGGTGCGAGTGCGCCCGTCGCCTCGCAGCGGACGATGCCGGCCCACGGTCCGCCCGGCGGGCCGGGAAGGCGGACATACCACGAGTACCGGCTGAACGGTTGTGCATCGACGCGGAACACCGGCGTTCGCTGTCCCGATTCGAGCGTGCCGACGATGCGATCCTGCGCCGGTTCGAGGTACTTCACGTCGTGGGTCTTGACGATGCCGACGGCGTGCGGCACGTGGCGTCGATGCTTCAACGGACCGTCGAGGAGCAGCAGCTCGTCGCCGGCGCGCCGCGCCCGAACGGCTACCTGCACTTCGAGATCGGCCATGGCGCCCAAGAGGGTCTTCATCAATTTCTGAGGAGTCGAGTCGTCGGTCGGATGCGCGACGAACCGGCCGTGCCGCGTTTCGATATCAGCCAGCCCATCCTCGGGTGCGAACACGCCTCGCCCGACCAAGGGGTCGACGATCTTGGCCACCCCGTCGCAGCGCACAGCGCCCGCGGCGTAGGAGGCGAAGATGCCGGGCACAGCCGTGTCGTCCTGCTCGATCCACGCGCGCGCCTCGACGCGGCGGACACCGTCGACGAACACCACCGCATCGGGGATCGCGGTTCCTGCGGGCGGATCGCGGGGAGCCCAGAGCTCCGCTGCGACCTCGATCGCGATCTCGGCTTCGATTGCCGATTGCCCGAGCTCGGACTCCACGCTCGCGCCGTAGGTCGGGTCCCAGGGATCGATCGTGAACTTCATGATTCCTCACGCGCGATGTGGGACGTGCCCGATTCCTTGCGCACTCGGAACCGCACCGGCATGCGATCGGCGAGCTCGCGCACGTGCGTGACGACGCCGACGATGCGGTCGTCGCGCGCGAGCGACTCGATCGTGCCCGCCACGACGTCGAGCGTCTCGGGATCGAGCGAGCCGAAGCCCTCGTCGAGGAAGATCGATTCGAGCGGCTCGGTGGTGTCGCCGGCGAGCTCGCTGACCCGGTCGGCGAGCGCGAGGGCGAGCGCCAGCGACGCCTGGAAGGTCTCGCCTCCGCTGAGGCTGTTGACCGACCGGGTCTCGTCGGCATTGACGTGGTCGACCACGAGCAGATCAGAGTCGTTCGTGACCGCCAACGAGTATTGGCCCGACGAGAGCTGGCGAAGCACCGTCGACGCGCCTTCCACCAACCCGCGGAGTGCTTCGTCGACGATCCACTGCCGGAAGTGACCGCGGTCGAGCAGGCGTCCGAGCGCGTGAGCGACCTGCTCGTCGGCGCGGGCGGCCGCGATGTCGCGGTCGAGCTCGGCGACGCGGGCGAGCTGACGTTCGCCCTGTTCGACAGTGTGCACCGCGTCACGGTGAGCCCCGGTCACGGCGGTGGCGAGATCGGGCAGAGTCGCGACGCGCGTGTCGAGGCGGGCGTCGGTCGCTCGGGTTCGGAGTCGGCCGAACAGCTCGCCGCGCTCGGAGGTGAGAGCCGCGTGTTGTTCCTCCGCGAGCGCGGCGTGCTTCTCGGCGTCCGCCAGATGATCCGCCGCGAACTGCGCCAACGCCTGCCAACGCGCGAGCAGGTTCGGCTCGACGAGGCGCGCCGGTGTCAACCCGACGGCGACAACCGCATCGCGCTGACGCTGGTAGGCGTGTTCGCCCGCTTCGAGCTTCTTCTCCGCGGTCTCGACGCGACGGTTCGCGGCGGCGACGGCCTCCCGGTGCCGGGCGACCTCCGCCCGGGCGGTCTGAGCCTCCTCGCGCCGTGCCTTCGCGCCGGCGATCGTGGCTTCGAGGGCAGCTCGATCGGGCCGGGCCGCGATCTTGGCGTCGAGATCGTCCTGACGCTCGCGCAGTGATTCGAGCTGCGCCTCGGCCTTGTGCAGCTCCGTAAGAATCGCATTGGCATTCGTCTCGGCCGTGCTGCTTGCTCGGCGAGCGGTCTCCAACGCCTTGCGCGCGCGGGTCGCCGCCGCAGTGCTGAGCTTGGGCGGGAGTACGTCGACCGTCTGCTCGCACACCGGGCACGGCTCACCCTTGACGAGGCTCGCGCGGAGCTCGGCATGAGCATGTTGGCGGTTCGTCTCGTCGACAACGGTCTGGGCGTCGGTGGCGGCCTGTTGCGCGGTGACGTACACATCGCGTGCTTCGGAGGTGCGGATGACGAGACCCGCGTGTATCTCGGTGCCGGTTGCGGTCCGGTCTGCGATCGTGGCGCGTTCGACGTGCGCTTCGAGGGCCGACGTCAACTCTTCGAGCCGCGGGAGCTCGTCGAGCGCGTTCGCGGCGGTCGTTGCCCGCGCCTCGGCCGCGTCCGCGGCGGCAACGACGACGGCGCGCGCCTCCGTCGCGTCGGTGATCGCACGCGCGAGCGGCGCGATGTTCTGGTCGACGCGGACCGTGACGAGCGCCGCGATCGTCGACCGGGCCGTGTCGCCTGCGCGCCGGCACTCCTCGATCTCCACGGCGAGGCGTTCGTCGACCGCGCGGGCCTCCTCGATGTCGACCACCAGGCCGCCGAGCGCGTCGCGGCGCCGGCAGTGCGCGTCGAGCGCTTCTTCGTCGAGCGCGGCGCCGCGGCTCCGCTCCTGCTCGAGCACCTCGCGCAGGCCCTGCGCGCGGCCGGCCCGATCGCGGGCGGCCTTGGCCATGCGTTCGTAACGACCGAGGCCGAGCAGCGCGCCGAGGATCGCGCCGCGCTCGCCACTGCTCGCCTGCAAGAACGCGGCAAACCGGCCCTGCGGCAGCACGACGCACTTCGTGAACTGATCGAAGTCGAGGCCGAGAAGCGCGCGCAGGCGCGGGTCGAACTCGCGGACCGCGCCCGCGAGGATCTCGGTGGTGCCGTCCTCGTGGACCTCCTCGAGCCGCAACGCGCGCGTCTTGGCGCCTACTCCGTCGGCGTTGCGACGCACGACCCGGCTCGCGAGGTACTGGCGATCGCCCAGCGTGAAGGTCAACTTCACCTGCGCTTCCGCGGCGCCGAGCGTGATCACGGGCGCGATGTCCTTGTCGCCGTGACGGGGGACGCGGCCGTAGAGCGCGAAGCAGATCGCGTCGATGATCGACGATTTGCCGTGGCCGGTCGCGCCGACGATGGCGATCAAGTCGGCGTCGGCGAAGTCGACCGTGACCCGGTCGCGGAAGGGGCCGAACCCCTGCATGACGAGCTCGACGGGGCGCATCAGCCGCGATTCTTTTGCGACAGGGTCGTCATGACGTTCCCGCGGGCAGCGCGTCGGTGTCGGTATCGAGCAGCTCGTCGAACAAAGCCACGAGCCGCGGATCGCGCGCTTGTCCGGAGAAGTCGAGATAGGCCGCGAACAGGTCGCGGGGCGACAGGCGCAATCCGGCGCTGATCGCGTGATGGTCGGCGTCGCTCCGGACTCCGGTGTTCTCGGGCGCGACCCGCACGTCGACGGCCTGGGGGAGGAGCGCTCGAACCTCGTCGGCCAAACCGGGGCGGGGCAGCTCGCGCACGACGACGCGCAGGAACGCGTCGTCGCCGGCCTCACCCGCGAGCTCGTCGAGGGTGCCGGTGACGGTGCGCAACCGCCAGCCCCGAGTGAGCTCGACCGGTTGGACGCGGGCCGAGCCGGTCGCGGGCGCGTCGACGAGCAGGACCTGCTTGCGATCATCGGACTCGCCGAAGTCGACCTGGATCGGGGAGCCGGAGTACCAGATGGGCGCCGGGCCCGGCATCAGCTGCGTGCGATGGAGGTGGCCGAGCGCGACGTACGACGCGGTCGAAGGGAAGGCGCCCGCGGGGATCATGTAGTCGTCGATGAGCTGGGCATCGCGCTCGCCGCCGCCGAGCTTGCCGCCCTGGACCATGCAATGCGCGGCGACGATGTTGATGTCGGCGGACGAGAAGCCCGCGCACAGCCATTCGATCACCCGCCCGACCCGAGTCGCGTAGTACTGCGCCGCGCCTGCGGCCGTCGCGCCCATGAATTGCTCGGTCTTGACCGCCCACCGTTGCGACATCCACGGCAGCATCACCACGCGGGCGCCGTCGAGATGCACGGTCGCGTGCTCGGGGCCCGCGGGCAGGCCCAGTACGGAGATCCCGAGACGAGCGAACACCGGTGCGACTGCGTCGAGCTCGGATTGTTGATCGTGGTTGCCGCCGACGACCACGACGTGCGCGCCGGTTTCGCGCAGGCCCAGCAGCGCGTCGAACACCACGGCCGTGGCTTCCGGAGGCGGAGCGGCGGACTCGAACAGATCGCCGACGACGAGGACGAGGTCGACCTTTTCGCGTTGCGCGATCTCGGTGATCTCGCCGAGAACGGCGCGGTGCTCCGCGATGCGAGATCGACCGCGCAGGAGTTTGCCGACGTGCCAGTCGGACGTGTGCAGGATCTTCACGGTGATCCGCCGTTACCGGGCTCAGGCACGCGGGCCCGGCGGCACGCCTTCGAGGAGATCGTCGGGGATCGTCAGCGCGCCGATCTCGGCCGGGTTGTCGCCGCGCTCCGACGGTCGCGTTGCCCAGGAGGGGAACGGGAACTCGACGACCAGCGGCACCGGGATCTCGGGCTGCATGACGAACATGGTTCCGGGCTTCGCGATCACCGCGCGCTTTTGGTGGGCGGCCGACAGGTAGCCGTACTCGGGCCGAGCCGCTTCCGCGGGATCGAGACGGCCGACGACGCGAATGGAGGAGTTCGAGATGATGCGACGCTCGACCTCGCTCGCCGTCTGCTGCGCTCCGATCAACACGATGCCCATCGACCGGCCGCGCTCGGCGATGTCGAGGAGGATCTCCTTGATCGGCGAGTCGCCGTCGCGCGGGGCGTACTTGTTCAGTTCGTCGAGCACGACGAACAGCAACGGTCGGGCCAGGCCGGTTCTCTCCTTGTCGTCGAACGCCCGGCGGAGGGTGACGCCGACAACGAAGCGCTTGGCCCGGTCGTCGAGCTTGTGGAGATCGACGACCGTGACCTGCGCGTCGGTGGTCTCGATGCGATGACGGACCGGTCGCTCGATGTCGGAGCGCACGAAGCGAGCCAGCGAGCGGTGGGACGAGAGCAATCGCCGGACGAACGCGTTGACGGTGCCCATCCCGATCGCCGGACCGGCCCAGTCGCCGTCGGTGACCCGGTTCACGACCAGGTCGACGAGTTGGCGATAGGTGCGCACGGTGACCCCGTCGATGCGCCACTCGCCGTTCGTGCCGACGGGTGCCCCGTTCTTCAGGGCGGCGGCGACGTTGTGCACGACCATCGTGTAGTGCTGGCGCTCGTCTTCGGCGTCGGCGAACACGTAGGGCAGGAGATCACCGGTGACGAAGTCCTCGATCGTCCAGTAGAACGGGTCGACGCCGAGCTGGCGGGTCTCGACGTCGGGAGTGGCTGCCGGATCGTCGCGCCGGGGCGGCGCGAACACCCTGACGTCTTTGAAGGCCTCGGGCTCGAGCCCGACCTGGCGATAACGATCGCGATCGGATTGTGTGAGCCGCGTGTTCTCGTGATCGAGGAACAGGAGGTCTTCGCCCTTGACGTTGAAGATCAGCGCGTGGGTGTTGCGCGCCTCGGCGCCGAGCACGCCGGAATGGAACAGCCCGTAGAGCAAGAAGGTGGCGTACGTGGTCTTGGTCGCGACACCGGAGATCCCCGAGATGTTGACGTGCGCGCCGCGTGTGCCGTCGATGAACTCGAGATTCGCGTAGAGGGCCTGACCGTCGCGACCGAGACCGATCGGGAGACGCTGATCCATCTTGTCGAAATAGAGCGCGACGTCGCGCTCGATGCCTTTCGCACGTCGAACCGCCGAACCCGGCAGCGGCGGGACGTACACCTCGGGCTCGACCCGAGTCGTCATCACCTGTGCCGCTTCGACCGCTTCGGCCGGGAGCAGGCCCTCGTCGATGAGAAAGACGTCGGAGTCGAAGCGCGCACCTTCGTGCCGGGCGCGCACCTGGGTGACGATGCCGGACAGGTTCACCGGCTCGTCGCGGCCGGGCACCTCGCGCTCGCAGACGACGACGTCGTCGAGTTGGAGGTACTGGTCGGGCGCGACCGCGACCCAGAACGTGAGCGGGGTGGAATCCTCGGTGCCGAGCACCCGCCCGACCGGATCAGGCCCGACTGGAACGAGATCGTCGCGTCGGCGTTCGGGCATACGACGACCGTACCGCCGGGGTGGGACAGAATTGCGGGTATCGGCGAGAGGGATCGTGCGCCTCGCTGCGCCTCAGTCGCCCGACATGGCGTCGAGGAACGCTTGCATCGCGTGCGGGCTCCGGAGCACGTGCACCGCGGCGCCGGGGGCCAGCTCGGCGATCGCGCGTACGACCCGCGGCCGGCTGCGGTACCGGTAGCGAGCCACCCACCACAGGAACCGCGGATCGAGGCGCTCCGGGCAACCCTCGGCCTGCACGGCCCGGCCGCGGTTCGCGAGGGTTCGCCGCATCACCCTCGGAAGGGTGCGCCAGGTCGGGAAGTCGCACAGGACGACGGTGTCGGCGCGGGGGAGGCGCGCGTCGAGCGTGGCGCTGTAGTTGCCGTCGGCGATCCACTCGTCGGCGGTGAAGAGCTCACGTTGCACGGCGCGCCACACGTCGCCCGGCGTCTCGACCCACCCCGGATGCCAGAAATGGTGATCGAGGTGGACGACGGGCAGGCCGGTACGCCGGCCGAGCTCGACCGCGAGGGTCGACTTCCCGGCCCCGCCGAACCCGACGATCACCACCCGTTTCACGTCGTCATTCTGGTCGCCGGCGGCTCCGGGGCGCGTTGCTGGACAGGGACCGGGGCCTCCTCTAGGATTTAGAACACGTTCTAAAAACGGGCACCGGTCGCCGAGGTGGAGGATCTGCACATCATGGAATTCGGCCTGTTCCAAGGCGGTTTCGTGCACAAGGACGTTGCGGCCAAGAACCCGAACGCCGAGCACGATCGGCTCATGAGCGAGGTCGCGCTCTGCGAAGTCGGCGACCGGCACAACTGGAAATACGCCTGGTTCACCGAGCACCACTTCCTGAAGGAGTACTCGCACATCTCCGCGAGCGAGACGCTGATGGCGTGGGTGCTCGCGCGCACGCAGAACATCCACGTCGCGTCGGGGATCATCAACATCACGCCGCCGGTGAATCACCCGGCGCGCGTCGCCGAGCGCGTCGCGATGATGGACCTCGTCTCGAACGGCCGGTTCGAGTTCGGCACCGGGCGAGGCTCTTCCACGACCGAGATGGGCGGCTTCGGGATCACCGACCCCGAGGAGACCCGCGACATGTACGACGAGGCGATCCGCGAGATCGTCCGGATGTGGCGTGACGAGCCCTACTCGTACGACGGGAAGTTCTTCTCGATGCCCGAGCGAAACGTGCTGCCGAAGCCGTACGTGAAGCCGCACCCGCCGTTGTGGGTCGCGGCCGGCAATCCCGAGACGTTCGAGAAGGCCGCGCACATGGGTATCGGTGTCATCTGCTTCACCGGCGGCACTCCCGAGAAGATGGCGCCACTCGTCGAGACGTACAAGAAGCACATCGTGAACGCCGACCCGGTCGGCGAGTACGTCAACGACAACATCGCGATCACAACCAGCTTCATGTGTCTCGAAGACCGCGACGAGGCGCGCGCCTACATGGCGCACTCGGGGAACGGGCGCCAGCAGACGCTGGTCTTCCACTACCTCGACACGTTCCCAAAGCCGCCGTTCGTGCCCGACTGGCCCGCGGAGATCCCCGACCCGACTCCCGAGGCGATCGAGAAAGGGTTCCAGAGCGGCGGGGCGATCGTGGGAACACCCGACGACTGCGCCGGAGGTATTCAGAAGTGGGTCGACATCGGCGTCGACCAGCTCATCATGGGTCCGTCGGGCAGCACCTATCCGCACGAGCTGCTCGAGCGGACCGTGACCCTCTTCGGCGACGAGGTCATCCCGCGGTTCGACAAGGATCCGCAGCACTCGACGTCGAAGTACCGGGCCGCCGCGGCCGGCTGATGGGCCGACCCACGGACGGGGACGATCCCGAAGCGCCGGCGGAACACCCTGATCTGATCGGCATCGCCGGTGAGATGCGTGCGGAATGGCGCGCGGAGCAGGAGACGGCCACTGCCGACGCCGCCGCGCAATGGCGTCACGGCCGCACGGTCGCCGACTGGTTGTGCGAGCGAATGCACGCGGGCGACCGGATCGCGGTGATGGTCGCGGCGCAATCCTTCGTGGGGCTCGTCGACGAGGTCGGCTCCGATCTGCTCGCGCTGAGGTGCGCGTTCGGACGCGTCGAGATCCATGTGAGCGCGGGCATTCCGATCTCGTTCGAGCTCGTCGAGCACGCAACGCACGGCGGCACGCGCGCGACCACGCGCCGAGACTTCCGCGCCGCCTTGCTCGCGCGCGAAGCGCAGTCAGGAGTGAGCGTCGGCACGTTGCAACGGCCCGAGGGGATCGACGGAACCCTCGCCGTCGGCCGTGACTTCGTGACCATCGCGACGGGGACCGGCGCCGAGACGGTCGTGCCGATCGCCGACATCGCGTGGGTCACGGCCACACGAAGCAGTCTGGAATAGCACGGCGCGCGTCAGCGCGGCGCGTCGAAGAGATAGCGCAGTGAGCGGGACAGATTCAGCAGCGGCACGGTGATGTGGAACTCGTCGGGCAGGACCGAGCTCGCGATCTCGAGGCTCGGGTAGCGGCGGCTCTGCAGCGCCGCGACCATGCGCTCGGTATCGGCCACCATGTCGATGTAGCGGAGCCCGGCCTTGGCGCGCTCGTCGGCCGAGAGCCGGCTCGCCTCGCGCTGACGGCCGTCGTGATCCTCGTGCTCGCCGACCGCGAAGTACACCCGTGCGGGCAGGTCGTCGTGTGTGCGCGCGAACTGCGCCTCGTATCCGAACATCATGTCGGCGTCCCACCACAGCGACGGGCTGCCGATGCCGTAGCGCCCGAAGGTCGCCGGTTCGGTGAGGAGCACATAGGTCGCAAACAAGCCGCCCAGCGAGTGCCCGAAGAACGCGGAACCGTCGGCGTCGACGCGGTAGCGCGAGCGCACCCACGGCTGCAGCTCGTCGCGGATGAAGGCCAGGAACCGAACGGCTCCGCCCATCAGCGTCAACTCCGGGAAGATGCGAACGAAGCCCGCGTCGTAGGTGGGCGTGAAATCGCGCGTGCGCACGACGAGGGTCTCGTCGAGGCCGCCCACGCGGTAGCCGATCCCGACGACGATGATCGGAGGGAGGTGGGCCGAGAGCTGCATGAGCCGGATGAGGTCGACGGCACCGGCGAACAACCCGTTCGCATCGCTGACGTACAGCACGACGGGAGGCGTGCCGTCGGAGTGTCCGCAGTGACCGACGAAGATCTTGAACTCGTCACCGACGTGCTCGGAACGCAGGTAGTGCACCTCGGTGCCGGCGAGCGGCGACTGATCGTTCGGGTGATCGTTCGTGGTCACGGCGGCTCAGCCGGCCGTCAGCTTCTCGCTGATCTCCCACAGGCGCGCCGCCGCCGCGTCGTCGAGGGCCGGCGCCGCCGGCTTCACGGCCTGGCCCTTGATGAAGTACTGGCCGGTGATGCCTTCGAGGTCGGGTGAGGTCGCGAGATAGATCGAGGTGAGCGCGCCCTTCTGCGACGAGATTGCGAACGGCCGGATCAGCGGCATGACGATGTTGCCCAGCAGGCCGACATCGCCCTCGCGGGCGAAGTTGCTGCCGACGAAGCCGGGATGCAAGGCATTCGCGGTGAGGACGTCGGGATCGGAGCGGCGGGCGAGCTCGCGCGTGAACAAGACGTTCATCAGCTTGGTCGCGGAGTAGACGGCGAAGCCGCTGGCGTACCGGCGCCGTTCCCACTCGAGGTCGTCGAAGTCGAGGCCCTTCCGCACTCGCGTGTGCGCGTAGGACGAGACGTTGACAACGCGCGCGGGCGCGCCGCGTGCGAGCGCGTCGCGCAACACATTGGTCAGCAGGAAGTGGCCGAGGTGGTTGACCTGGAACTGCGTCTCGTGCCCGTCGATGGTCTCGGTGCGCGCGCGCAGCACGAGCCCGGCGTTGTTGAGCAGGACGTCGAGGCGGTCGTGCCTCGCCGAGAACGCGTCGGCGAATGCCCGCACCGACGAGAACGACGCGAGATCGATCGGGATCGTCTCGACCCGACCGCGCGCGTCGGCCCGGGCCTCGATCTCGGTGAGCGCGGCCGCGGCCTTCGCCGGGTTGCGCGCCGCGATCACGACGTGCGCGCCCGCGCGGGCGATACCGATCGCGGCTTCCTTGCCGATGCCGCTGTTGCCCCCGGTGACGACCGCGACCTTGCCCGCGAGCCTGTCCGAGAGGTCGCTCACGAGTCCGCTTTGTCGGCCGCGCTCGGGGAACGGTCTTCGCCGGGCTGCGCCTTGACCCACGCGATGAGCTCGTCACGGTGGAAGCGGATCTCGCGCCCGCCGGGGAAGCGGTGCGCCGGAATGCGGCCTTCCCGCACCATCCGGCGCAGGTACTCGACGTGCACGTGCAGCAGCTCGGCCGCCAACGCGGTCGTGAGGATCTCGGGGTAGCGGCTGGACGCGACGGGGAAGTCGCCGCCGGGCGTCGACATGGTCGGGACGTTAGCCGCCGCCTGGGGCAACTTCGAGCTATCTGCCGCACCAACGGCGGGCGCGACGCGGGCCCGCGCCTGCCCGACGCCGCCATTGCGGGCTTGTGCACTATGTCCGATCTGCTTAGCATTCGCCGGTCACCGCGGAGGGGGCCCCGAAAGGGTTGACCTTTCCGTGGAGTCCGACATCCTCTCCTGCCCCGGCGGCCCCGGCTGCCCTGGACGGGCAGGTCCGTGTTCCGCAGCACACGGCAACGACGTGCTCGCCGATCGATCCGCATTGTGATCGTCCTCGTGGTCTTCGCGGCGTGGTTCGTCGTGGCCGTACCGCTCGCGGTCATCGTCGGGCGCGTCCTCTACAAGCTGGGCGCGACGGACCGCATCACGCTGAGGCTGGCGCACCCGCGCGGCGGCAAAGGCAAAGCCGGCGACGGCGAGCCCGGGACGTCGACCGACGTCGCGACCGGATAGTCGCAAATCCGAGGATCCGTGCAAAAATCCGAAAATCGCTGGTTCGCACCGAAGCTTACGATATCGGGCGGTTTCGCGACCTTCGCCATCTGTCACAACTTCAAACGATCTGACAGGGTTTGACCGGACACTGCATCAGATTGATGCGGTCCGCGGCGCGCACCTCTGCTTCGATGCCCGTCAGCTAGGGAAGCTGAACGGGTGGGGATGGGGTGTCCGTGGGGACCGCGCAGGGCACGGTAGTCAGTCGCACTCGGCGCGGGATCAGCTCTCGGATCTCGACCGGTCACGTGGTCATGGTGCTCGCCGGCGCGCTCGGCGTCTTGCTGACGCTCACCGTTCTACGTTCTGCCGACCACACTCGCCCGGTCCTCGTCGCCGCGCACGATCTCGCGCCGGGAACGATCATCGCCGACGCGAGCGTCCACGTCGCTCGCGTGCACGCCGATGCGTCCGTGCTGGCCACGCTCTTCGGTGCCGAAGAAGTCGGAGCGCTGCGCGGCCGGGTCGTCACGACGATCGTGCACCAGGGAGAGTTGGTCGCGCGTGGCGCGGTCAGCACTCCCGATGCGCACACATCGACGCGCATCATGAGTTTCTCGATCGCACGCGCTCGCGCGGTCGCCGGAAAGCTGTCGACCGGCGATCGGATCGATGTTCTTGCCGTCGATCACGACTCCGGCCGAGCCGGCTATGTCTTGACCGACGCCGAGGTCGTCGCGGTCGAGGGCCACAGCGGAGGCGCGCTCTCGGGTGCGTCGGACGACGTGACCGTCACGCTGGTCGTCGACCCGGCAACCGCGCCGGCGCTGGCATCGGCGATCGATGCCGGAACCGTCGTACTCGTTCGTTCCACAGGGGCGCCCGCCGTACGCGGCCAGGCGGCGTTCGCTCCTCGGAGCAACCGGTGAGGGAGCCGGAAGTCGCGCTCGCGTTCACGGCCGACGTTTGGGTGGAGGAACTGCATCGACATCTCACCGATCACGGCGGCGCGCGTGTACGGACGCTGCTGGTCGAGCCCGAGGGTGCGCTCGAGGAGTCATACGACGTGCTCGTCGCCGGGCATCGTTGGCCGGCGTTGACGCGCGCGCTGGTCGCCGACATTCACGCGCACGGGCGAGGCGTAGTGGGCGTCCACGACCGCGAAGAGATTGCGAGCAAGGAACACTTGATCGCGCTCGAAGTCGATGCGCTCGTCGAGTCGGACGCCGGCCCGGACGCGTTCGTGCGCGCGATTGCGAGCGTTGCCGGGCCCCGCGACGACCGGTCGCGGGGGCGCCCGATCAGCGCGACGCGCCGCGCCGGGCGGCTCTTGACGGTTGGCGGCCCGCCCGGCGTGGGTCGGACCGAGATCGCGATCGAGCTGGCGTTGGCACTCGGCCGCCGGGCGACCGTCGCCCTCCTCGACGCCGACGACGTCGCTCCCGGGGTCGGGCCGCGTTTGCAAATGCCGATCGAACCGAATCTGCGCACCGCCATCGACGCGGTGGAGCACGGGCGGGGCGAGATGGCGAGATGCGTACTCGTGGAGCCGATCTCGCACCTGCGCGTCGTGACCGGCTTGCCGAACGCGAGCGCATGGGCGCAGGTGCGACCGGGAGAGATCCTGCGAGTCGTCGATCGACTCGCCGACGACGGCGACATGATCGTCGCCGACGGAGCCGGAATGGTGGAGGAAGTCGCCACCGGAACGGCGCGAGGAAGGTTCGCGACCGCGCGGATGCTCGTCCGCGAGGCGGATGTGGTCGTCGCGGTGTGCGACCCCTCACCACACGGCATCGGACGCCTCCTCGCTTGGTCGGTCGCGGCGCTGGCGTTGGCACCGCGGGCCTCGGTGCTCGTCGTAGTGAACCGAGCGCCCCGCGCCCGGTTCCGGCGCGGAGAGCTCTACGCGGAGATCACGACGAGTCTTCCGGTGGTCGACGTCGTGTTCGTTCCTGCGGACCGTCGGGTTGGTGATGCCGCGTGGGATGGGACGGCGGTGGGGCGAGGCCCGTTCACGCGCGCGGTAGACCAGATCGCGCGACGGGTCATCGCGCTACCGCCGCGTGCCGCGGACGCCGTCGTCGTGGAGACGGCGTCGTGACCACCCGCACCGACGCGTACGACATCATTCGACGCGACGCGATCACCGGGATCGAGCGGAGGCGGTTGCAACCCGTCGCCCAGATCGGTGAGGTGCGGGTCGAGATCGAGCGCGCGGTCGATGACTATCAACGGCGCGCTCGGCTCGGCGACGAGGTGCCGCTGGGTGACCCGCCGGAGATGGCGCAGCGGGTGTTGCGTTCCATCACGGAGCTCGGACCGCTGAGCGCGCTTCTCGCGCGACGCGACGTCGAGGAGGTATTCGTCGAGGGTGCGAGGGTCACATATCTCGACTCCGAAGGTCGTCTGCGCGGACTCGCCGAGCCGACGACGGAGGAGGAGAACCGCCAGATCGTGGATCGCCTCCTCGCCGCGACGGAACGTCAGCTCAATGCGAAACATCCCCTCGTGCAAGCCCGCATACTCGACGGCACTGCCCGGTTGACGGCCGCGATCGAACCCGTCGCCGATCGGCTCTCGGCGACCGTCCGGCGTTACACGGTTCGTGACGTGACCCTCGCCGCGCTCGTGGCCCGTGATGCACTGAGCCCGCAGGCCGCGGACTTCCTCTCGGCAACGATGCAGCTTCGCAGCCGGGTTGCGGTCTCGGGTGAACCCGGCGCCGGCAAGACCACGTTGGCGGCGGCGCTGCTGTCGGCCGTCCCGACCTCCCACTGCGTACGGAGCTGCGAGGAGATACGCGAGCTCGCAGTGCCCGTTTTGCACGGCGGCTACTACGAGATCCGACCTGCGGGGCTCGACGGCACGGGTGAGATCAGCCTGCGCGACCTCGTGAAGTTCGTGCTCGCGATGAGGCCGGACCGGATCGTCGTAGGTGAGGTGCGGGGCGCCGAGGCGTTCGAGCTGACGCGCGCGATCAACGCGGGCTGCGGGTTCTTGTGCACACTCCACGCGAACAGTGGTCGCGATGCAGTGAACGCGCTCGTGAACGCGGCGTTGATGGCAGGAGAGAACGTGACGGAGCGCATCGTCCGGCGGATCTTCGTCGAGGCGCTCGATCTGGTGGTGCACGTCGAACGCGACGACGTCGCCCGGCCCGATGGGCACGTACGCCGGCAGGTCACCGAGATCACGGCGGTCGTTCCCAGCTTGACGGACGCGGAGACGTACGAGCCGATCTTCGTGCGCGACGGCCTCGGACGGCCTCTCGAGTGGACTGGCGCGCTGCCTCCGGCGTTCGAGCAACGCGTCGATCGCGTGCTCCCCGAGGGCGCCGGTCTTCGGCGCGTGCTCGAACGCGGGCGGGTGTCGAGATGAGCGTTCTCGCGGCTTGCTCGGTTGGTGTGTGTTGCGCGCTGGTGGCCGCCGCGCTCATGGGGACGCTGCCGAACGTGCGACTTCCTTCGCAGGTTTTCGCGCCGCGGCGAGCGCAGAATCGCATTTGGCTCCAGCAGGCCGGAGCGGGGCTCACCCCGACTCGGTTCTGGGCCGGCAGCACGGGCGCGGGCTTGTTCGCACTCGTTGTCCTCGTCGCCCTGACCGGATCGGTCTTCGTCGCGTTGGTTCCGTCGGTTGCGGTGGCGCTGTTCCCGCGTGGCTACTTCGCCCGTCGTCGCCGGCTGCGGATGCGCGAGGTCCAAACCGCATGGCCCGACGGTTTGCGCGACGTCGTCGCTTCGATCTCGGCCGGGCGTTCCCTTACGCAGGCGGTCAATTCCCTCGCGACCACGGGCCCTCCCGCGCTCCGCGACGCGTTTGCGCGCTTTCCCCAGCTCGCCCGCGTTCTCGGCACGGGCCCGGCGTTGGAGCTCGTCAAGGAGGAGCTCGCCGATCCGACGACTTGCGATAAGCACCTTCTGTCGCGCGCACTCGACACCCAAATGCCCACTTGTGGACATTTGCTTTCCGTTGTGCGAACAACGGATTGGCCATCACTTGCCGCCCTTCGGGCGCTTCGAGGGCTTCTCGGGCTCCACTACTGGTAGCGCTACCGTGCGCTACATGCAGTGTCGTAGTTGTCAATCGTCCACTCGAGTGCTCGAAACTCGGGACATGGCGAAGGGCACCCGCCGCCGGCGAGAGTGCAACGAGTGCGGCGAACGGTTCACGACCTACGAGGTGAGGGCCGACGCGCTCGCAATGATCGAAGTTCTCGAAAAGTTGGGAGCGACCGCCGCGCTCGGAGCACTCTCGACACTGAACCAGCCCGACGAACTCGAAGTCCCCGACGCCTACGAGATCGCCGACGCTGTAGGAAGCGAACTCGACACGCGGTTGACAGAGATCGAGGACAAAGTCGACGCGGTCGCTGAGCAGACCATCGAAGCGCTTCGAGCCGCAGTCGAAGAACAGCAGCAGGCACTCGAGGCGCGGTTCGACGTGCTGGAGCTCGAAGCCGGCGATGAGTAAGAATCGGCCCGGTCTCCGGTGCCATGCCCCTCTTCGAAACGTCTCAGACGGGCACACAGACGCTGAGGGAATGTCCCAAACGCGACGACCCATCCGAATGATCGCTTTACTCTTCCGCGCGTGAGTCCCGCGCTGGTGCAGTACTTGAAGTTGTCCGGCGTCGCCGACCGTCCCGTCATCGTCGTGCATCGCGGCGTGCGCGTGGAGATCCCTCGGCTGCTCGCGACGGCCGAAATCATTCGGCTGGTGGTCGCGCGCATCGACCGCGGCGACGAGCCCATCGCCACACGCTAGAACGTTATTGCTTTGTAATAAGACCCGGAGTGGCCCGCGTCCGAAACCAACACGCGGGCCACTCCTGTTTGTCGGGAGGGAGTGCCAGCCCCCGAAAGGTGTCCAAGCCAAAGAGGGTTGGCACTCCCTTGCGCGCGGAGGAGTTGCCGCGCACCCGACAAGCCGGGCGGGGGCGCCACCCCGCATGACAAGGTGGCGCCCCACTGCGCGGAATCCGACAACCGCGCGCCCGACGATCTAGGTATTCGACTGCATCCTGAATGCGCCGTCTAGCGTGCTGTTCGATCCGATGCGGCCGTACGCGAAGAACCCTCGAGAGCCGGTGGGTCGTCCGGTCGACGTGTCGAGCAAGTGCGGTACGAGCTCGGCGGTCATGCCGGTTCGGCGTGCGATGACGAACTCGTTGAAATCTCCGACGACCAAGCGATTCGCGGCGCCAGTCGTCGAGCTCAGCGCCGGGAAGTACGGCGACTCGTAGACGGGTGATTCCATCAGCTTGTCGATCGCGCCGGCGGGAAGTGTGACGGTGAGCGCGTGGTACACGTTGCTGGTGCCCATCTGGCGGATGTGCGACATGACATCGACGGACATCATCCAGCTTGCGCGGCGGCGGAACTTCTGCGGGAGCGCATTCCACGTCGCGTAGATGTCCTCTTGACCGAACGCGCCGTCCGTTGTCGACGTCACAATGACGGTCGGACTCGACGCCGCGAGCGCGGTCAAGATCCCCTTCGGCTCACCCGAACCGCTGCCGCGGGAGAACTTGTCGACGAGGAGCTCGTCGTAACCGACCGCGAGCAGTCGGGCCATCTCGGCTTGGAAGCCGGGCCAGTCTTCCGAGACCTCGATGCTGTACGGCACGAACCCACGCGCCATGAACACGGTGACGGTCGGTTGCACCAGCGACGTCAGGGAGTCGTCGGAAACGGCCGACGCTTCCGCGTCGAACGACCACGACACGCCCGCGGACGAGACGCCCTTCCACGCGTTGGTCTGAATGTCGACCGTGCGCGCGATGTTCAGGAACGGGTTCGAGCTCTCCTGATCCGCCAAGATCACGGACGGATCGATGAATACGGGGATCGCATAGCCGCCGCCGCCCGATGAACCCTCGGACTGCGCGCGTTCGGAACGGACCCGGAACGAGTCCGACATCGCGGCACGTTCGTGGTCGTCGAGCATCGTCGCCGCGACGCCCGGGTCGCCGGCCGCGAGGATCTTCCCGAACGCCGACGAGTACTCGGGGCGGCCGTGAACCTCCACCCAGCGTGCGAACGTCGTGTCGGCACCGCCGGAACGGATCAAACCGTCGACGCGGTCCGCGGCCGCGGTTGAGAGCGACCCGGCGTTGTGTTCGAGGCTCCGCAACGCGGCGGCCTGGTCGTTGTTGACGCGGGTCCGGTCGTACGTCTCGGTGTCGCCGTACGGGGTGCCGGAGGTCATCCGAACGTCGGGGTTCGCGGCGATCGCCCGAACATTGTCGTTGCGTTCCTCGAGCGTGCGGATCTGGTCGACAACGCGGTCACGTTGGCGGACCGTACGGTCCCAACGCTCCTGTTCGCCCTTCGTCATCACAGTCTTCGCGGCGAGCAGAGCGAGCTCGGAGTCGGCCTCGTCACGCTTCGCGTGAAGGTCGTCAATTCTCATCGGTTGTCCTTCGGGGCGGCGCACGGTCGCCGATGCGCGTGCGCGGTGAACGGGTCACGTTCGCCGTAGCTCCCGGAGGCCCTGGGCGTCCCGGACGGTCGATCGGTGACGGTCTGAGCGAGCGCTGCCACCGGCGGTCGAGGCCCCTGGCGTCAACCTTCGGCGACAACAACTCAAATCGTCGAACCTCATCGTACCGCGTCCCTAGTTGCTCGACGCGTCGTCGCGACGCAACGCGCCGACATGGCAACGACCCACAAACGTCGGATGCTGTACGCCCACCCATATCTCGAACCATCCGACCTCGCCCGCGTTCTTGCCCGAGAACGTGAACGGCTCCGCGCGCACCACGTCGAGCACGACCTCGTGCTCGACGGCCGGCAACGCCCGAACCATCTCGACGATCACGCCCTGGAGCCGGTCGAAGTCGTGCGGATCGAACTCTGCTTTCGGGACCGTCATTCGTCGTCTCCCATCGTCGTTTCTCCCAATAGCGCCTCGACCTCGGCGAGCCGATAACGAACCCCGGCCTCGAACCAGTCCGGCGACGTCGGACGCCCCGCCACCCGCTTCGCCTCCAACCCTTCGAGCCGGCGCACCAGCGAATCCCGAGTCCGTGCCAGCCGGGCCACGTCGATATCCCGCTCCGACTCAACCTGCTTACGTCTTGCCATGATGCGTCTCCCAGCGCGAATTGGCGGCCTTGCGAGCCTGCCGGGAACGCGGCGACTCGACCTCGGGGACCTTCACCCCGAGTTGGGCGATCAACCGCGCGAACAACGCCCTCGAACGCGCCTCGAGATCCGCCGCCGGATGCGCCTTCGGACTGCCGTACCGGTCGAGCACGACCAGCCCCTCGGCCTTCACGACCGCAGCCGCCTGATCCGCCCGATCCAACGCCACCGCCGCGCACCGCAACACCTCGAGCTCGGCATCCGACAGGTCGTACTCGGCCAACACTGCGCGATACAGCCGCCCGGCCCGCCTCGACAGCCCTCTCGGCACCGAATCCGCCCTGGTCACGGCTCAAAACCTCCGCGATGCATGCTCGCAAGGCGAGCGTTGGAGCCGGGTCGCGCAGGTGGTCCATGCAGCCGTGCCGTCGACGGCACCCCCGGTGGCGAGGGTCATTGGTCGCCTCGCCCCGCGCACCACGCCCGATGAGCCCGCATTGCGCATTGCATGCAGAACCGGTCGACGAGGTCGTAGTTCCCGTCACTTTCGTCGAGGACGAGGAGCAACAGGTTCAAGTCGTATGGCTGCGTGTTCGTCGACGGCAGCATCGTCTCGGTTGGGAGGTCGCACAGTGTGCGCGTCGGCGAGACCAGGTCGACGAGGTGGTCACGGATCTCGAAAACATCGGTGCTGACTGTCGTCACGCGAACGAAGGTCATGGTCGTCCTTGGTGCGTCTGGTGAGTCGCGTAATAGCGGGGTGCGGGTTCGCGGTTCGGTGGGTCGGCTGAGTGCGTCTCGCTGTGCGTCCCTATAGGACGGGACGCACAGACGCACCGCACCCACTCGTTGCCACCCGGTGCGTCGGACGCACTTCGGACGCACCTGGACGCACTCACTGGCGCGTACCTTCTGGAGCGTTTTCGAGGTCACGAACGAACACATGAAGCGTTGCTCGGTTCGGCCCGGGATCGGCACGCAAAGCGCCGCGGGCGACGGCTTCGTCGATGCCGGCACGCTTGATCGACGCGGCCGCCTTGACGTTCATCAGCGCGAGCAGACGGTTCTGGGTGAGCGGCTCGGCCGCCGTCTTGGCAGCACGGACCGCGGCACGGGCGACGATGTGGAGCCGATCCTCCGGCGAATTGTTCTGCTCGAGCGGTGCCCAGACCTTCACGCTGACGCCACCATCGGGGTAGAGCGCGAAGTCGACGGTCGCGGCCGCGTCGCCGCGCCGGAAGGTGCCGTGCCGGTCCTTGGCGCACGTCAGCCGCAGCCGTCCGCCGTCATCGCGGGTAAGCGGCTTCGACGCTTCGAGCAGGTAGCTGGCGCCGGTGATCGCAGCCCGCTTGCGTTTCGATCCGGACGGGTGCAGCGGGTTGTCGGCCGCTTTGGTCGCATGATCCACGAGCACGACCGCGGGCCCGGCGTCGGCAAGGACACGGGCCACACGCCGCAACCACGGCCCGACGTCGACATCCTTGTTTTCGTCCAGCCCCTCGAGCCCGAATGCTTCACCCATCGAGTCGATGACGACGAGCGTGCAGCCGGCGAGATCGCCGATCAGCGTTTCGACCGCGAGGTCGGTGAACGGTTCCCGCGGCCCGTAGTAATGGAACCGGTCGGTGATGGTGGCGTCGTCGACGACGAACATGCGCAGCCGTTCCACGATCGTCGTCGCGTCCGGATCCTCGAAGTCGACCCAGCCCACGCTGGCCCCGGCGTTCAACTCCTGCGCGGCTGCCACCGCGAGCACCATGCTCTTGCCGAGCCCAGAGTCGGCGTGCAGCCCGTTCACTCGGCCCGGATAGAACAGGTGTTGGCCGTCGTCGCGGCGAAGCACGGTCGGCACGACACGGGTCACGGCGCCGGCGAGCACCGGACCGAGGTCGACGCGGTACCACGACGAGTCCAACACTTCGCCCGCTCGGATCACCCTGCCGCCATTGGCTGCGACGGCGGCATCGTGGAGACGTTCTTCTTCGTCGGGATCGAAGTCGACAAGATTGTCCTGCAACCCGGACAATCCTTCGGGGACCATCACGCACCACCGTTCTTGTGCTGCTTGTAGTAGTCGAGTTGGGTGAAGTAATCGCGGGTGTTGTCGAAGAGGTACTCGTCGGTGTCGATGTCGGGAACCTCTCCTTGCGGCCGGTCGGGAAGGTGGACGTCGAGCTCGTCGGCCAACGCGTCGAGTTCGTCGGAGATCGCCTCGTAGTCGACGCGCAGCGGTCCGACTGCCTGGTCGACGACGACTCGTAGAAGGCCGATCCACGGGTTGACACGATCCCGCGCCGCGGCAGCCCCTTCCGCGAGTCGTTCGATCCGTTCGGACAGCCCGCGGTCGTTGAGCGCCGTCTGCCATGCCTCCTGCACCGTCTCGTCGGCCTCGGCCTCGGCGTCATCGAGACGGCCGTGTAGGTCGTCGTCACGCCACTCCTGAACGGCCTCGGTGACGATCTTGACGAGTGCCCCGGGGTGAAGTGCTTCGAGCGCGTCGAGCTCAACCTTCTTCGAGTCCGGGGCGTGCGGAAGCCGAAACTCGTCGATCTGTTGGGGTGTGAGAACGAGATGCCTGACGAGGATGTCGTCGCCGGTTCCGTACTCGTCGCCGTAGAACTCGACGTGGCGGCCGACCTGACATGGCATGTTGAGCCCGGCCGGGTCGTGGTCGGAGATGTACAGCACTCGGGTCGGCCGAGATGCGCGACGCAACAACGCCACGATCTGAGTGATCGACTCATAGCCGGTACCGACGAGCAGATTGACACCCAATCGCCGGCACAACGGGTCGAGCACGTCGTCGACGCCACTCTTCTCGACGAACACCTCGATCCCGACCGGCTGGTCACGGTTCCGGTCGTAGCTGTAGCCCGTGGCGTCGGGGGTCGGGAACTCGGGCAGCCATGCGATCTCGCCGATCTGAGCGGTCCAGTAGCCACGATCGAACGACCACGTCGGCGCTGCCAACTCGGATTGTCCGGGTTGCAGGACAATCTCGCCGTAGGGGCGGACCGGATCGTTGCGACGGTCGATTAGATCTTCGGGATCGACGAGCCCGAGATGGCGGGCGAACTTCGCCGCATCGGCCGTCGCCGCCCAACACGTCGAGTCGTTCACATACGGCTGTTCGCCTCGAGCGCGGCCGTCGGTGCCGGTCGGCAACATGATCCCCTGCTCGAGCATCCGGTAATGCATCCGTCGGATGTGGCCGCCGGCGCCGCCGAACCGTTCAAAGTTGGCAGCGAACCACTCCGCCGCCCGCCAATGTCCGGGGGAACCAGCAAAGAATGGGTCGTTTTTCGGGGATAGTGCGCAAAGGTCCGGGATGTTGACCTTCAGTGTCTTCGAGAGCTTCTTCATCTCGGTGTAACCGCGAGGTGCGCCGAACATCATGCGCACCCGGCTTTCTCGTATTGCCGGATCCACCAGGCGCCGGAACGGTTGCGGTAATACCGACGATCGGTGTGATCCTTCGACCGAACCGCCGCCTCGATCTGCACCTCGAGGACTTCGTCGAGCGCGGTACGATCGTTGTGCTGGTCGCTTGTGAGGGTGGTCGGCTGGGTGAAGTACTCGGAAACGGCGGCCGGTGCGGGCCGCCGTTTCTTGTTGTCGCCGGGCATCACCGAGCACCACCGCGCAAGAGCGCGACCACGCGCGAGCGGATCGCGGGGTCCGAGATGGGCCCACGTTCGTGTGCTGTCTGAGCGCCCGCCGCTTGCGCGGCCTTGACTTGCTCCGCGGCGGTCATTGTTCGAGATCCTCGACACTCGTGCCGAGCGCGGCGGCGAGACGGATCAGGGTTGAACGACGAGGAGCGTGATCTCCACGTTCCCAGGCAGCGATTGTGTCGGCGCTGCGGCCGACCTCGATGGCGGTGAGCTCGCGGGTCTGGCCGGCGCGTTCGCGTGCCAGTCGGAGCCGTTCGCCGAATGAAAAAGTCCCGGTCGCGACCAAACGGAAACCTCCGTCTCAGTCACGCCGGGTGCATGCTCCTGATGGGAGCCCACGAACGCGAAATCTCAAATGTCCGGGTTCACGATAGATTGCCGGAGTGCGCGCCGCAAGTGCTTGGCATATCGATGGCCAAGCGATCGGTGAATACATCCGAAACGGCACCGCGAAGCGACTGGCGGGTATTGAATGCTTCTCAGTTAGCGGCGAGCGCCTGCGCCAGCTTCAACTGCTCGTTGGAGCAATTCAGGAACTCGGCGGAGGGATACGCGATCCCGGTGGCGCGACTCTCCGGATTGAACGACTGCTCCAGACAACGCACGGAACGGCGCCGAGACGAGCGCCAGGACCGCAGCATTGGGAAGTGGAGGTGTTCGCGGCGACGTTGCCGCCTGGCGTCGGTCAGCGGATCACCGAGTTCGAGGGCGTCGACCGGGAGATCATCTACGCACCCGGCGCCCACGTCGATCCTGAGGTTTGGGTCGCGGTCGAGGACGGCGAGATCGTTGCCGTCTCAGGAGTCGAACCAGCCGAGGTCAATGCTCGTCGGGTCGAAGGTGCGCCAACGGCCACGACCGATCGGCGAGACGGTCACGCCGCCGGGGAGTAGTTCGCGCAGCACCGCGTGACGGCCATCGAGGTCGAGCGCCACCCACGCTTCACGCACGGTCGGGCCGGCGATCGCCAACGCCGCCGACGATCGGCGAGTCCGTTCGAGGTCGCGTTCGATTCGCTTCCGGCGCTCGTCCAGACCGACGCGTGCCGCGTCCCACTCGGCGCGGGTCACCTTGTCGTCCGCCCACGCCGCGGCCAACTCTGCGAGCTTGCCGTTCACGACCTCGAGGTCGGCGACGAGAACTCCAACATCGAGATCATCGGATGGCGCCAACGGGCCGAGATCCGACTGTTCGAGCCGGACGAGCACGGCCTCTGTGACGTACGCGTCGAGCGGGTCGGCTTCACGAGCGACACCGCCGCACCCGTAGCCGTGGTTCCCTTCGGGCGGGCACCCGTACCGACGCCGGCCGTTGGCCGGCCGGGCGCGCAGTGGTGCGCCGCACTTTCCGCAGCGCCCGATCCCTCCGGTGAGGAGCATCCGCGCGGGCGCGCCGACGCGTGTCCTGCGTGATGGGTCCGCACGAAGTGCCCGCAGCCGTTCCCACGTTTCGCGGTCGAGGATCGGCTCCCATACTCCGGGGACCACCTCGCCATGATGCGCGCGCAGACCCGCGGCGTGCGGCGCGACGAGCCGCTGCGCCAGGTTGCCGCCTCCTGCCCACCGCTTGCCGCGCGGGCCGAGCCCACGGTTGGACAGGTCGAGCGCCACGCCCCGGAACGATTCGCCCGCAAGAACCCGCCGCGCCGCTTCGCGGAGAACGGCAGCCTCCGCTTCGTTGATCGTCATGTTGGGACCGCGGCCGTAGGCGAGCGGTCCACCGTTCCATTCGCCACGCTCCGCTTTGTCGGCCTTGGAGCGCACGAGCCGCTTCCGAGTCTTGGCGACCTCCTCGGCGGCGACCGCCCCTTTGATCCTCGCGACGAGCAGCCCGTCGCCCGTCGTCGGGTCGACGTTGTCGGCGACGGTGACGAGATGCCGCAGACCTACCGAGTCGGCAAGGTGGACGAACTCCTCGAGCTGAATCGGCTGGCGGGTGAGTCGGTCCAGATCCCACGCCACCACCGCCTCGACCTCTCGATTGCGTACTGCTTCGAGAAGCCGCTCGTAGCCGGGGCGCACGATGTGCGGGTCCGCGCCCGTCAGGTCGTTGTCGACGAACTCGACCGGGCGCCAACCGCGCTCGCGGCAGATGCGCTTTCCATCGGCGATCTGTCGGGTGACACCGAGGGCGGTGCCGTCCCGGTCAGAGCTGATGCGGGCATAGACCGCCGCTTTGGGCTGGGGCTGGGTCTTCGTCGCCATGAAGGTAGATATTAGCACTCGACCCGACGAGCGACCGCGTGCTCGAAGTGCTGCTCCTCGCGCACGAGCGCGGCGGCCCGATCGTGCGGAGCATTCTCGAGGATCTCGTCGATGCGACGACACGCGACCTGAAGCTTCTCGACGCGCTGGAGACAGAGGGCCTCGAGATGCGCATCAACGCGCGCGCGGTAGTGGTCTTGCCGTGGTTCGTGTTGGTTGCGTTGACCGCGCGTCCCGGTCCGTTCCGCGCCTTCTACCGCTCCAGCGGAGGGTTCGTGACGCTGGCCGTCGCCGCGTGCCTGACCGCGCTCGGCGTGTTCCTTCTCGGCCGCCTCGGGCGCGATGAGGACGAAGAGCGAGTATTCGGTGCGGCGGCGTTGACGCGATGACCCTCCTGCCTCTCCTTGCTGCCGGCGCGGTCGGCGCCGGCGCGGCTGGTGTCGCCGGTCTGTGTCGGCCGCCGACCCGCCGCCTCGCACCGCGCGTACAGCCCTACGCGCACGTCGCCCGATCCGCGCTCGGGCATGTCCCGGAGCCGGTGGTTGCTCCCGACCCGCAGCGCGCCACCGACGCGACGCTGGCGAGGTTGTTCGGTCCGGCTCTGCGCGCCGCTGCGGCCCGTGTGAGCAACGCGATCGAATCGCGCGGTGACGAGCATCTCGCCCGCATGTTGCGACAAGCGGGCGTCGACGACCTCACGCCGGAGCGTTACCGGGCGCGACAGCTGGCCCATGCGTTCGTGTTCGCCGCCGGAGCCGCCTTCATTGCCGCCACGACGCTGGAGACACCGTTCGTCGCGTTGGCCGCGGGTCTGGCGGGCTTCGTCTACGGAGCCAGCCGATCGCGCGCCCGGCTCGAGCGGACGATCGGGGCCCGCGCGGCCCGCATTCGCCTCGAGCTCTACACGGTCAACCATCTGCTCGCCATGCAGGTGCGGACCGGATCGGGCGCGATGCAGGCCGTGCAGCGCGTGGTGGAACGCGGCCGTGGTGCCGTGGTCCAAGAGCTGAGCGACGTGCTCAACTGGACGCGTAGCGGCGTCGGTGAAGCCGAGGCTTTCCGCCGCGCCTCGGAGCTCACGCCCGAACCGAGCGCGGCGCGGACGTACCAACTGCTGGCCGCGGGTGTCGAGCGGGGTGTCGATCTCGGCGCGGGCCTCCTCGCGTTGAGCAGCGACATCCGCGACGCCCGGCGCGAGCAGATGCACAAGGACGCCGTCCGCCGACGGGCGGCGATGCTCGTCCCGACGATCGCGATCCTCGCCCCCATCATGCTGCTCTTCATCGCCGCTCCGCTCCCTTCCATCGTTCTCGGACACCACTGAACCTGAGGAGACCTGTGATCTTTCGCAACCGTGACGAATCGGGAATGACCACCGCCGAGCTGCTCGGCAACGCTGCCCTCGGAGTGCTCGCGCTCGTAGTGATCTGGGGTCTGCTGCAGACGCTCGGGGTCGACATCGTGCGGTCGCTGCGCGAAGCACTGATCCATTAGGAGTGCTGCGACGAGGTGAAGCCGGATTCACGACGATCCAATACGTCGTCGCGACCGGATTCTCGCTGTTGTTGTTCGTGCTCGTCGCGAACCTGCTCGTCGACCTCTACGCGCGCGGCGCCGTCCGCGACGCGCTCGATGAAGGCGTGCGGGCCGGCGTCCCGGTCGCCGCGGGCACCGACGATTGCCTCGCGCGGGCTCGCGACGTCGTGACGTCGATCGCGAACGGCGCAACGGTTCGCGTCGACGACCTGTCGTGTGCACGCGACAGTGACACTGTGGCCGCGACGGCGCACGTCGTGCTGCGCTCCTGGTTCCCGACGCTCCTGCCCGACTGGCGCTTGACCTTGCGCGCCTCGGCGCACCGGGAGCGCTGACGTGCGCCGCCCGAGCCGCCGGCGCTCCGAGTCCGGCTTCGTCGCGATCGAATGGGTCGCCGCGATCGCGACGTTGCTGCTTCCGGTCGTCGTCCTCGTCGCGACGATGCCGGGTTGGGCGGAACGGAGGCATGCGGCGACGGTCGCGGCGCGAGAGGCCGCGCGCGACCTCGTCGACAACTGGCCGAATGGCGATCCGGCGGCGGCGGTCATCGTCGCGCGTGACGTCGCGGCCGATCACGGAATCAATGCCCGCGACCTCGATGTCCGCGTGCCTTCAGTGGGGGAGGCACGCGGCGACGAGGTGGAAGTCGACGTGACGGTGACGATGCCGGCAATCGGCGTCGGCGCCATGTCGGTCGGCTCGTGGCACTACACCGCCCGTGCCACGCGCCGGGTCGACGACTTCCGGAGCCGATGATGCCGGCACACCGACTGAACGGGTCCCGCGTGGATGCGCGCGGCACGGTCACCTTGTGGGTACTCGGGCTGTGCATCTCGGTGCTGTTCCTGGGCGGATTGGGTGTCGACCTCTGGCGAGCGGTCGCCGACCGCCGCGAGCTCTCGTCGATGGCCGACTCCGCGGCGACCGCTGCCGCGAACGGCGTCGACATTGAGGCGTTACGCGCCGGAATGCTGCGCCTCGATCCGGCGCGTGCGCGCGCGATCGCACTCGCGTCGCTCGACGAGAACGCGCACGCCGGTTCGCTCGACGCGGTCGACGTCGAGATCGTCGGCAACCGCGTGACGGTGACGTTGCGCGATCACGTCAACTTCTCGCTGCTCGGCGTGTTCATGGGCGGCCGCCACTTCGACATTCAGGTGCACGCCGCGGCCGAACCCGAGGAGCGGTCGTAGCCGCCCGGGGAGGCAGGCTGACGCCGACGTCAGGTACGCTCGCCTCCTCAACGCAGGCCATTCGCACGTCCAGGGAGCACCAAAATGCCTGACGCCGTCATCGTCGCCGCGGCCCGCACCGCGATCGGGACCGCCCGCAAGGGCACGCTCCTCGACGTGAGCGCCTTCGACCTCGCCAAGTACGCGGTGGGCGAGGCACTGAAGCGCTCGGGAATACCGGGACCGGAGGTCGACGACCTCGCGCTGGGCGAGTCGCTGCAAGGTGGGGGAGACATTGCCCGCTACGCCGCGATCGAGCTCGGCCTGGTCGAGATCCCGGGCGTCGCGCTCAATCGGCACTGCGCGTCGGGCATGGCGTCGGTGCAGGGCGCGGCCGCCAGCATCATGGCGGGCATGGACAAGGTCGTGATCGCGGGTGGCTCGGAGTCGATTTCCACCTCGCCGCAGACGATGAAGCGCACGCCCGGTACCGACGACTGGGTGCAGTGGATGTCGCCGTCGCATCCCGCCACTCCCGACGCACCGGCGTTCGACATGTCGATCACGGTCGGTTACAACACCGCGCAGTCGGCCGGTATCACGCGCGAAGACTGCGACGCGTGGGCATTCCGGTCGCACGAGCGCGCGATCGCCGCGATCGACGAAGGTCGCCTGCAGGAGGAGATCGTCGCGATCGAGGTTGCACTGCGCGACGGCACGACCAAGATCTTCGACACCGACGAGCACCCGCGCCGCGGCAGCACGATGGAGAAGATGGCGTCGCTCAAGCCACTGCACCCCGAGATCGAGAACTTCCCGATCACGGCCGGCAACTCCTCGGGGCTCAACGATGCCGCGGCCGCGATGATGATCGTCAGCAGCGACTACGCCCAGGCGAACGGTCTCACGCCGCTCGCCAAGATCGTCTCGTGGGCCTCCGCGGGCGTGCAGCCCCGCGACACCGGCCTCGGCCCGATCTCCGCGATCCCGAAGGCGCTCGAGCGCGCCGGCCTGTCGATCGGCGACGTCGACCTCGCCGAGATCAACGAGGCGTTCGCGTCGGTGCCGGTTGCGGCGTGCCGGGTGCTCGGCCTCTCGGAGGACATCACGAACCCGAACGGCTCGGGCTGCTCGCTCGGTCACCCGGTGGCCGCCACCGGCGCGCGCATGATCATCACCACCATGTACGAGCTGCGCCGCCGCGGCGGCGGGATCGGCCTCGCGAGCATGTGCGCGGGCGGCGGGATGGGTTCCGCGACGGTCTTCGAGGTCTACCCCGGCTGAGCGAACGGCTGGCGTTCCCGGCCTCAGCGGGGGCTACGTGAGGCTGCGGAGCTCGCGCAGCGCGACCGACAGTGTCGAGACGTCGAACACTGCGTGGGCGCGGATCTCGTCGAACAGGGTGAGCACCCGGGCGACGACCGTCGCGCGCGGTTCGGCCCACGCCGTGTACGACCCCGCGCGCAACGCGGCGTCGACGACGCGCCGGTATTGCGTCGCCGCGTCCTCGCGCAACGCGTTCCGGGCCAACGCGGCCCAGCGGTCGGCGCGGGGCAGCTCCACGATCCGGTCGGCGAGCCACTCCAAGCGGAGATTGTCACTCACCTCGTCGTAGGCGGCGGCGACGGTCTCGACCTCGACGTGATTGGCAGCGGCCAGCTCGACGATGTCGAGTGCCCGCGGCAGGTGATCGAGCGCGGCGACCCGCGGTGCGAGCTCACCGAGAACAGCCCGAGCCGCATATCCCGCCGACACCGACTCGATGCGCGGCGACGCGCTCGCCATCGCAGCCAGGCGTCGGACCGGCACCGCGAAGAAGGCGACCGTCGTCGCGACGGGCAAGGGTCGCGGGCGATTGCGCAGCAGCCAGCGCGCGCCCCGCTCGACGAGCCGCCGGCTCGCGAGGTACATGTCGGTCTGAACGTCGACGTCGACCACGCGGTCGAGCGCCTCGATGTCGCGCCACAGCGCGTCCTGGTCGAAGATCGCGCGTGCCGCTTCGTGGGCGCGCACGACGTCGGGCCCCTCCGCGCCCGTCTCGTCGCGGAGCCGGAACGCGAATGTCGTCCCGGCCCGGTTGACCACGCCGTTCACGAGCCCGGTGGCCGTGATCTCTCGCCGCAGGGTGTGGGCACGGATGCGCGGGAGGAGCCGCTGGTGCATCGCGTCGGGGAACGCGCGTATCAACTCGGGCGTGAAATCGGGGTCGTCGGGGAGATCGGACGTGAGCAGCTCCTCTTCGAGCGCGATCTTCGCGTACGCGAGCAGCACCGCGAGCTCGGGCCCGGTGAGACCGAGGCCCGCGTTATGGCGTTCGGTCAGCTGCTTGTCGGAGGGCAACCGCTCGACGGCGCGGTCGAGATGCCCGTGCGCCTCGAGCTCGTGCATGAACCGCGCGTGGACTTCCTCCATCACCACTGCCTGCGCGCGGGCATTGTCGAGCGCGCGGTTCTGGCGGTAGTTGTCGCGCATCACGAGCGCCGCGACCTCGTCGGTCATGCTGACGAGCAACGTGTTGCGACCGACTTCGCCGATCTCCCCGGCGCGCACCGCGCCGTCGAGGACGATCTTGATGTTCACCTCGTGGTCGGAGGTGTCGACGCCCGCGCTGTTGTCGATCGCATCGGTATTGATGCGGCCGCCGGCGAGCGCGTACTCGACCCGCCCGTCCTGGGTGATGCCGAGGTTGCCGCCCTCGACGACGCTCCGGCACCGCAGCTCGCTCGCGTCGATCCGCACTCCGTCGTTGGTCTTGTCGCCGACTGCCGGATGGCTTTCGGCGCTCGCCTTGACGTAGGTGCCGATGCCGCCGTTGTAGAACAGGTCGACCGGTGCCTTCAGAATGGAGCGGATGAGCTCGGCCGGGGTGAGCGCATCGCCCTTGTCGTCGATTGCGAGCCGGGCCCTGACCTCGGGCGTGATCGCGATCGCCTTCAGCGCGCGCGCGTGCACGCCGCCGCCCGAGGAGACGAGCGCGGTGTCGTAGTCGGCCCACGACGAGCGCGGCATCTCGAACAGCCGGCGTCGCTCCGCGAACGACTTCGCCGGATCCGGCTCGGGATCGAGGAAGACGTGCCGGTGATCGAACGCGGCGACGAGCTGAATGTGCTCCGACAACAACATGCCGTTCCCGAACACGTCACCGGACATGTCGCCGATACCGATCACCGTGAAGTCGTCGCGATCCGGATCGATTCCCAGGTGCCGGAAGTGCCGGCGCACCGACTCCCACGCCCCTCGGGCCGTGATGCCCATCGCCTTGTGGTCGTATCCGTGCGCACCACCCGACGCGAACGCGTCGCCCAGCCAGAAGCCGCGCCGGCACGCGATCTCGTTGGCGACGTCGGAGAACACCGCGGTGCCCTTGTCGGCCGCGACCACAAGGTAGGGATCGTCGCCGTCGTAGCGGACCACCTGGCTGGGCGGCACGACCTTGCCGTCGACGAGATTGTCGGTGATGTCGAGCAGCGCGTCGATGAACAGGCGGTAGCACGCCTCGACCTCGGCGCGCAGTTGCGCGGGATCGGTCGGCGGTCGTTTGACGACGAACCCGCCCTTGGCCCCGGCCGGCACGATCACCGCGTTCTTCACGCGTTGGGCCTTCATCAGCCCGAGCACCTCCGTGCGGAAGTCCTCCCGCCGGTCGGACCAGCGGATCCCGCCCCGCGCGACCTTGCCCGCGCGCAGGTGCACACCCTCCAACCGCGGCGAGTAGACGAAGATCTCGAACATCGGCCGGGGCAGCGGAAGATCGGGGATCGCGCTCGGATCGAGTTTCAGCGCCACGCACGGCACTGGGTTGCCGGCCACGTCGGCATCCTGGAACCAGTTCGTGCGCAGCGTCGCGAGCACAAGGTTCAAGAGCGCCCGAAGAATGCGGTCCTCGTCGAGGGACGTCACGGCGTCGAGCGCGGTTCGGATCTCGTCGCTCAGCCGTTCGGTCGCGTCGCCGTTGCCGCCCGCGCTCGCCGGCTCGGAGGCCGCAGTCCACGGATCGAGGCGCGCGACGAACAGCTCCACGAGCCGGCGCGCGATCTCGGTGTGCAGGCTCAGCGCATCCTCGATGTACGCCAGGCTGAACCGCGTTGCGGTCTGGCGCAGGTAGCGGCAGTACGCGCGCAAGAGCGCGACCTCCCGCCAGGCGAGCCCCGCGGTGAGCACGAGCCGGTTGAAGCGATCGTCCTCGGCCCGGCCGTCGACCACTGCGAGGAACGCTTCCTCGAAGAGCCGCAACGCGGCGGGGTCGATGACCGTGCCCGCCGGCGCGCTCAGGCGGAACCACTTCATCCAGCGCCGGTCGAGGCCCTTGGGCGTCAGCTCGTAGGGGTGCTCGTCGTCGACGACGACGCCCATGTGCGTCAAGCGCGGGAGCACCTCCGACAGCGACGGTGGCGCGCCGATCCCGTACAGCTTCAGGTCGAGCTTGCCGGTGCCGATCGTGAGCCGCGCCGCCAGCGGCTTCGCATCGCTCAGCTGTTGCAGCTGAGGGAGATCGGCGAGCGCCTCGGTCGCGTCGAAGTCGTACTGATACGCACCGGGGAACGCCTCGGCCCAGATGCGCAAGAGATCGAGCCCCGTCTCCTCACCGTGTGACGCGATGAGCGCGTCGCGCAGATCGTCGACCCAGGCGCGCGCCGCAGCGGCGACCGACCGCTCCAACTCGGCGACCTCGACGGTGTCGCCGCCCGGTTGCTCGAGGTGCAGGACGTAGTGCAACCGGGCGAGCACCGACTCCGAGAGCCGCGTGTTCCACTCGTAGCCCTTCGATCCGTACGCGGCCACGAGCAGTTGGGCGATGTGCTCGCGTACCTGCGTGGTGTACCGATCGCGGGGGATGAATACCAGGCACGACACGAAGCGGCCGTACGGCTCGCGGTGCACGAACAGGCGAACCCGGCGCCGCTCCTGCAAGCGCAGGATGCCCATCGCGGTCTCGAAGAGATGTTCGACGTCGATCTGGAAGAGGTCGTCGCGCGGATAGGTCTCGAGGATCTGCGTGAGATCCTTCTGGTCGTGGCTCGCCGGGAGGAAGCCCGCGCGCGCGATGACCGCGGCGACCTTCCGGCGCAGCACCGGGACGTCGAAGGGGCTGCCCAGGTACGCACCCGACGAGTACAGCCCGACGAACCGGTGCTCACCGATGACGTTGCCGTGCGCGTCGTACCGCTTGATCCCGACGTAGTCGAGGTGCGTCGGGCGGTGCACCGTCGAGCGCGCGTTCGCCTTCGTCAACACGAGCAGGTTTCTCTCTCGGGCCTTGGCGCGCACGTCGGGTGGCAGGGCGGCGAAGCTCGCCGAGGGCTTCTCCGGCGCCTTGCGCAGCAAGCCGAGTCCGGTACCGGGCACCGGTAGCAGCCGGTCGTCGTCGTCGAGCTGGTATTGACGGTACGCGAGGAACGTGAAGTGGTCGTCGGCGAGCCACTGCAGGAGCGCCTTGCCCTCGGAGAGCTCCTCGGCCGCACACGGTGGCGGCGTGCGATCGAGCTCGGCCGCGACCTGCTCGAGCGTCTCGAGCATCTCCTTCCAGTCGCTCGTCGCGGCGCGGACGTCGTGCAGCACCGACAGCAAGTCGGTGCGTACCGATTCGAGGATCTCGGCATTGGTCTCGCGGTCGATCTCGATGTGCGTCCACGATTCGAGCACCGACGGCTCGTCGTCGACGGCCGGCTCGTGTTCTCTGTCGCCGGGCGGCTCGCCGTCCGGGGCCATTCCGAGCAACTCGCCCGCCTCGGAGCGGCGCACGCGCAGGATCGGGTGCACGACGAGGTGCACGCCGAGATTGCGACGGTCGAGCGCCATCGTGAGCGAGTCGACGAGGAAGGGCATGTCGTCGAGCACGACGTCGACGGCCGTGTGGCCCCGCGCGGGTGCGTATACGCGCACGAGCGCTTCCGTCCGGCCCCGCCGCGCGCCGAACCGCCAGTGCTCGAGCGCGGCGGTCGCGAGCTCCTCGGTCGTCCAGGTGGCGAGATCGTCGTCGCCGAGCTGCCCGTAGTAGGAGCGAACGAACGCGTCGGCGCCCGCAGGGTCCGACGTGCTCACGAGCTCGCAGATCTGCGCCATCACGTCGTCGCGACGGGCCACGGCGTCGACCATACCGTCGCCGGCGTGCCGGTCGGCACGTTCGCGTGCTCCCGGTCGGCACATACGCGCGCTTTGGTCGGCACATTCGCGCGCTCCCGTATGCTCGGAACGTGGACACCGCCGAGGCCTTGGAGCTCGCACTGGAGCTCGCCGATCTGGCCGACCGCATCACCATGAAGCGGTTCCGTGCGCACGATCTCCAGGTCGCGACGAAGCCCGACCTCACGCCGGTGAGCGAGGCCGACGAGGCGGTCGAGCGGGCGATCCGCGAGCGGCTCGGCGTCTTGACCGGACACCTGGTGCTCGGCGAGGAGTTCGGGACCCTTGCCGACGATGCCCGCGGCGACACGCAGTACCGGTGGATCATCGACCCGATCGACGGCACCAAGAGCTACGTGCGCGGCGTGCCGATCTGGGCGACCCTGATCGGGCTCGAGCGCGCGGGCGAGCTGATCGTGGGGGTCGCGTCGGCGCCCGCGCTCGGCATGCGCTGGTGGGCCGGGCGCGGAATGGGAGCGTTCCGCGACGGCGAGCGTCTCGGTGTCTCGTCGGTCGCGACGCTCGGCGACGCGCAGCTCTCGTTCGCGTGGGACACGTCGGAGCGATTCCACGCCGACGGCATCGGCGACCGGCTCGTCTCGCTCTCGCACCAGTGCTGGCGCACGCGTGGCATCGGCGACTTCTGGCAGCACCTGCTCGTCGCCGAAGGTGCGTTCGACGTGGCGATCGATCCCGTCGTCTCCCTGTGGGACATCGCCGCGCTGATACCGATCGTCGAGGAGGCTGGAGGCCGCTGGACTGCGGTCGACGGACGCGCCGACGTCGACGCCGGCAGCTTCGTGTGCACCAACGGACTGCTGCACGACGCGGTCATCGCGTCGCTCGCATAGTGTCGCCCGCCGTGCCGCAGCTCACGGTCGGGATCGATATCGGGACGTCCTCGGTGAAGGCGGTTGCCGCGGACGCCGACGGGAACGTCGTCGCCCGGTCGCGGATCCCGCACCGGTTCTTCGTGCCGACGCCACTTCGGTTCGAGCACGACGCCACGCTTGCGTGGCACGAAGGCCCACGCCGCGCGCTCGAGGCGCTCGGCGACGTTCATCCGCGCGCGGTTTCGGTAGCGGCGATGGTCCCGTCGCTGACGGCGGTCGACGCCGACGGGTTGCCGTGCGCGCCCGGCCTGCTCTACGGCGACGAACGCGGCCACGCCGATCGCCCGGGCGCGATCGCGGAGGCGGGCGAGCTCGCGCAATTCATGCACTGGCAGTCGCACGAGCACCCCGACGCGCGCGGCTACTGGATGGCGCAAGCGGTCGCCAACCACGCGTTGTCGGGTGAGGCCGTCGTCTCGTCGACGGTCGCGGCCACGGCGTTCCCCTTGTTCGACTGGAAGCAGTGGGACGAGGCGAAGCTCGCGGAGTGCGGTGCTCGTCCCGATCAGCTCCCGAGGATCGGTCCGACGGGCCAACCGCTCGCCGAGGTCCGCGACCGGCCCGGTTGCGTGCTCGAGGGCGGGACGATCGACGCGATGGGAGAACAGCTCGTCGCCGGCTGCGACGAGGTCGGCGACGTGCTCGTGATCTGCGGCACGACGCTGATCGTCTGGGCGGTGATCGGCGAGCCGGTCCCGGTCGAACGTCACTACACGATCCCGCACACCGCGGCGGGCAAGTTCCTCATCGGCGGCCCGAGCAATGCCGGCGGCTTGTTCCTCGACTGGGTCGATCGCATGTGCGCGAGCACCGCCGCATCCGGGTCGTCCGGGTCGTCCGGTTCCGCGGCCGATGCGGCGCGGGTGCGCGATCCGGGCCGGGTGCCGGTGTGGGTGCCGTACCCGCGCGGCGAACGGGTGCCGTTCCAGGACTCGAGCCGGCGCGCGCAACTCGTCGACCTCGACCTCACGCACGATGCCGCCGCGATCCGGCGCGCCGCGTTCGAGGCCGCGGGCTTCGTGACCCGCCGGATGATCGACGCCTCACCCGCACCGGCGCGCCGCATCGTCGCGACCGGAGGCGGCACGCGCGTCGAGGCGTGGATGCAGGCACTCGCCGACTGCACCGGGTTGCCGGTACACGTCGGCGCGGTCCCCGAAGGAGGTGCGCTCGGCGCCGCGTTCCTCGCCCGCCTCGCCGCGGGGCTCGAGTCGTCGATGAACGACGCGCCCCGTTGGGCGCGTACCTCTCATGTTGTCGACCCCGATCCGAGATGGGCCACCGCGGTCGCGGACCGGTACGCGCGCTTCTGCGAGGTCGCGGGGTGAGGGCCGCGATGAGGCCGTCCGCAGCGAACACAGCGTGCGTTAGCGTGGGCGGCGTGCGGCCAACGACGCGGGCGGTCTGACGTGGCACTCGACATCTCGATCGACCGCGACGCGTGCATGGGTTCGGGCAACTGCTCGTTCTGGGCGCCCGGAGTGTTCGATCTCGACGACGAGGGCATCGCGATCGTGGTCGATCCCGCCGGGCAACCCGACGACAAGGTGATCCTCGCCGCGCAGGGATGCCCCACCCAGGCCATCTCGATCGCGCGCGACGGCGAGAAGATCGTCTGAGCAACCCCGGCCGAACTGACGTGGGCGTCAGGCGCGTGCGACTATCGGCGAATGCCGATCGGGATCACTGAGGAACACGAGCACCTGCGCCGAGCGGTGCGGCGATTCGTCGACGACCACATCGCCCCCGCGGTGATCCGCGCCGCCTTGGAGGCCGACACGCAGGCCCGGCCCGCGTTCTGGAAGGCGCTCTCCGAGCCCGGGTGGATCGGGCTCCACGTCGACGAAGTGCACGGTGGGAGTGGCGTCGGCCTGGTCGAGCAGGCCGTTGTGGTCGAGGAGCTCGGCCGCGCCTGCGCGCCCGGACCGTACGTCCCGACCGCGATCGTCGCCGCGTTGCTGCAAGCCGACGCCGGGCCGGCCGCCGACGCGCTGCTCGCGTGTCTGGTCTCGGGAGAGCTCACCGGCGCGGTCGCGCTGGAGGGCGCGACGCTCGTCGCCGGCGGCTCGGTCGCCGACGTCGTGGTCTGCGCGGTCGACGGCGTCTGGTACGCGCTCGACGCCGCCGCGATCGGCGCGTCGGAGGTAAAGAGCGTCGACCTCACGCGTCGTTTCGCGCGCATCGATCGCGACGCCGCGGCCAGTGCCGCCCGATCGGCGCCCGAGCGGAAGCTCGCGAACCTCACCGACGACGATGTGCGCCTGCTCGCGGCGACGCTGTTCGCGGCCGAGGCGATCGGTATCGCGCAGTGGTGCGTCGACACCGCGGCCGACTACGCCAAGCTGCGCGTGCAGTTCGGTCGCCCGATCGGTCAGTTCCAGGGGGTGAAGCACCGCTGCGCCGAGATGTTGGCGCGAGTGGAGCTCGCCCGCGCCGCGGTGTGGGACGCCGCGGCCGCGGCCGACGACCTCGCCGATCCGGGTACCGCGCTCGCGATCGCCGCCGCGGCCGCGCTGGCATTCGACGCCGTGTTCGCGAACGCCAAGGACTGCGTACAGACGTTGGGCGGTATCGGCTTCACCTGGGAGCACGACGCGCACATCTACCTCCGGCGCGCGATGACGCTCCACCAGCTCACCGGCACGCCCGCCGATTGGCGGATCCGCGCCGCGCAGGCGGCGATGCACGGCGCGCGTCGCCGCCTCGCCGTGGACCTCCCCCGCGAAGGGGAGCACGAGGCGCTCCGGGCCGAGCTCCGGACGTTGCTCGACGAGATCAAGAGCCGGCCCCCGAAGGAACAGCGCGATCGCCTGGCCGAGGCCGGCTACGTCACTCCGGGTTGGCCCGCGCCCTGGGGACGCGACGCCAAGGCGCTCGAGCTGGTCGTGATCGAAGAGCAGTTCCGCGCCGCGAAGATGACGCGGCCGAACATCGGCGTCGGCGCGTGGGCACTGCCGAACCTGATCGTGCACGGCACCGAGGCACAGCGGGAACGCTGGATCATGCCCACGCTGCGCGGCGAGATCGGCTGGTGCCAGCTCTTCAGCGAGCCGGGTGCCGGCTCCGACCTTGCCTCGCTCTCGACCCGCGCGACACGAGTCGAAGGCGGCTGGCTGCTGACCGGCCAGAAGGTGTGGACCTCGATGGCCAAGGAAGCCGAATGGGGCATTTGCCTGGCCCGCAGCGATCCCGAGGCGGCGAAGCACGACGGCATCTCGTGCTTCATGGTCGACATGAAGACCTCCGGCATCGACATCCGCCCGCTGCGCGAGCTGACCGGCCAGGCGATGTTCAACGAGGTGTTCTTCGACGACGTGTTCGTGCCCGAGGACTGCCTCGTCGGCCGCGAGCACGACGGATGGCGCGCCGCCCGGACGACCCTCGCGAACGAACGGGTCTACATGGGTTCGGGCAACACGATCGGCGGCGGCGTCGTCGGCGTGCTCAAGGCGATCCAGGCCCGCGGTCTCGCCGACGACCGTCTCGCGCTCGCCGAGGCCGGTGATCTGGTCGCCACCGGCCACGCGCTCGCCGCGCTGGGCTTCCGCTTGACGCTCGCGGCGTTGGCGGGCGCCGACCCGTCGGGGTCGGAGGCGGCCGTCCGCAAGCTCCTCGGCGTGCAGCACGACCAGCACGTTCAGGAGGTCGGCATGCGCGTCGCCGGCATCGAGGCCGCCGCCGCGGAAGGCGAGGCCTCGGCCTGGTCGGCGTCCTTCCTGTTCAACCGGTGCCTGACCATCGCCGGCGGCACCAGCGACATCCAGCGCAACGTGATCGCCGAACGCCTGCTCGGCTTGCCCCGCGATCCGTAGTGCTCTCGCCTTCGAGAAGTTGACGCCGGTGTCAGGGAACCGATAGTCGTAACTGCTCCATGGCTGGGCGCGCGCTCGACTACGCACATCTGTCGACCGGCGATGCCGGACCGGCGATCAGCCACGCGCTCACGCGTACCGACCTCGTCATGTACGCGGGTGCAAGCGGCGACTTCAATCCGATGCACCACGACGAGATCGCCGCGCAGCAGGCGGGTCTGCCCTCGGTGTTCGGTCACGGGATGTTCACCGCCGGTCTCCTCGCGACGGCGATCACCGATTTCCTGGGGATCGGCAGCCTGAAGTCGTACCGGGTGCGGTTCACGAAGCAGACCTGGCCGGGCGAGGTGCTGACGACGAACGTCACCGTGCGCGAGAAGCGCGCCGGCAACGAGGTCGTCCTCGACTGCTCGGTCGTCAACGAGCAGGGCGAGACCAAGATCCTCGGCGAGGCCGTGGCCGTGAGACGACAGCGCAGCGACCGAAGGGGAGCGGAGCATGGAGTCGACCCAGAGATAGTGAGACGACAGCGCAGCGACCGAAGGGGAGCGGAGCGTGGAGTCGACCCAGAGATCGTGAGACGACAGCGCAGCGACCGAAGGGGAGCGGAGCGTGGAGTCGACCCAGAAGCATCGGTCATTCCGTGACGGCGGCGCGATTCGACTTGCCTTCGACCGACATCGAGACCCAGCCGTTCTGGGATGCGCTGAAGGCCGGCAAGTTCCTCATCCGGCACTGCGACGACTGCGGGTGTGATCACTTCTATCCGCGCCCGTTCTGTCCCTCGTGCTGGGGCGATGCCGTCGTCTGGAAGGAGGCATCGGGCCGCGGAACGCTCTACACCTACTCGGTCGTGCACGTGAACGACCTGCCGCCCTTCAACGAGCGCGTCCCCTACGTCGCCGCGATCGTCGAGCTCGAGGAGGGCCCGCGGGTGATGACGAACATCGAGGGCGTGCCGTTCGACGAGCTGCGCGCCGACCTGCCCGTCGTCGTCGACTTCAAGGCCATCTCGGACGACGTGACGATTCCCGTGTTCCGTCGGAATTCCGTTGACCGGTATCGTCACGCCCCGTGAACGAGGACGAGCAGGACTGGAACTTTCCGTTCGAGGAACCGCTGCACGAGGTGTTCCCGCAGCTGCACGCCGCCCAGAACGCGTGGCTGTCGCAGCTCGATTCGATCTCCGCGCCCGACCGCAAGACCCACGAGCTCATCCGCTTGGCCGTGACGGTCGGGCTCCGCATCCCCGAGGGAGTGCGGCGCCACGCACGACTCGCCCGGGAGGTCGGCGCGTCGTGGGAGGAGATCCTGGGATCGATCATGTTGACCGTTCCCGGATACGGGCTGCTGCCCGCGGTGGCGGCGATCCCGCACGCGCGCCGAGGCTATGAAGAAGCGCGCGAAGCCGAACAGGAGTGACTGTGCCCGACGTGGAAGCAACGGCGCCGCCGTTTCGCATCCTGCCCAAGCTCACCGATCACAATCGCGACTTCTGGACGGGAGGCGCGCGCGGCGAGCTGCGCTTCTGGCGCTGCCAGGACTGCGGCTTCTACATCCATCCGCCGCAACCGCTGTGCCCGATGTGCCGCTCCAAGAACATGGTGACCGAAGCGGTGTCGGGACGGGCGACGCTCGCCACGTTCTCGGTCAACCACCAGCCCTGGATGCCCGGACCCGAGCTGCCGTACATCGTCGCCATCGTCGAGATCGTCGAGCAGCCCTCGGTGCGCCTGACGACCAACCTCGTCAACTGTGCACCCGACGACGCGCGCATCGAGATGCCGGTGCGCGTCACGTTCGAGCATCACCCCGATCCCGACGGCGACATCTACATCCCGCTGTTCGAACCAGTCACCGAGCCGGGGAAGTGACGGTCGTGGACGAGAACGACATCATCGAACGACGCGCGTGCATCTCGGGAGTCGGGCAATCCGAGATCGGTCGGCGGCTGTTCCGCGATCCCCTCGAGCTGACGCTCGAAGGTTGTCTCGCGGCGATCGAGCACGCGGGCCTGACGACCGACGACATCGACGGCGTGTCGACGTACCCGGGACCGATGGGAACGCCTGCGGGCTTTTCGGGCGCCGGCGCGTACGACGTGATGGACGCGCTGCGCCTGAAGTGTGGTTGGTACGGCAGCGGGTTGGAGACCTCCGGCCAACTCGGTTCCGTCGTGAACGCGTGTCTCGCGGTCGCGTCGGGGCTCGCGAACCACGTGTTGTGCTTCCGCTCGGTCTACGAGGGCTCGGCGCAGGGCGACAAGGGGCGCTCGGCGGTCATGCCCGGTGGCGGCGGTGGCGGAGGTGGCGGCTTCAAGGCCTCGGGCTTCATGCAGTGGAACCTGCCGTTCTCGGCGCCGTCGGCCTCGATCTGGATCGCGATGTTCGCCCAGCGTCATTTTCACCAGTACGGCACTACCCGGGATCAACTCGCCTGGATCGCACTCAACGCCCGCCGCAACGCGGAGCTCAACCCGAAGGCGATCTACCGCGATCCGATGTCGATGGACGACTACATGGCGGCGCGCATGATCACGTCGCCCTTCTGCCTCTACGACTGTGACGTCCCGTGCGACGGCGCGACCGCGGTCATCGTGTCGCGGCGCGACCGCGCCAAGGATCTGCCAAACGCGGCTCTGCGCGTCGAGGCCGTCGGAACTCGCATCGACGGGCGTCCGTCGTGGGACCAATTCGACGACCTCTCGACGATGGCGAACCGTGGCGCGGGCAAGCAGTTGTGGGAGCGCACCGAGTACAAGCCCTCCGACGTGCAGATGGCGCAGCTGTACGACGGCTTCTCGTGGATCACGATGTCGTGGCTCGAAGCGCTCGGCCTGTGCGGGTTGGGCGAGAGCGGTCCGTTCATCGAAGGCGGCACCCGCATCGCGCGCGACGGGCAGCTGCCCCTGAACACCCACGGCGGCCAGCTCTCCGCGGGACGGCTGCACGGCTACGGCTTCCTGCACGAGGGTGCCACGCAGATGTGGGGACAGGCGGGGGATCGCCAGATCGCGACGCCACCCGAGGTGGGCGTCATCGCGGCCGGCGGCGGAAACACGTGCGGCTGCCTGCTCCTCGTGCGCGAGTAGCGGCGTCGAACCGCTCGGCGAGACGCTCAGTCGATGGCGAGGGTTGCGAGCTCTTCGAGATGGTCGCTCGCGGTTCCGAGCGCGTGCGCAACCGTCAGGAGTCGCTTGTAGTAGAGGTGGATGTCGTGGTCCCAGGTGAAACCGATGCCACCGAACACCTGGATCGCGGTGCCGCCCAGTTGGGGGAACGCATCGGCGGCGAACGCGCGTGTCAACGTCGACGCGCGGTGCGCCTCCTCGGGCGAGGCATCGTCGAGCGCCCAGCACGCGTAGTAGCCGGCGGCGCGGCCGAGCTCGACGGTGCGCAGCATGTCGGAACACAGATGCTGCACCGCTTGGAACGCGCCGATCGGACGGTCGAACTGCTCACGTTCCTTCGCGTACTCGACGGCGAGCTCGAGCGCGCGTTGCGCCGCGCCGACCCCGTCGACGGCCGCGGCCACGCCGAGCCGGTCGAGTGCGCGTGCGACCGCAACCGAGGCATCGGTGGTGAGGTCCATGCGCCGGGCGTCGGCGCCGGTGAAGTCGATCCTTCCCTGTTTGCGCGAGCCGTCGACGGTGGGCGTGTCCTCTGCCTCGAAGTGGCCCGTCGCGAAGACCCCCAGGTGCCCGTCGTCGTCGAGCGCGGTCACCAGGACGACGTCGGCGACGGATGCGTCGGCGACGTGCACCTTCGTTCCGTCGAGTCGCCAACCGCCCGCGCCGTCGCGCTGCGCGCGCGTCGCCGGCGACTGCCAGAGGTAGCGCGAGCCCGCCTCGAAGACCGCGATCGTGCCGATCGTCGAGCCGTCCGCCAGCGCCGCGAGCAGCTCGTCGTCGGCGAGAGAAACCGCCCCGACCGCCGTCGACGCGTACGGCGCCGGGCACACCGCGCGACCGAGCTCTTCGAGCACGACGGCCGTGTCGACCATGCCCATGCCGGCGCCTCCGTGCTCCTCGCCGACGAGCAGCCCGATCACGCCGAGCTTGCGCAGGCCGTCCCAAACCGCGGGGTCGGCGACGGGACGCTCGTACCCGGCCCGAACCGACGCGAGTGGCGACGCGGCCGCGAGGAACGCGCGCACCGAAGTGCGCAGCATTTCCTGCTCCGGCGAGAATTCGAAGTCCACGGGTCCTCCGGCAGGATTTCCTGACGCTGACGTCAGGAAACTACCCTGCGCATCGATGCGCCTGCGTTACGCACCCGAAGACGAGGCGTTCCGCGCCGAGCTCGACGCGTGGCTCGACGGTCACCAACCCTCGGACGAGCGGATCCGCGAGCCGAAGCAGTCGAGCGCGCACATGCCCGAATGGGCGCGCGCCTGGCAACGGGCGTTGTTCGACGCGGGTTGGCTCGTACCGGGCTGGCCGCCGGAGCTGGGCGGGCGCAACGCCACGCCGACCCAGCAGATGATCTATTTCGAGGAGATGAGCGGCCGCGAGATCTTACGGAGCGCGAACCCGCAGGGCCTCGGGATCATCGCGCCGTCGATCTACGACTACGGCACGCCCGACCAAAGGGACCGCTTCCTCCTGCCCACCTTGCGGGCGGAGATCTCGTGGTGCCTCGGTATGAGCGAGCCCGGCGCCGGGAGCGATCTCGCAAGTCTCAAGACGCGCGCCGAGTTGATCGGCGACGAGTTCGTGGTAAACGGCCAAAAGGTCTGGACCTCGGGCGCGCACCACGCCGACTGGTGCTTGTGCTTCGTGCGCACCGATCCGACGGCACCCAAACACAAGGGGATCAGCGCGCTGATCATCGACACGACGTCGCCCGGGGTCGATCGCCGGCCGTTCCCCGAGCTCTCCGACACCGATTTCTGCGACTTCAACGAAGTGTTCTTCACCGACGTACGCGTGCCCAAGGAGAATCTCATGGGCCCGCTCAACGGCGGTTGGCCGATCACCCAGGGCTCGCTCGCCCACGAACGCGCGATGTTGTGGATCAACTACGCCTACGACGTGCAACGCGCGGTGAGAGCGCTCGTCGAGCTCGGGAAGTCGGAGGGGGCGAACGGCAAGCCGCTCGGTGAGGACGCCCGGTATCGCGATGCGGTCGCGGGTTTCTACGTCGACGCGCAGGCGCTCATGACGATGGGCTATCGAGGCTTCTCGAAGTTCCTCAAGGGCAAGTCGGCGCCCGAGCATTCGTTGCTGAAGCTCTACGGCAGCGAATCGCTGCAGAAGGCGCTCCTGTTCGGCGCGGAGGCGCTCGGCATGGAAGGCCTGGATATCGACTGGCTCGGACCGCAGATGTGGCGCGACGGGTCGTGGGCCATCCAGTACCTCCGCAGCTTCGGCGCGACCATCCCGGGCGGTACGAGCGAGATCCAGCGCAACATCATCGCGGAGCGCGTGCTCGGGCTTCCCCGAGCATGACCCCGGATCACCCGACCCCGGATAAGTAGCGTTGCCGCTGATGGACTTCACTCCGCGCGCGGTCGACGAGGAACACGCGCGCCGCTACGTGGCGGACGGATTCTGGGGCGACGACAGCCTCGGTGCGCTCCTGCGCGCCGGACTGCACGACGCCGCGTCGCACCCGTTCACGGTGCGGTCCGACCGCATGCCGTACCGCGGCACACTCGGCGACGTCGACGCGCTCGCGCGGCGTGTTGCGAACGGCCTCCGGCGCCGGGGCATCGGCCCCCGCGACGCGGTTGCGTTCCAGCTGCCGAACTGGCTCGAGGCGGCCGCGACCTTCTACGCGATCACGTACCTCGGTGCCGTCGTCGTGCCGATCGTCCACTTCTACGGGCCGAAGGAAGTCGGCTACATCCTGCGCAAGACTCGCGTGAAGGCGCTCGTGACCGCCGACCGCTTCGGTCACCAGGACTTCCTCGTCAATCTCGCGGGGATGCGCGACACCTTGGCCGACCTCGAATGGGTAGCGATCGTCGGAGACCGAACGGGCAATGCAGCCGATCCCCGCGATCTCGCGTTCGCCGACCTCGTTGTGGACGACCCGATCGACGAGATCCCGACGGTCGACCCTCGTTCGCCTGCACTCGTCGCGTACACGTCGGGCACGACTTCGGATCCGAAAGGCGTCGTGCACTCGCATCGCACGATCAACGCCGAGATCCATCAGCTCGCGGCGATGCAGAACGACCGCGGTGGTCCGGCGATGATCACCGGCGCGCCGGTCGGGCACGGCATCGGCATGCTCGCGGCGTTGCTCGTGCCGGTGTTCCGTCGGGGTGAGATCCACCTCATCGATGTGTGGGATCCCGGTCGGGTGCTGCAGGCGATGCTCGACGACGGCTTGTCGGCCGGCCAGGGTTCCACGTTCTTCCTCACGAGTCTGCTCGACCACCCCGACTACGACCGCGAGCGCCACGTTCCGCTGATGCCGTTCATCGGCCTCGGCGGTTCGGCGGTCCCCGCCGCGGTCGGCGAGCGCTGCGCCGCGCTCGGCATCGAGATCGCGCGCAGCTTCGGATCGACGGAGCATCCTTCGATCACCGGCAGTACGGCCGACGCGCCCCACGAAAAGCGCGTCAACACCGACGGCCGTCCGTTGCCGGGCGTCGAGATCCGCCTCGTCGACGACGACGGCAAGGACGTCGACGTCGGGACGCCGGGCGAGATTTGGAGTCGGGGGCCGGAACTGTTCACCGGGTATACCGACGCGGCCGCGACACAGGCGGCATTCAGCGCCGACGGCTGGTTCATGACCGGCGACATCGGCGTGCTCGACGATGACGGCTACCTCGCCATCACCGATCGCAAGAAGGACATCATCATTCGCGGCGGCGAGAACGTGAGCGCGCAAGAGGTCGAAGAGCTCCTGGTGCGCATGCGCGATGTCGCCGAGGTCGCGGTCGTGGCCGCGCCCGACGCCCGGCTCGGCGAGGTCGCGTGCGCGTTCTTCCGCATGCACACCGGAGGCTCCGCGCCCGACCTCGCCGAGGTGCGGACGTATCTCGAGCAGGCCGGTATCGCGCGCCAGAAGTGGCCCGAGCACCTGCGGACGGTCGAGGAATTCCCACGGACCGCGAGCGGGAAGGTCCAGAAGTTCGTACTGCGCCGGCAGCTGCGCGACGACGCCCCGAGCGCGTGACGTGACCGGTCTGCTCGACGGGATGCGCGTCCTCGACGCGGGCATCTGGCGTCCGGTCCCGCACGCGACCCAGATGCTGGCCGACTTGGGTGCGCACGTCCTGAAGATCGAGCCGCCCGGCGGCGACCCGATGCGGACGTTCCCGCAGCTGTTCCGTGACATCGCCGGTCACAAGGCAAGCATCGAGTTGAACCTCCGCCGCGCGGAAGGCCGGGCGCGCGCGCTCGAGCTCGTCGGCGACGCCGACGTGTTCTGCGAAGGTTGGCGGCCCGGGGTCGCGGCGCGGCTCGGCCTCGGCTACGACGACGTGCGGGCGCGCAACCCGTCGATCATCTACTGCTCGGTGTCGGGCTACGGCCAGACCGGCCCCAACGTTGCGCGTCCGGGTCACGACGTGAACTACCAGGCGCTGGCCGGCGCGCTCGCGCCGCGCGCCGGCGAGGATCCGGTGATTCCGCGCGTCCCGATCGCCGATCTCGCGGCGGGGACGGTCGCGGCGTTCTGCATCTGTGCGGCGTGGGCGAAGCGGATCCAGACCGGCGAAGGGGAGCGCATCGACGTCGCGATGGCCGACGTCGTCGCGTCGTGGTCGGGTACCAGCTCGGGCAACCTCCTGCGCGGTCGCACGCGGCCGACCCGCGGCTCCGCGGGCTACGGCGTCTTCGCGTGCGCCGACGACGGCTGGATCACGCTGGCCGTGATCTCCGAGGACCATTTCTGGCAGGCCGTGTGCGACGGACTCGCGCTCGCCGACGAGCTGCGGAGCCTGAGCCATCTCGCGCGCCTCGACCGGTTCGACGAATGTCAGGCGGCGGTTGCAGCAGCCTGCGCGCGCCTCACGCGCGACGAGGCGCTGGAGCGGCTCACGCGCGCCGGCGCGCCGGTCGCGCCTGTGCTCGACCCGGCGGAGATGGCCGCGAACGAGCAGTTCCGTGTGCGCGAGGTCGTGTTCGACGCGGGCGATGGGACCGCGCGGCTCGGGTTCCCCGCCCGTTTGCAAGACCATCCACCGCGCCCGCCCGGTCCGATTCCCGAGGTCGACCGCGATCGTTCCGGTTGGACGCGGGCTTGACCTCTGCGCGCCCGCGCTGACTCACGCGCGGGAGCTGACCGCGGCGCGTCGTGTCGGTGCCGGACCCATCCGCGCGAGCAGCGACGCGAGCACGATGTCGACCGTGACGAGTGCGATGCACAACACGGCGTGCCCGGGCGTGAAGTAGTCACCGCTCTCGGAGCCGCCCGGGAAGTTGTAGGTGAACTGCGCGGTCGCGGTGACGAGGATCCGCAACCCGACGAGGAGAGGCACCGGAAAGGCGACGAGAACGATCCCGGTGAGGAGCGGCGCGGGCGGCTGCGCGCGCTGGGACTGGACGAAGGCGGCGATCAGCAGCACGCACGGCCCGACGAGCGGGAAGGTCGCGATCGAGACGACGACGAGCGGACCGCACGCAAAGCCCGCGGCACCGAAGAGCAGCGGGCGTGCGGTCACGATGCCGATCAGCGCCAAGATGCCCGGAGCCGCCACCACGACGACGAAGGCGATGGTCGGGAGCGCGCCTTCCGCGTGTCTCTGTCCCGCGGAAGCGCCGGCGGTTCGGATTGCGCCGACCGCCGCGGCGAGGGCCAGATCGACGATCGCACCGGCAAGTGCCAGCTTGGTCCCGGGTCGGGGGCGGTTCCTCACGTTCCGAACAATACATACGTATGATTCAGGGGCCAACTAGGCTCGTTCGATGACCGCAGATACACGAGAAGGCAATACGCGAGAGCGCCTGGTCGCCGCCGCTTGGGAATGCGTGCGAAAGCATGGGACGGTCGGGGCGACGTCTCGTGCGGTCACAACGGCCGCGGGCGCCAATCTCGGCGCGATCACCTACTACTTCGGCTCCAAGGACGCGCTCGTGGCCGAGGCGGTCGGCGGAGCCATCGAAGCACTCCTCGCGCCCGCCCTCCACGCGCTGCAGGACGAAGCGCGTGATCCGGTGGGCCGACTCCTCGGAGCCGTCACGCAACTCCAACTGGCCTACGAGCAGTCCGACGAGGACGCTCCTGCCTACTTGGAGGTCCTGATCCAGAGCCGAAGGCATCCGGAGTTGCAACAGCGCGTGAGCCGGATACTCGCCGAGATCCGCGCCATCTTGTCCAAGCAGATGGCCGAACTGAAGACGCACGGATTCCTTCCCGACTGGGTGCAACCCGAGCCGATGGCGGGGCTGCTCCTCGCGGTCGCCCAGGGTGTCGTGCTGCAGACTGCGATCGACGCAGCCGGCCCGAACCACACTTCGATGGCGGATCAGTTCGCGCAACTGCTCCTCGCGAGTCGCGCCGACACCCATTGATTCGCCCCGCTTCGACGGTTACGACGAGCGGAGGAGCTTGCCCGGTCTCGCCGCGAGCGCGGCATCGACCGGGGTGCCGTCTTCTCGGATCACGGTGCCGTTGACGACGACGTGACTCACGCCCTCGGGGCGATCGGCGACGAGCCGTTCGCCGTCGGCGGGGAAGTCGCGGATGCGGCGGAGCGGTCCGGGTGCGACCGTGTCGAAGTCGAACACGACAACGTCGGCCGCCATGCCGACTTCGAGCGTGCCCCGGTCGTGGAGGCCGAACACGGAAGCCGGCTCGCCCGTGAGCTTGTGGATCGCGTGCTCGAGCGGCATGACCTCTTTGTCGCGTACCCAGTTGCCGAGGAGGTCGGTCGCGAAGCACGCGTCACAGAGCTGCGTGACGTGCGCGCCGGAGTCGGCGAGGCCGAGCAGGACGGTGTCCTGGGGGAGCAGCCAGGCGATCGCTTCGGGGTCGTTGTTCGCCAGCACACTCGTGAACCGGGTCTCGAGGTTCTCCTCGATCGAGATGTCGAGCATCACGTCGAGCGGGGTGGCCCCACGCTCGGCCGCGATGTCGGTCACCTTGCGATTGACGAGCTCCGGGTGTCCCGGCGATTCCGCAACGGCGAGCGCCTCGAAGTTGACCGGGAGCGCGCCGCGCTTGCCCTGCATCTCCTCCCAGGCCCGCGCCCGCCACGCCGGATCGCGATAGGCGGCGATGCGGGCCTCGTCGGGACGGTCCATCAGCTCTTGGAACGCGGCGCGCATATTGAACGTGAACGGCTCGCGGAGGTTCATCTGGAACGTCAGCGGCCGGCACGACACCTGCGGCCACACCTCGATGCCTTCGGCTCGGGCCTCGGTGTTCGCCTTCATGATCTTCTCGTGCCAGGGGAAGCCCTTCACGGTGAGCAGCGCGGTCCACGTCAGCGGACGCCCGGTCGCGCGCTGTAGCTCGTAGACGTCGGCGTGCGTCACCTTCTCGCCGGGAAGGAGTGCGGCGACGCCCTTGTGCGCATCGCGCAACGGCTCGAGCAGCGAGCGCAGCTCCGCGAGGTCGGCGACGCGTGAAGGCACGGGTCGGCCGCGGTCGCCGCTGTGCGTCGGTGACGAAGACGTCGCAAAGCCGGCCGCGCCTGCAGTCATCGCGTCGGCGATCACCTGCTGCATCGACCGGATCTCGTCGCCGGTCGCGGCGCGCTCGTAGCCGGCTTCGCCCATGACGAAGATGCGCACTGCGGTGTGGCCGACGTAGCACGCGTAATTGATGAGGGTGCCGCGCGCTTCGATCGCGTCGAGGTACTGGGGGAACGTCTCGAACTCGTCCCACGGAACACCGGCGAACAGCGTGTCGGGTGACATGTCCTCGACGTGCTGCAGCGTGCGTACGAGGAGTTCGCGGTGTTCGGGGCGCACGGGCGCGATGGAGAAGCCGCAGTTACCCGCCACGACCGACGTGACCCCGTGCCAACAGCTCGGAGAGAGGGCCGGATCCCAGAACACCTGCGCGTCGTAGTGGGTATGGATATCGACGAACCCGGGCGTGACGACCTGGCCGGACGCATCGAGCTCCCGGCGGCCGGAAAGGGCCGGCCCGATCTCGGAGATGACCCCGCCGGTGATGGCGACGTCGGCGGCTCGACCGGGCTTGCCCGTGCCGTCGACGACCGTGCCACCCCGGATCACAACGTCTGCGGTCATGGCTCTCCTCGAAGGCTGACGCCCACGTCAGCGGGGCACGCCAGTCTCGCGCACCCGCCGCGCGCCCAACAGTTGGGAGCATTTCCGGCCCCTGGAGCCCACTTTCGCGCCCATCTGTTGGTGCAAAAAAGGGAGGTTGGGTCGAGGTTGACGTGCGTGTCAGGTTCGGGCGACCCTTCTGCCATGACGCGATTGCCCGAGACCATGCCCGCGGCGGTGTTCATGGGGCTGCGCGACGTGGCCGTCGAGGACCGGCCCACCCCCCAGCCCGGGCCGGGCGAGCTGTTGCTCGAGGTGAGCCACTGCGGGATCTGCGGCTCCGATCTGCATTTCTTGCTGGAGTGGGGCGGTCGCTCGGGCGTGATCGAAGGCCACGAGTACTCGGGCACGGTCGCCGGGCTCGGACCCGATGTATCGGGTTGGGCGGTCGGCGAACGCACGATCGGTGGCCCCTCGCCGCGGTGCGGACACTGCGAGTACTGCCTCGCGCACCGGACGTCGCTCTGCGTCGAACGGGGTGGCGTGGGCGGCGACGCCGGCACCTGGCAGGGGGCCTTCGCGCGCTACAAGACCGTGCGCGCCGCGGAGGCATTGCGCGTTCCCGAGGGCCTGTCGCTCAAGCACGCCGCGCTCACCGAGCCACTCGCGGTCGCACTGCACGGCATCACACGCGCGGGCGGGGCGCGGCCGGGAACGCGCTGGCTGGTGACCGGCGGCGGCCCGATCGGATTCCTGTCGATCGCGGCGTTGAAGGCCCTGGGTGTCGACGACGTCGTGGTCAGTGAACCCAAGGCCAGTCGGCGAGACTTGTGCGAGAAGCTCGGCGCGCGCGCCGTCGACCCGGCGGAGCTGATCACGCCCGCGATGCCCTACGACCTTGTCGACGAGCCCTTCGACGTCGCGCTCGAGTGCTCGGGCAACGGCCGCGCCCAGGAGTCGGCGCTCGCCCAGCTCAAGCGCGCGGGAACGCTCGTGCTCGTCGGTGCGGGTATGGCCCGACCGAAGTTCGATCCGAATCGCATCCTGTTGAACGAGCTCGTCATCACCGGCGCGTTCGTCTACGACCACGACGGCTTCCCGCGCGCGCTCGAAATGCTCGCGTCGGGACGGCTGCCCAACGACCTGCTCGTCGAGCAGGAGGACTATCCCCTCAACCGGCTGCTCGATGCGGCGGTCGGTCTGCACGAAGGCGACCTGGCGGCCAAAGCCATGGTCGTGCCCCGAGTCTCGTAAGGAGCGCGCGCAATGCCCACGATCGGACCCGCGTTCACGACCCGCAAGCCGCGCTTCAACCACGTCGCGATGAGCCTCACGGCCGAGATGCTCGATGAGGAGCACCGTAAGCTGCGCGCCGATTTCTTCGGTGACGTCTTCGGCTTCGTCGACATCCCGATGATGACGATCGACCGCAAGCGGCAGGTCTTCCAGGTCCACAACATCGAGCAGTTCGTCTTCCTCATCGCCGACGACGGCGGCTCGGCGATGGAGTGCCCCCGGCTCGACCACTTCGGCCTGTCGGTAGGCGCGGAGTCGGAGCTCGACGACATCTTGGCGCGCGCCAAGACCTGGGAGGCGCGTGACGACCGGGTCGAGATCATCGATAAGCACGTCGACGACCACGGCATGCTCGCGATCACGAGCATCTACGTGCGCTACCTGCTGCCGATGATGTGCGAAATCCAGTGGTGGGACTACCACGAACCCCGCCCGGGATCGGAAGCCAAGGAGATCGTGTGACCGCGCCGTTGCAATGGGGTGCATTCGCCCCGCAGGGTTGGAAGCTCGAGTACAGCGGATGGTCGGCGGCCGACGCGTGGGACCGCACCAAGGAACTCGCAGAGCTCGCCGAGCAGCTCGGCTATCACCATCTCTGGGTGTACGACCACGTCGAGACCGTGCCCCGCCGCGAGCCGACCCACGTCTTCGAGGCGTTCACCACGCTCGCCGCGCTGGCCGGCCACACGACGACGATCAAGCTCGGGCAGATGGTGACGTGCGCCGCGTATCGCAACGCGGGGCTGCTCGCGAAGCAGGCGGCGTGCGTCGACGTCTTCTCCGGCGGTCGGTTGATTCTCGGCATCGGCGCCGGCTGGTACGAGCGGGAGTACCAGGCGTACGGGTTCCCGTTCCCGAGCGCGGGTACCCGATTGCAGATTCTCGAAGAGACGGTCGAGGTGTTGAGGCGACTCTGGACCGAGGAGACCGTGACCTACCAGGGCAAGCACCTGGCGTTCGACGGTGCGTACTGCGACCCGAAGCCGTTGCAGAACCTGCCGCAGATTTGGATCGGCGGCGGTGGCGAGAAGGTGACGTTGCGCATCGCGGCGCGCCACGCCGACAAGACGAACTGGCAGACCAGTCTCGAGGGCTTCGTGCGCAAGTCGAATTTGCTGCGCGGGTACTGCGACGACATCGGCCGCGACTTCGACTCGGTCGTGCGTACTCACGGCCCCGACTGTCGCGTCTTCGATAGCGAGGCCGACCTCCGGCGTTGGCTCGACTCGGACGGCGGTGGTTCGCTCTGGGGCCGAGGCGATCCCGAGGAGTACGTGCGCGACAACCTCGTCGGCACCGCGGAGCAGGTCGCGGAGAAGGCGCAGGCGTTCGTCGACGCGGGTTGCCGAGAGTTCGTCTTGTGGTTCCGCGACTTCCCGTCGTCGGAGAGCATGGAAGCGATGGCGCACGAAGTCGTGCCGAGCGTCCGGCTCTGAGCGCCGCGCGGCGCTAGGTTTCGCATCTGTGACGGCCCTCTCCGACGCGCCCTCGCGCAAGCCCGGGCGGAGGGAGGCATCCTCCGAGCGGGCGCGGCTCTCGCCGCTCGGGGTTGTGGCATTCGTCACGACCGCGTGCGCAGGTCTCGTGTTGTTCTCGTACACGCGTTCCGCGATGTGGCTCGACGAAGCCCTCACGGTGAACATCGCGCGCTTACCGCTCTCGCAGCTGCAAGGTGCGTTGAAACAAGACGGCGCACCGCCGCTCTACTACGTGTTGTTGCACTTCTGGACCCGTGTGTTCGGCAGCGCGAACGTCGCTTCCCGGTCGATGTCGGGGTTGTTCATGGCCGCGGCGGTCGTCGCGACGTGGTTCGCGGCCCGGCGCTTCGTCGGCACGACGGGCGCGTGGATCGCGGCCGTTGTGATGGTGGCCAACCCTTACTCCATTCGTTACGCAACCGAAGCGCGGATGTACTCGCTCGAGATATTGCTCGTCGCGTCGGGCATCGTCGCATTCCAGCGCGCGATGGACGAGCCGAGCACGAGCCGGCTCGCGCTGGTCTCCGTGCTCGTCGCGCTCTTCATCTACACGCAGTACTGGTCGTTCTACCTTCTCGTCGTCGTGATCGGCCTGCTCGTCTGGATGGCGTGGCGCGGTCGGCAGCGAGACGCGGCGCTCCGAGTGCTCGCGGCAATTGCCGTCGGAGGCCTCACCTTCGTCCCGTGGTTGCCGACGTTCCTCTATCAGCGCGCGCACACCGGTACCCCGTGGGGCACGCCGGTGTTGCCGGGTATCCCGCTCGGGTACACGCTGCGCGACTTCGCAGGCGGCGCGAGCGGGACCGCGGCCGACCGCCAAGAAGGCTGGTTGCTCTTCTTCATCCTTCTCCCGATGATGATTCTGGGTCTGTTCGCCCGGGCGATCGACGAGCGGCGGATCGAGATCGATCTGCACATGCCGCGCGAGAGCCGCGTTTTCGCGTTCGTCGGTGGCGTCGGCCTCGTCGTGGCGCTGTCGCTCAACTACCTCGCCGGTGGTGCGTTCCAATCGCGATACAGCGCGTTGGTCTTCCCGTTCTTCATCCTGCTCGTCGCCCGCGGCTTCACGACGCTGCGGGACCGGCGCATCCTCGCCGGTTTGCTGGCGTTGACGGTGCTGCTGGGGTTTGCCGGGGGAGTCCGCAACCTCGTCACCCAGCGCACGCAGGCGGGCGAGGTGGCATCGGTATTACGCCACGAAGCGAAGCCCGGAGATCTCGTGGTCTATTGCCCCGACCAGATCGGGCCCTCGGTGCATCGGCTCGTGCAGCCCGGGCTCGACGAAGTCGTGTACCCGAGCTTCGCCGGTCCCGAGCGTGTCGATTGGGTCGACTACAAGAAGCGACTGGCCGCGGCGGACCCGGTCCGGTTTGCCCGTTCGGCGCTCGCGCGTGCCGGTGCGCACACCCTTTGGTACGTCAGCGCTCCCGGCTATATCACCCACGTGGGCCTCTGCGAGGGGATCTCGGACGATTTCGCGTCGGCGCGTCGGCGGGTACCGCGCACGCTCTCCGACGACAAGATCTTCGAGGAGCCCGAGTTGCAGATGTTCCCGGCGTCCGCCAAGAGCTGAATGCGCGCTTCTCGAATCGCTCGCGTGGTGCTCGTCCCGTACGCCATCTCGCGGATCGTCGTCGTCGGCGCACTCGCCACGACCCGTCACATCGTCACGACCCGCCACTTCCCGGTTCCGATCGAGACCCATACGGGGCTCCTCGCCTGGGACGCGTCGTGGTACCGCGACATCGCGCACCTGGGCTACGACCGCGTCGCGTCGGAAGGCTTGCGCTTCTTTCCGCTGTTTCCGCTCGTCGGCCGAGCGGTGTCGTGGTTCCCGGGCGCGTCGTCCGGTTTCGGTGTCGTGTTCGTCGCGAACGCGTCGGCGCTCGCCCTCGGCTTCGCGCTCTACCGGCTCGTGCTGCACGAACGTCACGACCCCGCGCTCGCACGCCGGGCCGTATGGCTCGTGTACGTCGCGCCCCCCGCCTTCGTACTCGTCATGGGCTACGCGGAGGCGACGTTCATGACGTTCGCGGCGATCGCCTTCCTCGGTCTGCGATCGCGCCGCTGGTGGCTGGCGGCGATCTTCGGCTTCTTGGCCGGCCTGACCCGCCCGGTAGGCGTGCTCCTCGCAGTTCCGGCCGTCGTCGAGGGATGTCAGCAGCGCGACCCGAAGGCCGCGGCGCCCGCGGCTGCGCCGGTGGTCGGCATGTTCGCCTACCTCGTCTGGGCCGCACATCGCACGCACGATTTCTGGTACCCGTTGCGAGCTCAGCAGGATCCGACGCGGCGCGGGCACTGGGTCGATCCCGTGCGCGCGGTCGCACACAACGTGCACGAGCTCTTCGTCGGCGACCACGTGAGTGCAGGAGTGCACACCGTGAGCGCCATCGTGTTCGTCGCCTTGCTGGTCGTGATCGCGCGACGCTGGCCGCTCTCCTTTACGCTCTACGCGGGCGCGGCGCTCGTCGTCGCGCTCAGCAGCCGCAACCTCGATTCCCTCGAGCGATACGGGCTCGCGACCATCCCCTTCGTGCTGGCCGGCGCCGACGTCATCGCCGAGCCGGGACGCGAACGCGTTGTCTTGTGCCTCGCGGGGGCAGGCCTCGTCGCGGCCTCGCTGCTCGCGTTCACCGGCGTGCTCGTGCCCTGAGCCCGGGCGCGGCGCGGACCACCGAACCAGAGCCGACCCCGGCGCGCGGCGGTAACTACACTCGGCTGGTCATGTCGACCGCCGAGACGCCGCCGCCCGACCTCTCGGTCGTGGTGGTCGGCGCGGGACCGGCCGGCCTCACCGCCGCGTACCAGCTGATGAAGGCCGGGCACGCGGGCAAGGTCACGATTCTCGAGACCGACACCGTCGTCGGCGGCATCAGCCGCACCGTCCAGCGTGACGGCTGGCGGTTCGACATCGGCGGCCACCGCTTCTTCACCAAGGTGCGAGCGGTCGACGACCTCTGGTGGGAGATCCTCGGGGAGGAGAATTTCCTCAGCCGGCCGCGGCAGAGCCGCATCTTCTACCGGGGCAAGCTCTACGACTATCCCCTCGTCCTCATGAACGTGCTGCGCAATCTGGGTCCGGTCGAAGCGATGCGTTGTGTCGGGTCCTATCTCTGGGTACGCGTACATCCGCCGAAGAATCGCGACACCCTCGAAGGCTTCATCGCCTCGCGCTTCGGTTGGCGGTTGTATCGGCACTTCTTCAAGACCTACAACGAGAAGGTCTGGGGCGTGCCCGCGTCCGAGCTGTCGGCCGACTGGGGCGCGCAACGTATCAAGGATCTCTCTTTGTTTCGCGCAGTATGGGAGGCGCTCAAGCCGAAGCGCTCCGGCGCCAAGCGCGACAAGACGAAGATGATCACCAGTCTCATCGATGAGTTCAACTACCCGAAGTACGGACCGGGAATGATGTGGGAGGTCGCGACCGAGAAGGTCACTGCCGCCGGTGCCACACTCGAGTTCGACCGCCGGGTGACCGCGATCCGCCACGGCGACGGTCTCGCGACCGCGGTCGTCGCCGTCGACGGCGAGGGACGTGAACACGTCTATCCGTGCACGCACGTGATCTCGTCGATGCCGATGGGTGCGCTTTGCAACGCGATGCGACCGGAAGTCGATGCGCCGACGCACGCGGCCGCCGACGATCTCCGCTACCGCGACCATCTGACCGTCGCCCTCGTGGTGCCACAGGAGTATTCCTTCACCGACAACTGGATCTACATCCACGATCCCGACGTAGAGGTGGGCCGGGTTCAGAATTACGGCTCGTGGTCGCCCTACATGGTGAAAGACGGCCGCACGTGTCTGGGGCTCGAGTTCTTCGTGAACGAGGGCGACGCGATGTGGACGAAGTCCGACGAAGATCTGATCGATCAGGCGAAGAGCGAGATGCATCGGCTCGGCCTCGTCGCCGATCCGAGCCGCGTCGAAGCCGGCTACGTGGTGCGCATGCCGAAGGCCTATCCGGTCTACGACGAGATGTACCAGGGCAACGTCGAGACACTGCGAAAGTGGCTGGCTGCTAACGCGCCCAACGTCTTCCCCTGTGGCCGCAACGGCATGCACAAGTACAACAACCAGGATCACTCCATGATGACCGCCATACTCTCGGTCGAGAACATCTTGGGTGCCGACCACGACGTCTGGTCGGTGAACGTCGAATCGGAGTACCACGAAGAGCACGCCGCCGGCGACAAGGACGGCCGGACGGGTCGCGACGCACCTTTCTTGCCGCGTAAGTCCTAGCTCGGGCGGCGGGTGATCCGGTCCCGGCGGACGCGGTCGCGCAGGCCCCACCACGAGACGAGCAGCATCGCTTCGGCCACGATGCGCCATGACATCTTCGAGTTGCCCCGCACCCGGTCGGTGAAGGCGATCGGGATCTCCTCGACCTTCCCTCCCACGCGAAGGACCCGGTGCGTCATCTCGATCTGGAACCCGTATCCGGTCGAATGCGTGCTGTCGAAGTCGATCGCGCGCAGCGTCGACGCGCGATACGCGCGGTACCCGGCCGTCGTGTCGCGCACGCCGATGCCGAGGCAGAACGCCGCGTAACGATTGCCGGCGACCGACAGTGCGAGCCGGTGCTGCGGCCAGTTCGGCACACTTCCGCCGGGCGCGTAGCGCGATCCGATCGCGAGGTCGGCGCCCCGATCGATTGCCGCCAGCAGGCGGGGGAGATCAGCGGGGTTGTGGGACAGGTCGGCGTCGATCTGGACCATGATGTCGAAGCCGCGCGCGATGCCGACCGCGTGGCCGGCCCGGTACGCGCTCCCCAGACCCATCTTCCTCGGTCGGCGCAACACCTCGACCCCGCCGAGCTCCGCGCCGAGCGCCGCGGCCTTCTCGGCCGTTCCGTCGAAGCTGTTGTCGTCGACGACGAGGATGTGGGCATCCGGTACGGCCTCGCGGACACGGCGGACCAACAGCTCGATGTTCTCGGCTTCCTCGTAGGTCGGGATGGTGACCCACACGCCCGTGTCGTTGCTACGCACCGCGGGCCTCACGCACTGCGGCCTTCACGCGCGGTCGCCGGGCGATCGCGAACAGGCCCGGCGTGCGCTCGTCGACGTGCTCGGTGGTGAAGAAGTCGCGTTCCGACAGGCCCGAGCCGATCCCGGTGCGATCGCTTCCGAGCATTCGGTACGCGAGCGGCAGCACGCGTTCGTAGGTCCACACGTACGCGGCGCGGGGCATGCGCTTCCGCAGCCGGAGGACGTCGAGCCGGAGCAGGCGCTCGCCGCGGGCGCGGCGCGCGGAGAAGTCGGCGTGGAGGGCTTCGTCTCCCTCGAGCCCGAGGCAGATCACGTCGTCGAAGAACAAGGAGAGCAGCGACACGAGGTGCGCCGGCTCGAACAAGTACACGTGGAACGGGTTTTCGAAGTCGGCGGGAGCATTCGGGGTGATCACGAACGCGGTGCCGTCGGCGCGCAACGTACGCGCGAGCTCCGCGACGTGAGCGACCGGGTTCGTGAAGTGCTCGATGATGTGCGACGACACGATGAAATCGACGCTCCCATCACGGAGGGCCAGCGCGCTGCCGTCGATCGCGCAGAAGCGCAGCCCGCCGGTCTGTGCGTGTTCGGTCCCGGCGGTGCGTACGGTCTCCGCGTCGTAGTCGGCACCGACTACCAGGCGATCCGGTCCGGCGAGGCGCCGCGTCTCGTCGCCGATGCCACAGCCGACGTCGATCGTGACGCCGGGACCGAGCCGCGCGAGCACCTCTCGATATCCGGCGTCGTGGAACGCGAGCAACGAGTCGGGCGTCGCCCCTTGCATCGGGCGTTCCCCCGTCAGCTTCATGTCCTCCCGGCTCCGTTACCTCGCCTGCAAGCGGTCGAGCGTACAGCGGAGCGCGACCACATGTCGGTCGCGGGCACGTGTCGGTCGCGGGCACGTGTCGGTCGCGGGCACGTCGGCGAGCGGGAGCGGCTCTAGACTCCCGCGCCGTCCTGTCTTGTTCCTCGTGTTCCTCGTACCTGCGGAGGCCCGCTTCCTTGACCGAACCCGCCGCCGTGGGCGCCAACCCGATCAACCCAGGGGAGCTCGGCGACATCGCCCAACTGGGCGACATCGCGGCGGCCGCGGGACTCCGTCGGATCGCCATCCTCGCGTGGCGCGACATCGACGATCCGGAGGCCGGCGGTTCGGAGCTGCACGCGTCGAGAGTCGCCGCGCTCTGGGGCCGGGCGGGGATCGAAGTGACGATGCGAACGTCGTACGCACCCGGAGCGGCCCAAGTTCGGTGGCGTGACGACTACCGGGTGATCCGCAAGGCGGGCCGGTACCTCGTGTTCCCACGCGCGGCGTTCAGCGAGATGATGGGTTGGCACGGCGCGAGCGACGCGCTGGTCGAGATCTGGAACGGCATGCCGTTCTTCTCTCCGGTGTGGGCGGCGCGACGCCCGCGCGCGGTGTGGTTGCATCACGTCCACGACTCGATGTGGGAGATGACGCTGCCGCCGCGTCTGGCGCGTCTCGGCCGTACCATCGAGTTCCGGATCGCTCCGCCGCTGTATCGACGATCGAAGATCGTCACCTTGTCGGAGTCGTCGAAGGACGAGATCGCGCGCCGCCTGCACCTTCGACCGTCGAACATCACCGTGGTGCCACCCGGGATCGATCCGTCGTTCCGGCCCGGCGGCACCCGCGATCCGTCCCCGCTCGTTGTCGCGGCCGGCCGGCTCGTCCCCGTCAAGCGCTTCGACCTCCTGATCGACGCGCTCGCCGAGGTCAAGGCGGGCCTGCCCGATCTGCACGCGGTGATCGTGGGCGAGGGCTACGAACGCGACGCCCTCGAACGCCGGATCGCCGAGCTCGATGCCCGGAGCTGGATCTCCCTGCCCGGACGGGTCGACCACGCCACGCTGCTCGACCTCTACCGACGCGCGTGGGTGCTGGCGAGCGCGTCGCGCCACGAAGGATGGGGGATGACGATCACCGAGGCCGCGGCCTGCGGTACGCCGGCGGTCGCGTCGCGCATCGCCGGCCACCGCGACGCGATCATCGACGGCAAGACCGGGATCCTCGTCGACGACGGAAAGGGCCTGGGCGCGTCGCTCGATCGCGTCCTGCGCGACGACGCGTTGCGCGCGCTCCTCGCCAAGAATGCCCTCGAGCACGCATCGACTTTCACGTGGGCGGCGACGGCTCGGGGAACGCTCGAGGTCCTCGCGGCCGAGGCGCTGCGCCACAAGACGGCGTGAGCCCATTCCCCGGTTCGCGCCGCCGGAGGTCGGCCCTCGGTTACTCGTTGCTCGCACTGCTCGCGTACGTACCGCCCCTGCTCACCGCGCCCGGACGCATTGCCGCCGACACCAAGCAGTACCTCTACCTCGATCCGGGCCGGCTGTTGGCGCGCTCGGTCTCGATGTGGGATCCGCACGTCGGCATGGGCACCGTCACGCATCAGACAATCGGGTACGCGTTCCCGATGGGCCCCTATTACTGGCTCCTCGATCAGATCGGCTCGCCGGCCTGGGTCTCGCAGCGGCTGTGGCTCGGCTCGCTGCTGTTCGCGGCCGGGCTCGGGGTGCTGTACCTGCTGCGGACGTTCGGCCTCCGCGGTCCCGGCGTCGTCGTCGCCGCACTCGCATTCATGTTCACGCCGTACGTCCTCGACTACGCGGCGCGGATCTCGGTGCTGCTCATGCCGTGGGCCGCGTTGCCGTGGATGATCGCGGTCATCCGAAAAGCGCTGCGCGAGAAGGGTTGGCGATATCCGGCGATCTTCGCCCTGATCGTGCAAGTCGTCGGTGGCGTCAACGCGACGGCGTTGATCTTCGCGGGGATCGGCCCGGTGTTATGGATCTTGTACGCGTGGCTCGTCGCACGCGAGGTCGACGCGCGCCGCGCGGTGGGCGTCGCGGTGCGCACCGGCGCGTTGACGTTGCTCACGTCGCTCTGGTGGATCTCGGGCCTGCGGATGCAAGGTACCTACGGCCTCGACGTCTTGAAGTACAGCGAGACCGTCCAGGCGGTCGCGCTCACGTCGACTCCCAACGAGGTCTTGCGCGGCCTCGGATACTGGTTCTTCTACGGCCAGGACCGGCTCGGGCCTTGGATCGAAGCCGCCCGCGACTACACGCAGCACTCGTGGGTGATCCTCGCGGGCTACGGCCTCGTCGTGCTCTCCCTGCTCGCGGCCGCGTTCGTGCGGTGGCGCCACCGGCTGTTCTTCGTGTTGCTGCTCTTCGTGGGTGTCGTCATCTCGGTCGGCGCGCATCCCTACGCGAGTTCGACGCCGCTCGGCGCCTTGTTCAAGTCGTTCGCGAATTCGTCTACGGCGGGCCTGGCGTTGCGCAGCACGGGCCGCGCGGGGCCGTTGGTCGTGCTCGCGCTTGCCGTGTTCTTCGGCCTCGCCGTGAACTCCGCGTTCAGGTGGTTGCAGACACGCGGAAAGGTGGCGCTGGCGTACGCCGTGCCGTTGCTCGCGGGCGTACTCATCTTCGTGAACTTTCCGGCGCTCGTCGATGGCACGTTCTACGGAAAGAACCTGCAGCGCGACGCGAAGCTGCCGGCGTACTGGACGCAGGCGATCGCCGCGCTCGACCGCGGTGACCACCAGACGCGCATCCTCGAGGAGCCGGGCGCCGACTTCGCCTCGTACACGTGGGGCAACACCGTCGATCCGATCACCCCCGGTCTCACCGACCGTCCGTACGTTGCGCGCGAGCTCATCCCGTACGGGACCCCCGGCACTGCCGACCTCCTCAACGCGATCGATCGTCGCCTCCAAGTCGGTGTCGCCGACCCGGCCGGTCTCGTCGCGCTGTGGCGGCGGATGGGCATCGGCGACGTCGTGGCGCGCAACGACATCCAGTACGACCGTTACGACCTCGTGCGTCCGGAGAATCTCGCGGCGGTCCTGAACGCGGCGCCGGGCCTCGGCCCGGCGACGGGCTACGGACCGCCCTCGCAGTTCCCGTTGCCGGCCGGCTACACCGACGAGGTGAGCCTCGCGCCGCCGGCCAATGCGGCACTCGTCGCGCCGGTCGAGGTCTACCCGGTCACCGATGCGACGAAGATCGTGCGCGGCGAATCGACCCAGCACGCGCTCATGGTCAGTGGCGACGGCGAGGGCCTCGTCGATGTCGCCGACGTCGGTCTCCTCGACGGTGCGGGGGTCGTGCGCTACTCCGCGTCGTATCCGAGCGCCGCGTCGCTGCGCGCCGCGACATCTCCGGGAGATGTGCTGGTCGTCACCGACGGCAACCGTCTGCGGGCGCGGCGCTGGTCGTCCGTGACGGAGACCGTCGGCTTCACGGAGCAGGCCGGTGGCGCCGATCAGCCGCTCACGACCGATCCCGGCGATGCGCGACTCGACGTGTTCCCGGGCGAGCAGCCGTCGGCGTTGACCACGACCGACCAGATCGGTGTGCAGCGCGTGGCCGCGACCGCGTACGGCAACACGAACACGTTTTGGCCCGAGGACCGCCCGGCCGCCGCGTTTGACGGCGATCCCACGACCGCGTGGCGCACGCAGGCATTCGGGGACGCGCGCGGGCAGCGCATCGAGGTCGACCTCGACGGCAGGATCACCACCGACCACGTCAACCTCGTGCAGCCGCTCAACGGCGGGCGCGACCGCTACATCACGAACGCGGTGCTGACCTTCGACGGTGGCCACGCGCTGAACGTCGTGCTCGACGCGCGCTCGCGCACCGTAGCGGGCCAAACGATCACGTTCCCGACCCGCGCGTTCCATTCACTCTCGATCCGCGTCGTCCAGGTCAACGACCATCGGCCGAATCTGTTCGGCCAGGCCGATCCCGTCGGGTTCGCCGAGATCCGCCTGCGCGACGCCCACGCCGCCCACGACGTCCGGCTCGACGAGGTCGAGCAGATGCCGACCGACCTGCTCGGTGCGCTGGGCGGATCGTCCGGCGACCATCCCCTGGTGCTCGTCATGAGCCGTGATGCCACCCGTTCGGTTCCGGCGCGCGCCCAACCGGAGTTGTCGATCTCGCGGCAGTTCGCGCTCCCGGCGCGACGATCGTTCGACCTGACCGGAAACGCGACCGTGAGCACCGATGCCCCGGACGCGACGATCGAGAACGCGTTGCGTCCCGGCGACGCCACTGCCGGCCGACTGGTCTCGTCGAGCGATTTCCTGGCGGGCTGCCTTTCATGTCGCGCCGACGGCGCGTTCGACGACGATCCCGCCACCGTGTGGCAGACACCGTTCGACCGGGTGGTCGGACAGTGGGCGGAGGCGGACTCGGCGCGCCCCGTGACGTTCGACCATCTCGACGTCGCGGTGATCGCCGACGGCCGCCACTCGGTACCGACGCGCCTACGCGTCGACGTCGACGGCGTCAGCCGCGAGCTCACCGTACCAATTATCGCCGACACGTCGACCCCGAACGGAATGACCAATGTCCACCTTGCATTTCCGGCGATGCGCGGGCGAAAGATCCGGGTGACGATCGACGGTGTCCGCGAGGAGCGCACGCGTTTGTTCACCACGGCCGCCACGCGGATCGACCCGGTCGGCATCGCGGGGTTCGGCCTTCCGGCGGTATCCGTGTCGCGCGCGAACACCGGATCGGTCGACAGCGGATGCCGGTCCGACCTGGTCGCGATCGACGGCGATCCGGTTCCAGTGCGCGTGAGGGGCGCAGTCGGTGCGGCCCAGACTCCGATGGGTCTTACGGTCACACCGTGCAGTGGTGCGATCTCACTCGCCACGGGTACGCACGTGCTCACGACCGCCGAGGGCAAGCACGTCGGCTTCTCGATCGACCGGCTCGTGCTCGCGTCCGGGTCCGCGGCCGTCCCGGTGGGCGTCGCCGACGGCCACGTGAACGTGTCGTCACCCGCGTCGACGCCGGCCGTCGTCGATGTCGTGCACGACGGCGACACCAAGCTGAGGGTGCACGTGACGAAGGCAACGAAGCCGTTCTGGCTCGTGCTGGGCGAGTCGCAGAGCCCGGGCTGGCGGGCCCATGTCGTCGGGGGACGCGGCCTCGGCGGCTCGCAACTCGTCGACGGATACGCGAACGGCTGGCTGGTCACGCCGCCGGCCTCGGGCTCGTTCGACGTCGTCTTCGAGTGGACGCCGCAACGCCAGGTCTGGGCCGCGATCTGGTTGTCGCTGCTCGGCGCGCTCGCGTGCGCCGGCATCATCGTCTTCACCTGGACGCGGCGCCGATCGGTGATCACGACCGCGAACACGCCGCTCCCGGGCGATGGCGACGTCAACCTCGGCTGGGACCTCGGCGGGTCGGCGCGCGCGCCCAATGGCCGCCCGGGGACGCGCATCCGTTGGCTCGCGCCCTTGACGGCCGGGCTCCTCGGCGCGCTCGTCGTGGCACCGTGGGTCGGCGCGCTGGCGGCCGCCGTCGTGTTCGCCATGGTCGTGCGACCGCGACTGCGTCCCATCGTGATGCTCGTTCCTGCCGCGCTGCTCGCCCTCTGCGGCCTCTACATCGTCGTCGAGCAATATCGGTACCGGTACCCGCCGGTGTTCGAGTGGCCGACGGTGTTCCCGCACGCTCGCACGCTCGCGTGGATCGCCGTGGTTCTCCTCATGGCCGACGGCGTCGTCGAGATCTTGCGCTCCCGAGCGGGCCCGCGCCGACCCGGGAAGCCGGACCCGTAAAAGGAATCGGCCCCGGCTCCGGCTGCGCCATAATCGTCTGTGCTCCAGGTGCGCGAACTTGCAGTCGAAGTCGGTGGGCGGTACACGCTCACCGATGCGTCGTTCTCGCTGCATCCCGGCGACAAGGTCGGCCTGGTCGGCCGGAACGGCGCCGGGAAAACCTCGCTGCTGAGAGTGCTGGCCGGCGCTTTGCCGGCCGCGCAAGGAGTCGTGCTGCGACCCGATTCGGTGGGTTTCCTTCCGCAGGATCCACCCGCGCGCGGTGCGGGTCTCGACGGAACCGCCCTCTCGCACGTGTTGTCCGGACGAGGGCTCGACGTCGCAACCGGTCGGTTGGAGGAGCTGCGCGCGAAGCTCGACGCCGATCCGTCGGCGCGCAACGTGAAGGCGTACGGCAGCGCGGAGGACGCGTTCGCGGCGTCTGGCGGGTACGCAGCCGAGTCGGAGGTCAGGCGTATCGTCGCCGGTCTCGGCCTGCCCCCGGATCGGCTCGATCTGCCGATCAGCGCGCTTTCCGGTGGCGAGCGTCGGCGTGCGGAGTTGGCGCGCATCTTGTTCGCGGGCGCCGACCTCATGCTTCTCGACGAGCCGACGAACCACCTCGACGTCGACGCCAAGGCGTGGTTGATGTCGTTCCTGCGGACGTTCCGCGGCGCGCTCTTGGTGATCAGTCACGACCTCGCGCTGCTCGATCAGGCGATCACGCGCATCCTGCACCTCGACGAGGGAGAGCTCATCGAGTACCGGGGCACGTATTCGCAGTACCTCGTCGCGCGGAAAGCCGACGAGGAGCGCCGGGTCAAGATCGCGAGCCGTCAAGAGTCGGAGATCCGGCGGCTCCGAACGCTGGCCGACTCGATGCGCCATCAGACGGAGAAGCGCGCGCGTACTGCGAAGACGCTCGACCGTCGCGTCGACAAGCTGAACGCCAACCGCATCCAGGTGGGCAAGTCCGGTCGCACGATGCGCGTGAGGCTGCCCGACCCGCCGCACGCGGGCCGGGTCGCGCTCGAGGTCGTCGACCTGGCCAAGGCCTTCGGCCCGAAGGTCGTGTTCGAAGACGTCTCCTTCCAGGTCGGACGCGCGGAGCGCCTGCTCGTGCTCGGCCTCAACGGTGCCGGCAAGACCACACTCTTGCGTTCCCTCGTCGGTGACCTCGTCCCGGATCTCGGCGAGGTCCAACTCGGCCACGGTGCGTCGATGGGCTATTACGCGCAGGAGCACGAGGGCATCACTGCGGGGCGGGCCGTGATCGAGCACATCCGCGAGGCCTCGGGCGAGGGCGAGCAGTACCTGCGCGGGCTGCTCGGCATGTTCGGATTGCGGGGCGAGCTCGCCTTCCAGGACGCCGGCACGCTGTCGGGAGGCGAGAAGACGAAGCTCGCGCTCGCGATGCTCGTGGCCGGCCGTCACAACCTGCTGCTGCTCGACGAGCCGACCAACAACCTCGACCCGCCCTCGCGTACAGCGATTGCGAACGCGCTGCGCGAGTGGAAGGGCGCGATGGTGCTCGTGAGCCACGACCCGGAGTTCGTCACCGAGCTCGCACCCGACCGGGTGCTGCTCATGCCGGACGGCGTGCTCGATTACTGGTCGGACGATCTCCTCGACCTCGTCGAGCTCGCCTGACCCGCGCGCTCTGACCGGTGCGAAATGAGTCGCGCGTTCGTTCGGGTACCTGACACGGGCGTCAGTCCGGCTTATGATCCGGCCGACCCTGGGGAGGCTCGGATGAACCGACGTCGTGTTCTCGTCGCAATCACGGCCGCGATCGCCTTGACGCTCGCCGCCTGTGGCAGCAGCAGCAAGAGCGCCGGTACCGGCGGCGGTTCGACCAGCACAAGCGGGCCGAGCGCGCCCGTCGTCGTGTCGAAGGTGCTCGGTCCGGGCGTCACGGCGACCACGATCAAGCTCGGGATCTCGCTCGTCGACTTCAAGTGCATCGAGCAGTTCGTCAACTCGGTCCGCACCAACCAGCGGAACATCTACCAGGCGTACATCGACGACATCAACGCCAAGGGCGGCATCAACGGGCGCAAGATCGTGCCCGTCTTCAAGACCTACTGCCCGCTCACGAGCACGAGTGATCTGAACGTGCAGATCTGCACGGCGTTCGCCGACGACGACAAGGTCTTCGCGGTGATGGGCAACCTCAGCGACGCGGCCCAGGACGGTTCGGTCGAGTCGTGCCTCGCCAAGAAGCACAACACGCCGGTCATCACGTACAACCTGACGCAGACGATCATGAACCTCTCGCCGCCCGGCATGGTCCTCTATCCGGGCACGACACCCGAGCGCGCCGACACCGTGCTCTTCAGGCTGTTGAAGGCGAGGGGGACCTTGGTCGGCAAGAAGGTCGGGGTCCTCGCCCAGGCGTCGAGCGAGCCCGCAGTGAAGTCGGTCATCCTTCCCGGCCTCAAGAACATCGGCGTGTCGACGGGAACGGCCGCCTACCTCACCGTCTCCGGTGCGGACACGACCGCGGCGCAGGCGCAGCTCTCCAGCTTCATCGAACGCTGGAAGTCCGAGAACGTGAATGCGTTGTACGTGACGGGCGAGGACGTCTCCACGCAGCAGTTCATCGAGAAGGTCGTGCAGCAGCTGCCCGGCATCCAGTTGCTGACCGACGTGGGAGACATGAAGACGTTCGGCCAGGACGAGACCAAGGCCGGGATCACGCCCAACCCGTACCAAGGCGTCCTCATCGCCAACGGCTTCTCGCCGCACGACTACGACCAGAGCGCGAACTGGAAGTACTGCGCCGCGATCTACAAGACATACATCCACCAGGACGCTCCGGACGCCGAGACGAAGGTCCCGGGGCCGGACGGCAAGCAGCTCGACACCAACGGCAACATCAACGACGCGTGTCAGAGCCTTTCGCTCTTCCACGACGTGACGACCAGGGTCGGTCAGTACCTCAACGCCGCCAACTGGGTGTCCGCCGTGAACAGCTACGGCACGATCGCGAACCGGGGCGGCGGTCCCTACGCGTCGCTGACGAAGGGCAAGTACGACTTCGACGACACGTTCCAGTTGCAGTCCTTCGACTCGTCGCTCCCGCCCCTCGGCAACTGGAAGTCGCTGACGCCGTACGAGAACCTCTCCAAGTAAGGGCGACGGGACGCAGAGGCGACGATGCGCGCGCGACGCCGGACCCACTCGGCCGTCGTCGCGCTAGCCGTCCTCGTCGCCGCCTGCAGCAGCGCGAAGAGCGGCAGCGGTCACGAGGCCGCGGCGCCGGCCGCGTCGACGAGCACGACGACGCCGAAGGACACCTCGCTCGGCACGGGCGTCAGCGCGACACAGATCAAGGTCGGCGTCATGATGATCGACTTCTCGTGCATCGAGCAGCTCGTCGATTCGGTCGAGCCGGACCAGCAGCAGGCGTACCAGATCTTCTTCGACGACATCAACGCGAAGGGCGGAATCAACGGGCGCAAGCTCGTGCCCGTCTTCAAGTCGTATTGCCCGATCAACCTCGCGACCGAACAGACCGCGTGTACGTCGCTGACCGACGACGACAAGGTCTTCGCCGCGATCGGCACGTTCTACGACCCTGACGGCAACGCCCAGCTCTGCTTCGCGAGGCAGCACCGGACGATCATCGTCGGCAGCCCGCTCACCCAGTCGCTGATCGAGCGGGGACCGCCCGGCTTCATGCTCACGCCCGACATCACGTCGGAGCGCCGCCTGCGCGTGATCTTGGCGCTCCTTTCGAAGGAGAAGACGCTGACCGGCAAGAAGGTGGCCGTCGTCGACATCGCGGCCGATCGCTCTCGAGTCCGTTCCGTCGTCGTGCCGGCATTGCGCGATCTCGGCGTGCAACGGGGCACCGATGCCACGCTGACGGTCAGCGGCGCAGACACGACCGCGGCGCTCGCACAACTCGACAGCTTCATCGAACACTGGAAGACCGACGGCACGAACGCGCTGATTCTCGTCGGCGAAGAGGTCTCGTCGAAGCAGTTCGTCCAGAAGATCAAGGCCGGCGTTCCCGACATGAAGCTGATCTCCGACACGACCTCGGTGCTCGACGGCGCGCGTGACGAGCAGAAGGCGCACGTGTCGCCCAACCCGTACGACGGCATCATCACCGCCGAGGGCCAGACCGGCGTCGAGCACACCCGGACGCCGCATTTCGCGTTCTGCCGCGACATCTGGGAAAAGGCAACCGGCCGTAAGGTGCCGTCCCCGAACGCAATCGTCAGGCTGGCGAACGGAAAGCAGAACAACATCTACAGCGAGGTCGAGGACGGCTGCCTCTTCACCAACTTCTTCGCGACGATCGCCAAGCGCGTCGGCCCGTACCTGAACGACACCAACTGGGTGAACACCGTGAACCACTTCGGTCCGATCGACGACACGTCGACGATCTACGCGTCCGTTCACCAGGGGAAGTACGACGCCGACGACACGTACGGACTCGTCGCGTACGACCCGACGATCGGCGCCGACGGCGACTGGACGCACGTCACGCCCGAAGAGAACGTCTCCGGCGCGTGAACTCGACGCCCTGAACCCGACGCCCTGAACCCGACGCCCTGAACCAGACGCCCTGAACCAGACGCAGTAAACCTAGACAGTGGCGGGGTTCGCGTCGGCGTTCGAACGTTGGATCGCCCGTTCGTCGGTGCCGAGATACGAGGAGACCACGAGCGCGTTCGACCGGACGTCCTCCGGGGCTCCGTGCGCGATCACCGCACCCGCCTCGAGGCAGTAGATGCGGTCACTGATCGACATGATGAGCGGCAGGTCGTGCTCGACCACGATCAGCGTGGCGTCGAGCTCGCGTTGTACACGCTTGATCAACGGGCCGAAGGCTTCGGCCTCACGTTGGGCGACACCTGCGGTCGGCTCGTCGAGGCACACGACGCGCGGTGCGACCGCCAGGACGGACGCGAGCTCCACGATGCGCCGCGTTCCGGTCGACAGCTCGACGATGAACCGGTCGGCGTAGCGGCCGAGGCCGAGGAAGTCGATGAGATCAGCCGCTTCCGCGCGTTTCGAGCGTTCCTTGGCGATCGACGGCGGATAGAAGAGGAGCGAACCCCAGAACGATGTGGTGGCCCGGGCCTCGAGCGCGAGCTGCACCGTCTCGCGCACCGTGAGCTCGGGGAACAACGTCGCGGCTTGGAAGGTGCGGCCCAGTCCCGCGCGCGCCCGCAGGTGCGGAGGCAATCGGGAGAGGTCCTCGCCCAGCAACTGGACCGAGCCGCGGCTCGACACGTAGCCGCCGATCGCGTTGAGCAGCGTCGACTTGCCCGCTCCGTTCGTGCCGATCAGACCGACGACCTCGCCTGGGTTCGCGTGGAAGTCGACCGCGTCGACCGCGACCAGCCCCCCGAAGTCGACGCTGAGCCCAACCGTCGCGATGATGCTGCCGTCGGGGTTCGTGGCGATCGGCGGGCCGGCCCGGCGCGTGAGCGAGACCGGCGGCGCGGTGATGGTCTTCGCCGGTCGCTCGGGGAGCCGGCGCTCGAGCCAGCGCAGGATCGTTCCCCGCAAGGTGTACCCGAGCTGGGCGAACCCGCCCGGGATGTAGAGCAGCACGATCAACAGGCCGATGCTCGACGTGAGGAGCCCGACCGTCTGGTTCTTGGGCCAAAAGAGCGGCAGGCCGACGACCCACAGCGCGCCGGTCACCGCGCCGGCGAGGCTTCCGAGCCCGCCGATGACCGCCATCGCGACGATGGAGAGTGAATCCTCGACGCGAAAGAATTGGTTGTTGAAGCTGATGGTCTCGACCGTGGCGCCCAGCAGGGCACCACCAAGGCCGGCGACGAACCCGCCCAGGGCGAACGCGATGAGCTTGGCCCGGGTCGGTGAGACCGTGAAGGCCGCGGCGCCGGGCTCGTTCTCGCGCACGCCGACGATCACCCGGCCGATGCCGGTCCGCCGAAGGTGCGCGATCAAGAACAGCACGACGACGAGGCAGACGAGCGTGAAGTAGTAGAAGGCGCGGTTGTGGAGCGTGAGGTCGATCGGGCCGAGCTTGCCCCGACTGAGCTCGGCGTTCACCGAGCCCTCGGTTCCGACGAGGATCGGGCGCGGGAAGATGTACACCTCGGCGGCGATCGCGAATGCCAAGGTGCTGATCGCGAGCATCAGGCCGCGCACGCGCAGCGCACCGATGCCGACGCCCGCGGCCACGATGCAGCTGACGACAGAGCCGAGGAAGATCGCCAGGACGAACGGCACGGGGTGGAGCGTGCGGCTGCGATCGATCGACGCGGGCAGGACGAGCGCCGCCCCCGCGATCGACATTGCCGCGACCGCGCCCGCGACGAGGCGCGCGCGCCTGTCTCTGCGTCCCATCAGGACGACGCCGATCCCCGTCGCCGCGACCAGGACGAGGACGAGCGCGGCGATCATCTCGTACGGGCGGACCGAACCGCTGGCCAGACGGAAGCGCGACCGCCATCCGATGTTCAGCGTGACGCCGCGCACGAGGGCCCCGGCGCTCAACGCTCCCAAACCGGCGAAGGCTGCCTGTCCGAGCGAGAGCTGGCCGGCCCAACCCGTGAGCACTGTGACGGAGATCGCGATGATCGCGGTCGCGAGGATGATCGAGTACGCCTCGTGATGCGCAGACTGTTGCACCACGAGCGGGAGGAACACTGCGACCGCGAGCGCGACGCCGGCGATGACCGTCGGCATGCGGCGCACCCACCACACCTCGCGCAGGCGTTCGGGGATCGGCGGCACGCGGGGCGCGAACGCGAAGCTCTCGTTGCCCGTGCCGGCGTCGGCGCGACTGATACGGGCGACGAGGACGAGCACGAGGATGAGGAGGACGAACTGCACGAGACCGGGCGTGTCCGGGAAGTTGTACGTGAGAATCTGGTAGAGCATCCCGACGAAGATCGCGCCCGCGACGGTCCGCGGGAACGACGTCATGCCCCCGATCAGCGCGGCGGTGAGGCCCAGCAAGAGTGTCTCCGGCCCGACCTGCACGAGCTCCGTCGAGCCGCCCTGGGTCGCGTACAGGATCAACGTGATGCCGGAGAGCAGCCCGCCGATGGTCCAGATCGCGGTCGACATCATCTTGGGGCTGATGCCCGTGAGGCGTGCGAGGTCGGGATTGGTGGCCGATGCGCGCACCGCCTCGCCGAAGACGGTGTGGCCGAGCAGCCACCACAGCGAGACGGTGACCAGCGGCACGATGATGATCGCCAGGAGCTGTGGGCCGGTCACGGTCAGGTTCGTGATCTGCGCGTGGAACCCGCCGAGGTGGAGGTGGCCGAGCGACGAGATCGTCCACTTGCTCGTGATGGGGCTCGGAAATGTGGTCTGGAACTTGCCCGTCCGGTAGTCGGGGAGCGTGCGCACGACGGCCTGCATGAGCTCCGCGACGCCGATCGTGGCGACGAGCACGATCACACGGGGCGCCTTGGACAGACGTCTGATGACCAGCATCTCGATCACCGCGCCTCCGACGGTCGTCGTGAGGACTGCGAGCCCGAGCGCGGGCCAGTACGGGAAGTGCGAGCGCACGACCATCACCGCGAGCAACGCCGCGGCGGGAACGCCGATGTCCGCAACGGCGAAGTTGATGACGCGCGTCGACCGGTAGATGAGCACGATGCCCATGGCCAGCATCGACACGATGAGACCTTGGATCAGCCCGATGAAGAGCAAGTTCGCAGTCGCGATGTGCGGCTGGAAGAACGAGGCGAGCATCAGCCGCCCTCGGTGCCGAAGAACACGGCGCGCGCGAGGTCGTCGCGGTTCATCAGATCCTGGGCCGAACCTTCGAACTTGACCTCACCCTTTTCGAGGAAGATCGCCCGGTCGGAGATCGCGAGCGCGACGTTGAGCGACTGCTCGACGATGATCATCGTCTGGCCGCGGGCGCGGAGCTGGTCGACGAGCTCGAGCATGCGCTGGACGACGACCGGCGCGAGGCCGAGTGACAGCTCGTCGATCAAGAGGATCTCGGGCTCCTGCATCAGCACCCGTGCGAGCGCGAGCATCTGCTGCTGCCCGCCCGAGAGGCTGCGCGCAACCTGCTTGCGGCGTTGCACGAGCTCGGGGAAGAGCTCGAGGGCTCCCTCGATGCGCTCGTTGATCTCGGTCGCGCTCCCGCCGCGCAGCCGGGCGGCGACGGCGAGGTTCTGCATCACCGTGAGGCTGGGAAACACCCCCTTGCCGCCTGGTAGCTGCACGATGCCGTGCTTCACGCGCTGCTCGGGCGCGACGAAGGTGATATTGCGGCCGTTGAGTCGCAGGACGCCTCGTTCGGGAACCTCGAGGCCGCTGATGACCCGCAGGATGGTCGACGTGCCGGCGCCGTTCGTACCGAGCAGCGCGACGCATTCGCCGCGATGGATCTCGAAGTTGACATCGAAGAGAACCTGCACGGGACCGTAGGAGAAATCGGTGTTGACCATCTGCAGGACCGGCGTGTCGGCGCCTTCGACCGCACGCTTGCGCTGCTCCTCCTGCTCTTCGAGCAGCTCCTCGACCACGAGCGACAGGTCGTGGCGGATGAAGCGCGCGCCGTTCATCAACAGGAGGCTGCCGATGATGCTCGTGGGTACCAGGAGCACGAAGACCGTGGTGCGGACGCCGAAGGAGTTCGTGAAGAAGTCGGCGAGAATGCTTCCGCCGAACCCGCCGATGAGCACGACGTACATCACGCCCATCGCCACGCCGAGCCCGCGCAGCCGGTAGGGGCACACCGCTTGCAACACGGGCGTGACCATCGCGAACGCGCACGCAGTGAGGACCGATTGCGGGATTCCCCATATGACGAACCACACGACGCTGTGCGTCGACACCTGGAGCGGCGTGAACAGGGCCGACGGCAGGATCAGCGCGCCGACGAGCACGAGCGCCTTCGCGGGGTTCTTCCGGTACGTGCGATCGAAGTAGCGACCGACGGGATACAGGAACGGCACCGCGGTCCACCCGGAGAGGCTGAGAATGAAGCCGCGATGCAGGATGTTGGTGACGTGCAGCGTGTCGTTGAGGTAGAGCACCTGGAGCGCGCCGAGCGCGAACACGCCGAAACCGAGCGCGGCGAACGCCGCGATCGACGTACGTATCGTGGCCACCTTCCTCAAGCGCGCGAACGCGGCTTCCATCGACGGCTGAGCGGGGTTCTCGTCTTCGACGACCTCGCCCAGGACGTCCTGCTTCTCGTACTGCCCGCGCGGGGGCTCGCGCAGAGAGAACACGGCGATTGCCATGAGCGCGCCCGGAAGGCCGAGCACGAAGAAGGCCCAGCGCCAGCCCTCGACTCCACCGGCCCAGGTCGCGATCGCGCCGACCACGACCGGGCTCAAGTTCCCGAGCACCTGCTGGCCGATGTTCATCGCCGCCGACATGCGGGCGCGGATCCCGATCGGATAGTTGTCCGCGAGGAGCGGTTGGTGCACCGCCAGGTTGTTGGCCTTGGCCACACCGGTGAGGCAGAGCGCCCAGAACAAGATGAAGGCGCTGCCCGCGAGCCCGGAGAAGAACGTGAACAACGCGGCGACCAGTGTGGCGACGCCAACGATCGGGATCCGCTTCATCCGGTCCGCGAGCCAGCCCATCGGGATGGCTCCGAGGGCGTAGAAGAGGCTCGAGGCCGACGCGATGAACACGACCGCGCCGCTGCTGATGTGGAAGGTCTGGCGCAGCTCCGGCTCGATCGTCTGCACCGCGTTGAGCGTGAGCTGGTCGAGCGAGACCAGCAGTCCGAGCACGACGAACATGCCCACCCCGCCCGCGGCGAACGCGCCGCGGAGGCTGACCGGCTCGGAGTTGACGCCCGGAAGCAGGTCGTCGGGGAAGATCACCTGCTCTTTGGCCCTGTCCCGCGCCTCCTGGCGGAGCGCTTCCTCGTCGAGCACGGCGGCCGCGAGCGATGCCGCGCTGCCCTCGGCCTCGCCAGCTGGTTGCAGATCGGTCACGGCGTCCCTCGGTTGCCGGCGCCCCGGAAAACCTGCCGGTGGGCGGATGGTACGCGCTGACTGACGTTCGTGTCAGGCGCGGGCCCGGCTCCCGCTAGCGTCTCGAGCCATGCCTGCTGCGCGGCCGCCGAAGTCGTTTCTCCTGTCGCCCGAGCTCGCCGACTATCTCGTGGCGCACGGCTCGCCGCCCGATGCCGTGCAGCTGGGGCTGATCGAGGAGACCGCAGCCCTCGGCGCGGTCGCGGGCATGCAGATCGCGCCCGAACAGGGTGCCTTCCTCACGCTGTTGACCAGCTTGATCGGCGCCCGGCGTGCGATCGAGATCGGCACGTTCACGGGCTACTCCGCGCTCTGCATCGCCCGGGGTCTCGGCGACGACGGCCGGCTCGTCTGCTGTGACGTCTCCGAGGAGTGGACGGCCATCGCCCGCCGCGCGTGGAAAGCCGCGGGTGTCGCGCCGCGGATCGACCTGCGCATCGCGCCCGCGCTCGACACCCTCGCCGCGTTCCCGGCGGACACGGTCTTCGATCTCGCGTTCATCGACGCCGACAAACCGAACTACGCGAACTACTACGACCTGCTGCTGCCCATGATGCGGGCGAACGGAGCGATCCTCGTCGACAATGTGTTGTGGGACGGACGCGTCGTCCGCCCCGACGCCGACGACGAGAACACGGTGGCCATCCGCGCGTTCAACGACAAGGTCGCAAACGACGACCGCGTCGAGGCGGTGATGCTTCCCGTGGCCGATGGTCTCACCCTCGTCCGCAAGCGGTGACCGGTGCGAGTCGTGGTGGTCGAGTCGTATCTCGCGAAGGGTGGCGCGCGCGACCGCGCTGCGCGTCGCATCGCCTCGCATCGCCTCGCAGATCCACCCGAGCCGCATACCCGGGGAACTAAAATCGTCACCGAAGCGTCGGCAGTAACTCTTGTCGATCTCGAACATCGCTTGCTCATCGCGGGAGAGGCGTCGTCATGGCGATCGGGACTACCCGTCGAATCGATCAGCTGGGGAGGGTCGTCGTTCCGGTCGAGCTCCGAAGGACGCTCGGCATCCGCGAGGGAGACCTCCTCGAGGTCACGGCCGAAGACGGCGGGCTGACATTACGCAAGGTCGAGCCGGAGTGCGCGCTCTGCGGACAGTCCGACAACTTGATCGACCTGCGCGAGAAGCATCTGTGCCGCGAGTGCGTGCGCGAGATCAGGCTCGAGCCGGAGTGCGCGGTGTGTGGTCGGCTCGACAATCTGGTCGAGACGCACGGCGGCTACGTGTGCCGCGACGGCATGCACGACGTCGTCGTCTAGGAGCGCGGCTACCAGTCGGGGCGCGAAATCACATACCCCGGAGCATCTTGTAGACCGGTGCCATCTTCTCGCGCGTCGAGTCGGGGAGCGGAACGACATCTCCGAGCTGCTTCGCGCCCCACATGATCTCAGCGGTGAGCTCGACGAGGTTCGCGATCTTCAATGCGTCCTTGGGTGACTTGCCGACGGTCAGGAGCCCGTGGTTCGCCATGAGCACGGCGGCCCGGTCGCCGACCCACTTCGACACTTCGTCGGCGAGGTGCTGTGAGCCCGTGAACTGGTAGTTCGCAACCGGCACGTCGCCGCCCACGAAGGCCTCGACTTCCTCGATCGCACACGGTATCGGCTGGTGGGTCAAGGCGAACATCGTGCAGAACTTGGCGTGGCAGTGAATGACGGCATGGATGTCGTCGTAGGCGGAGAGGCACGCGAGGTGGAGCGCTTTCTCGGTCGTGGGGTGGCGGGTTCCCTCGAGCACGTTGGCGTCGAGGTCGCACACGACGAGATCGTCGAGGGTCATGGTCTCGTACGCGAGCGACGACGGCGTGAGGACGACGTTGCCGTCGGGCAGTCGTGCAGAGAAGTTTCCCGCAGTCCCGTGCACGAGATTGGTGCGCAGGCTCTCCTGCGCGACCCAGAGCAGCTCCTCCTTGATCTCCGCGGTCGTTCCGGTCAATGCAGACATCAGCGAAATACCTCCGGGTTCACGCAGTTGACCGGCTTCTCGCCGCGTAGGACGCGCACCACATCGTCGGCAATCAACTTGGAATGGTTCGCCTCGGTGTCGTAGGTCGCGCCACCGATGTGCGGGGTCAGAACGACATTGGGCATCGAACAGAGCGGATGCTCGGTCGCGAGATTCTCACCCGTGAAGTGGTCGAGCCCCGCGCCCGCCAGGTGTCCGGACTGGAGGGCTGCGACCAGCGCATCGGTGTCGTGCAACATCGCGCGCGCGGTGTTGATGTAGACGGCTCCCGGCCTCATCGCCGCGAACTGCGCCGCGCCCATGAGCCCCTCGGTCTCCGGGGTGACGACTGCATGTACCGAGACGACGTCACAATCGTGCAGCATGGCTTCGAGGTCGTCGTGGTGGGTTGCATCAGGGTTGTACGGGTCGTACGAGAGCACCCGCATGCCGACGCCCGCGAAGCGCCAGGCGGCGGCGCGTCCGACCGCGCCGAGACCGACGACCCCGACGGTGCGCCCGGCGAGCTGCCAGGCCCGGTAGCGCTGGTAGGGGATCCGGCCGCCCGAGTACACATCGCCGGCGCGGACGTCGTGATCGGCGGGGACGATCCACCGGTTCACGGCGAACATGAGCGCGATTGCGAGCTCCGCGACCGCATCGGCGTTGCGGCCCGGGGCGCGGAGCACGGGGATCCCTGCCGCGGTCGCGGCGTCGACGTCGACGTTGTTGGGATCGCCGCGACACGACCCGATGACTCGCAGCGGGAGGTCGAAGACGGGCCCCTTGACCGAGTCGGACTCGACGATCAGCACGTCGGCGCCCTCGGCGCGCAAGCGGTCGGCGAGCTGCTGGCCCTTGTAGAGGCGCACGGGTACCTGTTCGATCCACGGGTCGTACACGACGTCGGCGACCGACCGGAGCGTCTCCATGCCCGCGCCTCGGAACGGCGCGGTCACCAGGGCGACGGGTCGAGGAGTCACCGCGCCATCCTCGCGCACGCCTGACGCGAACGTCAGGTTCGAGCGGCGCCGTCGAAGACCGTTACCCGCAGCGTCATCATCGACCTCGGCTCGGCGCGCGGCGCCTGGTGCCGTGATCGCCGCGCCGATCGGAGTCCCGCCGGGTGCAAGGCCAGGGTCAATGCCACCGGATCGCCTTCGAACCGCCGGGGGTCTTCGAACCGCTGTGGGCCACCGACTTGCTGGGGGGTCGTGTCGGCGGGGACCGTCGAGCGGGCCCGCCGGAGCGCGTCGAGCAGCGGCCCCATCTCGGAGCGCCGGCTCGCGTAGCCGGTCGGAGATCCGTGCAGGCTCGCAGGCGTTCGTTCCCGATCCATGGCATATGCATCGGCGAACGGACCTCTCCGCTGGACCGGAATCTCGTCCGGTACGGCGACCCGACGGGCTGCAGAGTGGAGTTCGCGCCGGATTGCCGCTCGGAGATGTTCCCGGCGAGACTCGGGCAGTGCGTGCGAGTGTCCAGCGGTTCGCTACCTCCGAGCACCGGACGCGCTGGCTGTGGGCGATCATCGTGGTGGCGATCGCCGGGCGCGTCGGCTGGTCGGCGTGGATCGCCCATGCGCACCCGGCCGCCGTGACGAGCCTCGACACTGACGAGTACCTCGGCCCTGCGCGCGCGCTCGTTGCCGCCGGGCGATTCAGCCTGTCGGCGCACGATCCGACGCCGATGTTCCTGCGTACTCCGGGATACCCGGCCGTGCTCGCCGCGATCTTGTGGCTGACCAACAGCCAGTGGGCGATCAGCCCCATTCAGGCCGCGCTGAGCCTCCTCCCCGTCGTGGTCACCGTGCTGGTCGGTCGGCGGATGATCGGCCCGACCGCCGGTCTCGTGGCCGGTGTGGTCGTCGCCCTCGATCCGTTGCAGTTCGCGCTGTCGGGAACGATCCTGACCGAGAGCCTGACGTCGCTCGTGATGATCGGCGTGGTGGCCGTGGGTGCCACCGTGTTCGCCCGGCGCCCCGAACGCGTCCACCCGGCGTTCGTCTTTGCGCTCGGTGCACTGATTGCGCTCGCAACGATGTTTCGGCCGACGACGTGGTTCTACCCCGTGGTCGTCCTGGTGCTGCTGGCCGTCCGGTTCCGGCGTCGACGGCCGCGCGCGTTGCTCGTTCTGTTGCTGGTGTTCGCGCTTCCGATCGTCGCCGTGGTCGGCGGATGGCAGATCCACAATCACTACGCCGTGAACTCGTGGCAAGTCTCGGGATCCGCGGGGGTCACGCTCTACTGCTACAACGCGGCGGCCGTTCAGGCGAAGGTCAGCGGCCGCGGCATCGAGGCGGTGCGCAGGGATCTGGGGTGCGATCGCGGCGGATGGCAGAATCTCAAGACCGCGTGCCCGCCGTTTTGGAACTGCAATGTGGCGCATCCCCTGGCGAACGGCCCCGGCTTCGACGAGATGAGCAGCAAGGGTCTGAAGATCCTCGAGCACCATCCGGTGGAAACCGCCGTGGTCGTGCTCGAGGGTGCGGCGCGCGAGATCGGAGGGCCGGGTACCGACACCGTGCGCAGGTTCTTCCATGTCCGCTCGTCCGTCGCGCTCATCGTCGGGTTGTCCGCTTGGAACGTTCTCGTGTGGGCGCTCGCGGTCGTCGGTGCCGTCGCCGGCCTTCGCTCGCGTCTGCGCATGTTCTGGTTGTTCGTCATCTCACTCGTCGTGTACGTCATCGTGCTCTCCGCCGGCGCCGAGTCCGGTGCGCGCTTTCGAACTCCGATCGTGCCGCTCCTCGCGCTGCTCGCCGCCCAAGGCGTCCGCTTCATCATCGCAAGCGCGCGCGAGCGTCAACGCATGCATGCGTGATCGAGGCATCGACGCCTGCATGCGTGATCGAGGCGTCAACGCCAACCTGCATGATCGGCTCGCGTCTCACTACGCGCCGCTCACGCCGAGCATGACGACCGCGCCCGTCGTCGTAGTCGACAAGGCGCCGGGCGTTTGCGTTATCACGAACCCCGGCGGCGTGCCGTTGCTCAAGGGCAACGGCTCGACCTTCGACTTCAACCCCGCGTTCTGCAGTTCGGCGACGGCCGCCGTCTGGGAGAGGCCGACCAAGTTCGGGACGATGACGGTCGAGAACGCGCTCGACGACGTCGTCGAGCTGGAGCTCACGCTCGAGGTCGACGGCTCGGGTGAGGTCGACGTCGGACCGCTCGCGGAGCTGGGCGGCGTGCTCGTCGACGTCGGACCCGTGTGACCGCTTCGGACCAGCGCGACGATCGCGACGACGAGCGCGGCGACTGCGATGACCATTCGCAGGTCGGGGAGGCGCGTGTGCGCGGTCCCCTCGATGACCCGCGCCTTGAAGACGAGGAACCCGACGAAGACGGCCGCGACGATTCCCACGACGAGACCGGTGGCGAAGGTCACGGCCACATTCTTACGTCGGAGGGGCTTACGTCGGAGCGCTCCATGTCGGACTACGCGGGTCCCATCGTCCACGCTCCGTTCGCGGTAACCGCGATGAAGATCGGACCGCCCGGGAGCAACACCGTTGCGCGGTACGCGCCGTTGGAGCGCGCCAACAGCTTCGGGCCGTCGGCGCCGTAGGTGGTGACGTCGAACCGGCCGTGAGCGGCCGTGAACGTCAGCCGCGTCTTTTTCGCCTCACCGACGTAGGAGAGCACCGAGTCGCCTTTGCCCGCGACGCCGGTGAGTTCGTGGTATGCCGGCGCGAGCCGCGCGTCCGCGATGTCGAGATGCCAGCGACCCGCGGACTCGACGTGGAGCCCGACGGTTGGGATGGCGCAGGCGTCGACGAAACCCACCGCGAACGTGCCGTCGTATGCCCCGAGCGCGGTCGCGAAGACCTGCGTGTCCTTCCCGGCCGCATCGACACCGCGCACGACGAAGCTGCCCTTTCCGTCTTGGTGCGCGTGCACGATCACGGGCAGCGAGAGGTTGGGCGGGAGCCCGACGTTCCGTTCGCCCGAACCGTCGACGGGCACGAACGTCCGGGCCGGCGCGCCGGGTGTCGTCGCGACCGGCTGGCACGGCGCCGAGGTCGGCGTCGAGATGTCGGCAACCCCGCCTCCCGAACACGCACTCGCGACGATGAGCGCCATCAGCACGGCGGCGATGCCCGCGACGGCTCGATGCGGACGTGCCGTACGCTTGGAGCGGTGACCGGGAAGCACCCGTTGCAGCCGAAAGACTGGAAGTCGGGGTCGCACGCGGAGCGCTTCGCTCGCGTCTCTCAGTACTTCGCGGCTCGGAGTGTGCTCGACGTGGGCGCCGGGTCGGGCGTCGACCGGCCCGATTGGATGCACGCGCTGGTCGCGTCCGTGGCCTCCGAGGTCGTCGGCGTCGAGCTCGACCGGAAGCTCGCGGCGCGTGCGAGCGCGCGCGGCTTCACCGTCGTCGTCGCCAACGCGGAGACGATGGATCTGGCCCGCACCTTCGACGTCGTCTGGGCCGGTGAGGTGATCGAGCATCTCTCGAACGCCGGTGCCTTCCTCGATTCGGCGCGCAACCACCTGGGCGTTGGCGGTCTGCTGGTGCTCACGACCCCGAACCCGTTCGCGATCTCGAGTTTCGTCTACAGGGTCGGCGGGCGACCCCGGATCAACGGGGCTCATACGTGTTGGTACGACGAACGCACCCTGTCGCAGCTCCTGCGCCGGCACGGTTTCGCGGTGGTCGAGACCTCATACGTCGGGCACCGTACGCCCGGCCGCATCCGCTCGATCGTCGCCGGGATGATCCGAGCGGTGCTGCCGCGCCACCTGGCGCAGAACACGCTGATCGTCGTCGCGCGGCGGACCGGCTGAGGTCGACCCGGCCCGCCTATGGCCAAACCTTGCGCGGTGTGGTGGCTCGACGCCGACCTCGCCCCGGAATGCGGGGCCGCCAGCCGAAGTCGCTCGCCACGAGGCCGAGCCCGAATGCGGCGAGCGGTATGACGAGGAGCACGACGAACAAGATCGACAAGCCGGCGCGATGACGCGCAAACACGGATTCGCCCAGGTTGAGGAGCGGTCCGGGCGCGAGCAGCGAGTTGTGCGGCGCGATCCTCGGGGCAAAGTTCATGGGCGAGAAGTAGAGCGGTGGCGCGACGTTCTTGCCTGCGCCGATGGTCGCCGCCGCGTCCGTCTGCGCGTGCTTGTTCGGGCGGTGCCCGCTCCGAGCTTTCTTCGTGTGCTCGACGGCGCGTCCCGGCGGGGGAGGAGGGGCGTGTAGCGGCGCTCCGCCCACGGTCGGAATGGCGGGCTCCGGCGACAGCAACGAACCGGTGGCGGCCATACCGGGCGAGCCCACCGGCGGTGCGACTGCGGCGATTGTCAGCATCGACACGATCGACGGGCTCGGCTCGAGGGCGAGCACCTTCGGATCGAGCGCGATGCCGAGCCCACCGGTAGGCGCGCCGGGCGCCGAACTGCCGATGGTCGTGGTCGTCGTCGTCGACGCCTCGGTGGTGGGAGGCGTCGTGGTCGTCGTCGTGGTCGTGCTCGTCGTGGTAGTGGTCGTATCGGTGGTCGAGGTCGTCGAGCTCCCGGCCACGGTGGTGGTCGTCGGCACGGGCTTCGGAAGGATGGGCAGGGACAGCGCGAGGTTGAGGCTGCCCTCGTGACCCGCGCATTGCTGCATCCCGGCGGGGACGGCGCCTACGTCGAGATTCTCGTCGACCAGCCTCGCGGTGCGGCTGGTCGGGTCTCGCAGTGATTGCGGCGACAGTTGGGTGCCGCCCAGCGTCGCCGTCGACAGGTGCAGCGCGAACGGCCCGACCGGGCACGCGAGCATCGGGGTGGAACCAGGCGCCGGTGATTGCGTCGACCACAGGAACTCCAGCGACCCGTCGAGGGTGGCTGCGCCGGTGGTGGAGTTCACGGTTCCGAGGAAGTCGCTCATGGCGACCGCGCGCACGGTGAGCCATCCGAGCGCCGGGGCGGGTGTGTCGATCGGCACGTCGACGAGCGCGAAGGCGAGCGCTCCACGCGGGATCGTGTAGGAACCGTCAGACGCGATACCGACGGTGACCGGGAACGGCGTGGTGAAGGTCGCGACGTCGATCTTCTTCGTGTGCAGGGCCACGTTGAGCGCGATGCGCACCGGAACCCGAGCCGCGGGGTCGGCGCCGGCTTGCGACAGGCACATCGGCCCGACGACCGCGATGACGACCGCGTAGTAGACGGTCAGTGCGACCAATCGGCGACGCGATCCTTCACCTCGCAACAGCCGGCTCCCATACGTCATCCTGACTCCGCCCGACCGTCAGGATAGGCCAGGGCTTGCCCCATGACCGCGCGCGTAGCCCGCGGGTCAGACGGTCAGGGCGACTCGGCCTCGACCTTCGGCCGTCGGCCGGGCGCACGTAGCCGCCACGCGGCGACGCCGCCGGCGGCGACGACCGCCGCGCCGCCGAGCAGAAGCCACGGCGCGGCCGAACCCGAAGAGCTGTGCTTGGGTGGCAGCGTCGTGGTCGTGGTGGTCGGCGGCGCGGGCGGGGGGCGCACCGGCTGAAGCTTGCCCAGGAATGCCGCCATGACCCGCTTGCTCTGGGGAGCTGCGATCCACCGTTCGGACTGCACGAAGGCCCATCCGAAGTTCTGCGGCGGCATGCCGACCCAGGCGGTCGTCGGATCGGACGCGTAGTACACCGTCATCGGGATGTCTCGGCCCTGGTACTTGGTACTCACGACCAGGCGGGCAACCGGCAGGCTCTTGGGCGGCCGAGATTGCGGGATCTTCTGGAACACCGAGTCGGGCAGCCACGACTGCATGAACGCGGTTGCCTGATTCGCGTCGAGACTGCGGTCGGGCGCGCCCGGCGTCTGTATCGCCGCGCCCGTGACCGTCACCCCGGAGAGCAGTTCGGGCGGCGGCAGGGTCGTCGTCGTCGAGGCGCCGGCCGTCCCGATCGACGCGCCGAGGAGCGTGAGTCCGGCGAGTGCGCACGTCGCGACGAACGTGACCGCGCGAGGGCAACAAGGTGTCATCGTCGGAACCCGCATCCGGCGAGGCTAGCGAAGACGTGAAAGGGGGGCGGGTCGCCCCGCCCCCCTTCCGGGTTCTTCAACTGCTTGGATTCGGCCTAGCCGTCAGTGCACGTGATGGGCGGAGGCGTGGTCGTCGCCGCGACGATCGTGCACGTCGGCAGCGGGCCGGTGGCCACCGACACCGTGGCGTGCTTCAGGCTGTAGTGGCCGGTCTGGGCCCCGAGTTGCGGACCGAGCGCCCGGACAACCGGGTCAGCAGGGTTGCCGCTGCCAGTCGGTACGCCCGTACCCACGCTGAGCGGTGTCGGGATGATCCCGAACGCCAGCTGCGTCGCGTTGGACGGGTTGCCTCCGGTCAAGCACACTGCGATGCCGGTCGGCAACTGTGGGAACACGTACTCGAAGTGCGCACCCGCCTGGATCGCACTTCCCGTCCGCTGGGGGCGGATGTACGCCCCGAACGAGACCACCGACGTCGGGAACGCGATCTGGCCCGTGCTCACGAGCACCGGGTTCCCGATGAGGGCCCCGCCGAAGTAGAAGCCGGGGTTGTTCCACGTGCCGGCGATCTCGAAGCCCTCGAAGGTGTTCTTGTTGCAGTCGTCCTGCGTCGCTACCAACGTGGGCGAGAGGTTGAGCTCGGCCGAGAGGGTCGCAGTCGTATTGCCGGTCTGCGGCGCATTCAGGCCGGGCTGACCGATGATCAACGTTCCGACCGCGGCGGTGATGCCGGTCGGGCAGGCCGCGGCCGCCGTCGTCAGCGCAGTTGCCGTCGCGGAGGTGACCGCCGTCGTTACCGTGGTGGTGCCGGTCGCGATCACCTGCAGCTTGGCGTAGTTGCCGTTGAAGTTCTGGCCCATGTTGACGGCCGCGGCAGTCTGCGTGAACACCGCGTGCGCCGCCACGACGGCGCAGCTGAACGCCTGGCCGTTGGTGGCGGAGTTGCTCATTTCCACGCCCATCGGGTCGGCGCTCCACACCGGTACGCCCGCCGCGTAGGTCGCTTGACCGATCGTGATCGTGTCAGGCGCCGTGCACGCAGCCGTGGGTGCGGGTGCGACGGTCACCTGGTTCGCATTGGTGAACACGGTGATCTTCGCGTTGGCTCCGAAGGGGCCGCCGGTGACGCTCTTGTTCACGTCGCTCGCGGCGAACACGCCACTCGAAGGCCCGGCCGGTGTGGTCAGGATGCCACCGGTCGTGCATGAGGCGTTGGCGAGCACGCGCGAGCGCGTGTGCTCGATCGTTGCCGTGGTCGCACCGCAGCCGGTGGCGCCTTGCAGGGTCGAGACGGTGCCCGACGTCAAGCCGGCGGTCTCGACGAACGCGGTTGCCTTGATGCAGCCGCCGCTGATCGGCCGGCCGATGTCGGCGGCGCCGATGTCGCCGGACGCGTATGTGATCGTCTGCGACGAGGCCGTGGTCGTGATGGCGACGGTGCGGGCGGTCCCGCGGTGCCAGTAGGCGTCCGGCGCATCGGCCGCCGCGAGGAAGTCGACGGTCGTGCCGGCATTGGTCGTGCAGTCGACCTTCAACCCGGACGACTGGGCGCTCGGGGTCATCGGGAACTCCCCGCCCGGAGCACCACATGCGTTCGCCGCGCCCGCGGGAGCGGCGAAGAGTGGAATGGCACCGGCCGTCGCGATCGCGACGGCGGCAATGACAGAACCGAACCTAAGTCGGCGCATACCCCGAGCCCCCTGGTCATTTCGACGAGCCGACGCCGTGCCGGCACGTGTTTCGGCGCTTCCTCGTACGGAGGCGACGCCGCTGGGCGACTTTCTACCTTCCAGAGAATGGAAGTGCAACAGAATCGAAAGCATTATTTCTCGAGGCGACGACAAGAGTTCACGTACTCGAGGTTCGTTGTGATGGGCAACGATCCCGGCGCGGGGCGCGAGCGACCCACCCAATTGCCGTCAACGGGACATTGCCTTCAACGCCGCCTTCAACGCCACACGCGGGTGGTCGCCGGCGCGTCGAGCGCCGGCGACCACCACGAGCGATCAGACCATTCGACGCGTGACGTTCATCGGCTCACCGTCGATCGCCGCCTGCGCAATGCGAGCGCGAGGCCGCCGCCGAGGAGGCTCACTCCCACGAACGCGAGCGGGCCCGACGAGCTGCCCGTGCGGGGCAGTGTGTTCGGAGCCGCGGTCGTAGGTGTCGCAGCGGCCGCGACGGGCGCGGTCGTGGTGGACGTCGTGGTCGGCGTCGCCGCCGTAACCGCTACGCCGGGCGGGAAGATCTTCAGCGTCGCGACGATGCTGCGCGGCGTCGACCCCGAGATCGGGAGCGGGAACGCCCCGTTGATCGCGGCGATCGCCGCGGCCGGACAGCTTGCGGGCGCGGTCGTGATCGCCGGGACGACGAAGGTCGTGTCGGTGATGGTCGCCGTGTTCGCCGTCGCGTCGTACTTGACGCCGCCGGTGTTCGCGCTGCTCAGGTGCGTGGCACTGGGGCCGAGCGGGCAGGAAGTTGCTGTCAGCGCCGGGATGTCGATGAGCGTCTCGGACGAGCCGGCCAGCGTGACCGCCCCCGTTTGGGTGTTGAGGGTGCCGGTGAAGTCGGTGACCGGGACCAAGTGGACCGTCGTCGGAATGGGCTTCGTCAACTGCTGCGGGCCGAATGTGGTACCGGACTTCGGAAAGACGAGGTTTCCGTTGCCGTCCGACGTCCCGACCATCGTGCCCGTGAACGCGATCACAGTCGGGGCTCCGGCCTGTATGAGATGGAAGGTGAGGGTTGCCTGCACCGTGACCTTGCCCGCGGGAAGCGATGTCGACGGGACGGTAGTGGAGGTCGTCGACGACGACGTCGTGGTGGTCGCCGCGGCTGCAGGCGTGGCCGCGAGCAGCATCGACGACGACGCGGCCACGAGCGCGGCCGCCCCGACTACGGACATCAAACAACGGCGACCGTGCATGATCTTCCCCCCATGGGTACGACGCGACGGGCATAGTCGCGCCGAGTACTTCTTGCGGTTGATGGTCAATCTTGTTCCCCCTGGTTCACCGAGCTAATCAGGACGCGCCAAGGGCCAAGTTGCTCCGTAGACCCCCCTACGCGTGGCAGCCTCCCTCATTCGAGCCGGTCTGGCAACAGCCCGGCTCGACCTCGCGACGAACGGATCGCCCTCTCACGCCGTCTCGCGCGTCCGGCCGTGCGAGCATTCTCGGCCCGGAACGTATTCTTTGCAGATTGCCGGAGCGTCCGAGCGGCTCGGCGCGGCGCGGCGGATGATAGGAGCCTGATGTACCCGTTTTGGGAGAAGGCCGTCTGGCCACTGATCCAGGCGGCCCGGGCTCGCCGGATCGTCGAGATCGGCGCGCTGCGCGGCGAGACGACCGTCTTGATGCTCGAGACGCTCGGTGACGAAGCCGAGCTGCACGTCATCGATCCGGTTCCCGAATTCGATCCGTCCGAGCACGAGCGCCGTTTCCCGGGGCGCTACATCTTCCATCGCGACCTGAGCCGCAACGTGCTCGACACATTGCCGGCCGTCGACGTGGCTCTCGTCGACGGCGACCACAACTGGTACACGGTCGATCTCGAGTTGAGGATGTTGGCCGAGGCCGCGCGCCGGGAAAACAAGCCGCTGCCGATCCTCATACTCCACGATGTGCTCTGGCCCTACGGCCGACGAGACCTCTATTACGACCCGACCAACATTCCGGACGAGTTCCGTCAGCCGTACGAGCAACTCGGGATGCGGCCGGGTGTGCGCGACCTCTTGCCGGCGGGTGGTGTGAATCCGTTGCACTACAACGCGGTGACCGAGGGTGGTCCGCGCAACGGCGTGATGACCGCGCTCGACGACTTCCTCGCCGCCTTCGACCGCCCGGTGCGCACGGTGATCCTGCCGGTGTACTTCGGTCTTGCGATCGTGGTCGAACGAGCGCGCATCGATCGTGATCCTGAGATCGGCCGGGTTCTCGACCGGCTCGAGAGCGCGTCCGGCAAGGACGAGCTGCTCGAGCTCGCCGAGTCGACCCGCCTGCAAGCCATCTTGTTCCAGCACAACGACTACTACGGGCGCGCCGAGAAGGTCGTGCACGCCGCCGCGCGCTACCTCCGCCTGCTCTCCGCCGCGCTCCTCGACGAGCTCTACCTCGACCACGAGGTCCGCCTCCTCTACCTGGCCGAGTGCATACGCCAGGGGTCGACGAATCCGAGAAAGGTGGGCTCTCCGGTTCAGGAGATGCAGCTCTGGTGGCAACCCCTAGTCGAACGCCGGCGCGCGGGCCCGGCGGCCGGCGTCTGGCACGAAGGCGACAACCTCCCCTACGCGATGATGGGACGCGCCCGTCTTGAGCAGTTGCACGCGCATCTCGACGCAGTGCGCAACGAGGGGATCGTCGGTGATCTCGTCGAATGCGGGACCGGCCGGGGTGGTGGCGCGATCTACATGCGGGGCTATCTCGCGGCCCACGACATCGAGGGCAAGCAGGTCTGGATCGCCGATCGGTTCCGGGCGGAGCATCATCCCGACGACATCGTCGACGTGTGGACCGACCTCGACTCGGTCCGGGACGGCTTCGGCCGCTTCGGCCTACTCGACGAGCGCGTGCGGTTCCTGCCCGGGGAGCCGGGCGACGCGTTGCGCGAGGCGCCGATCGGAAAGGTCGCGCTGCTTCGCATCGGTCCCGGCTCGGCGGAGGACGCGCGGTTCGTGCTCGAGGCGCTCTACCCGCGGATCGTGATCGGTGGAGTCGTGGTGATCGAGGGCTGCGACGATCCCGAACGCCGCCAAGCCGTCGAGGATTTCCTGACGGGATGGGGGATCGACGCTCCGCTCGACCGCACCGACTGGGCGACCGTCTCGTGGCGCAAGAACGGAGCGGCGAAATCGCCGGGAGGCGGGGGCAGTCTCGAGCGTCGTCGGGTCGCGCGCGTTGCGCGACCCGCCCCGGCGGACGCGCTCGACCTCTCGGTCATCGTCGTCTTCTACAACATGCGCCGCGAGGCCGCGCGCACGTTGCACTCGCTCTCGCGCTCATACCAGCGCGGCATCGACAAGCTCGCGTACGAGGTCATCGTCGTCGAGAACGGTTCGGCTCCCGACGAGGTGCTCGGCGAGGAGTTCGTGCGCAGCTTCGGCGACGAGTTCCGCTATCTCGATCTCGGCGACGGGGCCACGTCGACGCCGGTCGACGCGCTGAACGCGGGACTCGAGGTCGCCACGGGTCGGGTCATCGCATTCATGATCGATGGCGCGCACGTGTTGACGCCGGGGGTGCTGCGCTACGGCATCACCGGTATCCGCACCTACGGACCCGCGATCACCGTGACGCAGCAGTGGTACGTCGGTCCGGGCCAACAGCCCGACGCGATGCTCGCGGGTTACGACCGAGCGTACGAAGACGACCTCTTCGCGAACATCGAGTGGCCGCAGGACGGCTACCGCCTGTTCGAGATCGGGCACTTCATCGGCGACCGCGACTGGTTCGACGGCCTCTGGGAGAGCAACTGCATCTTCGTGCCGCGCCGCCTGCTCGAACAAAACGGTGCCTTCGACGAACGGTTCTCGGAGGCGGGCGGCGGGTACGCGAACCTCGAGCTGTACGAACGGCTCGGATCGATGCCGGGCGTCAATATCGTGACGATCCTCGGCGAAGGATCGTTCCACCAGCTCCACGGTGGCACGACGACGAACGTCGCCGATCCGAGCGATCGCCGGACGACGATCACCGGGTTCGCCGACCACTTCGAGGAGTTGCACGGACGATCTTTTCACGGTCCCGGCAAGACGTTGCACTACGTGGGGACGATGTTCCCGCGGGCGATGAAGACCCGCGCCCGGCGCATGACCGGCGAGGCGTTCGTGAAGGGCGCGGCTGCACGAGGACCCGACGGTGTGCCAGACGCGCCCCGGCCGATCCCCGACGAGCTCAAGGACGGCTTCATCGACGCCTTCTGGCAGAGTTTGGCGTGGCGCAACTCGAACTGGCTCGGCCGGTCGACGCAAACGCCCCCGACCGACCTGATGATCTACCAGGAGCTGGTCGAGCGCGTCCGGCCCGACTGGATCGTCGAGACCGGCACGCTCAACGGCGGGCGCGCCTTGTTCTTGGCGTCGGTGTGCGAGCTCCTCGGCCACGGTCAGGTCGTATCGATCGACGTCAAGCTCAACCCGAAGCGCCCGACCCATCCGCGGATCACCTACGTCGAAGGTCGCATCCAGGAGGAAGCAACGGTGGCGCAGGTGAATGCGATCGTCGGGCCGTCGCCGCGCGGCTTCTTGATCCTCGGCTCGAGACCCGGCTCCAACCTGAGGATCGAATTTGAGTTCTGGGCGCTCAAGGATCTCGTCGCCGTCGGCTCGTACGCCGTCGTGGAGAACACCATCGTCAACGGCCATCCGGTCTGGCCCAGCTTCGGCCCCGGCCCGTCCGAGGCGGCCAAGAGAATCCTGGCCGGCCACAGCGAGTTCGCGGTCGACACCCTTATGGAGAAGTACGGCCTCACCTTCAACGCCGGTGGTTTCCTGAAGCGCATCAGATGATTCCGCGCTCGAGGGCGTCTATGGCACGCGTCGCGGAATCGGCGACGATCGGTAATGCGGTCGCCGGGACTTCGCCGAAGTAGAGACGCACGTTCTCGGGCGGCGCGTATCGTCGGCCGCGCAGCGCGACGTACTCGTCGTGCATCTCGTCCCAGCCGAACCGTCCGGACGTCGCGGCGCCCCCGTGGATCTGGTGGAACGTTCCCTCTCCGAGGAGTACGACGAGCTGCACGCCGTCGAGCTCGCACGCGCGGCGGAACAGATCGTGATTCGACAAGCCGCCACCCGGCAGCACGAAGCTCTCGTCGAGACCGCCGAGCTCCTCCCACACCGAGCGGGGCATGAACAACCCGTTGCTCTCACCCATCGGCCGGAACCATCCGCGAGACGACGACGCGGCGAGCGTGCTGACGCCGAAGAGCCGGTAACCGTCGCGAGTCCAGTCGATCTCGGCGAGCAGCGCGTCCTCCGTGTCGCGGTCGTAGCTCGCGTCCGTCGCGTCGACGTGTTGCGTGGGTCCGAGATGCCACGCGAGGGTCGCCACGATCGGTCGCCTCGCGAGTCGGCCCGCGAGCAGGGCGCGTGCGAGCAGCTTCGGGCTCGCCATGCGCGCGCCGTCGAGGACGAGCCCGATGAAGTCGGCGCTCGCCATGTGCAGGCCAAGGTTCGCGGCGCGCGCCGGTGCCGGCGGGGCGGGATCGATGCGCGCGTGGCGGATGTGTCCGGGAAACCGATCGCACAACGACTGATCGACGGGCTCGGGCGAGCCGTTGTCGACGACGATCACCTCGTAGTCGTCGGCGCCCATATCGCGCTGGTAGGGGACCGCCAGTGACTGCAACGTGCGCGGAAGCTCTCGCGCCATGTCGTACGTGACCACCACGACGCTGACGGCCGGATGGTTCTTGTCGCGCGCCATGGTTCGCCTTTGCGTCGCCCTCCGAGCTGGTAAGAGTAGTGAGGAGCGGCCCGCCGCCGGTCGGCTCAGCGACCAGCGAGGCGATCGATCACCGGGGTGACGGCGGGCAACGCGCGTGCCGGGACGGCCCAGTACGACACCCCCCAGCGTTCGCGCCATTGCTCGAGCGATTCGCAGATCTGCTCGACCGTTCCGATCCACGCGTGGGGCGAGCGGAGCACGTCGTCCGGCTCGTACCCGAGAGCCGGCGCCACCTGCCGGGCCTTGGCCCGGCGGTCGTTCGTGACGATGGCGGGGAACGCGACCATGTTGAGCGTGGGTGTGGGTCGTCGCTTCGCGGCCGCGGCCGCGATCCACTCGACCTGCCGATCGATCGCCGCTTCGACCGAGCACCGCGGGGGCGTGCGGCCGATGCTTCTCGACAACAGGCTCGGAGCCACTCCGACGATGTCGGCCTGCTCGCCTGCGAACGACAGGACGCGTCGGGCCGAGCCCGCGACGAGCAGCCGGGGATGTGGACGCTGTACGGGCTTCGGTCGTCCGTCGAGCTGCGAGATGCGGTAGTGCGCGCCGTCGAACGTGAAGGGCTCGTCGGCGAAGCATCGCTTCATGACCGTGACCGCTTCGAAGAGGCGTTCGGCGCGCTCGGCGCCGTCGTCGAAGGTGATCCCGACCCGCTCGTACTCGGATCGAAGCCAGCCCGCACCGATTCCCCAATCGATGCGGCCGTCCGACATGACGTCGAGCGTCGCGAGCTCCTTCGCGTACATCACCGGATGCCGATAGTCGTTACAGGCGACGAGCGCACCGATCCGGACGCGCGAGGTCGCCTCGATCGCCGCGGCGAGGGCGGGGACGAGCGCGAGCTGGTCGCCGAAATGATCGGACACGAGCAGCGTCGAGCATCCCGAGTCGTCGATCATCCGGCACAACCCGCGCCATTCGTCGCGGGTCGCGGAGAGCTCGCACGTCGCACCGAAGCTGAACGGCTTCGGTGTCGAACGCTCGTTCAAAAGACCAAGGGCACTTGCTCGTGCGGATACCGCGACGGCGCGAAGAACCACGACTCGATGGCATAGCGCATGCTGGTCATCGAGTCGTCGACTGCGGTCCGGTGCAGGAACATGTTGTCGAAGAGCAGCGCGTCGCCCGCTTCGAACACTGGCCGGAGGATCGGCGCGCCGTCGGCAACGCGTTCGACGACCGGTTCGCCGACGGACCAGTCGAACATCGCGCCTTCGGTCCCGGTCTCGGCGAGCTGATCGAAGCGGCGGGCGACGACGTCGAGGCCGGGCGCGGAGTCGCCGCAGTGCGACAGGGTCAGCCAGACATTGACCGTGCGAATGTCGCGGCCGAGAAACGCACCGTCTTGGTGCCAGTTCGTGCCCGACGTCGTCGGAACGCGGCGCAACGTCCATTTCTTCACCGAGAGTGCTGGTCGCTCGCCCAGATATCCGGTGAGCGGTTCGGCCAGTCCGACCTCGTCGAACGCCTCGAGCACGTCGAACATCGCGCGCGGCGAATCGACGGCCCAGACGCCGCCGCCGTCGGTGACCCACTTGCGGCTCCCACCGACGGAGTAGCCCGGCGCGGGCGTGAACGGGGAGAACCATGGCGTCGTTTCCGCGACCGGCGCGCCGCGGGAATGTGCGTCGAGCGCCGCGAAGGTCTCGTCGATGTCGTCGGTCAGGCGCGCCACGGCCGGTGGTCCGAGGAGGCCGCGCACGAGCAGGCAGCCGTGGCGAATGAGGCCGCTGGCCAGAGTGTCCGCAGACAGATCGCGCGCACACACCTCGGGCAGTCCGGTGGTACCGGCGAAGAGGTCGGGCGGTGACGGTGGCCAAACGGCGAGGCCCGGCGCGCGTGCGAGATCGGCGAAGGCGTTGTGCCGGAGATGCACGAGGCGTTGTTCGAGCCGGGGATCGTGGCCGGTCCGGTTCGCCGCGGTCACGACGTCGATGGCATCCAGACGCCGTCCGTCGCGCGCCAGCGCGTCGGCGGCGTTCAGAACCGAGTTGACCTCTTGGTCCCGTTCCGATGCGATCACGTTCTGCCCCTCCTCGACCCCCGACTCCTCAGACTACCGCTCGCTCAGGAAGCGAACACGATGCGAAACACGTGCACGGTTCCCCGCTGGAACGAGAGCTGTAGTCGCGGGTTCTGCATGAGTGCATCGAGTTGCATCGTGTGATGGAAGAGATCGAACAGCTTCTCGTCGAAGTAGACCCATCGAGCGTGGTATCGCTGCACGAGGTTGTCGACACGGCTGTCGACGCCGAGTTGGTCGATGTGCTTGACGATGTACATGCGAGCGTTCCAATCCGCCACGGCGGAACGATCGGAGAAGATGGGTCCGACCGCGAAGAGCGGATGAAGACCCTCGAGGGCGTACATCCACAACGACCCGTCGGCGTTGACATCGTTCACGACGACGTCGTCGCGACCTGCATGGTCGTGCAGCCATGCGAATGCTGCCTCGGAGTCGTGAGTTACTCGGGCATCAACTTCGAAGCTGCGTCGCAGGACGCGCGTGCTGGTCCGGTAGCCGTCGTAGCCGAGCGTCGCGCTGAAGACGACGGCGACCGCGATCGACGCGACGAACAGAGCGCGCAGAGAGTGCTCTCTGCCCAGCAGCACGAAGCTGCCGGCGACATACGCGAGCGCGACGCCGGCGAAGAACGACACGAAGAATGCTTGATTGAAGCTCAGCCGAGCCGCGCTGTGATACCACGCCACGCCGAGCGCGTTACTCAACGAGCCGTGCGAGACCCACACGAGCAATGTCAGGCCGAGAACCAGCGCGTACCCGATGACCCAAGCGGGCCGGCGACGCCACAGCCAGATCGCGGCCCCCGCGAAGGTGAGCAAGGCGAGAACCGTTTGGGGATTCGGCTCCTGGGGGACTTGCAGCGTGAGGATACGGCCGGCCGCGCTGCGCACAGACAGATGGGAAGTGAGAAAGATCGACGAGCGTTCGCTCACGCCGCTCACCAGCCGTCGTAGTGTCGGTGCGAGTAGAGCGACGACCACGGCGCCGACGGCGAGCCCGCGCGCGACGTACGTCCTGAGTATCCGAACCGACCGCTCCCGCCACGCGCGCTCGAGTGCCAACAGCCCGACGAGCACGAGAATCAGCGGCACCTGGCTCGTATGAACCACGATCGCGGCGAATACCAAGAGCCCGGCCGCGATGATCGATTCGACGCGCTCGTCGCGGCCGGCGCCCGCGTCCATGGCCAGCGCCCGCGTGGCGACGACGACGGTGATGGGGAGCAGGGCCATGCCCATGACGAGTGGGACATCGCCGTAGCCGATGGATCCGTAGGGGAACAGCACGACCGCCGGGACGACGAGCGCGGTGAAACCCGCTACGAGGGGTTTGTCCCGCGCCAGCGCACGGGCCAGGGCGAACATTCCCATGGGCAACACGATGGACGCGAACACGACGTCGAACACCAGGAGCACCCGGCCGACGTCGGCGCCGGAGATCTGGACCGCGACCCCGGCTGAGGCGTGCGCGGCGAGCGGGTAGAACGACGCCGAACGGTACTTCCCGGTCGCATCGGACACGACGACTTTCGACACGTCCACGGAGCTCGTGTGGAGAACGCGTGCCACGAAGAAGCCATGGTTCGACGCGTCGACCTCGGGGGGGACGAGACCGTGTCCGTCGACGCCGCGAACCCAGATGAGCATCCCGCCCGCGATCGCGACGAGCAACAGACCCAGCGCGAGCCGCTTGGCAAGAACGTCTTGGCGACCTTCGGGGGGAGCGTCGATGCGCGAGACCCGGCGCGTCCGCTGCCTCCGAACGGCCGCAAGCGCAGCGAGCACGACCAAGACGACCGAAACGCTCCCGGCGTTGAAGGGAATCCCGACGAGGTCTACGGCTTCGGCGATGACGAAGACCGTCGCGAGCGAGAAGGCTGGAATCGCAGCCCATGTCGCCAGGTATCGAAACCGAAGTCGCAGCAGTGATGCGACCACTGCGCCGGGAACGATGAGTACGGCAGCGGTCCCCGCGCAAGCACGCAACATGGCAAAGAATACCTAGCACATGAGATTCATCGCGCCGGGCATCGCTCCGCTGCTGCGACGATGGCATTCGCACGGAGCTTCGTGCCTTCCGCCGTTGTGTGGATGCCATCGGCCTGCAATATGCCGGCGCCGGTGCTCATCGAAGCCCAATCGACGACTTGATCGGCCCACTTGCGCATCGCGACGTTGAGGGTGTGCGCCTCAGCGTTCGACCAGCCTTTGACACTGGAGTGCTCGGGCAGGGTGACGCCGACCATGCACGCGCCTCGGAACTCGGCGACCATGGTCTGCATCGCGGCGAGCGCCTGCGGTGTCGAGCGGCGATACAACGCGTCGTTCGTGCCGATTGCGAGCACAACGACGGCCGGATGCGACGTCGCAAAGGCTTTGGCAGTCGCCGGGAGGAGTGCCGCGCCGAGGCCCTCGGAGAACTTTCCCGCGTTGTAGCCCTCTCCGTACCACGCGCCGATCTCGACCGCGTGGTCTCGATCGAGGCTGTCGTAGAGGTCGTACCATTCGAGCGCGGTTAACGAGTCGCCGAGGATTGCGACCTTTGGCCCCGATCCCGTGTACGACTTCGCCGCCTGACCGATCTTGCCGATCACGGGGGGCTTCGGTGCCGGCGGTTGCGCGCGAGGAGACGACGACTCGCCACAAGCCGAGGCGAACAGACACACGACGGTCGCCGTGATTGCGGTCAACCGCATTGCGTATGTGTTCATCGGAGGCGCGACGCTAGCGAGAAGACGGGTGGGTTCGACCGGCGGGACCTTCCACGAACGCGCGCAGCACGTTCTCGGTGATCCGTTGCACGACGCGGTCGGCACCACGCGGCCCGGCCGGGCACCCGTCGTAGAGCCTGCAGTCCCACTCGGACCCGGACGCGAACACGCCGGCACCGCTCGGTGCCGTGTAGTAGGTCGAGTCCGAGAAGAATCCACCGACCGGTTTCCCGCCGATCCCCAAGCACGTGACCGGCGAGTGCAGCAAGATCTCGATGTTGGAAGGGGTCGGATACTTCTTGTCGACGTGGTCGGCTTCACGTTGGATGAGCCGCGGTATGTGGTCGCCATTCTTGAGGCCGGTTCCGGCGAAGACCCACAACGACGCGTCGGCGACGACGCCGTCGTTGTCTTCCCCGAAGCAGAAGTACATGAGGCCGGTGAGTGTGCTCTCGGGTCGCGGTTGCGGGGGAGGCGAACGCCACAGCGCAGTCACCTGCGCATCGTCCTTGCCGTACAGCGGGTCGTCCTGCGCGATGCGATAGTTCACCTCGAGGCGGTCTTTGCCGAGCGGCGAGGATTCGAGCCTGATCCTCCAGTACGCCGCGTTGGGACCGAGAAATATCAGGTTCAGGCCGTGGTCGCGCGCCTTCTCCACCGCGTCGCGCTTGGCAACCGACCAGTACTCGTCGTGGCCCGCGGAGACCAGCACCTGGTGGCGCAGCAGCTGCGCGGGATGCTCCTGAACGTCGACGTCGGTCGTGTAGGAGACGTCGAGACCCAGGTGCTCCACCTCGGTGACGACGCCGAGCTCGGTCGCGAGGAATCCGCAGCACACGACGTAATTGGAAGGCGCGATGTCGGGCTGGACCGCCCAGTCGTACGGACGGTCGAAGGAGACCACCGTCGACCTCTGCTTGGCATTTGCGTTCGGCCCGAAGTACAAGCTGTACCCGCCCCAGTCGTTGTACGCCTGCCACGTCGTGACCGCGTTCATGACGAGCACCGGCGAATGGCTCGCGTCGTTGCGCACGGTCAACGGGACGTACGACTGGCCGTTACGTGCCACCAACTTCAACAAGTAGTCGCCGGGAACCCAATCTTTCGAGATCTGGATACGCGTCGACGGGTTCCACTTCGTCTTGACCGTGCGAGTTACCGCGGCGATCGTCGGCGCCGCTTGCGCCTTGGCCGGCACATCCGGCGAGCGCCACACGAGCCGGCCGCCGAGACCCTGATACCACCCCATGCGATACGCCTCGACACGGAACACCGGCGCCGACGTCGACACGTACAAGGTGATCGTGTCGCCGTCTTGCGCGCTGACGCGGTTCGCATACCCCTCGACGCCGCCGTACGAACCGGTCGCGATTCGCCACGCGGACGTACCAGGCCGTTGGTTCTCCGCCACGACCCAGCCCGCCGGTAGTGCGTTCGATCCCCGCGTCGTCTCCCGCCAAGCCACCAGGCCGCCCGCGATGACTGCGACCGCGACGAAGACGACCAGCACCCTCCAGGGGCGCCGATCTCGAGCCGCGCGCCCCTTCTTCGAGTCCGGCGTCGCGTCCACTGTGTGCCCGCCCATCGTCAGATGGCTACTCCACGGCTTTGGCCCGCGCCGGCGTCAGTTGGACGACGTGGATGGAACCGCCTTCGCGCCCTTCGTCAGACTCCCATAGCAGGTCTCCAGGGCCTTCTGGTACGTCGCGAGGGCGACGCCGGGCGGAGGTGTCGCGACCTGCGGTCCGCCCGCGGTGGCCGGCCAGGTGACCCCGTGGCTGGCCATGCAGCGCACGAGCTGATTGCGGCGTTGGGTCTGCGCCGGCGTCAGCTTCTTCGCATTTGGCTTCGCGGCGGTGCCCGTTGTCGCCGCCGCTACGCTCGTCCCGGACTTCGTTCCGTTGCCGACGCCGAAGCCGACGCCGAATCCGACAACCGCGCCGACCAAGAGGAGAACGATCACCAAAACGACGGTCGATCGGTTCGATTCCACGACCAATTCCATATGACGTTCACTCTAGCGCGACGACTTGTGACCCGTCCCGGCGCGGCCTCAACCACATTCAGGTCGATGCGGCGAGATGAGAGAGCGCTGTCACGGCGGGTTTCCGGTTGTCCAGGCGAGATAATTGCCGATGGCGACTGCGTCCAGGCTCATCGAGTGCATCGCCTGTATCGCGTCCGCGGGCGTCTCGACCATCGGCTCTCCGTAGCCGTTGAAGCTCGTGTTCAAGACGAGCGGTACATCAGTGAGCTCGTGGAACCTCGAGATCAGCCGGTGGTAGAGCGGCTCTATGTCGCGCGCGACCGTTTGCACGCGTGCGGTTCCGTCGACGTGAACGATCGCGGGGACCTTGTCACGGACGGCGAGTCGCGTGTTGACCGCGAGCAGCATGTAGGGGCTCGGTCCGAGCATCTCGAAGTAGTCGTCTGCGTGCTCGGCCAGAACGCTCGGCGCGTACGGCCGAAACCACTCGCGTCGCTTGATCTCGGCGTCGAGCCGTTCTTTGCTCGCCGGCGTGCGGGGGTCGGCAAGGATGCTCCGGTGGCCGAGCGCACGCGGTCCGAATTCGCCGCCGCCCTGCACCCAGCCGATGATCCGCCCTTTGGCGACGAGGGCGGCGCACTCGGCGGCGATGTCGTCGCTCTTCTTGAACTCCGTGTCGGTCGCGTCGCGGAGCGCCGCGACGATCTGCGCATCGGTCGCGGTTCGCCCCAGGTAGTCGTGCTCCGGAGGATGCCGCTCCTCGCCGCCGAGCACGACGTGATAGCCGTACAGCGCGGCTCCGAGCGCGAGCCCGCGATCGCCGGCGTTCGGCATAACGTAGATCTCGTCGAACGGAGTCTCGCGAAGGATCTTCGCGTTCGCGACACAGTTCAAGGCGACGCCGCCGGCGGCCGCGAGACTTCGTTGGCCCGTGCGGGCATGGAGCGCACGCGCGACGTGAACGATGATCTCCTCGGCAATCGCCTGACAACTCCAAGCGAGGTCGTAGTGATCTTGCGTCAGAGGTGCTCCCCGTTCTCTTCGCGGACAGAATTCCCGCATGTCGTCGAGGTAGCGGAGCCCGTCGCCCGTCGGCCGCTGCCGTAGCTCGAAGTTCCCGTCGTCGAGTAGTTCGAGCGCGTCGTCGCGTACTTGGCGGAAGAAGCGGTCCGTGCCGAACGAAGCGAGCGCCATCGTGTTTCCCTCTTGCTCCTCGCGAAAGCCGAGGTGCTGGGTAACGCTCGAGTACAAGGCCCCCACCGAGTTCGGCACCACCACCTCGCTGAGCACGCGCACCCGGCCGTTACGACCTTCGGCCATCGTCGTCGAGATGGAGAGTCCGCCATGCCGTTCGAGATTCTCACCGGTGCCGTCGATCGTCAGGATCGCCGCATCATTGAACGGACTGGAGAGGTACGCCTGATACGCGTGGCACAGATGATGCTCGAGGTCGAAGTGGATCTGCGCGCTCGAGAAGTAATCGCAGAACACCTCGTATGGCTCGAGATTCCCGGAAATCGGCCGGATGTTGTCGTGCGTTTTCACGACCAGATCGATACCTGCCTTCTTCAGGTCGGATTGCCCGCACACCGCTTCCAGCATCTCGGGGAACACCTCGTAGAAATCGGCGATCGGCGGAACCTCGCCGAACCCGAACGACTGCGTGAGCACGCCCGCGAGCGCCATGCCGTATTCAGGTACCGTCGAGAGCGCGAACTTCACCCGGGTGAGTCGTTCGAGGTTCACGGCCGAGACGACTCGACCATCTTCCACGAGACACACCGCTGTGCCATGGCCCGAGAAGCTGAGGCCGAGGACCCTCATCCGCCCCGACTACTCACTTCCGCGGTCTCCAGCACCTGGGGTAGGCTGTCGCGCATGGGTGAGGCGGCGTCGAGTCGCGCGGGAGCGACGATACTCACGGTCGGTAGGGTCAACGCGCTCGGACCGGCGTTGATGAGCATCGCGACGCCCGCGGGGCAGGCCCAACGGATCAAGATGTCGAGCGAAACGGTGGTCGCGAAGGGTGCCGTCGGCACCTTCGAGGATGTGCAAGCCGGAGCCCGAGTCGTCGTCAAGAAGCAGCCGGGTACGTTCAAGGACGCCCTCGAGGTCATCGTCTTGCCCGCCGACAGTCATTCTGGCCTTCCCGTCGTTTCTGTCTCGCCGGATTCTATGACCATGAAGAATCTCGGGGGCGAACTGTTCACCGTGAACACGGCCGGAGCACAGTTCGACACGACAACGGTCGCGACCATCGACGAGATCAGGATGGGTTCGACCATCTTCGTGCGAGCGAGGCCCGCCGATTCCCGCAGCATGGCGGCGGACGAGATCATCGTCTTGCCCGACGAAACCGCCTTTGGCAGCTGAGCCTGCTCGCAGACCGCGACGACCGACGTTCGGCGCCGACCGCGTCCGGGTTCAAGACGACGTGATCTCGCTTTGCGCCGTACACGTGGATGCGGAGGCGGAGCAGCTCGTGCTCGACGTCCTGCGCTCCGGACAGATCGCGCAAGGTCCGATGGTGGCGCGGCTCGAAGCCGGTTTCGCGGCCTTGTGCGGCGTGGACCATGCGATCGCCGTGACGAATGGCACGGTCGCGCTCGTCGCCGCTTTGCAGGCACTCGGAATCGGGCCGGGCGACGAGGTCGTGACCTCACCGTTCACATTCGCCGCCACGTTGAATGCCATCCTCGAGTGCGGCGCCGTCGCGCGCTTCGCCGACATCGACCCGCGAACGTTCACCGTCGACCCGGCTGCCGTCGCTGACGCGATAACACCCCGCACTCGCGTCCTCATGCCCGTGCATCTCTACGGCCAAGCTGCCGACATGGCACGCATCGCTTCGCTGGCAGCGGAACGCGGTCTCGCGCTCGTCGAAGACGCTGCCCAAGCGCACGGCGCGACGATCGGCGGCCGCGCAGTCGGTTCGTTCGGCCTGGGTTCCTTCTCGCTCTACGCAACCAAGAACGTCACAAGCGGCGAAGGCGGCATGCTCACGACCGATGACTCTTTGCTGGCCGACAGCCTGCGCGTGCTGCGCAACGAAGGGATGCGCGATCGCTATCGATACGAACGCATCGGGCACAACTACCGCCTCACCGACGTGCAAGCCGCGATCGCGATTCCTCAGCTTGTACATCTCGCCGAGTCGAACGAGCGGCGGCGGGTCAACGCCGCACAGCTCGACGGGGGCCTTGCCGGCCTTCCGGGGCTGGTCACGCCGATCGTCGCGCCCGGCAACACCCACGTCTTCCATCAATACACCGTTCGGGTGACCCGGGACGCTCGCCTCGACCGCGACGAGCTCGCCCGCCGGCTTGCCGAAAACGGCGTAGAGACAGGCGTCTACTATCCGCGCGTCGTCCACGATTACGAGTGCTACCGGTCGCATCCGGGCATGGTCATAACACCGGTTCCCGTGGCTGCGCGCGCCGCTCGGGAGGTGCTGTCGCTTCCCGTGCATCCGCGTCTTTCCGCGACCGACGTCGATAGAGTCGTGGAAGTGATCCGGCGCGCGCTGGGGGAGTAGCTTCCGGATCGTTCGCCGGGATGGTCGCCCAGATCGTTCGCATCCGCCGGCCGCGCGAAGCAGCCGCACTTCTTCGCGGCACTCGGCGCCCGATGCGAAGGTCGCGGCGGCCGCTCACGGGGACCACTCGGAATTCCGCGGGCGCGCCGACGCCGTCTGCCAGGCGGTGCGTCTCGCGTGGACGACTGACGCGTTCCTCGCGCTGCCGTTCGGCCGCGCGCAGGCGCGTCTCGAAGCCCTGGGTATCCCCGTGCTCTCGCGCATCGCGCGTGGCCTCGCGTTGAGAACTGCGCAGGTCTGCATCGGCCGGACGGTCGTCATGCACCCCGGCGTGCATCTCGGTCACGGTCAGGTCGTCGTCGACGGGTTCGTCGAGATCCACTCGGGCGTCGTAATCCTGCCGCGGGTGATGATCGGCGTGCGCGACGGCATCCTCCGAGGTCCGACCATCCGGAGCGACGTGCGCATCGGCAGTGGGGCCAAGCTGCTCGGGCCGATAACGGTTCACCGAGGGGCGAGGATCGGCGCGAACGCGACCCCCGCGTCGCCACCGTGGTGTCGGCTACGAGCACTGGTACGATTTGCTCGAAAGCAGGTTGAGAGGTGCGACAATCCGACGCACCTCGGCGGACACGCCGGGCGGACACGAATCGTCGGTACGGTTCTCGGCTCGAGGCGACCTACATGCGACAACGGACCATGACCGACAGATCGAAGATGCGCGACGCCGCAGTTGCCTTCGAGGCACAGGGCAGAATTCGAGACGCCATCGACGCATGGACCGTCGTCAACCGGGAACAGCCCGAAACCGAAGTTGAGCAGCGGCTCGTCGGGCTCCGTCATGCGGCCGCGCTGCAGTTGGGCGCATCGGTGCCGACACACCCGTGGCCGCGCCCGCTGGCCGACCCGTTCCCGAATGTCATCGGCCAACCACCCGAGATACTCGGCGATGAGCTCACGTCCGAAGTTCTCGGCGGAGCGATCCTTCACCATGGTTGTGTACTGGTTCGTGAGCTCATCGAGGCGAATCGCGCTCGTGAGCTCGTAGAGCTCATCGACGCCGCGTTCGATGCGCGCGAGGCTCACCTTGCAGGGGCGCCGCTGTCCGAGACGGCACCTTGGTTCGCGCCGGACCCGGCGTACGACGCCATCGGATCTCCGGCATTGGTGCAACGCGCGCTGAACCGAAAACTGAACGCGGTCATCGCCTCCGATTCGCCCCGCGCACTGTTCAAACTCATCGACGCTCTCGAACAGAAGCGAGTTCCGGAAATCATCGGCGGATACTTCGGCGAGCCGCCGGTCCTCAGTGTTGAAAAGACCACACTGCGACGGGTTCGGCCCGGGCCGTCTCCCGCGTGGCATCAGGACGGGTCGTTCCTCGGCGCCGACGTTCGGACCGTCGACGTCTGGGTTGCGTTGTCCCGTTGCGGTGGGGGCACCGATGCGTCCGGGCTCGAAGTGCTCCCGCGCCGGCTCGACCACATCCTGGAATACGGAACTGAGGAAGCCCGAACCGGGATCGAGGTCTTGGACGACGAGGTTCAACGGTCGGGAGGTGGTATTGCTCCGGTCCGCCCGACGTTCGAGCCGGGCGACGCGCTTCTGTTCGACGAGCTGTTCCTGCATCGAACGATGCCGGGACTCGCGCGCGCCCGGTATGCGCTCGAAGTGTGGACCTTCGCGTCCTCGAGTTGCGCAGAGTCGTACGTGCCGATCGCGCTCTGACTCCCTGTCTACCTCGGGCACGGTCCGCGCTCGCGCAACTCAGTGCGCGCGCCGCCAGAAGGCACCCAACCAGTCGATCGCTTCGATCGGCTCGTCGATGCCGTACGCGTCGCGAAAGTCCGTGACGGCTTGGCGACACGGAGCGTGCTCGTAGTCGTCGACGATCAGGAAGCCGCCGACCGACAATCCGGGATAGAGATTGGTGAGCGCGTCCATGGTCGACTCGTAGAGATCACCGTCGAGACGGACCACCGACCACGTGCGCTCCTTCACCGCCGGCAGCGAATCCTTGAACCAACCTTCGAGGAATTGCACCTGATCATCGAGCAGGCCGTAGAGCTCGAAGTTGGCTTCGACGTCCTCGCGCGAGATGGTGAGGGCCTTCGCCATATGGAGCCGGCTCCCGGCATCGGCCGGGTAAGCCTCTTCGTTCGGCGGTGGTACACCCTGGAACGAGTCGGCCGCGAACACCGTTCGCTCGCGGTCGTTGTACGCGTCGAGGATCGCGCGCATGAGGATCACGACGCCCCCGCGCCAGACGCCGGTCTCGATGAGGTCACCGGGAACGCCATCGGCGATGACGCGCTCGACGCAGTACCGCACGTTTGCGAGACGTTTCACGCCCACCATGGTCTGCGCGTAGTGAGGCCAGTCGCGACCGTCGGCGCGCACCTGCGCCCAGTCGAAGCCCTTCCCCGCCATTTCCTTCGCGGCCGCCGCCTTCATCTCGTCACTGCCGCTCTCGTCATCGGGTTCGGGATTCTCCTCCCAGCGGATGTCGAATGGGCGGTAGAGCACGTGGGTGAGTGCGCGCTCCGTCAGATCGATGCAGCGACGGCGCAGCCGCGCGACCTCGTCACCATTGCCTCCGGGCGACGGCATCAACACGCCCGGACCATCGCTTCCGACGTTGGCATTCACCGCGTCGAATCTACCCCGAGCTGCCGCACAGCATCCCCTTGGCCTGGCCCTTGCGGATTCGAAGGGCGAGCGGTACGCCGGCAACGTCTCGGAGGGTGTGGTCATGGCCCCCCGTGAAGAAGGTCGCGCCGAAAGTCACGGGAGCCGAGGTGATCCCGCCTTCCTGATCGATGAGCTGCACCGCGATCGCGCCCCGGACGACGAAGGACTCCCCAGCGACAACGTCGCGGTCGACGGGCGGGCCGACCGGAACACATCGTGTACCGGTTCCCTCGTCGAGTTGTTCGAGCGACAATCGCAGGCGGTTGGTCAATTGCTCCTGCGGCGTCGAGGCACGAGGCGCCGGGATCCGACCGGAGCGTGCGGCGTCCAGCAACCAACCGACCGTGATGAACGGTGCGTTGACCAGTTCCGGCCGAAGGTCACGGGGCACTCGGGTTGCGAGGGTCATACGCGGCAGGGAACGCACCATCTGCTCGTAACCGGCGAAGTACTTCTCTCCGACGAAGCTCTTGCCCGTGGCGGCCACGTTACCCGGCACCCCAACGAGGGCGAGGATGAGAGCAAAGGGTGCAAGCACGCGCCACTGCCGAATCAGCGCGTCGGCGGCGACGGCGAGCGCCGGGAGCAGCAACGCGACCACGACGTGGAGATATCGGCTCGAAGCCGCGAATTGCACACCCGTCCAAGCTCGGTTGATGCCGCTGATCAACAGGAATCCGAACGCGCCGATGAGCATCGCCGAAATCGCCGCGCCGCGACGCCGCCGTTCGGCGCGGTCGTATTGCCGCCACGCGAAGACGAGACCAACGGCCAGCATGAGCGCGATCGCCCAACCGACGAAGCGCACTTGGCCGAGCCCGTCGAACGCGGCGGTGATCCCGGTCCGTACCCAGTCGACGAGCACCGATGCCTTGGTAACCGTCGTCGAACTGCTGGCGGAATAGTGCAGCCACCATGCGGCGTAGAGGGCGCCGAGCGGCGCGGTATGGAACAACGCGGCGCGCCATCCGCGCCGCACGAGAGCGGCGAGACCGACGACGACGATCATCGCCACTGCGACGCCCGAACACATGAGCGCCGCCGCGCCGGCGAGGATGCCGAGCCAATCGCGCCGGACGATGGAACCGTCATGGTCGGCAAGAAGAAGCTGCACGAGTCCGAGCACGAGAGCGCCGGTGAACGCGATTTGGAACGCCCACAAGATGTCCTGGCTCGCGGTACCGAAGAAGACGAACAGCGAAGCCGCTACGGTCGAGATCCACGGGCCGACGCCGGCCCTGCGCATGATCGCCCGCAGCAATGCGGCCGCCGTCAAGTGCAATCCGATGGCGAGCACCTGGTACGGCGCGTAGCTGCGCAACCCGACGAGCCAGTACATCGCGCGGAATACGAGCAATGGGAGCGCGACGAGGTGGCCCCCGTGCTCTCGGAGCAGATCGTGCAAATTGACCCCGCGCGCGGCGAGGAAGTCCCAGTCGTCGCGGAAGAACCAGATTTTGCGGGCGGCGACGAGATAGAAGAAGAAACCCGCGGTCTCGATGACTGCGAACGCGGCCACTGCGGCCCGGCGGGAGTCGCCGATCACCGCGCGAACACGCGCAACAGGTACGACCTCTTGCGCAGTCACGAGCCGAGACATTATCGGCACTCACGAGGATGACGTTGCCACGCAGCGCACGCGCCGAACTCACCCTGCCCGCAACGTTGTGCGTCTCGTCGAGAGGCGTTGGCGTGACGGAGTAGCTTTGCGGCAGAGTTTGTCACGGTGCCCTGAACGGAGGCTCGGACCGCCATGCCCGGGTTAGCAAACGACGAGAACGCCGAAAAGGTCGACGAACGCCGCTTTTTCTTCGTCCATCTGATGAAGACGGGCGGGACGTCGTTCGCGTTCCAGCTCCGCAAGCACTTTCAAGCGCAGGAGTTTTTCCCGAGCGAGTTCGATCGGCGTGACGAGAGGGACGTCGCCGTCTACGTCAGCATTAGGCGGCTGCTTCAGCTCTCAGCGGAGCGCCGCGCCGCCATTCGCATCTATACCGGCCACTTCCCCTTCGTCGCGGCCGAACTACTGGATCCCGACCTCGTGACGCTCGTGTTGTTGCGTGATCCGGTCGAACGAACGTTCTCGGTCCTGAAGCACTTCAAGCGTTTGTACAAGCGCTATCACGAGTACACACTCGACGAGATCTACAACGATCCTTTCGTCTTCGCACACTTCATCGAGAATCATCAGACGAGGATGTTCTCGGTGACGGCTGCGGACCGCCCCGAAGCATTCGGGAGCAACATGAGCTACTGGGCCACGGCCGCGCTGCTCGGCATCGGCCCACCGCCCGAGAACGAGGAGCAGATCGAGCTCGACCGCGAACGCGCGGTTGCGGCGGCGAAGGAGTCGAGTGTCGACGAGCGCCGCTTCGGCGTGGCGAAACAACAGCTCGCGAAAGTCGATGTCATCGGCTTCACCGAGCAGTACGACGAGTTCATCGACGAGCTCCGGAGTCGCTTCGGATGGTGGCCCGCCGGCGTCAACACCAGCGCAAAGGCGAACCTCAGCCGCGAGTCGTGGGCGGAACCCGACGGGCTCCGAGAACGAATCGCCGCCGACAACGCATTCGACGTCGAGCTCTACGAATACGCCCAGCGACTCGTTGAGCGGCGCCGGGCGTCGAGTCCCGCGAGATCATCGTCGGGTAGCGGGAGAACATCGTCGACGCCCGAGAGCACCGGGCGGCGCGAGCCGAGCCCTGCACCCCGCGCCTCCGGCACTGCGCGTCCGGACCCGGCCGTACGCGACGGAGTTCAGCTCGATCGACACTGGCTTCGTGACGAGATTCGGGCGAAGCACCCGGGATTCCTCGAGGCGCTCGTCGCCGATGCGAAGATCGCGGCCTCGTACCGAGGCGAGCGTGCCGAATTCCGCGGCCGAGCCGACGGGCTCGTGCAAGCGCTGCGGCTGATGTTCGCGAGCGATGCGTTCCTCGCCCAAGCGTGCTATCGGGCGAAGGCTCGCCTCCAGGGGCTCGGCGTGCCGGTGCTTCCGCAAGTCGCACACCGCCTCGCGATGATGATCGCGCAGATCTGCATCGGGGATCCCGTCGTCGTCCGCCCGGGCGTGTACATCGCCCACGGGCAGGTCGTCATCGACGGACTCGTCGAGATACACCGCGGCGTCGTGATCTTTCCCTGGGTCACGATCGGTTTACGCGCTGGGGACGTCCGCGGCCCGACGATCGGGCGGGGCGTGCACGTCGGCACCGGAGCCAAGGTGATCGGCCCGATTACGGTTCATCGCAACGCCCGCATCGGCGCGAACTCCGTCGTCGTAGCCGATGTCCCCGCCCGTACGACGGTTGTCGGCGCCCCGGCTCGGCCCGCTCGCGACGTCACAAATCCTTGAGGTGGGAGTCGGGCGTTATCTGATCGGCGTCGTTTGCGGTGGGGTCGCCTTCACTCCGGTGGCACTCGGCGCGCGAGCCGTTCGCCGGCGACATCTCCCACGCCTTCACGGCGCGCCGGCAGTGTTGGCGGAGATCATCATCGCCCTCGCCTTCATCGTCTGCGTCTCCGAGCTCCTCGGCAGCGTCGGCCTGTTTCGGTTGGTGCCGGTCGTCGTCGCGTTCGCCGGCTCGGGTGTCGCCGCGTGTCGGCTGGCCGGGAGGAGAACGATCGACCAGTCGCGCGGTGCGGAGCGCACGAATGTCGTCCATCTCGACGGCTGGGAACGGTGGGCCGCGCTCGGTGCGGTCGCGCTGGTCGCCGCCGAATGGACCATACGCGTTGCCGATTCGCTAGAGCGCGGAATGACCGCGACGGCGGACACGCTCTGGTATCACATGCCAGTCGCAGCTCGATTCGTCCAAACGGGATGGACGCCGCGGTTGCATTTCGCGGACGGCAACTCGTTGACCGTGTTCTACCCGGCGACCTCCGAGCTCCTGCACGCGCTGGGAATCCTGTTCGTCGGCAACGACGTGCTGTCACCGCTTCTGAACCTGTTCTGGCTCGCGCTTGCGCTCCTCGCCGCGTGGTGCATCGGAAGGCCCTTCGGCGCCGCCTCGTTGAGCATGATCGGAATCGCCGTAGTGCTGGCAACCCCGGAACTCGTGCTCGACGACGCGGGGAGCGCCTTGAACGATGTCGTCGGCCTGGCTTTGCTTCTCTCGGCCGTCGCGTTGCTCGTCGCGGCGACGGCATCGGACGATCGAGAACCGCGGCGCGCGATACAAGGGGCATTCGTGTGTGCCGCGTTGGCCGCCGGACTTGCGCTGGGAACGAAGTACACCCTGATACCGGCGGTCGGTTCGCTCAGCGTGGCGACGCTCTGGTTGCAGCCACGCGGCAAACGCGCCCGGCAGGCCGGCTTGTGGGCCGGGGCCATCGCGCTCACGGGCGGTTATTGGTACGTCCGCAACCTGGTGGCAACCGGCAACCCTTTGCCGTCGTTGAAGCTCGGGATCGGACCTGTCCACCTCCCGAGCATCCCGTTCCCCGGGGCGTCGAGGGTGGCCGACTACATGTTCGACCGTCATGACTGGAGTGGCTACCTGTTGCCGGGCTTGCGGGAAGCCCTCGGGCCGGGGTGGTGGGCCGTGCTCCTCCTCGCGGGCGTCGGATGCGCGCTGGGCGCCTTGCTCGGTCGGAGCCGGGTCGTCCGGGTCGTCGCGGTCGTCGGTTTGGCAAGCTTCGTCGCCTTCCTTTACAGCCCTCAGATCCTCGGCATCGGACGCGCGCGGCCGATCTACTTCGTCGTCAACGTGCGCTACGTCGCGCCCGCCCTGGTCGTCGGTATCGCGATCCTGCCGGTCGTCGCCTCGCGGTTCGGCCGTCCGGCGCGCTTGGCGTTGCTCGTGGCCTTCGGCGCGGTTCTCGTCGCGACGCAGTTCGACCGGGCAATCTGGCACAACTCGGGGACCTTCATCAGCCAGGCGACCGTTGGCTCATCGCCGCGTGTATGGGGAGTCGTCATCGGGGCCGTGATCGTGGTCGCGGGCGTCGCATTGCGACCCGTAGCGCGGCGAATGCGGCAATCGCGTGCGTATTCCCTCCGAGCGGCGTGTGTCGTCCTCGCGGCCCTCCTGGCAGTCGGTTTCCCCCTCGAGCAGTCGTATCTGAGCAACCGCTACAAGAATCCTCCTGTGATGCCTCGCATCGATCGCTGGGCGCGAGCCACGCACCACGCGCGAATCGCGATCGTCGACTTCTTCGCGCAATATCCGCTCTACGGCACCGATCTCTCGAATCACGTGCAATATGTTGCGCACAGAGCGCGAAACCGGCAGTCGTCGCGTATCACAAGTTGCGCGGCGTGGCGCCAGGCGATCAACGACGGTCGGTACGACTACGTCGTCGCGTCGAACCCCGGGTTCCCTTTTCCATCGAGACAGCCCGCACTCGAAGCGAACTGGACGCGCTCCGACCCGGCTGCGACGCTCCTCATCGCCGAGTCGATCAACGGTGCGCACGTGTGGCTCTTCCGGATCGACAGGAAGCTGGATCCGGCGGGATGCCCCGCGACCTCGCCGGCACCCGGGCGGGGGACTGCGCCAGCCCCATGAGCGACGCTGTCCCGCCCCTGTAACCTTTCGCGGTGGTTCGCACGCGGAAGGAAACGCAGTGATTTCACTTCGGCAAGGCCGGGCGACTCGTACCATCGCGAAGGCGCTTACCGCCGCCGAAACCATGGCAAGCCGCGGTCGCCGACTCGAGGCGATTGATGTCCTCACCGCCGCGAATCGCTCGGCGCGCAGCGCTGAGATCGAACGGCAACTCGTGCATCTCCGCCACGACGCCTTCGACGAGGTCGATGCCGGCCCGGGCCTCGCCGCGTGGCCTCCCGAGGCGCCCGATTTGTTTCCCGGTGCTCAACTTGCCGAAGTTCGAGCGGGCGACTTCAACGCTGAGACACTTCGCAGCGGCATTGTTCGTCACGGCTGCCTCGCCGTACGCGGGCTCATCCCTCCCGAGCGGGTCACCCAGCTGACCGGCGGCATCGAGGCCGCGATGAACGCGTGCTCGACTTGGGAGGGCGAGCCCGGCACCGATACCGCGCCGTGGTTCGTGCCGTTCGAGACCGGCCCCGGCTTGAGCCTCGGACCCGAGCGGAGATGGGTCACTCGCGGCGGGGGTGTGTGGACGGTCGACTCGCCCCGAGCAATGTTCGACGTCCTCGAAGCTTTCGCCGAGATCGGGCTCGCGGGACCGCTCACCGGCTATCTGGGCGAGCGCCCGGCGCTGTCGGTGAAGAAGTGGACGCTGCGGCGAGTGCCCATCACGTCGGGGACGAACTGGCACCAGGACGGCGCGTTCTTGGGGCAAGGGATCCGCACCGTCAACTTCTGGCTCGCGCTGTCTCACTGCGGTGACGACGCGCCCGGGCTCGATGTGGTTCCCCGGCGCATGGAGGGCATCCTGCCGACCGGAACCGACGGCGCGATGTTCGACTGGTCGGTCGGTGAGCCGGTCGTGCAGCAGGTCTCCGAAGAGGCACCGATCCTTCGCCCGGTCTTCGAACCCGGCGACGCGTTGTTCTTCGACGAACGCTTCTTGCACCGAACTGCTGTCAGTGAGGCAATGACGCGCGAGCGGTATGCGATCGAGTCGTGGTTCTTCGCGCCGTCCCACTATCCAGGTGATCAACTCCCGTTGGTGTTCTGAGCGCTTGCTACCGTTCGCGTATGTTCATCGAGGAGACCGCGATCGTCGAGGCAGGCGCCTCACTGGGTGAGGGCACGCGCGTGTGGCATCACGCGCACATCCGTGAAGGCGCGGTCGTCGGTCGCGACTGCAGTCTCGCGAAGAACGTGTTCATCGACGCGGGCGTGCAGATCGGCGATCGCGTGAAGATCCAGAACAACGTGTCGGTGTACGCCGGGGTGACGCTCGCCGACGACGTCTTCGTCGGGCCCAGCGCGGTCTTCACGAACGATCGGCACCCGCGCTCCCACGGGTTCGCGTGGGATGTGGCACCGACGCTTGTACGCAGGGGCGCATCGATCGGCGCGAACGCGACGGTGGTATGCCCGATCGACATCGGCGAGTGGGCGATGGTGGGTGCCGGCGCGGTCGTGACGCGGGCCGTGCTCGCCCACCAGCTCGTTGTCGGGAACCCGGCCCGTCCCGCCGGTTGGTGCTGTTGGTGTGGCCGCATCGTCTCGCGTGAAGGGCCCCGCCCGGCCGACGCGGTCTGCGAGTGCGGGCTCCGGTTGGGCACGACGCGCTGATACGAAGCTCGAGCCGACGCGACTCGGCCTCGGCATCGCTCGACGGCTGCAAGGGAGCAGAACGCGCGAGTGGGACAACACGCCTCAGTACGAGACAATCTCCACACACGCGCGCGGCATTGGCGGTGCGGCATTGGCCGTGCTTTTCGCCCCCGGCGTAAACTACGAACGTTCGCCGTCCGACCGCGTTTGACCCGGGATCAATGAGACATCATGCGCATCGCGATGACGAACAATTTCTTCCTACCGCGCCCGAGCGGTAGCGCGCATCACACCGCGAGTCTCGCTCGTGAGCTCGCCTCGCTCGGCCACGACGTGCTCGTCATCACTGCCGCGCATCGAGGGGCAGCGAGCGAAGAGTGGTGCGACGGATATCGGGTCGTGCGCCTCCCGAGCTGGTCGCCGCCGCCGTCACGTCTCGGCATGAACTACGAGATCCCGTGGACCCTGTCACCGCGAAACCTGCGGCGGTTGTTCCGCCTGCTCGACGACTTCCGTCCCGACGTCGTGCATCAGGGCGGTCAATTCTTCGACCTCACGTGGATGAGCTCCATCTGGGCACGCCGCCGCAAGGTCCCCGCCGTTCTCACGGTCTACACGGCGCTCGTGCACAGCGATCGCATGGCGCGCACGATCCTGTGGCTCGGCGACATGGTCCTCGTCCGACCGTTTCTGGCGATCGGTCGGCCCACGATCGTCGTGATCGACACGTGGATCGACTCCTACGTGCGTCGGCGCTACCGCGTCGGCGACGATCGCATCGCGACCGTGATGATCGGAGTCGAGCCCGACCAATTCATCGGCGTCGACGGCCGCAAGGTACGCGAGAAACTCAGCCTGGGAGACCGACCGATCGTTCTGTCGATCGGACACGTGATCCCGCTGATCCGAGATCGGCTCGCACTCGTTCGCGCAATGCCACATCTCGTCGCGAAGCACCCCGACCTGGTCGTGCTCGTCGTCGGTCACGTCTTCGACGAGACGTTCCTGCGTCTGGCCGATCAGCTCGGTGTACGCAATCACCTCGTGTGCACCGGCGAGGTGGCCAGAGACGAGGTTCCCGGCTACGTCGCCGCGGCCGACGTCGAAGCTCACGACTTCCATTACTTCGGACTCGGGACGTCGACGCTCGAAGTGATGGCGGCGGGGGTGCCGGTCGTGTCGGTCGTGAGCCCCGACAACTTTCCCGGTCTCGAGCTCCGGTCGGGTGAGAACATCACGATCGTGCCCGAGAACGATCCGAATGCCCTCGCCGACGCGATCCACGAGCTCCTCGACGATCCCGAGTTGGCGAGGCGCGTCGGAACGGGACAGCGCCGCTTCGTCGTCGACCACTTCTCCATGTACGCGGTCGCTCGCGACTACCTGGCGCTGTACGAGAAGGTAGCCAACTGAACCGCGGATCAGAACCCGTCCGGCGTTTCCCACACCTCGCGGATACGCATCACGCCCGGGATCTTGGTCGGCTGGGACACCTCGCCGTCCGACACGAACCGCTCGACGAGCCGATCGCCGAGGCGAGGCGGTATGCGTTGCAACTCGACGCCGGGCTCGAAACGCCGCGCCAGCTCTTCGACGGGTTCCGGTTCGCCGGCGTCGAGGTAGTAGAGACCGGGACCGAGATGGAACGGCGACAGGTTCAGCCTGACGGCCTCGTCCGGCGTCAGCCAGTAGCGCAGACACGGTGACACGGCCAGCGGGTCACCGTTCTCGCGTTGGGCGACCCAGGTCTCGAGTACCGAACCGCTCGATCCGAGCACGTTTCCGAGCCGTATAGCGGAGTATCCGGCGCGTAGGGCGATCCGCTCGCCGAGGAGCTTCGTCGCGCCGTATACGGTTTCCGGTGCCGCGGCCTTGCATGTCGACACGAAGACGAGCTTGCCCCGAGCAACACCTGCGACCGTCGCGGCCTCGACGATGTTGTGCGTGCCGAGCACGTTCACCTGTGTCGTCTCCAGCGGATGAACCTCGCCCACTGGCGCGTGCTTCATGGCCGCGAGGTGGATGACGAGCTCCGGCCGCAGCCGCCGCATGGTCTGATCGACGAGCTCCGCGTTCGTAATGTCGAGGTCGGGGAGATCCGTCAAGTACGTCTCGGCGCCGGCGGCGTCGAGGTGTTCCGCGATCCTGCGCCCGAGGAACCCGTCGGCCCCCGTGACGAGGACACGCTTTCCCGCGACGAGCTCGGGCGGAAGCACAATGCTGTGCTCGGCTCGCGGCAGGAGGTCGGCGTACCGTCCTGCGACGCGTTGGGCCAGCGTCTCGGCGATGTGGGTGGAGTGCGGGACCTGCAAGGGCTCGAACCCTAGCCGCCCCGATGCGTTCCGCGGCTCGCGCATCGGAGCCCCGAGAACTCCGCATTTGGCGAAGCCACGATGCCCGTTTCATCCGGATTGGAGGACGGTCGAGCATGGTTGGATGCGCGTCGAGCCGATAAGGGCCGAATCGGGCGGCATCCAGATCTCGAAGCGGCGGTTCGCGTCGTGAGCCGTGTTGACGGCGTGTCCTCGGCCGAGGGACGGAACCGGCTGGGACTGACGCGTTGGGACCGTCGAGACAATGCCGCTCCTACCGTGGCCTGCATCGGTGACTCGGTTACCCGAGGGACGGCGGGCAATCTCGAGACCTCGGCGAGCGTGTCGGCTGGGTGGAGCGCTGGGCGCGAGCCCTGTCCGAGAGGTCCGGTCTCCGGGCTTCGGCCGGCTTCCGGGGCACGTGGAGAATCGACGGCTCCCTTCGAGGCGCGTCCGCACCGTAGCGTCGACGATGCGGTCACAATCCGCGGATCCGACGTCGTGCGAGCGTCGTCGGCATCGTTCCGACCGACCGACGTGGACAAGCCGCTGAGGGGAGTCAATGTTCCCCGCGGGACGACAATCGTGTCGGTTGTCTCCGCAGGTTCGGCGAGGTTGTCGGGCGCGGCGACCGGTTCGTGTGACCGCGAAGTTCTGACGATTGGATTATTGCGCGACGCGCAACAACAGGCGATCTACCGAGCGACCTACGAACGCGGCTTCATGTCCGACGCGCTGCATCCCTCGCAACTCGGTCATGACGACATCGCGCATCGCGTCGAAGATCTGCGTCGAAGATCTGCGTCGAAGATCTGCTCGGCCTGTGTCCGCGCTGACCGCATCCAATCCCCGAGAAGACTATCCCCGTTATGCTCGGGGAGATGACCGGCAGTGACGAGGAACTGCGTACTTCGACCCAACGAGTGTCGAAGAGCCGTGCACGCATCGGGGAGCGTCGCAACGCGCGTGGTGCCGGGCGAATGGCACGGCTCGGTTCACTCTACGAGCGGGCCTGTCTTCCGGTTGCGGTGGTGATGCTGTTCTCGAGCCGACGTTTCCATCCCAGCTACGGGATGACGTGGCGCAAGAGGCTGGCGCTCGGTCTTCGCATCTACCGCAACTGGCGACACGTCCGGACCGGCGTGTCCTACAAGGCCCATTTCGCCATGGCCGCGAAACTCTTGGAACTCCCTCCAGAGATAAAGGGTGCCGTTGTGGAGTGTGGGTCTTGGCTCGGGGGGACAACGACGAACCTGAGCATCCTCTGCGACATCGTCGGACGCGACCTCATCGTCTACGACTCGTTCGAGGGACTTCCGGCGCCCGAGGCTGCAGACAAGATGAAGCCGGCGGTGAAAGGCTCGTTCAAGGGATCCCTCGAAACGGTACAGGACAACATTCGGAAGTACGGCGTCATCGAACGCTGTCAATTTCGCAAAGGCTGGTTCAAAGACACCCTACCGAACCATTCCGAACCGATCGCTTTTTGCTTTATCGACGTTGACCTGAAATCGAGCATGCACGACTGCATCGTGAACCTGTGGCCGCACCTTGCACTGCAGGGCTACCTGTTCTTCGACGAGTACGTCCATCTCCACAACTGTGCACTGTTCTTCTCCGAACGCTTCTGGCGTGACTACCTCAATACCAAGCCGCCCGGTCTCATGGGCAGCGGGACAGGCGTCGGCGTCGGGCAATACTTTCTCGGCCCGTGGATGGGCGCATCGGCGTCACCACCCATCCAACGGCCATCAAGCGTCGCGTACACGCGCAAGGGCTTCAACGGGCACTGGGACTACGTCCCCGAACCCTCGACGTCGTAACGCTCCACGGAATACGCGGATGGTCTGGTGGGATCGGGGCGGGCGTCGCGCGCCGATACGTTGCGCGGCTGGGCAGCCGATCTGGCCGTCTGTGATACTCGGCCGACCGAAACAACTCGGCCGACCTAGGTAGGGCAAGCGAGTGACGAGCGCTAGGGGCAACGTCGAGGAGACGTCGGACGTGGGTTCCTCGCCGCCCCGAGACGCGGAGTCGCCTTCGCCGCTGCCGCAGCCGCGTTGGGTGCTCGCCGCTCGGGGTGCGCTTCTCGCGTTTGTCGCCATCGAGGCAATCGCCCTTCCGCTGATGCTGTGGTGGGACCGGGGGACATGGTTCCAACTCGACGACTGGGACTTCCTCGCCGCGCGCACGGGCGGCAACGCCGGCGACCTGTTCCGTGCGCACTTCGAACATTGGACGACGCTGCCGATCCTCGCGTATCGGCTGATGTGGTGGTTGTTCGGTCTGCGCAGCATCGCGCCGTACGAAGCTCTGGTGATCCTGGCGCACCTCACCGTCGCCGCGCTGTTGAGAACCGTGATGCGAAGGGCGGGGGTCGGACCATGGTTGTCGACGGTGGCGGCGACGCTCTTCGTGTTCTTGGGATCGGGCGCGGAGAACATCCTCGTCGCTTTCCAGATCACGTTCGTCGGCGCGTTGGCCTTCGGTTTGGGTCACCTGCTGCTCGCCGACCACGACGGGCCGGTCGACCGCCGCGACGGCCTCGGCCTCCTCCTCGGGCTCGCCGGCATGATGTGCTCGGGCGTCGCGGTGTCGATGACGATCACCGTCGGGTTCGCAGCGTTGCTGCGACGAGGTTGGCGGGTCGCGCTGCTGCACACCGCTCCGCTCGGCGCGATCTATTTGTCGTGGCTCGCCTTGGCGCCCAAGGAGACGACGCCCGCGCTTTACCACGCCAACTCGCCGACGGAAGTGATCCGTTTCGTCGCAGTCGGTTTGCGCGCGACGTTTCGCGGGTTGGGTCAGCTCCCCGGCGTCGGGATCGCGCTCGCGCTCGTGCTCGTCGTCGGCCTCGGCGTCGCGTTCGTATCCGAGAACCGACGTGCCTTTCGGCAGCGCGCCGCCGTGCCCCTTGCCATGTTCGCGGGCGCGATTACGTTCCTGACGGTTACCGGCTTCTACCGCTCAGGTGAATCGAACGGCTTGGCGCTGCTCCGCAGCGGATTCGGTCCCGAGCACGCGCGTACGTCGCGCTATGTCCACATCGTCGCTGCACTGGTGTTGCCGGCCGTTGCTCTCGGTGCCCAGACCCTCATCCGGCACTGGAAGAAGGCGACGGTCGTGATGCTCGCGCTCTTGCTCGTTGGTCTGCCTGGCAACATCGACAAGCTTGCCCACTATCCGAACCGGTCGGCAATTGTCCGCGCGCGACGGCCGTACATCTTGACCGCGCCCAGATTGCCGATCGCGCGTCAACTCCCGCGCTCGCTGGAGCTCGGTCCGGAACTCACGATCGGTTGGTTGATCGACGGCTTGCCGTCCGGTCGGATTCCCGCGCCCGGGCGGCGCCCGCCGGCCGCCGTCTCGAGAGAGACCATCGACCTCGCCCTCCAGCCGTCGACCACTCCACAGACGCACGGCTGCCACGCGTTGCTCGGCCCGACGTCGCGCGTGCTCGAGCAAGGGGACACGATCACGCTGCAGAGCGGTACCGCGAGCCTTGTCTATCTTCCCGTCACCGGTGCGCCGTCCACGCCCAAGCCGTTCACGCCGTCGACCTTCGTCGTCCAGGCCGGGCCCCTCCACGTGCGCATCACGCCCAGTTCGACGACCGGCAGTACACCGCCGACGCTTTGCGGATGACGATGCACCCCTTGACGGCAGCGGAGACGGCTACCCGCGCTGTCCGGCGACGTAGTACTGCGCCCCGAGGGGAACGGAGCCCAGCGCGCGCTCGAGTGCGATGACCCCTACGTCCCCTCGCGGGAAGAACGCGATGAATCGACGCTCGACCGGGCGAAGGCCTGCCCGCTCGAGCCGTTCGCACACCTCGCGGCGATGCAGGAGCACGACGCACTCGTCGAGGTCGCAGCGGCTCACCGCGAATCGGGTCAGCGGGTTCAAGGGGTTGTGCTCGAAGATCAGCACCAGCCCGCCGGGCCGCACGACCCGATGCAGCTCGGAGACGAACTGGTCGCGGCGGTCGGGCTCGACGTGATGAATCACGCAGGCGCAAAACGCCACGTCGAACCTCTCGGATTCGAACGGCAGCGACTCGGTCGAACACGGTTGGTAGTGCGCGCCGGGGTTGCGTGTCTGTGCCTGTTCGAGCGCCCCCACCGACACGTCGACACCGTGCAGCTCGCGCACGTGCGGAACGAGGTGCTTATCGGCGAGCCCGACGCCGCAGCCGACATCGACCACCGAGACCGCCTCGGGATCGCCGACGTGCCTGCGACAGATGTCGAGCAAGTGCGTCGCTTTTCTGCGGGCGAAGTACGCGACACCCTGACGTGAGAAGGCGATCGACTGATTGATCGCGTCCTCGTACCCGTCCGCGCACGTATCGAAGTCGGTCATCGCGGGGACGTTGTTGTCGCGCCCACGTCGCCGAACAGGTCGAGTTGCTGGTGGGGTACGCCAGCTCCGTGAGCGTGCGTGTACGTGAGTCCGAGCGAGTCGCGCACGAGGTAGAGCGGTCGATGCTTCACCTCTTCGTGGATGCGCGAGACATAGACGCCCATCACACCTGTGACGCTCAACTGGACTCCGCTGAAGAAGGCGATAGCTACCGCGATCGACGCCCATCCCGGCGCGGTATACAACCCCGAGAGCTTCAGTACGACCGCGAGGACACCGAGCAGGAATGACAATCCTGAGACGAGGAAGCCCCCGGCCAGCGCGATGCGAAGGGGCGCCTCCGAAAAGGAGACGATCCCGTCGATCGCGAACGCGAGCATCCGTCCGAACGAGAACTTCGTCGCACCCGCGTATCGAGCGTCGCGTTCGTAGGCGATACCGGTCTGGCGGTAGCCGACCCATGCAAACATGCCACGAAGGTATCTACGGTGTTCCCTCATCGCGGTGACCGCGTCGACCGCTTGACGATCGACGAGACGGAAGTCGCCGGTCTCTTGAGGGATGTCGATATCGGCCAACCGACCCATCAAGCGGTAGAACGCTTTCGCGGTCTTCCGCTTGAGCCACGACTCACCTGCGCGCGTGTCGCGAACCGCGTAGACGACGTCGTAACCTTCACGCCAGCGCACGATGAGCTCGAGCGCTACTTCGGGCGGATCCTGGAGATCTCCGTCCATGATGATCACCGCCCGCCCGACGGCGTGATCCAGTCCCGCGGTGATCGCCATCTGGTGGCCGAAGTTTCGCGTCAGTCGCAATACCTTGACGCGCGGGTCGCTCCGGTGCAGCTCGAGCATCAGGTCGAAGGAACGGTCCGTCGACCCGTCGTCGACCAGGACGACCTCCGACGGTTCCGCGAGCGAGTCCATCACCCCTTGCAGCCGGCGTATCAGCTCGTGGAGCGTGTCTTCCTCGTTGAGGATGGGAACGACGAAGGAGTAGTGGGGCTCGGTCATCGCGACCCGAGCTTCGCCTGATCGGTCATATCCGTCCGCCGTCGACGGCGGCGACGATCCAGGGGATCACCTCGTCGAGCATGTCGCTCAAGCTCGTCGTCGCCTCGAACCCGAGCACGCGCTTGGCCTTCTCGGTCGCCGGGACGCGCCGCTGCACGTCGTACTCGAACGCCGGATCCGACACGACACGGAACGGGGCATCCGTGCCCCGGATCTTCCGCCAGATGAGCTCGGCCAACTCCAGAACTGTGGTCGACTCGGCGGTCGAGAGATTGAAGTCGTCGTTGACGGCGTCGGGGTGCTCGATCGCCATCGCGATGCCGCGGGCGAGATCGCCGCCGTAGGTGTAGTGGCGGACCTGGCCTCCCTCGCCGAGGATGTGAAGTGGGTCCTGACCTTTGACCATCTTCTGGACGAGGTCGGGCACGACGTGACTCATCGCGAGCTTCACGTTTCCACTGAGCACTTCGACGTCACCGAGCGCACGCCCCTCACCGACGCCGACACAGTTGAACGGTCGCACAATTGTGTACGGGACCTTGTACTGGTCCCAGGCTGCGCGCGCGAAGTACTCGACTGCAAGCTTCTGGAAGCCGTACGACGACAGTGGCGGCGGAATCTCGCGCTCCTGTCCCTCGTACGAAGGCCAAGAGGGTGCCGATTCGAACACCATCGAAGAGCTCAGGTAGGTGACCTTCTGCAAACGACCGCTGCCCAACGCCGAGATCGCGGCGTCGCACGACGCCGCGAGGATGCGCTCGTTCGTGGCGAGAAGATCGTACGCGTACGCGTGGAAGTACGAGATGCCGCCGATCATTGCCGCGCCGGCGACGAAATGATCGCAGTCGGAGATCAGCTCGGTCATGAGGCCGACGTCGCGGCAATCGCCCTCGACGAGGCGATACCGCGGGTTGTCGTCGTAGGACCGGGTGACCGGCCCGTACTTCGAGAAGTTGTCTATCCCGACCACCTCGTGGCCGCGCTCCAAGAGCTCTTGAACGAGATAGCCACCGATGAAACCGGCGGAACCACTCACGACGATGGTGCTCACGTGATCCTCGATCCGAATGCGTACCGATACCAGTGCAGATAGCGGGGAAGCCAGGCCCACAGCTTGAAGTTGGACGCTCCCGTCGTGCGCTCGCGCCAGATCGTCGGGATCTCTGCGACGGGCAGGCGATGGCGTCGAGCCTTCGCGACCAGCTCGATCGCGATTTCGAATCCCGCGGTCGACTCGATGCCGACTCGCTGCACGAACGCCCGGTCGTACGCCTTGAAGGAGCTCGTTGCGTCGTGGGTCCCCACTCGTGCGAGATAGCAGAGCGACAGCCCGGCAAAGCGCGACATGTTCGACTTCAGGAACGGCGCGCCGATCTGCCGGCCGCCCTTCATGTAGCGGCTCGCGGCCGCAACCACCGCTCCTCGGTGAACGAGACGTGCGAGCTCGTCGACTTGGCTCGGGTCGTCCGATCCGTCGGCCATCGTGACGACGACGACATCACCGCGGGCGGCGAAGATGCCGAAGCGAATTGCGTGGGCCGGGCCGCGACCCGCGGTGTTCAGCGTGGGTACTACTCGCGGGTCTTCGAGCGCGTACTTCTCGGCCGGCGCGCGCGTGGTGTCGTCATTCGAGTCGTAGACCACGAGGATCTCGAACGGAGATTTAATCGCCCCGACGAGCCGGTCGAGGCATGCGACGATCGCTTCGTCCTCGTTGTACACGGGGACGACGACCGATATGAGATCGGTCACACGCGTTCGCCGCGGCCGAGCAGGTTCCAGATGTCGATGATCGGGATGTCGAGCTGGATGCCGGCGTAGGCCTCGTGCGGCGTCGCGATGACGAGGAGGTCGGATTCTGCGAGCACGGTGTCCAGGGGCCAGAGCTCCTGGTCTGTCACCACATACGGATCGGTGCACAGTACCCGCGCGGCGCGGAAGCGCAGTAGGCGTTTGAGCTTGTAGCTCAGGCTCGATCGCGTGTCGTCGGACTCCGCCTTGAACGCCATGCCGAGGATCCCGACGGTCATCTCGGCGATGTCGAACTCGCGCTCGATCCGGGCCACCATGTACATCGGCAAGCCCTCGTTGATGGTCATGCTGGCGTGACCGAGGGTGAAGTTGTTGTTGTTGAACGCCGCGAGCTGCATGGTGTCCTTGAGGAGACACGGCCCGGCGGCCAATCCCGGGCCGGGCATGTCGGCGGCGCGCGGGTAGTCCTCCTTCAAGGCGGAGCGAATGCGCCCGAAGTCGAGCCCGAAGTCGTTCGCGATCATGAAGAGCTGGTTCGCGGCGGCGAACTTGATGTAGCGCCACGTATTGGTGAACAGCTTCGCGAGCTCGGCTTCTTCGACTTCGAGGCGGATGAGCTTCGGTGAGACGCCGCCGAACAGTTGCTCCGCCCGCCCTACGGCGCGCTCGGTGCGAGCCGACACGAGCTGGGGGAGCGCGCGCAGCTCTTCCAGCGCCCGACCCTCGGCGAGCCGCTCCGGGCAAAAGGACACGTCGATCGCGCGGTGGGCGGTTTTGAGCAGCTTCTCCACCATTGCCGTGACGCCGGGATACACGGTGCTCCGCAGGACCAGGTGCTGACCATCGCGCAACTGGTCCAACAGCCCTTCGATCACGTTGAGCACGCTGCTCGGATCGGGATTCAGGTGCTCGTCGACGGGCGTGCCGACGACGACGATCACATGCTCGGCTTGGCTCACGGACTGTGGCTCCGTAGTCACGTGCAGTCGCTCGGTCGGGATCAAGCGTTCGAGGGCCGCATCTGCCTCGCGCTCGAAGAACGGCATCTTGGCCGCGCGCACCCGGTCGACGGCGAACGCATCACGGTCGTAGAGGGTCACCGCCAAGCCGGACTCGGCGAGGGCGAGGCCCAACGGAAGCCCGACCCGGCCGCAACCGCCGACGATCACTACGTCTCGAGAAAAGCCCATGCCCTGCTGTCCCCTCGTCCCCTGCCCCACACGACCAGGGTGTTCGACCACAGACGGTAGCAAGGACGTCCACGACTTGGAAGGGTTCAGGGGTGTGCAGGAGCAGTCGCTTCAGCGCGCCAGCAACAGGAACTGGCTCCCGGCGACCCGCCAGAGCAGTGGGATCTGCAGATACAGGCGAGCGAGCCGAGCCGAGGCGGGCAAGCGGCTTCGGAACGAAAAGGGCAAGAACCGCGGAATGCTCTCCTGCAGTTTGAAGCCGGCGGCGATCAGGTGCTCCTCGACCGAGACGTGCGTCAAGGCGAGCAGGTGGTCGGCACAATCGAAGTACTCGCGTGCGCAGTACTTGAAGTTGGGACCCATGATCGCGAGCACGCCGCCCGGGGCCAGCGTCGCGCGCATGCGAGCGAGGAACCCGGCAACGGCGTCGGGGTCGGGGAGGTGCTCCAGGAGGTTCGAGACGAAGATCCCGTCGAAGTAGTCGCGGGGAAGGTCGAGCGAGAGCACGTCGCCGATCACGACCTTGACCCCGGGCGCCGTCCGGCGGTGCGGGTAGTCGACGAGGTCGACGAGCCAGCGTTCGTCGGCCGCGATCGAGTTCACGAACTCGCCGCGCCCTCCGGCGGGATCGAGGACCCGATGCGGGCATCCCATTCGCTTCCACACGAAGGGCCCGATCTCGTTCCAGACGGTCTGGCGATCCCGCTGTTCGACATCTCGAAAGCGGAACTCGTAGAGGCGCCCGTAGTCGAGCCCGCCGGTGCCACCCCCGTCGTCCGGCGCGTCATCGTGATCAGTCACGCGAGGGCAGCTTCGTCATCCAGCTCGATCTACTAGAAGGTGCTGTCGCTCGGGAGCACGACGATCTCCGTTGCGATTACCTGGCCGGTCTTGGTGCGCGTGGCTCCCACCATCACCTTGGAACCCTTGACCACCGACGCGACGGTCGCCGGCGCGGTCTTGTTGACAGTCGCGCCGGTGATCGTGAGCTTCGCCACCTTCCCGCCGTTCAGCAAGGTCATCGTGGTCGCGTCGGCCGCAGTGACCTTCGTGCCGATGCGCGCGGTCGTCGCGAGGACGATGACGACCTTCGCTTTCGTGAACGAAGCGGCGCTGAAGACGACTCTCGAGTTGACGGCGATATCGGTCGCGGCGCCTGCTCCGGCCTTCACGACGACCGTTGCCTTCTCGAGCGTTACCTTGCGAGCCGCGCCTTTCGTCGGCGCGACCGTGATCACGTTCGGCGTGACCGCGCTCACGGTGCCGACGATGCGGATCGGGGCCGGCTTGGCCGCAGGTTTCTTCGCCGCGGCGGCGGGCTTCGGGCTCTTGACCCGGCTCTTTTCAATCTCGTAACCAATCGCCATCCCGCCGACGAGCACGACGACCAGCACGACCGCGGCGATCCCGGCGAGAAAGCCGGACGACCGCTGTCGCCATCCGGTGCCGCTCGATGATTTCGCCATTCCGTGCTCCTTGCAACCATCGGGTGATGAGATGAAGGGTCCATGTTGTAGCAAACCTGCGAGTGATGGTCCACGCGCGCGGTCCGGGCGGACGCCGCTTTGTCACGGTTTCGGGCCCCGCGACGGCCCGAGTAGCGTGACCCCGACTAGCGTGACGAGGCATGACGAATCCTGGGCGGGGCATGCGCCTCGGTTTCGTCGAGCCGCACCTCGGCCGATTCGGGGGGATTCGGCGAATGGTCGAGTTTGCGAACCGGCTCGTGGATCGCAACCACCAGGTCACGTTTTATCTCCCCGATGGCGTTGATCTGGGCTGTACCTGGATGCGGTGCGCCGCGCAGGTCAAGCCGATGACTGCGGGCTTCGCCGACGAGCTCGACGTGATTCTGTTCAACCACGAGCCGCAATGGCACCTGATCGATCGCTTCGAGCGGGCCCGGCGACGCGTGTTCTACGCGCTCCACTACGCCCATCTCTACGGCAAGGAGGGCAGCTGGGAAAGCCTGCGGGCACCCGTCGATCTCCAGCTCGCGAACAGCAACTGGACCGCCGACCAGATCTGTGGCGAGACCGGGCACCGGCCGACGGTGCAGCTCGGCGGCGTCAATCGGGAGATGTTTCATCCCTATCCGGGTCGCAAGCGGTTCCCCCTGCTCTGTGGTGGCGAGCAACTGCGCACGTGGAAGGGCACCGACACGATCGTCGAGGCGGGTCGCCTGCTGCGGGTGCCCGTCCGGCGGTATGCGGGCAAGAACCTCGATCAGCAGGCGCTCGGGCGCGAGTACGCGGCCGCCCGGGTCTTCGCGGTCGGCAGTTGGTTCGAGGGCTTCTGCCAGCCCGGACTCGAGGCGCTGGCGTGCGGCACTCCGCTCGTCACCACCGACAACGGCGGATGCCGCGAGTACGCGATCGACGGCGAGACCGCGCTCGTCGTGCCGCCGCGAGACCCGCCGGCGATGGCCGCCGCGGTCCGACGCCTGCTCGACGACGCCGAGCTCGCGGCGCGCCTTTCCGCGAACGGGCTCGAGGTCGTCGAACAGGACTTCGACTGGGAGCGGCGCACGGACGAGTTCGCGGAGGTGCTCGACGGTGTGTGCGCAGGTTCGGTGGCGGCTCCACCTCCGCCGCCGTGCCCGGTCCCTGCGGAGCCGGAAGTCTCGGTCGTCGTACTCGCGTGGGACAACCTCGTCCTCTCGCAGATGTTCGTCGACTCGGTTCGGCGCAACACCGACGTGCCGTACGAGCTCGTCATCGTCGACAACGGGTCGGAGTGGGTGGCGGCCAACTACGCTCGTGCAGCCGCGGACCGTGTGGTCCTGAACACGACGAACCTCGGCTTCGCCCACGGGATGAACCAGGGTCTCGCGCAGGCGCGGGGCCGTTACGTCGCGTTCTGCAACAACGACACCGAGCTGCCTCCGCTCTGGGCCCGGCGGCTGATCGAGACGGCCCGCGCCCATCCGAATGCGGCGATCGTCGTCCCCGCCGTCACCAGCGCGCGGAACCTGGTGAACGTACGGACCGCTCCCGGAACCGCGGTCGAGGTGCTTCCGCCATTTTCCGCGCCGCCGGCGGCGATCGTGTACGTGACGCCCGTCGACCGCATCCGCGAGCTCGGTGCGTGGGAAGAGGAGTACGAGATCGCGAGTGGCGAAGACGTCGACCTGTGCTTCAAGGTCTGGTCGAACGATCTCGACATCGTCTACGACCAGCGCGTGCTCGTGCGGCATGTCGGCAAGGGCTCGGCGTCGCGCCTCGACAACTGGCCGGAGCTCTGGGCGAGGAACCGCCGGCACTTTCTCGACAAGTGGACCGGCGACGCGGAGGTCCCGTTCCTCTCGACGTGCGATCCGGCGCGCTTCGCGCGTAACCGAGAGATCGCGCGCGCCGCCGCCGGATGGATGGATCGCTACTTCACGGCTCGCGATCGCGAGGACGCCCGCAATCGGCGGTTCTTCGCGAAGAACGGGATGTTGCGGACGCGCTCCGTCGAAGGTGCCTATTGGAGCTGGCGCCGAATCCGCCCACATCTCCCGGCTCGGCTCGCGAGCCGGTTCGGTGAGATCGCACGCCGAGTGAGCCCCAGACCGTGAACGGATCACGACAGTGCTCGGCGCGGCGGTATCCTCCGACTGCGAGAAGGGATGCCGTCGCGTGACCGGTTCGTTCGCCATCCTGGGCTTCTTCGTGCACATCGACGCGGAGAAGGACCCGCTGCAGGCGCTCATCGCGGTCGGCCTCATCGGCGCGGCGCTCTGGTTCGTGGTCGCGCAGACGCGTCGGCGCGAAGCGCGGCGGATGGAATCGAGGCGCGACGGAACCGATCGCCGACCGCGAGACTGGTAACGCGGAAACCGGGAGCGGGAAGCTGACGGCAGAGGTGTGAGCGGCGAGAGCTACGTCCTCGGACTCGTGGTACTCCTCGCGATTGCCGGGCCGCTGTGGCTGGTGGCGCGTCGATTCCGCACCGGTCTCCTTCCCGATTGGTCGGGCCCGCAGGCGTGGCTGGTAGACGCGGTGGTCGCCGTCGCGCTGTTCGAGGCCATCGCGCAGCTGCTCGGGACCCTCGGACAGTTCCGGCGCGGACCACTGGTCGCAGCCGCGTCGGGATCATTGATCGCCGCTTTGGCCGTGGCGTCCGTTCGACGCCGCGGCGCGCAGGACCGCGCACGGTCGAGTCGAGACGTCGTGACGGGGAATCAGAGGCTCGGACCGCGCTCGAAGCTCGCGATCGTTCTCGCCATGACCTTCATCGTGGCGATTCCTTGGCTTGCGCAATCAGTGGGCGCGCTCCGAACGGGAGTCCTGGGCTACGACTCGCTCAACTACCACCTCCCATTCGCAGCGCACTTCTTCCAGACCGGGCGCGTCAGTTCGCTGTACTTCACGTTCACCGACATCAATTCCGCGTTTCCGGCGAATGCGGAGCTGGTTCATGCCGTGGGCATGGTCGCGTTCCGGCGCGATGTCGTCTCGCCGGTCGTGAACCTCGGCTGGCTGGGTCTCGCCCTTCTCGCCGCCTGGTGTGCTCACCCGCAACTCCGCGTCCGCGTCGCGACGCTCGCGGGTGTGGGGATCCTGTTGTCGTCTCCGTTGTTCGTCGTGTTCGACGGAGGGCGCGCGACGAACGACCTCGCCGCCATTGCTCTGTTCTTGACGAGCATCGCTCTGCTCGTGAACGGAGTCGGCCTGAACGGGCTCGGCCTGAACGGGGTCGGCGTGCGAGCGCCGACTGCTCTGGCGGCGGTGGCGTCGGGAATGGCGCTCGCCACCAAGCTCACGATGGTCGTCCCCGTCGTCGCGCTCACCGTCGGGGTGATCGCGAGCGCGACGCGCGGTGACCGTCTGAAGACCACACGCGTGTGGGTGCCGTGGCTGGTGGTCACGGGCGGCTACTGGTACGTGCGCAACCTCGTTGCCACGGGAAATCCGGTTCCGGCGCTGCATCTCGGTGTCGGACCCGTGTCGTTCCCGACGCCGCGCTTGACGCAGCCATACCGCTCGTACTCCGTGGCGCACTACCTCGCCGACGTGCACGTGTGGCGGTCGTGGTTCCTGCCCGGAATGCACGACTCCTTCGGTTGGGCGTGGCCCGTGGTCGTCGGTCTCGCGGCAGCCGGTTGGGCGTTGGCGCTCGTGCGCGGAGATCGCGTCGTGCGCATGCTGGGTGCAGTGGGGATCGCCTCGTTTCTCGGATACCTCGTGACCCCCTTCGGAGCGGGCGGGCCGAAGGGCCGTCCGCTCTTGTTCGCGAGCGACCTTCGGTTCGCGTTCCCGGCCCTGGCGCTCGGACTGCTCTTGTTGCCGCGCGTCTTGCCGAGGTCTGCGGTCGTCCGCCGACGAGCGTTTCCGGCGTTGCTCGCGATCGCGCTCGTGAACGACCTCGTGTACTCCCTGAGGTCGCGGGTCAGCCTGTTCGCGGCCGCGTTGGCGCTCGCGCTTGCGGCGTTCGCGATCGTCGGTGGAGTCGCGCTCGTATCGTCGATGGGGACGCGCCGATTGCTCGCTTCACTCACATGCGTGCTACTCGTCGTCGCGACCGCGGGGTGGGCGGTCCAGCGGTCGTATCTCGAGCATCGTTACGCCAACGTGAAGCACGACGTGCCGTATGCGAGCGCGCCCCGCACGGAGCTCGCCGCGCTGTACGGGTGGGTTCGGAACGTATCGCACGCGCGGATCGCGCTCGCCGGGCTGGGGATCTCGTATCCGTTGGTCGGGTCCGACCTTTCGAACGAGGTGCAGTACATCGGTCACCGGGGGCCGCACGGCGAGTTCTCGGAAGTGCGGAGCTGCCCGGAGTGGCGACGGCTCCTCGCGGCCGGCCACTACGACTTCGTCGTCGTCAGCGCGAACAACGCCAAGGCGGGAGAGCCCGCCGCCGCGAGCTGGACCCGTTCCGATGCAGCCGCGGCAACCGTGGTCGTCCGAGCCGGCACCGCGTCCGTATACCGCGTGACGGGCGATTTCGACCCGAACGGTTGTGCCACGTCGTGATCTCTCGGATCAGACGTACCCTGTGGGCGCTGTGGACGGGGTAGCCATCGATTCCGACGAGGTCAGAGGCTCGGTCCCTGCCCAGGGCGTCGATGCCGGGCGACGGATGGTCGGGTCGTCGCGATATGTCTTGTTGGGCGTCGTCGTCGCCGGGGTCGCCGGGACCTTGGTCGCGACCTTCCGCTACGGCATGGGTCTCACGCCCGACTCGGTGACCTACGTGAACGGCGCGCGCAGCTTGGCGATGGGCGCGGGTTACACGGCGAACGGCCACGCCATCACCGATTTTCCTCCCGGCTACTCCTGGGTGCTCTCGTTGGGCGAGCACGCGGGCATACACGCAATCGACGCGGCGCGATGGCTGAGCGCGGTGGCGCTGGTCGCAACGATCGTTCTCGGCTACGTCGTCTTGTGCCGTCACGTCCGTTCCGAGGGCGTACGCGCGGCCGCGACGGTAAGTATCGGATGCTCGGCCGTGCTGCTCGAGATCTACGAGAAGGCACTCAGCGAGCACCTGTTCCTTCCGGTGCTGTTGGCGTTCGTGCTGGTCGCCGAGGAAGTCCTGAGCCGTCCTCGTCACGGCGTCCTGAGCGGCGCAATGATTCTCCTGGCGTGGGCCGCGTTCTATCTGCGCTACGCGGGCGTCGTGTTGGTCGCAATCGGAGCGCTCGTCGTCCTCGTTGCGGCCTGGCGGCGCGGCCCCTGGTCGGCATGTGCGCGCGGCGCCGGGTTCGCGATCGCCGCGTTGAGCATCCCGCTCGTCTGGATGATCCGCAACCTCCAGGCGGGGAGCGGCGCACTCGGTCCGCGCGCGGGCGCGTCGGCGTCGGTATTCAAGAACGTCTCTCGAGTAGCCAACGAGCTTTCGACGTGGGTGGCTACCGACGCCGCGCCGTCGATCCTGCGCCGCGCGGTGCTTGTTGTGGTGTTGGGCGCGGTCGTGGCGGGAATCGTCGCGCTGACGAGCAGTGACGGCTGGTCGGCGCGTGAAGCGCGATCGCTGCTGCCGCTCGCGGCGCTCGTCGTGGTCTACGTCGTGTACCTCGTCGGGTCGGCATCCGTGGTCGCGTTCGCGGCGATCAACACGCGACTCCTGGTCCCGGTCTTCGTCCCCGTTGTGGTGCTGGCGGCATGGCTGTACGAGCGACTCCGAGCGGTCGTCCGAAGCGCATCGGTTCGGCGAGCGATCACTGCGGTCGCGCTGGCGTGGGTGGGGATGAGCGTCGTGTGGTTCGCGGCCCGGTCGGTGGACTCGGCGCAAAATGGCGCGGGCGGATACGCGAGCCCGCGCTGGCACGATTCGCAGCTGATGCGCGAGGTCCCGCACCTGGACCTCTCGATTCCGACCTACAGCAACGACGCCCCGGCGATCAGCTTGTTCACCGGGTTGCACGTTCGAGCGAGCATCGAGAAGACGCATTTCCAGTCGGCCGACCAAACCGGCGCGCTTCCTGCTTTCGTGCGGCTTGTCCAATGCCAGCCCAAGGGTGTCCAGCTCGTGTGGTTCCTGCCCAACCCGCGGCCCTACATGTACGACCCCGCACAGCTGCGGACGAAGTTGCGGCTCACTCCCGTGGTAACCCGGCCCGACGGCGCCATCTACGACATCACACCGCGTCAGCCGTCGAATGCCCCGTGCGGCCGACCCTGACGCCCGGTCCCGTCGTTTTCGTGACCCGTGTCAGAGCTTCAGATCGCTGCCGTCGAAGTGCAGGAACTTCCCGGCGTCCGCCGGCGTGAGATCGCGGATGCGATCTCGCATCCGCGATGCGCTCTCCGCCGGTGACATGGGCGCGCGGGCGCCGCCGATTCCGGTTCGTACGTGGCCGGGGTTGAGTATCGCGACCGTCACTCCCTCGGGGGCAAGATCGAGGGCAAGCGCCCGGGCCGCGGAATTGAGTGCGGCCTTGCTCGACGCATAGATGTAGGAGCTCTTCGGTCGCGCCTCGCGCGGCAAGCCGGCCCGGCTCGACACGAACACGATCTTTCTCCCGTCACTGCCGGCAACGTTCTTCCAGAGGCCGAGCGCGACCCGCATGCTTCCGAGGAGATTGATCTCGAGTGCCACCCGCCACGCGGTCCAGTCGACATCGGCCAAGCGCGATCGATTTCCGCCGAACACCGCCGCGTTGCAGATCAGCACGTCGATCGGCCGGTCACCGATATCGGCGACCAGCGCGTTGAAGTCGTTCTCCGAGGCGACGTCGAGGCGCTTGATCGCGACGGCACCTCGCACCGCGCGCAGCTCGTCCGCCCGTTCCGGATCCCGACAGGTTGCAAGGACGCCGTAGTCGTCAGCGGCGTACTGGCGAACCAGCTCGAGCCCGATGCCGCGGCTCGAGCCGGTGATCAGCACCTGTCCTCGCACCCCGTCACTCCTCGACCGGTTCAACCCGAAGCGCGCTCCGGGTTCCAGCAGGAAAGGTCGCGACCGATCATCTCCTCCAACTTGCGGATGTCGTCTGCGAAGAACGTCTCGAAGAGTTCGCGGCGCTGATCCAAGGTGATATTGCGCGGGGCGTGCACGTCGCCGGAGGGCCGCTGTTGATAGCTGAAGCGGACGCGCTCGAGCTCGGGTGGGAAGACGTCGGGTTGCACGCCCACATGACGCACCGCGCGGTCGTAGACACCCCGCGGATCGTCGTCGGCGTCGTCGTGCAGCAATACCAGCAGGCGTTCGCCGAATCGCGCCTGGAAGGGCTCGAGACTTGCCGCGTACCAACCGCCGGCGATTATGCCGAGCCGCTCACGCTCGGGCGGGGACGAGTGCACGAACTCGACCAGCTCGGTCTCGGGGGGAAGCGCCTTGCCCTCGATGTGGTGGATCAGCGCCGATTGTGCACGGTCGACGGGATTGCGGAGAATCGCGATCAGCCGCACGTCGGGGAGCGTCTGCTGAATCCGCTCGGCCATGACGGCCGGCCGGTGTCGCCAGAACATGTAGCCGGGCGTGGCCTCGCCGACCGAGGACTCTCCCTCCCAGCCGTCGAATTGTTGCCGATACCAGGTCGTGCCCTGGTCTGCGAAGCGCTTGGCGCTGTTGAAGAACTCGATCTCCCGGGCTGCCGTGAAGATGCCGGGGTGGAGCCCGAGGTTGAGCCGCAGCCATCGGGTTGCGCTCTTTTGTGCGCCGATGATCAGAAACGTGGGAAGCGGCAGCTCACGCTCGCCCATTCGCCAGGCTCCTTTGGGTCTACCGTCGAAGAGCAAAGAACCATATCTTGCCCGTGATGGACTTCCTCTGGCCGCTGGCATCGGTTGCCCTGTTCTCTCTACGCTGTAGGGCTGGTACGGAGCGAGGCAGATGCTGGGACCGGGCGCGATCCGGGCGACGGGTGGGGGGCACTTGACGGAAGGCCGGCTGGTCGTTCCCGAGCGACTGGTCATCGACGAGGTCGCCCGCGAGCGCCTGACCCGCCAGCTGGACCGCTTGCCCGCGGAGGTCAAGGGCGTCGCGGCCGAGGTGGGCGAGCTCCCGCCCGGCGCGAGCTATCGCGTCGAGGCGGAGTGGCGCTCGCTCGAACCGCTCTCGGGCTGTATTGCGTCGACGGCGCCGGTGCGCGGCGCGGTGCTGCTGCGGCCGAACGTCCGCTTCGAGGTGAGTGATGGCCTCGTGGGGGTGGACGGGTCGTTCGTCATCGACCGCGGCGCACACGTGCACGATCCGTGGGCGCCCCTCGGGTCGTTGCTGGTCGCTTCGGAGCGGGGCCGGCCGCCGTTTCCGCGTCGGCCGGTCGTGGTCTTCGCCGCAACCGAGATCGACCCGGCGGTCGCCGACTGGGCCCGTCGCATGGTGAACCGGTTGGTCCGACGAGAGGTCGAAGGGCGGTTGGCGCTGCTGGTGGCCGACGACGGGCTCCACCTCACTCGGCCGTGTCTTTCCGGCGCGGAGTCGATCGGTGCGCTTGCTCCCGACGTCATCGTGACCCTCGACCGCGGGGCGGCTGCCTCAGCCGCGGATTGGTGTCGCTCCGACCGCTCGACCGTCATCATCGAGCTCGTCGACGAACCCGCGATCACCGAACGACTGGTCTCGTGGCAGATCGAACATGCCCGTGGACGCGTGCGTGCCCAGATCAGCTCGCGGGTTGGCGCTCCGAACCTGGCGAGGCTCGTGGGGCGATTGTGCGCCGGTCCGCACCCGGCGCCGCCGACGGATGCGGCCGCCGACGTCGCCGGGTCGCGACAAGCCGTTCGCGAGAGCTGGCGGGCGCCCGCCGCCCGCCCGACGTGTGCGGTCGTCACGGGCATGCCGAGCCCAGCCGCGGCGGCGCGCCTGGTTGGTCTCGTCGATCAGCTCGAGGCTTCCGGGGTCGGGGTGGCACAGGTATCCCAGGAGCACGGGATCCCTCCGGGGGCGGCCTCGGCGACATTGGTGGTGCTCGTGGGCGCCCACGGGTCGCCGGCCGTGACCGAGCTGCTCGAGCAGCGCGCCGCGACGGGCCGGGCGACGGTGCTCGACGTCGATCCGTCGGCTGCCTCGGCGAGCCCTGCCTCGACGAGCAAGGACGGATCGAGCGCACCCGCGGTCGCGGCTCAGGTGGTGCAGCTCGCGATCGACTGCGGCTTCGTGTTGACGCCGACGGAGGCTGTCCGGACCGCGCTGCGCGAATTGCCGGTCCGCTCGCTCGTGATCCCGGCGATGCTGACGCGGCCGCGCGCGGCCGCGTTGCGAAACGCCGGCGTCGCGCCGGAACCGCGCGAGGGCGCGGCGGTCGGGTGGTACGTCGGCTCGGCCGGAGAAGCCGTGGGGGACTACCTCGATGCAGCCGCGCAGGGAATCGCGAAGGTGCTCGCCGATCGGGACGACGTGCGTGTCGAGGTCGTCGGCGACGAAGACGGCCTTCCGGCCGCGCTGCGTCGCCACCGTCAGGTTTCGGTGACTTCGTCGCCGCCCGACCCGAAAACGCTCGCGGGGTGGGCGCTCCACGTCTGGACGCCGCGTATCGTCTGCGGCGAGCTCGTCGACGACCTCGGGAAGTTGATCGAGGCGAGCTTCGCCGGCGTTCCGAGTGTTATGCCGTTGCCGGCGCGGCGCGCCATGGGTGGTGTCGCCGCGAACGACTTCGTGGTGTCCCGATACGAGGAACCCGAAGGATGGGCTGCGGCCCTCTCCCGGTTGCTCGGCGACGACGGCAAGCGGGCACTCGGCGCGCACGAGGCTCGGCGGTGGTCGCACACAGTGCACGGTTCGCCCGCATGCCGGGCGAGCGTCAACCGGCTGCTCGGTTGGGCGCGCTACCAGGGAGAATCGTGAGCGCGGCGCCGGTCACGATCATCGTGCCCGTATACCGCGGGGTGTACGACCTGACGCGGTGCCTCGAGAGCATCGCGCGGCACGCTCCTGGGACCCAGTGCGCCTTCGAACTGGTGTTGATCGACGACGCATCGCCGGAGCCGGCCGTGCGCACTCGTCTCGAGGAGTTCGCACGCCGCGATCTTCCGTTTCCGGTGACCTTGCTACGGAACCCGGAGAATCTCGGATTCGTCGGCACTGTCAACCGAGGCCTCCGTCGCGCAACGGGTGACGTCGTGATCCTCAATGCCGACACCGCGGTCACCCACGGCTGGCTCGACCAGCTCGCGGCCGCGGCCAACGCAGTTCCCGACGTCGCGACCGTCACTCCGGTCACGAGTCACGGATCGATCTGCACATTGCCGCAGAGCATCATCGACGCGTTCGCGCTCGCGGGTCCGAATCCGCAGATCGACGCGTGCGCGAGGTTCGTGACGAGCAATTCGTTGCGGCTGTTGCCGGAGGTCATCACCGGAGTCGGGTTCTGCATGTACACGACACGCCAGGCCCTCGATTCGTGTGGTCTCCTCGACGAGGAGACGTTCGGCCGGGGCTACGGCGAGGAGGTCGACTTCTGTCTGCGGGCGACGCGCCTTGGGCTACGTCATCTGGTCGACGACTCGACGTTCGTGTATCACCTCGGCGGCGGCTCCTTCGGTGACGAGCAGAGTGAGGGTCTCGCTCGCGGCTCGCGACTCCTCGACGAGCGCTACCCGTACTTCCGGCCGACCAACACGCGCGAACGCGCGCAGGACCCCTCCCGCGTGTCGTTCGCTGCAATGGAGCTTGCCTTGCACGAGCGCGATCCGGAGCGTCCTCACGTGCTGCACATCATGCACAGCGCGCCGGGCGACACCGGCGGCACGGAGAAGTTCCTCGACGCGCTCATGCACGCACTCCGGAACGAGTTCGACTTCTCGGTGTTCTTTCCCGTGCCGTCCGGCTTCGCGGTCCAGACGTACTGGGCCCAGCCTGACGGCGCACCGGTCGTGGAGCACTACCTGTTGCCCGGCGGACCTCGCCACGTGACGCGCGTCGACGACGAGCTCGCGGGTGCGGCGCTGCGGATGGCGCTCGACCTGTTCCACTTCGACGCAGTTCACATACACAACCTCATCGGGCACTCACTCGCGCCGCTCGAGGTGCTCGCCGGCTTCGAGGGCCCGGTCTTGTGCTCGGTTCACGACCTCTTCCTCGCATGTCCCAACTTCTCTCTGCTCTATCGGAAGTTGGAACCGTGCGGCATTCCGGAAGACCTGTCGGCATGCGACCGGTGTCTCGAGACGATCGCGGAGGCTCCGATGCCCGGATCGCCGATGATCCGGAACCTCTCGCGCGCGTACCTGAGCGATTTCCGATCCACCGCGACCGCACGGATCGACTCCGTTGACCATTGGATCTTCGCGAGCCAGAGCGTCGCCGACTACTTCATGCGGGTGTACGAGCCTGCCCCCTCGCGCATCGAGATCATCGAGCACGGATCGGTGATCCGCCTCGGGCGACGCGCGTCCGAGCCCGATCGCACGTTGATCTACGACGAGCCGCTCCGCCTCGCGTTCGTCGGGCTCGGTTGGGCGAAGAAGGGTCTCGAGGTCGTGAACGAGCTCGCCGAGGCCTTCCGAGACTCGACGATCGAGATCCATCACTTCGGCGATCTCAAGCAGGCCGCGTCGCCCGAGTTGTGTGCGCACGGCTCCTACGACAACGAATTCCTTCCCGACTTGTTGCAGCGAGCCGGGATTCAGATCGTGCTCCTTCCGGGTGCCTATGCGGAAACCTTCGGCATTGTGATGTCCGAGGCGCTCGCCTCCGGGCTGCCGGTGATCGGTGCCCGCTACGGCGCGCTCGGCGAGCGGATTCGGGCCTGCGGCGTGGGCTGGACGATCGACCCGATGGATCCGTCGGGGATCCGGGCGCTGATCGAGCGTCTCGACCGTGCCCGCGACGAGGTCATGCGCACGAGCCGCCGGGTGTTCGAGGTGAAGCTCGAGAGCGTTGCCGACACCGTGCATCGGTACGCGGCGCTCTATCACGGTGCTTGGGCGCGCGATCGCGCCGAGGCGTCGCCTGCCGCGACGGATGATTCGACCCTCGCACGACTGGAGACGGCATGAGCGCCCCGACTTCCCCGGAGGGCGAGACCGAGCGTCTCCGACGCCATCTCCGCGCCCTGAGCGCCGTCAACCGGCAGCTGCACGCGCAGCTGGAGACCGGAGTGGCGCGCGTCGTCGATCCCGGGCGGGCGCGTGACGACATCCTCGCCGGCGACGACGTCGGCGGCCGGATCTCGATGCTTTCGATCCGTCGCGGCTCCTCCGGCAGCGAATGGATCGAACAACTGCAACTGCTCGCCGGCGCATCCGATCCGTTCCTCGCGCGCAGTCCGAATCGCGGCGCGTTCGTCATCGAAGGTCCCAGTCGCCGCCAGGTCAAGGCGGGCATGCTCCTCATTGCGCTGGAGCGTGTGATCGGATCGGTCCGCCTGATGCAAGACGCCGAGATCGACCGCTTCACCGAAGGGCCGCCCGTCGAGGTGCTCGAGGCGGCGTCGGGTCCTGCGTTCATCATCGTGGCCGGCCGCCGACTCCCGATCCGCGGACTTCCGCTCCCGCACCCCGTGACGGATGACGAGAGGCTGCGGTTCCCCGAGGGCGAGGAGTTGCGGGTCGGCGCCGGCATCGGTGGCGGTGGGAACCGCACCGGCAGCCTGCGCCGAGCGCGCGCGCTCGTTCAGCGTGAGGGGGTCGTGCGCGCGGGTGTGGCGGGTGCCCGGCGTGTGACGCGCCGACTCTTGCGGTCGGCGCGCGGAGCGACGAAGAGGGCAAAGAACACCGGCGCTCGCTGATCGACAGGAGGTAGTGGGGGCGACGGGTCTCAGACGGAGGGTTGGCCGTCGGCGGGGCGAGCGGGATCGGCGCGGCCGACGGTGAAGACACCGCGGAGCCGCCGCAACGAGCCCGAAATCGCGCGGCGGGAACGCGTACGCGGGCTCCGGCCGGTCGAGCGCTCGCGAGCACGCGCGTGCTCGAGCTGGCGATCACGAATCGTGAAGTACTTGTCCATCCAGCCGGCGACGGCACGCGCGGTCGCGCGGTTGCGGACGAAGCGGTCGGGTTCGCATGACGTCAACCGCGCCGGATCGGTCCGTCCCATCCACTTCGCGAGGAAACGCCGGCGATTGACCGCCCAGAGCTGCGGCCAGTCGTCCAGTCGCGATGCAGTCGCGTGGCCGACGTGGGCGACGAGGACCCGCTCGTCGAAGACCACGTCGAGATCGTTCACCCACACCTTGAAGCAGAGGTCGACGTCCTCGCCGCTGGCGATCTCGTACTCCTCCTCCCAGCCGCCGAGCGCCAGCATCATCTCCCGGTGCATCACGTAGACGACGGCCGCAGGTGGTGCCGAGAAGGAATCGAGAACTGCGATGTCGACGCCGGGCTCGTCGCGAACCGTCACCGGGTTCGATGCGGCCGTGATGGCCGGAACGACGATCCCTGCCCGCGGATGCGCCCGAGCCGTCGCGACGAGTCGTGACGCCCACGAGGGCGGCACGAGACAGTCATTGTTGCAAAACGCGATGTACTCGCCGCGAGCGATTTCGAGGCCTTGGTTCATGCCGGGAGCAAAGCCGCGGTTCTCGGAGTTGAGGACGGCGCGATCGGCGACCGCCTTCGCATAGTCGGCCGCGTCGGGCCGCGATCCGTTGTCGATCACGATGAGCTCGTAGGAGACGTCGGTGTTGGCCCGAACGGAGTCGACGAACGCTCGCGTGTGATGCAGATTGTCCCACGCGAGCACGACGACGGAGAGGTCGGGGGGGCTCATCGGCCCGGCCGCACCCGCGACGTCCCCTCCCATGACGCGCTACGTTAGTGCTCTCGGCGCGGTGCGGTTCAGCTGCGGCCTCTACGAGACATCCACGGAATGACGAGTTCTCGCGAGCCACCGCTTCCCACGTTTCTGATCATCGGCGCGCAGAAGAGTGCGACGCGGTGGCTTCGGTTCAATCTCGGGCTTCATCCCGACATCTACGTCGCGCCGGGCGAGGTCGAGTTCTTCAACAATCGCGACCGGTACAACGACCTCGGCGTCTCCTGGTACCGCTCCCAGTTCGAAGGCTCGACGGGCGAGTCGATCGTCGGCGAGGCGACGCCCGGCTACATGTTCTGGCGCCATCAGCCGGCGATCTGCTCCGAACGGGTCCGAAGTGTCGTGCCCGACGCGCGGCTGATCGCGATCCTCCGCAACCCAATCGACCGAGCACATTCGGCGATGCTGCATCATGTGGCGCGCCGCGCGCTCCCCCGCGACTCCGATCTCGTCGACCTCGTTCGAAGGACGCGCGCCGACCACGACCCTCTGGGGCTGATCTCGGGCGGGTGGTACGCGGAGAGCTTGGAGCCCTATCGAGAACGGTTCGGGGAGCAACTTCTCGTGGTGCTCCACGACGACGTCGGCGACGATGCACGCGGTGTATACGACCGCGCATTGCAACACGTCGGGGCGCGGCCGGACTGGGCACCTTCCGATCTCCACCAGGTGCGTTTCAGCTACCGCGATCGATCCCGCGCCGACGCGGACGAGACGAGTCCCCTGACCGCGGCACAACGGCGGGAGCTGTATTCGTACTTCGCGGATGACATCGCCAAGCTCGAGGAGATGCTCGGCCGCGATCTCTCCATCTGGGATCCGCAACGCGGCGAACCGAGCGACGCGATCGGGAAACCACCGCGACGCGAGCGGTTGCTACGACGCGCCCCCCGACGGCGGCGCTGACGCGGCGTCCCCGACACCGGCGCGGCCGACACCGGCGCAGGGTGGCGCTCGGGCCGATTACGCTGCTATGGCCGTGGGAGTCTTCGTCGTCGGGATGCATCGTTCGGGAACTTCGGCGATCGCGGCGGCTCTGGAGGCGCTGGGACTCGACGTCGGGGCGCCAGAACGCCTGATGGGGGCCGATGCGGCGAACCCGGCGGGCTACTACGAGCTGCAGGAGATCGGCGATCTCAACGACGAGATCCTGACCGCGCTCGGCGGTTCGTGGGATTGCCTGCCTCAGCTTCCGGACGGATGGGAGCTGGGGCCGTTGATGACGCCGTACTTCCGGCGCGCGGCGTCGATCGTCGGAACCCGGCTCGCCAAGAATCGCTGGCTGATCAAGGACCCGCGCATCGCGCCGCTGCTGCCGCTTTGGCGTCGAGCGGTGCTCGATCGGTGCGCGGCCGTGGTGATCGTGCGCGATCCCATGGAGGTCGCGTGGTCGCTCGCGCTCCGAAACGGCATGCCGATCCTGACCGGGCTGGCCCTGTGGTCGGATTACAACCGCCGGACGCTCGCGGGGTTGAGTGGATTGCCGGTATACGTCAGCAGCTATGACGAGCTCGTCTCTGCTCCGCTCGCAACGATGACGTCGATCCGGGCGGCACTCGCGTCGTGGAACGAGCTATCTGCAGATGCACCCGTCGATGTCGCGGCCGCGCGCGTCCAGCCCGAACTGCGCCGCAACACGTGGCCTCGCGACAACGTCGACGCACTCGACGTGCCGGTCGAGATCGAGCGGCACGTGAAGTTCCTCGCCGACCTGGCGGGCCCCCACGACGTGTTCGAGCCGGGTCCTCCGCCGCCATCGCCGTGGGAGCAAGCGGTGCTCGTCGAGCGCCGGACGGGAATCGTGCGCCTGCGCACGGCGGCGACCGAGGCCGCCATGCTGATCCAACAACGCGACGAGAATGCGCGCGAGCGGGAGTCGCTCGGGCACCAGCTACACGCCAGGAACCTCGAGTTCGAGGAGGTCGGCGATCGTCTCGTCGGCCTGATCGAAGAGCTTCGGGCTCGCCTCGCGCAGGTCGAAGCTGATCTCGACGTGGTCCAAACCCGACGGCGCGACGCCGAGAGCGCGCTGCGCAGATCGACGCGCCGACTCGAAGCGCTCGAGCATAGTTATCTGATCCGAGTCGCGCGCCGCCTCAAACGGCTGCGCCACGGCTAGCCCACCCGCCGATCCGCCTGCCGACATGGGCACACCCTCGCCGCCGCTTCCGGGATTCGTGATCATCGGAGCGCAGAAGAGCGCAACCCGTTGGTTGCGCAAGAACCTCGGTGAGCACCCGGACATCTTCACGCCCCGTTCCGAGCTGCACTTCTGGAACGTCGAACACCGCGTTCGGAAGGACGGCCTCGACTGGTACCGCGAGAAGTTCGAAGGTTGGGACGGCGAGCCGATCGTCGGCGAGGCGACACCGGGTTACATGATTTGGCGGCATAATCCCGCGCGCGTCGCCGCTCGCATGAAGGAGCTCTGTCCCGACACCCGGCTCATCGCGCTTTTGCGCAATCCCGTCGACCGCGCGAACTCGGCGATGGTGCACCACATTCGGCGCGGACGATTGCCGATGGAGTCACGCCTCGTCGACGTGGTGAGAGAGCGAACGCCGCCCGAGACGGATCGGTTCTGCCTGGTGTCGGGCGGCTGGTACGCGGCGAGCCTGGAGCCCTTCCTCGACGCGTTCGGCAACGGTCTGCTGGTTCTCTGGCAGGACGAGATCGCAACGGATCCGGTCGGCGTGTACGAAGCAGCACTTCGTCACGTCGGCGCGTCGCCCGGCTTTCGGCCTCCGGAGCTCTCGAAGGTCAGGTTCAGCAACCGCAACGTCAAGGCCCTTCCGCGCTACGAGCTCACCTACGACGATCGCCTCGAGATGTGGGAGTACTTCCGCGAGGACGTCGCGCGTCTCGAGAAGATGCTCGACGTCGATCTCTCACGGTGGCGACCGCGTAACAACGAGGCGCGATCGCGGTGGTGGGCGCGCGGCCGCGCGCCCACCTAACTCTCGGACTGCTCCTGGCGGACCTGCGGCGGGGCGTCGAGTCCGTGACGGGCCAAGGCGTCGAGGAACTCGTGCGCGCGTCGATCGAACGTGTGGTGGGCGAGCACGATGTCCCTACCGCGACGCGCTCGGGTACGAGCTGCGCCGGGATCGGCCAGGACTTCGTCGACGAGTGTCCGAAGCTGAGCCGCATCGCGGAAGGTCGGAACCGCGCCGTCGAACAAGTCGGCGATCTCCGGCAGCTCGTCGGAGATCACCGGTGTGCCGCACGCCAGCGCGTCGAAGATCCGGTTCGAGACGAAGCCCCAGTCGCGCATCGAGTCCCAGTGATCGTTCAGCACCACACCGGCCGACGAGTAGACGCGGGCGAGATCCTCGTTGTCGACGTAGTCGCTCACGATCAGCGCGGGATCGACGAATTGCTCCCACCCACTGCCGTAGATCGCCGGCCGGAGTCCGCTCGCGATCGCGTCGGCGACCGTGGTGCGATATTGGTCGCGGCTCTTCGCGACGACGGTGACGTCGTGTCGGTGATCGGGCTCCGGCGGAACCGGGCGGAACCGCACCGGGTCCGTCGCCTGCAAGAGTGATTCGACCGGTGTTCGTGTTCGCGTCTGCAGCGCGGCGGCGAAACGAGTCGACGCGACGAGGACGAGGTCCGCGGCGTCCAGCTCGACGACTTCTATTGCCTCGGGATGACTGATGATCCAGAGGACGTGACGCTGCCCGCGAGTTCGGCGAACCGGAGCGAGCCCGCGCACGACACAGTGCACGTCGCAGGATCGACCGGCCGGATCGTCAGCGGCATCGGCCGTCTGGAGGCGCACGACATGGCCGGCACGAAGCAGTGCGTCGGAGAACGCCCGGGCGAGGTGCCAGTCGCCCCAGCGGGGCGCGACCTTGCGCGACGGCGCGGCGACAGTGATCGCGATGCGAAGGCGGGTTTCGGCGAGGGGCGCAGCTTCTCGTAGCAGCGCCGGTCCGGCGTCGTCGACGAGGTCCCTCCATGCGGGCGCGTTGCGGGGGATCGGCCGCGTGAGGCTCTTCGCGCTCGGCACAGGACGGTGGTCGAGCACGATCGCGCCGGAGACCGCGACTACCGCGTCGACTGCGTCGCCGCGCGTCCGAACGCGCCGGCAGAGATCGAACATTGCGACGTCGATGTCGGCGTAGTCGGACAGTCCGCCGGCCGTCTCGTAAGCGGTCCGGTCGACGAGCAGACACGCCGCCGACGCGCCGGCGATCGGCGTCGGCTGCGGAGACACCTTCGGGCGCTCGCCCGCGGCGCGCGCCACGAGGACCGGTGCACTGTCGTCGACGGCGAGCTCGAAGCCGCACTGCCGGACGCGCCCGTCGTACGGAGTCGCGCGCGAGCGCGCGCGGACGGGGTGCACGACTTGCGCGGCGGCGGCGACGGTATCGCCGTCGAGCGCCGCGTTCAGGCGCGCGAGCAACCCGGTGCCGAGGTGCTCGCTCGACGCCAGGGCGAAGCAGAGGCGGTCACCACGCGCTTGGCGTGCGCCCCGCGCTGCGGCCGCGGCGAGCGACTCGCCGTCGAGCGTCGGCAGAACGCTGGTCGCGAAGCTGGGCGCGCGCGCGTTCTCTCCGTGCAACACGGCGATCACCTCGCGTTGCCGTCTCACATCCGGGAGCGGCCGTGTCACGTCCGGGAGCTGCATGCCGGTATGGCTGCCGTCGATCAGGAGAACGACGGAGATGCTCGAGGTCGTCGGAGGCGGGTCGGGCAGCTGGGCAATCTCGGTGCTGAGCGCCTCGATGCCGGCGATCGCGCGGCGTCGAGAGCGCGCGGCTTGCAGCGCGAGCAGCGTCCGATTGCGAAGGCGTTGCGTGCCACGATCCGGCGCGATGAGCCGCGCCGTGAGCGCGGCGCGACGCGCGGCCGCACCACGGACGATCGCCGCGGCGCGGCTCCGACGCAACGCGCGGAGCAATCGCGCCCGGCTGCTCGGGGAGCCGACCCGCGGCACGCGAGCGGGACTGCGATCGTCGTCAGTCATCGTCCTCGGCGGTCATGTCCATGGGATCGTCCTCGTACGCCGTTCGGCGACCTTCGCGCGCGTTTCGCGTTGCGAGTATGACAGCGCTCAGAGCAGCTCGACGTCGCCCAGCGAGAGCTCCCAGTCGTCGAGGGGCGGCGGCTCGGCGGCCGTCGTCGCAAGGGCGCGCCACGTCAGGATCGGACCTTGGTGCGGGAGCGGGAGATAGCCGGCCGGCGTTGCCCGTCCGAGGCGCACGACGTAGTCGGCGCCGGTCGCCCGGGCGACGGCGCGCCCCAGATGGCGGGCCGTGCGCGCCGCGCGGCGGGGCACGATGACTTCGCACAACGCGGCTTCCGCGGCGCGCCCTCGCCGTCGCAGCCGGAACACTGCGATGCCCTCGGCCGGATCGCGTCCGGCCGCGATCGCCCGATACCCGAGTGGCGCGAACCCGTAACGCCACTCGAGATACTGCCGCGTGCGATTCGTGCGGAGGCCGCGTGAAGGCGCGAGCGCGCCGAGCAGCTCGTCGACGCGCGGATCGCTCACCAGCTCGACGGCCGGAGATCCCGCGGCGTCCGACAGGGGCCAGCGGTCAGCCGGGACGCGGGACGAGAGCATGCGCAACCCGCCGGCCAGGGAGCGGACGCGTACCGAGGTGGAAGGCCGGCCCACTTGACGCCATCCCATCTTCAGGTATCCGGGACGGCTCTGGTCGTTCGGGGTGTTGAAGACGAACTGGACCCCCTCGGCCGTCATGGCCTCGACGCCGGCGAGGGTCAACAGGCGGAAGATGCCCCTGCCCTGGTAATCGGGATGCGTCGCGGTGTCGACCGCGCGGACCGCGCGCAGGCGCGCGCCGTCACGGTTCTCGAATTCCCAGCGCAAGAACGTGCGGAACCCGACGATCCGGTCGCCGTCGACTGCGACCCATGCCGGCGACCCGCCGAAGGGATTCCGGAGGTGCTTCCACTCGAAGTACTCGGCGAGCCCCTCGGCGAGGTTCCAGCCGAGGGACGCCTGCAGCAGCTGGAGCACCGCCGGACGTTCTTCGTCGGTCGCCGGCCGCACCTGAATCGAGGTCTGGGCGCTCATTGGGCGAGTATCAGCCGGTACAGGACCTCGACCTCGCGAATCGCCGGCCCCGCGTCGAGGGAGTCGCCGCGGACGCGCGCTCGGCACGACATCTCGGCTCGCCGTGCCGAGTCCCGCGCGAGCGCGGTGAGCGCGTCGGCCAGGCGCCGCGCTTCCCCTGCGGGAACGAGGACAGCATCTCGACCGTCGGTCACGAGCTCGGCGATGCCTCCTACGTCGGTTGCTACCACCGGCAGGCCGAGCACGAGTGCCTCCATGAGCGCGATCGGCAGACCCTCGTGATGCGACGCGAGACAGAAGATGTCGAAGGCCGACATGACGTGCGCCGCGTCCGGGCGATAGCCGAGGAATCGGAAGCGATCACCCAGCTCCAGCGCATCGGCCTGCATCCGCAGCTCACGCTGCATGGGACCCTGGCCCAACGCGACGAATCGGGCATCGTCGACGCGATCGACGACGATCCGCGCCGCCGTGAGGAGGTCGGGATAGCCCTTGGTAGCGCGCAGGTTCGCCACCGTTCCGATGAGAACCTCGTCCGGCCCCACACCGAGCGAGCGTCTCGCCGTCTCACGATCGTTCCCGGCCGAGCGAATCTCCCCGACGTCGACGCCATACTGGATCACCCTCGTTTCGGACCGCAGACGGTCCGGCATCGACGCGCGTACCGCCTCGGAAACCGCGACGTGCGTCTCGTCACCACGAGCCGTCGCCGCGTCGGCGAGCCGCGTGGCGCGAGCATGACTTCCCCAGACGTTGTGTTCGGTGGTCACCAGGATCGGGCGATCGCGCCGGCGCAGAGTGCGCAGCACGATGCGTGCTCCGATGGTCGTCAGCGGCGAATGGGAGTGGACCACGTCGAAACGCCGGGCTCGGCACATTCGGCGGAGACCGAACAACCAGCGAAGATCCCACGACGCCCGGGCGCCGAGACACGTCGCCCGCACGCCGACCTCGTCCAGTTCGGCGAGCAACGCTTGCTTGTGCGCGAGGAGATATACGACCTCTGGGTCGACGGCGACCCGGTCTCGCTGGCGGGCACTGAGCACGAGGAGCCGCTCCGCGCCCCCCGCGCCGAGCCCCTTGATCAGCCACAACACGCGCACGGGCGGATTTGTGACACTCGACGGGCTGCTACGGGCGGGTGCCACGGACAGTAGTATCGTAGATCCGGAACGGAGACCGAGTTCGTGGGGGTGGAACGCCGGCGCAGCCAGGACGCGCGGCCCTCCTCACTGCTGGCGACTGAGAGGGCGAGTTCTGACTCTTGAAGATATCTTCCGCAGCATCCGGCGGCGGTGGAGGCTTGCGGCCGGTATCTTTCTCCTCGCCTGTATCGGTGTCGGCGTCTTCGTGTTCACGCGCGAGCGCGACAAACCTCCCATCCGCTACCGCGCGGTCGTGACCGTCCAGATCGCGGCCCCTGCTCCCAAGGCCCCGTCGAACGGCAAGAAGACCACGACGACGGTATCCGCGGCCACCGGCGGGAGCGTTGCCAAGCTCGCGCTCGCCACGCCGACCAAGAACGCCGCGCTACGCGGTGCCAAGCTCGCCCCGCCGAGTCGAACCGTCGTCTTCGGTGCGCAGGTAGTACCGGACGGTTCGGTCATCACTCTCGGGGTCACCGCGCCGACGCGCGTCCTGGCGAGCACGGTTGCGACGAGTTGGGGCAAGGCGTTCTCGACCGCTCGGAAAACCAGTGCGCACGACCGCATCGTCGCCGAGCAGAAGCAGCTCGTTCACAAGTCGCATCTCTTGCACCAGGAGCTGCTGACCGTCGACCTGAAGCTGGCAAAGCTGCTGCCTGGGATCTACGGCGGAATCTTCCGGTTCGATAGATCTTTCGGAACATCGGCGGCCGGCAAAGGTTCTCCTGGGAACAGTTCGGCAGCGAGCAGCACGCCGCAGGTGCCCGACGGCGCGTCGACCTACGTTTTCAACCTGGCGCTCGAGCGGCCCCAGCTCCTCGATCAGATCACCGCCATCGGTACGCAGATCGCGACGCTGACTCTGACGGATGTCACGCCCGACGCGTTCGCCCGGGTGGTGAGCCAGAGCCCCGCGCGGCCCGTGACCAAGGTGCGCTCGGTCACGAAGCCTGCGGCCGGGGGGCTCCTCGGCGGGCTGGCCCTGGGCCTCGCCGCCGCGGTCCTGGTCGATCGGCGCGATCGCCGTATTCGCGACCCGCGTACCGCGGCCACCGCGTTCGGCGCACCCGTGCTGTCGATCGTCCCGTCGACGACGCACAGCGACTACGCCGTCCTGTCCGATCCTCTCTCGAACGTCGCCGAGGCATATCGAGGTCTGGCGGCGACGTCGATCGCGACCGACCGCCTGCCGAAGGCGATCATGGTCAGCACCCCTCACGGCGACGCGCACGAGGAGGTCGCGGCGAACTACGCGGCCGCGCTCTCGCGATTCGGGTTGAAGGTTGCGCTCATCGCGACGACGCCCGACCAGGCGTGGTACGCCGAGCGCTTCGATTCCCCCGATGGCGGTGTGGCCGGCCACGCATCCTCGAATCACGGTGGGTCGACCTTCCCGGAGCTCCTCGTCGCGGCGCACGCGGGAACGCTCGACGGTCGTTTGTCCGATCAGCTGGCGAGTGATGATCGCGCTCCCAATCTCGTCGTCGTACCGCCGTCGAGCGACGCCCCGGCGCACCTGCCGGTCGACGGGCTACCGCCGCTGCTGCAGGCGCTGGGCGATTCCGGCATCGACGTCGTCGTCGTCTCGGGACCGGCGCTCCTCGAGGATGCCGACGCGACGATCGTCGCGTGGGCGACGCGTTGTGTGCTGTGGGCCATCGTCGACGGTGAGATCACCTCGACCGAAGCCCGCGCCGCCGCCGCGCGACTCGAGCTGGCCGGCGTGGTGCCCTTCGGCGTCGTGATGGTCGGCAATCGCTCGAACGGCATCTGATGCGATGCGCGCGGCTCGGAGTCCAAGCTGTCGCGGTCGCGCTGCGAGCCGATGAGTCCCGACTCAGCTGATCGCGACTTCTCGTTCGGGTCGTCGTCGCCGGGACCCCTCGACCCCACTCGTCCGGGCGGTTCGTGGTGGATGTACCGACGATCCGAACCGTGGCGCGATCCGCGTGCGCCCGATATCGCGGCCGGGCCGCCTGACGGAGGCGACCCGGGATTGGGCACGGGCGGTGCACCGCCGGGCCGCGACGATCCCCGCCCGGTCGCCGATTCCGACTCGCCGGGGGTGATGGCGGCCGCGTTGGCCGTCGTCGGGGTGATCGTGCTCGTGCTCAGCGTTCGCTACTTCCCCTCGGCGCGGTTGTCGAGAGTTCTCGTTCCCGTCACCGGCTTGTGCGCGACGATCGCCGTCGCCCCGCGGCTCCAGCGCAAACATCCCGACGAACCCTGGCTCGGCCGCTGGTTGGTGATCGCGGTCATCGTCAAGGAGATCGCGTCGATCCTGCGTTTCAAGACGTTCGAGAACGGCGGCGACGCCACGATCTACGACAAATTCGGGAAGCGGTTTCTCGACGTGTGGCTGCACCACGCCGGCGCCGTCGCTCCGCAGATCGACAACGTTCGCAAGAGCAACTTCCTGCGTTGGTTCACGGGGATCGTGTACTACCTGTTCGGGCGGGACCTGATCGCGGGTTTCGTCGTGTACGCACTCATGGCGTTCGTCGGCTCGTACCTCTGGTACCGAGCGGCCGCCGAGGCGTTGCCTTTCCTCGACCGCCGCCTGTACTTCTTGCTGGTGTTCTTCGCGCCGAGCATTGCGTTCTGGCCGTCGTCTGTCGGCAAGGAAGCGTTGATGCAGCTCGGGATCGGCAGTGCGGCGCTCGGAACGGCGCATCTCCTGAAGGGTCGGCTCGTGCGCGGGCTCGCGGTCGCGGCGCCGGGCGCCTGGTTGATGTGGGTGGTGCGGCCACACCTGCTCGCGTTGGTGACGCTCGGTGCGGCGGGTGCGTTCCTCGTCGGGAGAAGTCCGCGCCGGGGCAAAGCGGCGGTGGCGCGGAGCTCGCTCGTCAAGCCCATCGGTCTGATCGTGGTCGGAGTGCTCGCGGTGTTCGCAGTGAGCCAGGGTGCGAAGTCGCTCGGCCTGCCATCGCTGACCCTCGGCTCCGTGCAGGCCGAGCTCGACGCGACGACCGTGAGCACGGGCCAGGGATCCTCGTCGTTCAACAACGGCGGCAACTCGTTGTCGCCGCTCCACCTCCCGCAGGGTGCGGTGACCGTGCTGCTCCGGCCATTCCCGTGGGAGGTCGACAGCCCGCTACAGATCCTCGCGTCGCTGGAGGGGTTGGCGCTGGCCGCGTTCATCGTCTACCGCCGAAAATCGGTGGCGCTCTCGTTGCGACGGATGCGGAGCTCACCGTTCCTGTTCTACTGCTGGACCGTGACGCTCTTGTATGCGATCACGTTCCAGGCGTTCGCGAACTTCGGGTTGCTCGTGCGCGAGCGATCGCTCGTGTTGCCGGCCATGTATGTGCTCCTCTGCCTCGATCACACGCGTGCAAATGACGACGGCGACACGCTTGCAAGTGGGACGCATGCGTCGTCGTCGGCCGCGTCGGCATCCGGCGCGGGCCGTGTCGTCGTCTAGGCGGGCGGTCGGACGCGCGGTAAAGATCACCGCGGCGACGATGGACCGGGTTCGCGCGCCTTCCGCCGGCGTCGTGGTGCTGCTGTATCACCGGGTCGGGAGGCGCTCGTCGTCGGAGGTCGATCTCGATGCCGCGATCTTCGCCGAGCAGATGGCGTTCCTGACCGAGTCAACCGACGTCGTCTGCCTCGAGGCTGCGCTGGAGGAGTTGGACGGTCCGCGCCCCTCCTCGCGACGGCGTCCGGTCGTCGTGGTGACGTTCGACGACGGCACCGACGACTTCGTCGACGTCGCGCTGCCGATCCTCGATCGTCACCGCATCCCGGTGACGATCTATCTCGCAACCGCCTTCATCGACGACGGGTCCGCGTTTCCGGACGGCGGACGCCCGGCGTCGTGGCTGGCGCTGACCGACGCGTGTGCGACCGGCCTCGTCGAGATCGGCTCACACACACACCGACATCGGCTCCTCGACCGCCTGCCTTCGGCCGAGGTCGCCGACGAGCTCGACCGGTCGATCGACCTGATCGGCGACCGTCTCGGCCGCACCGCGGTCGACTTCGCCTACCCGAAGGCAGTGTTCGGATCGCCGGACGCCGATGCCGCGGTGCGGCAGCGCTTTCGTTCAGCCGCGCTGGCGGGTACTCGGGCCAACGTGTACGGCCGTACCGACGTGCATCGACTCGCGCGATCGCCGATCCAGGTCGGCGACGCGATGTCGTACTTCCGTTGCAAGGTCGAGGGTGGCATGCGACTCGAGGACACGATGCGCCGGGCGGCGAATCGCCTGCGCTACGCAGGAATGCGTTCATGAGCGGTTCGCGTCCGACGGTCGTGCACGTGACCACGACCGATATCAGCCTCGAGCTCTTGTTGGGGACCCAGCTGGAAGCATTCGTGCGGGCCGGGTTCGATGTGATCGGCGTCTCGGCTCCCGGTCCCTACGTCGCCGCGCTCGAGCGTCGGGGTGTACGCCACCTGCCGCTCGAGCACGCCACGCGCTCGATGGCCCCGACCGAGGACGTCGCCGCATTCGGCGAGCTGGTCGGGATCTTTCGCCGGCTCCGCCCGGAGATCGTGCACACGCACAACCCGAAGCCCGGCGTCTACGGGCGGATCGCGGCTCGGGTGGCGTCGGTTCCGGTGATCGTGAACACGGTGCACGGGTTGTACGCGCTCCCTGACGATCGGGCCTCGAAGCGCGCGCTGGTCTACGGTCTCGAACGGGTCGCGGCGGCGTTCTCGCATGCCGAGCTCGTGCAGAACCCCGAGGATCTCGCGACGTTGGCCCGGCTACGCGTCCCCGCCGCGAAGCTGACGCTGCTGGGCAACGGGATCGATCTCGATCGGTTCGACCCGGCCTCGGTCTCGGCCGGCGCTGCAGAGGGGGCTCGCCGCGAGCTGGGCGCGCGCGACGCGTCGGACGTCGTCGTGGGCCTCGTCGGGCGGCTGGTACGAGAGAAGGGCTACCCGGAAGTCTTCGAAGCCGCGCGCCGGCTGCGCGCGCGAATGCCGCACGTGCGGTTCGCCGTCATCGGTGGTGACGACGACGAGAAGTCGGATGCCCTTTCCGCTCGCGAGCGCGCCGCGGCCGAGGCCGCCGGCGTACGGTTGCTGGGTGCACGCGACGACGTCGTCGCGCTGTATCGAGGCATGGACGTCTTCGTGCTCGCGTCTCATCGCGAAGGCTTTCCGAGAGCAGCGATGGAAGCCGCGGCCATGGGACTTCCCGCGGTCGTGACCGACATCCGCGGCTGCCGTCAGGTCGTCGACGACCAGGCAACGGGCCTGCTCGTCGCGGCGCGAGACGTCGTTGCACTCGAGGGGGCGATCGCCGCGCTCGCGTCGGATCCCGATCGCCGCCGCGCGATGGGCGCGGCCGCACGGGCGAAGGCGCTGCGGCAGTTCGACGTCAACCGGTGCGTCGACATCACGCTCGCGACGTATCACCGCCTGCTCGACGAGCGCGGGTCGTCGCGCGTCCCGGCGGCGCCGTGACCGCACCTGAATCGGCCGCGGTGCCTCGGCGGGCGACGGTTGCCGACGTCGACGCGATCAGCGCGCTCCACGCGAGCTGCATCGCCGAGGGCTTTCTCGTGACCCTCGGGCCGCGCTTCCTCCGCCGGCTGTACCGGCGCGTCGTCCTCTCGCCGCGAGCGTTCGCCTTTGTCGTCGATGCGCCGGCCGGAGTTGCCGGCTACGTCGCCTGCGCCGTCGGCACGGGGGCGTTCTACCGCGAGTTCGCGACGCGCGACGGGCTCGTTGCGGGTGCCGTCGCCTTGCCACGACTCCTGCGGGCGCCGCGGCACGTGTGGGAGACCTGGCGCTACGGCGGCCGCGCGGACGCGAACGACGCCGCGGCAGAGATACTCGCGCTCGCCGTCGCGCCGGAGGCTCGAGGTCGACGAATCGGCAGTGCGCTGGTCTCGGCGGCGTCCGGCGAGCTGCAACACCGGGGTGTGACGTCCGCGCGCGTCGTGACCGCGACGGGCAATATCTCGGCGGTCCGCGCGTACGAGCGATCCGGGTTCCGTCGCTCCGGGTCCGATGAGGTGCATCGTGGCGTCAGCCAAGAGGTTCTGAGGTGGCCCTGATCGTCGGATTCGTCATCGCGGTCGTCGCGACCCCGGTGGCGGCGGCGATCGCGACGAAGGTCGGCCTGGTGGATCGGCCCGGTCCGCTGAAGGTCCACCATCGTCCGGTGCCCTACCTGGGAGGCGCCGCGGTCATGGCCGCGATCGTCGGGCCGGTCGCCGGCGCGCACCCGTACGTGCTCATACCACTGGCGATGGCGTTCGTCCTCGGGCTGGCGGACGATCTAGGCGATCTGACGCCCGTGGCGCGGATCCTCGTCGAGATCGGAATCGGCGTCGCGGCGGCGTTCGTGCCGGCGCACCACGAGCTTCCGCGCGTCCTTCTCGGGGTCGTCGTCGTCGTGCTCTTGCTGAACGCGATCAATTTGCTCGACGGTCTCGACGGGTTGGCGACCATCGTCGGTGTCGGCTCCGCGTTGGGCTTCGCGGTCGCGCTCCGCGGATCCTCCGCGGTGCTCCCGCTTGCGTTGGCGGGCGCCCTCCTCGGCTTTCTCGTGTGGAATCGGCCCCCGGCGCGCGTGTACCTCGGCGACGCGGGGAGCTATCTGATCGGCACTGCGCTCGCGGTGTCGATGCTCGACGCGTTGCAGCGTCCGGCCGCGGTCGCGGCCGGGGCCACGCTCTTCGTCGGCGTTGCGGCGGCCGACACCGGAGTCGCGATCCTGCGGCGGTTGCGGGCCCGCCGGCCGCTGCTGCGCGGCGATCGCGGACACGTATACGACCAGCTGGTCGATCGCGGGTGGCCCACGATCGGCGCCGTCGGCGCGTTGGCGATTGCTCAGGCGGCATTGACGACGGCGGGAATTGCCATCGGCAGGCTTTCCGCCGGAGCGGCGCTCGCGGCAACTGCCGGGGTGATCGCCGTGGTGGGCGGTACCGCGATCGCCTTGTTCACCTCACCCCGGTCGTGGCGAAGCGAGGTGTGACCGGCCGAGATCGGTGGGGAGATGGGCGGCGTCAGCCGAAGCGGAGCGCCCGAGGGCTGGAAGCCGGATCCGACGCGTCGCCCGGCGCGTCGAGTTGGGACGCGTGCGCGTGTAGCACCCCGATCCGATCGGCGACGCGCTCGACGTATTCGTCGCGAAGGTCGGGGAATATCGGAAGCGACAGCACGCTCTCGGCCACGGCGTCGGTGGTCGGGAGGGATTGGGCGGCGAGATGACGATACGCGAACTGCCGGTGCACGGGAGGATCGAAGTACTTGCGGGTGTCGATCCCCTCGGCCTTGAGGCCATGCGCGAGCGTGTCGCGCGTGAGCCCGAACTGCTCGTGGTCCACGGTGATCGTGAAATCCTTGAACGCGCTCACGTCGCCCGCGGGCACCTCTTGGAACCCGATCCCGGGGATCTCCTGCAAGTGGGTGCGGTAGAGGCCGGCGAGGGACTGACGCCGTTCGAGCGAACCCGCGAAGGTGCGAAGTGATTCCAGCGCCATGGCGGCGTGGAATTCCGACATGCGCGCGTTCAGTCCGACGAACTGGGTGTCGTAGTTGCCGGGGTTTCCGTAGTCGCGCCCGATACGGATGCGCTCCGCGAGCGCGTCGTCGTTCGTCGCGACCAGCCCGCCTTCGCCGGCTACGAGAACCTTGGTGGGCGTGAGGCTGAAGACCTCGGCGGCACCGAAGCCGCCGACCGGAGCCCCGTCCGCGACGGCCCCCAGCGCGTGAGCCGCATCGAACAACACCGGGACGTCGAATTCCGCGGCGAGCCGGGTCACGCGCTGCGGATCGCAGGGTGCGCCGAAGACGTGCGTCGCGACGAGTGCACTCGCGCCTTCGAGGAGCGAGGCCGTGTGGGCAAGGTCGAGTTGGAACGTCTTGGGGGAGCACTCGGCGAACACCGGCGTGCAACTGTTCCATGCCGCCGCGTGCGCGGTCGCCGAGAACGTGAAGCTCGGCATGACCACGCGACCGCGCCCCTCGGTCAGCGCCTGCAACACCAGCATGAGCCCGGAGGTGCACGAGCTCACCGCGACGACGTGCCGAACGCCGATGCGCTTCGCGATTCGATTCTCGAGCTCCGCGACGAGCGGCCCGTTCGTGAGCATGCCGCGCTCGTACGAGGGCTGGAGCCGCCGCATCACCTCTTCGATGGGTGGACGGGAGGGACACGCAAACGGAAGCCCGTGGGCGAACGCGGGCGAACCACCCAGCACGGCAGGAAGCGCGGACTTCGGGACCTGGCGGACGCCGGCGACCTCGGTGAGGTCGATGACCTTGGCGGTGGTCTGGGCCGGGAGATCTGTTCGAACTTCGACGATGTGATGGCGCATGTCCCTGGCCGCGTCGAGGCGACACGGGACCCCGCACTCCATCAGCATCTCCTCGAGCACGCGAGCGACGACGGGGTCGACCGCCTCGGCGCAGTGGTGGCTGAGCAGGTCGAGGAAGGACCGCAGCGTCGTCTGATCGGACGACGTCTTCGGGGTGAGGCCGCTGATCGACGGGTGCCAGGTGGGGGAACGGAACTCGGCGTCGTCCTCGAGCTGTTCGTGCAACCGTTCGCCGGCTCGCGTTCCCACGATCTCGATCTCGATGTCCTCGCCCGCTCGGTAGCCGGCGAGGCGGATCATCTGGCGTGCCAGGTCGATGATCTTGACCGGCTGACCCATGTCGAGCACGAAGACCTTGCGATCTTCGGCCATCGCCCCGGCCTGCAGAACGAGGCTTACCGCTTCTTGGATCGTCATGAAGTAGCGGGTCATCTCAGGATCCGTGACGGTGACGGGTCCGCCTTCGACGATTTGGCGGAAGAACGTCGGCACCACGCTGCCGCGACTGCCGAGCACGTTGCCGAACCGGACCGCCGCGAAGGGCAGCTGGTGTTCCGCTCCGACTCCCATCACGACGAGCTCGGCGGCCCGCTTGCTCGCGCCCATCACCGAACAGGGCGCGGCGGCCTTGTCGGTCGAGATGTGCACGAGCCGGCATCCGTATTCGGCCGCGACCCGAGCGAGCGTGTAGGTGCCGAGCACGTTCGTCTGCACGGCCTCGACCGCATGGGTCTCGAGAATCGGTACGTGCTTGTGCGCGGCGGCATGGAAGACGACGTCCGGCCGATGCCGCGCAAAGACCTCGCGCAGACGGGCCGGGTCGCGGATGTCGGCGAGCACGGCGTCGGCCTTGCCGAGGGAGGTCACGGTCTCGAAGAGGAGGCTCTCGTCGCGGTCGAGCAACACCAGGCGGGCCGGGCCGTAGCGCAGCACCTGGCGGGCGATCTCACTGCCGATCGATCCGCCGGCCCCGGTGACGAGAACGGTGGCGCCGCCGAGGTAGTCGGCGATGTCGGCCGGGTCGACCGGCGCGTGCTCGCGGCCGAGGAGGTCGGTGACGTCGAGCTCGCGCAGGTTCTTGAGGAGCGCGTCGCTGAGCGAGTCGGTGCCCTGCGAAAGGACCTTGACCTGCGCGTCGGTCTTCAACGCGCATTCGACGACCTCCCGCAGCTGCTCGCGCGAGTTGTTCGGCTGCGCGATGAGGATGCGATCGATGCGGAGGTCCCGGCAGATCTCCTCGAGGTCGTGGGTCGCACCGAGCACCGCGATCCCACTGAGGGAGCGGCCGGTGAGCTGCGCGTCGTCGTCGACGAATCCGACCACGGTGGAATCGGCGAGCGCACGTCCGTTCAACTCGAGCGCGAGCGCCACGCCGATGTCTCCCGCGCCGACGATGACGGTACGCATCCGGTTCGGTTGGCCGGCGCGCTGTCGTTCCAGCGCGAATAGGCGCGCCTGGAAGCGAATTCCACCGGAACCGACGAGGATCAGCAGCGCGGCGATCGGAGGTGCGCTGAGGAGGGGGAGGCTGACACCACGCAGGTTCGCGACCCACGCCAGCTCGAAGGTCGCGGCAAACGTTCCCAGCGCACCGGCCGCGAAGACGCGCAGCGCCTCGTCGACCGAGGCGTATCGCCAGACCGGTCCGTACAGTCCGACGATCTGATTGACGGCGAGCTGGGTGACGACGGGAATCAGAAGGTACGGCAGAGATCCGCGGATGCCGAACGGGATCGCGCCCCCGAATCCTGCGGCCAGGGCGACGAGCCACCCGAGCGCGACGACGCCGACATCGAGAACGCGCAGGCTCGTAGTACCGCGGCCCTGAGCCACGCCGTAGACGGTCCGTGCGAGTGCTTGGTGCGGCGTAGGAACCCGACGCGGCGATTGGGACGACGAGAATCGACCCACGAAAATGCCCCTTCTCCCCGTTGCGCGATCCTCCGGAGGAGATCGCTCACCCCGTCCCGTTCCCCCCGCTCCCAGATCCTGGCGCATGACAGCGTAGAGCGTCAACCCCCTTCGCCACTCGGAGCGCGTACGGAATGCCCCGCAAGGGCGCGAACTCGGGGCAAATCCGAGCCAGAAACTGGCCATCTGTGTTCGTGCGTCCCTATCGGGCGGACGTGCTGACCGGCGGGCCCACTGAGCGTGGCCGATCAGGGACCGGTCACCGTGGTCGGGGCCGACGAGCCCGACGAGCCCGACGGGGTGGTCGGGCTCGTCGCCGCGCCGCCGACGTTCAACAGCGGCGTGAGGTTCTTGTCGAACGGCAGGATGATCGTGGTGGCGTTCTGCGACGTGACCAGCTGCTTCAGCGCCTGGATGTACGTGAACTGGAGGTACGCCGGCGTCAACTGCGCTTGCGAGCAGTTGCCGATCGGGTTGGGAATCACGGTCTGCGCGACGAGTCCGTTGCGAGCCACCGTCGCGGCCTTTCCGCCGCACGCCAGGATCTGCTGCGAGTCCGCGGTCGCCAGGGCTTGAATGCGGGTGATGTCGGCCCCTTGCTGGGCCGTCGCGAGCTCGAACTTCTGTTGCTCCGCGTTCTGCTGCGAGGCAACCTTGGAGTTCACCGCGGTCTGCAGTTGGGCACTGAGGGTGACCTCTCGGAGCTGGAAGTCCTGGAGGAGCAGGCCCTGCGACTCGATCTTCACCTTCAGGCACGATGCGGCATCGGACTGGATCTTGCGCCAATCGATCGTGGCCGCGTCGATCATCGGATACAACGTGAATTGTGTGCGAATGCACGACCGGGCCGATGGCCGAACCAAGATCGTGGCGTAGCTCTTGCCGATGCTCCGGTACACGACCGTCGCCTGTTTCGGGTTGACGCGATACAGAACGGTCGCGTTGACGTTCGCGGCTCCGCCGTCAGATCCGAGTACTGCCACCGAGTCGTCGGTACTGCCCTTCGCGCCCTCGCCGATGTTGGAGGTCATCGTGTAGTTCTGGACGCGCGTCGACATCGCGTATGTCGTCGTGAACGGGAGCGTGATGTGGACACCGGCCCCGATCGGCTTGCCGGCATGGCCGATGGTGACCGGGACCGCGACGGTGCCGGGTTGGACGACGTGGATCGAGGTCCAGACGAACGCGATCGCGAAGATCGTCCCCAAGAACGCGCCCAGACGCTTCCACGAGCGCGGCCCGAGCGTGCCGTCGTCGTTGCGCGGGCGCTTGATGCCCACCGCGACGAGCGAGGCACTGATCGCGACACTGAGCCGATCGCGAAGAAACGCGGTGAGTGAGGGGCCGGTCTTCACGTCCCGATCACGAGGGTCCCTGACCATGCCGCCGATCGAGGCTCGCGTTGCCTGTGGCTTCGACTCGTCGCCGCCGTTCCCCTCGACCACCCGTCTGCCCTCCTGCTTTCATCGGCCTGCCATTCGAGATTCTGCGAGATGGTAATGCGCGCCGCTGCTGCGCCTACACGCGAGGATCGGCGCATGAAGTGCTCAGACCGCCCCGAACCGCTCGTCTGTCGACCACCGGCGGCGAAATTGCGCGATCTCGTCCGTCGCATAGAAATGGCGGGCGTACTCGGAGTCGTACGCCTCGTCCAGGAGTCGCTCCGGCAGCCGTGCCGCCGAAAGGAAGCCGCGGTAGATCTGAGCGAACTGACCGGTGGCTCCGTCGTTGCGCCGGGGGACGACGACGGGATCGACCAGCCCGAGGAACGAGGCGAGCACGGTCGGCGCGCGCGCGAAGCTCTCCTGGCGCAACACCAAGAGCCGAACTGCCGGAGTCTCGATGACGCCGTAGCCGAGGCTGGGATCGAACGGCTGGGTGAGGGCGTCGATGCCGACCGCGGGGCAGAACTCGCGCTCGAGCCATCGCGGCGGCTCGCGCACCCAGTGCTCCGACGCGAACCGGTCGGTCATGGCCTCGACGCTCGGCTCGTCGGCGAGGGCACCGGACAGACGCGCGGCGTGAAAGAAGGCGGAGACCGCCTGCGCAACCGGCTCGCGGACCGTGGTGATCACGGTCCACGGCGATTCGGGCGACGGTGGGTGGTGGACGAGATGGTCGGCCTCCCACAGATGGTGCGCGCCGGGGAACGCGACGGCTCGCGAACTGTCGGCCCCCGGAGTCGGCGCCGCGCGCCGGCGCGCCCGATAGCGCTGCTCGGCCTCGCGTAGGCGCCTCGGCTCCAAGCGGAAGACCTGGAACACCTGCCGTCCCGTCGCATCGTGCACCCCGCGGGCGATCGCCGTGCTCCCCGTCTTCCCCATCGAGAAGACGACCGTCGGCGGCTCACGCCGGCGCGCCATGCGCACGAGCGCATAGCGCCGCGAGAGCGTGTAGCTGCGGCCGAGGAGCGAGTGGGCCGTGGCGCGCGCCCAGCTGCGCGGGCGTTCGGCCATCAGACGTCTTCGTAGGCCGACGGATCGGATGCGTCGATGTGCTCCTCATCGAGGTAGGCGGATATGACGTCGGGTGCGGCGCCCTCGAAGCGGAGGGCTCCCCGGTCGAGCCAGAGGCACCGGTTCGCGAGCGCGCGGATGGTGTCGAGCCCGTGGGAGACGATGAGGACCGTGCAGTCACGTGCGCACAGCTCGTTGATCTTTTCCGTGCACTTGTGCTTGAAGGCTGCGTCACCGGCGGACAGCGCTTCATCGATGAGCATGATCTCCGGATTGAGATGGGCCGCGACCGCGAACGCGAGCCGGCCGAACATGCCGGACGAGTACGTGCGCATCGGGAAGTCGATCGCGTCGTCGAGCCCCGCGAATTCCTCGACCATCCACGCCTGATCGGCCACCTCCTCGGGGGAGAGACCGGCGGTCAACCCGCCGAGAAGAATGTTCTCTCGCCCGGTGAGCTCGCGGTTGAACCCGACGCCGAGCGAGAGCAGCGGGGTGACGTGCCCCCAGACGGTCACGCGTCCGTACGTGGGCGGGAGAATGCCGGCGATCGTGCGACACAGCGTGGTCTTTCCGGCACCGTTTCGTCCGATGATGCCGTAGACGGAGCCCACGGGCACCTCGAAGCTGACGCCGCGGAGTGCTTCAACCAGCATCGAGCGCTTGGCACGATTGCGAACGTTCGCGACCGTGCCCCGCAGTGACGGTCGGCGCTCCCGCGTGGCGCGAAAGCTCACCCAGAGGTCTTCGACGCGGACCGCCGGCGCAACGTCAGAGGCGGACGGCAAAATCGCGTTCCCTAGCGAGGAAGACGATGGCACCGATGACGAAGAACCCGATTGCCCAGGCCGCGGCCCCGAGGACATACGTGCCCGGCGGGAATCGTCCGTTGAAGACCGCTTCGAGGGCGCCGAACAGCGGGTACAGAGGATTCCAGCGCAGGAATGCCTTCAGCGGCTTCGGGATCTCGATAATCCTGTACAACACCGGAGTCACGTACAACCAGAGCCTCGTGAGGTAGGGAAGGAACCCGCCGGTGTCTCGGTAGAAAACCATGAGCGGGGCGAGCAGCATTCCCAGGCCGAGGTTGAAGACGGTCTGAATGACGATGAGGAGCGGCAGCGCGACGAGCGACAGTCCGAACGGCTGCCTGAGGACCGCGTGGAATACGAAGTAGACGACGATCGTCGGCAGGAAATCGAGCAGCGACTTCATGACCGCGACAATGGGCAGCAGGACGCGTGGAAATGATGCGTTGAGGATGAGGTTGCGTCCCTGCAGGACCGACCTCGCTCCGCCCGTGATCGCGTTGCTGGTGTAGGTGAAGAAGAAGACGCCCCACACCAAATGGGAGAGAACCGCGTTGCGATTGGCCGCGTTACCCGAAGGTTTGATGACACTGCGGAACAGGAAGTACACGGCGGCCGTGAGCAGGGGATCGAGGATCACCCAAAGTTGACCGAGCGCGGTGTCGTAGTGCTCGGCCTTCAGATCGGTGCGCGCGAGATGCCACATGAACCGGCGTCGCTCGGCGATCGAGGCCAGATAGGGCCGTAGCTCGGGAAGGCCGGTCACGGTGGGCTCGTACACCGTTGCAGTTCGAGATGCGGCTGCCATAGTGCCCTGTCGACGGGTTCCAGGCAGGGTTGTTCCGGCCGGGGAGTTCCAAGGGGGCGCGGGCGCGCCCGGCGTGGCGACAGATGCTAGCCGGCGCCGGACACCGCTCCGCCACGATCGGCGAGATGATCCAGCACCACCCGGATCGACCGGTCCCAGGACCAGCGCTCGACGGCTGCGGTGCGTCCCGCTCTGCCCAACCGGGCCCGTTCCTCCGGATCGTCCCGCAATCGCAGCAACGCGGTTCGGAGGCTCACCGTGTCGCCCGACGGCACGAGCAGCGCGTCGGTCCCGTCGCGGAGCTGGTCGGGCAGTTCTCCGGCCCGAGCCGCGACGACCGCGATGCCGGCCGCCAAGTATTCGGCCAGCTTCAACGGGGAGTAGTGGAACGCGGCCCCCGGCGCCGCCAGCAGCAGCGCGACGTCCATCGCGGCCAGATAGCCCTGCAGCTCCCGATGGTCGACCGTTCCCGTGCACACGGCATGCACTCCTGCACTTCGCGCGAGCTCCTCGATGCGCGGGCGCTCCGGTCCGTCACCGACCAGGAGCAGCGTGACGTTCTCCGCGCCGGTGAGTGCGGCGACCGCCTGGTCGAGTGCGTGAAAACGCCGAAAGCTCCCGACCCAGCCGACGACGAACCGCTGCTCCAATCCGAGGCGCGCCCGGGTGGCTGCGCCGCTCGCGTCGGGCGTGAACAGCTCCGTGTCCACTCCCGTGCGGGTGACGACGACGCGCCGTTCGTCGACGCCGAGCCGCACGACCTCGGCGACGACCGCTTCCGATCCGCAGGCGACCACGTGGGCCTGTCGCAACGGGACGCGCTCGCCGAAGTGCTCGACTGCGCGGCCCCATCCCGGCCGGCGAACACCCCATTGCCGCGCCTGCCACACGAGCGGCGCCGGGACGAACATCACCGACGGAACGCGTAGGTCGGAGGCGAGTCGTAATCCTGCGGTGTGGAACAGCTCGTGGCGTTGCCAGACGAACGCCAGGTCTCGCCCTTGCCACGGACCGTCGGCGGGCACCCGGAATGCCCGTGCGCGCCGCAGCTCGCGAAGATCCTTCAGCGCGGTCTTCACCCCGACGGGGACCATTCGGCGCCAGCCGGGCGCCGCCGGCGAGGTCAGGCTCGTCTCGGAGGCGCGCCCGCGCGCGTCGCTCGCCGTGAGCACGCCCGATGACGTCACGATCCAGGCCGCTCCGAGCACGCGCGCCGCCGCGCTCGTCCATCCCGCGGTGCTGACCAGTGCGGCGACGGGACCCTGTTGTCCGGTCGTGAGCGTGGGCAGGACGAACACCGCGCCGCGATCCGCACCCATGTTGGCACGGTATCCGCTGTCGCCGGTGCGCAGTCGGGGGCCAGGGGCCGCGTCATGGCAGCATGTCGCGGTTGCGCATCTTGCATCTCGTCACTCGCTCCCAGCGACGCGGCGCCGAGGTCGTCGCACTCGAGCTCGCACGCCAACTCGACGCTCTCGGCCATGACGATCGTGTCGTCGCGCTCGCTCCCGCCTTCGACGGATCGGTCGAATCCGACCTGCCACCACTCGTGCGACGACCGAACGTCGGGGTCGTCGCGTCGGGCTCGCTGCGGCGCGCCCTCCGCCGCGAGCTCGACCGCCGGCCGGTGGATCTCGTGCTCGCGCACGGAGGCCGGCCGTTCGCGATCGCGGTCCGGGCCCGGGCCCGACCCGAGCCGCTCGTCGTATGGCAACGCATCCTGCCCTTCCCGGCCGCGATGTGGAGGCCGCTGCGGCGCAGCTGGTGGCGGCGCCTGGCCAATGCCGGCGCCGGCGCAATCGTTCTCACCGACGATCTCGGGGCGGAGCTGCAACGCCTCGGCTTCCGCGGCCCGATCTGGAAGATCCAGAACTTCCGGGCCTCGACGCCGTTCGCCGACCTCGACCGGCAGGCGGCGGCTGCAGCACTACGCGCCGAGATCGGCGTCGCGGCCGAGGTCGGCGTGATCGGACTCGTGGGTCATCTGATCGAGCAAAAGCGCCCCGACCGGGCGCTCGACGTCCTGACGGGCGTGCACGCGCGCGGGGAGCCCGCGCATCTCGTCGTGGCGGGCGACGGTCCGCTCCGCGAGCGCTTCGATCAGGACGCCTCCACCCGCGGCCTCGGGGCCTGCGTGCACCTGTTGGGCGAACGCCGCGACGTTGGTGCCGTGCTCGGTGGGATCGATCTGCTCGTCTCGACGAGCGCGGCCGAGGGCGTGCCCGGTGTCCTCATCGAGGCACTGATGGCGGGTTGTCCCGTCGTCGCCATGCGGGTCGGCGGTGTCGCAACAGTGGTCGAGGACGGCGTGACCGGGATCCTGGTCGATGCCGGTGACACCACGGCTATGTCGGAGCGGGTCGTCCAGCTGCTCCGCGACGCGCCGTGGCGTGAGCGGCTGGGATCCGCCGGTCGGCGCCGGTCGTACGACTTCTCGGCGCCACGCGCCGCGCGCGAGTACGCGGCACGGTTCGAGGGGTTGCTCGGCGAGACCGAGCCGAACGCCGACGGGCCACCGAGCTGAGTCGGCCGCGCATCGACCGGACGGGCGACCGGAGAATCGCCCGCGGCGATCGTCAGACCGGCGCGGGAATCGAGCGCAACCAGTCGACGGTCCGGCGAAGTCCTTCCTGGAGATCGACGCGGCACCGGAATCCGATATCGCTCGCGGCGCGAGAGGCGTCGGCGCGGCTGTGGCGCACGTCGCCGGGACGAGTATCCGTGAACGACGGTCGGGGCTCCACGCCGAGGAGCGTGCCGAGTGTCCCGAGGATGTCGAGAAGCGTCCAGCTCGCTCCGCCCGCGATGTTGTACGCGTGTCCCGAGCACGTGGCGCCGGCGGCGCCGGCTGCAGCCAGGTTCGCGTCGACGACATCGGAGACGTAGGTGAAGTCGCGCGACTGGAGTCCGTCGCCGTAAACCATCGGCGACCGTCCCGCGAGCAGTGCATCGACGAAGAGCGGGATGACGGCGGCGTAGGTGGCGTCCGGACGCTGACGGGGGCCGTAGACGTTGAAGTAACGAAGCGCGACCGTTTCCAGCCCGTGCAGCTCGGTGAACACACGGCAGTAGTGCTCGGCCGCGAGCTTGCTCACCGCGTACGGAGAACGCGGCAGCGTTGGCTCGTCTTCGGGGGTGGGGAGACGAGTGGCGCCGCCGTACACGCTGCTCGAGGAGGCATGCACGACGCGGCTCACGCCGGCGTCGACCGCCGCCTGGAGCACGGTGAGGGTGCCGTGCACGTTGGCCGTGTCGGTTGCGAGCGGGCTCTCGATCGACCGCAGCACCGCCTTGTGCGCGGCCTGGTGGAACACCACGTCGCAACCGCGGACCGCGTCGCGGACCGCGTGTTCGTCGGCGACCGAACCGATCATCATGCGCGCCCGGCCGTCGACGTTCTCCCGGAATCCGGTTTCGAGGTCGTCGAGCACGACCACCTCGTCCCCCCGCCCGAGCAACGCGTCGACGATATGGGAGCCGATGAAGCCGGCTCCGCCGGTTACCAGCGCCTTCATGGCGTCGAAGGTACTCGGAGTTTCCGGCGCGGCCTCCCGTGGCGCGTGGCGCGCGTGCCAACCCGTAGGCTGGGTTGGGCCGCACGAGTCGGGAGCCACGAGTTGGGAGCTGGGATCAGTGTTGAACCGCGGGCTGCGCGTTTCCTCGTTGGGGCTGGCAATCCTCGTTCTTGGTGCCGGGTGCTCGTCGGGTAGCTCCGGGTCGAATGGCGCGCCGGGTGGGTCGTCGTCTTCCGATACGGCCCCGGCGAGCACGGCTCCCGGATCCACGGCGCCCGGAGGTTCGACGAGCCCGTCGTCGACGATCCCACCGGGCTTCACGGCACTGGCCGCGCTGATGCTCACATCCGTGCCGCGCGGGCTCGTGCTCGACTCGGACAAGGACGCCGACACGGGAGCGACCAACCTCGCGAAAGCGATTCAGGACGCGGTTGCGCCGGACGCGGCCACGGTCCTGAAAGACGCCGGCTTCGTCGCCGGGTACCAGCGGTCATGGGCCGACGCCGATCAAGCGCAGCACGACGTCGTGTTCCTCTACCAGTTCGCGACCCCGGCCGGCGCGGCGAGGTATGTGACGAGTCGTGTTTCGGAGCTCCAGAGCCTGAACTCGCAGCAGCTCAGCCCGTTCCCGGTGTTGATCGCCGGCGCCGCCGCTTTGCACAATGAGACCGCGACTTCCTCGTTCGGTGTCGTGGTGTCGCCGAAGGGCGTTTACGTGGTCGAAGCTGTCTCGACAGACGCGTCGACGCTGAATCAGTCGCTCAACGCCGTCGCGCTTGCCAACGCCCAGCTCCAGCGTCTTCCCTGAGACGAACTCGTTCTTCTTCAAGTCCGCGGCAAAGCAGCAGGGGAGCCCATGCCCATTCACTACGACCAAGACAGCGAGCACGTCGTCCTGATCACGATCGACCGGCCCGAGGCGCGCAACGCGTGCGACATGGAGCATTTCAAGGCTCTGCGCGAGGCATGGGAGCGGTTCGCGGCCGACGACGCGATATGGGTCGCCATCGTCACCGGGGTCGGTGAGGCGTTCTTCTCGGGCGCCGACCTCAAGAAGTACGTCCCGGAGATCACGAAGTTCCAAAGCGAGATAGCCGAGCAGGGTCGCAGCGAGTTGCACGGATATCGGCTCGACGACGGCACGCGCGCCGTGCTCCGGAACTGGCCGTTGTACAAACCGGTCATCGCCGCGGTCAACGGCTTCTGCACGGCGGGCGGGATGGAGATGTTGGGCGGCTGCGACATCCGCGTCGCATGCCCCGAAGCCAAATTCGCGGTGATGGAGCCGAAACGCGGGCTCTTCGCGGGCGGCGGAACCACCGTGCGATTGCCCCGCCAGATCCCGTGGGCTCAGGCGATGGAGTTCCTGCTGTGCGCCGATCTCATACCTGCCGAGCGTGCATTGCAGATGGGTTTGCTCAACGCGATCGTTCCGCGGGACGACTTGCTCGACGCTGCACGCGAGTACGCGCGGCGGATGATCGCGAACGCGCCGCTCGCCGTTCAGGCGACCAAGCAGAGCGCATTGCAGGGTCTCTACTTCGACGAAGACCTCACGAAGCAGCTGCGCGCCGCGGTACGAGAGCTGCGCCAGGCAGTCGCCGAGGGCGCGGACATCGATGCGGCCGCGGCGATTCTCGAGCGTCTCGGCCGCGAGCTCCGATCGCCGTTCGAGAAGGAAGCGAAGTTGTCGAGCGCGATCTTCCAGACGGCCGACGCCAAGGAGGGTCCGAAGGCGTTCGCCGAGAAGCGGCCGCCCCTGTGGCAAGCCCGGTGAGCCCGCATTCGCTCGCGGCGAACGGAGCTCGACGAGAATGATCGACCCGCGGACGCCGTGCATCGTGGGGGTTGCGGCGCGCACATGGCATCCGCGCGAAGTCGGTGATGCGGGCGCGCCGGAACCGCTGGCGATGTGGGAAGAGGTCGCCCGCGCGGCGGGCGCGGATACGACCCGACCGGCCTTGCTCGAGCAGCTCGACAGCATGCAGGTCGTCTACTGCCAGACGTGTCAGTACGACGACGCGACGGCGCGCCTCGCCGCGCGGCTCGGTGTCGAGCCCCGTCACCGTCACTATTCGGGGATCGGTGGCACGACGACCCAGCAGCTCGTGAACGGAACCGCCGAGCGAATGCTCCGGGGCGAGCTCGACCTCGCGTTGATCACGAGCGCGGAGGCGCTCGCGACGCAGCGGAAGTACAAGCAACGCCAGGAGCGCTACCCGTACTCCTTCCGGCCGGCCGAGAAGCGACCGTTTCCATGGGAGTCGCCGCCGAACCCGATCGAGATCGCGCACGAGGTCTTCCAGGCGTGGCTCACCTTCGCGGTTTTCGACAACGCGCGGCGGGCGCAGCGCGGCGTCGGCCTCCACGACTATCGCGCCGCCATCGGACGGATGCTCGCGCCGATGACCGAGGTCGCATCCGCCAATCCTCATGCCTGGTTCCGCGTCGCCCGAGTCGCTTCGGAGATCGTCGACGCGCGCGTCGAGAACCGGATGGTGGCGTACCCGTACACGAAGTACATGGTGGCGGTCATGGACGTCGACATGGCGGCGGCGCTGATACTGGCCACGCACGAGCGCGCCGATGCGCTCGGCATCCCGAACGATCGGCGCGTCTACCTCCGCGGGTGGTGCGGCGCGAACGACCCGGTACTCGTCGCCGAGCATCCCGACCTGGGCGCGTCGCCGGCGATGGCGGCTGCGAGCGCGCAGGCGCTGGCACGCGCGGGGACGGGCGTCGACGATCTCGCCTACTTCGACCTCTACTCGTGCTTCCCGTCTTCACTGCATTTTGCGTCCGACGCGCTGCGATTGGATCCCACCGATTCGCGAGGCCTGACGGTGACCGGTGGTTTGGCGTATCACGGCGGTCCGGCCAGCGGATATCTCACCCACTCGATCGCCGCGATGGTCGAGCGGCTACGGGCCGACCCGGGGGCCATGGGGGCGGTGAGCGGCGTCGGTATGCACATGACCAAGCACGTCTTCGGGGTGTACTCGAGCGAACCCCGACCCGTGACACCTCCCTCGGCCCTGCCGGCGCCGGCGACCGTCCCGGTCGTCGCCGGGTACGACGGGACGGCGACCGTGGCGGCGTACTCCGTGGTCCACGATCACGATGGCGGTCCGGCCCGCGCGCTCCTCGTCTGCGATCTGCCGGACGGCGCGCGCACCTACGCGAACCTGACCGATCTCGACGAGTGCCGGCGTGCGGAGGAGGAGGAGCTCGTGGGCGAGCGCGTGCTGCTCCAGAGCGCTCGCGTCGACGGCGCCTTCGGTCCGGGCACCGTCAACCGGGCAGAAATACACGATCGATCCGGTGGTCCCGCCAGCGGTTGACCCGGCATCTGCGTGTGATTGACAAGGCGCGAAGCCATCCGTAGCTTCCACCGTTACACTCCCGATGTGTGACCTGGGTCACAGTTGACGGAGCAGCGTTTCGAATCAGCGTTTCGAATCATTGGCAGTGGACATCGGTCTGAGACGTCGGGGCATCCGCTCCGGCAGGAATCGGGGGGTACCCGTGGTACGGAGTCGTAGGTCGCGTGCTACGACGGCTCTTGCAGTCGTCGCCGCGCTTGCCGTAATCGCGTCGGCCTGCGGGAGCAGCAGCAAGAAAGGCGGCTCCAACACCAACAATGGCTCGTCCACGACGGCCCCCGACAACGCGGCGCCCGTGCGCGGCGGACACCTCACGTACGGTATCGAAGCCGACACGAGCGGCGGGTTCTGCCTCTACAAGGCGCAGCTCGCGATCGGAGGCATCGAGGTCGCGCGTTCGATTTACGACACCCTGACGATGCCGGGCGCTGACGGGAAGATCCACCCGTACCTGGCCCAGTCGGTGACGGGAACCAACAACAACACCGTCTGGACGATCAAGATCCGGCCGGGCATCAAGTTCCACGACGGCACTCCGCTCGACGCGCAGACCGTGAAGGACAACCTCGACCACTACCGCAAGGACAACCTGCTGTTCGTGTTCGTGTTCGGCGAGGTCAAGTCGATCGACGTCGTGAACCCGCTCACCGTCAAGGTGACCACGACGGTGCCGTGGAGTGCGTTCCCGTGGTTCCTCTGGGGCAGCAGCCGGCTCGGGATGATGGCCGAGGCCCAGATGAAGTCGCCCGACTGCAACACCAAGCTCATCGGCACCGGACCCTTCGAATACGTCTCCTGGAAGTTCGGCGACAAGTTCGTGGCCAAGCGCAACCCGAACTACTGGTACCACGACCCGAAGACGGGCGCAGCGCTGCCGTACCTCGACGGGATCACCTTCGTCCCCCAAGAGGACAGCTCGAAGCGCACCTCCTCGCTCCAGGCCGGCGACTTCCAGATGATCCAGACCTCGGACGCGCTGGAGCTCAAGAACAAGATCCGCCCCGACGTGGCGGCCGGCAGGTTGAAGGACGTCGAATCCGACCGGTTCCCCGAGTCCGACTATCTGATGCTCAACAACACGCCGTCGTCGCCGTTCAGCCACCTGTCGGCCCGTCAGGCTGTCGCCTACTCGGTCGACCGCGACATCTACAACCGGCTCCGCAACGGTGGCATCAAGACGGACTCGACCGGCTTCTTCGGTCCCGGTGTCGACGGTTACCTCGCCAGCACCGACCTGCCGAAAGTCGATCCCGTCAAGGCCAAGGCCGCGGTGGCGCAGTACAAGCAGGAGACCGGGAAAGATCTGACCTTCACGATCTCCCACACCGCCGACCCGTCGACGACTCAGGACGCCCTACTGGTGCAGCAGATGGTGCAGCAGAACGCCGGCATCAAGGTGCAGCTGTCGTCGGTTCCCGACCAGAGCACGTACATCAACGTCGCGATCGGGCGGAAGTACGACGCGATCCTGTGGCGCAACCAGCCCGGCGCCGACGACGACACGCAGTACGTGTGGTGGCACTGCGGCAACTCACCGGCCCTCGGCACCGACCCGAACGGCGCCCCCGCGTGCGACAACCCGGTGAATTTCAACGGGTTCAACGACCCGATCATCAACACCGATCTCGACAAGGCGCGGTCGAGCGCCGATCCCGCGGAGCGGACCAAGCTCTACCAGGACATCAACCGCGAGTTCGCGAAGGAGTTGTGGAACCTGCCGTCGCAGTGGACGTTGTGGACCGTCGCGTTCAAGCCCAACGTTCACGGGCCGATGGGACCCAACCTTCCGGACGGCACGGCGCCGTACCCCGGACTCCCGACGGGCAACCCCGTCGACGGGATCTGGTGCGACGCGGGCCATTGTTGATCGGCCATCGTTGATCGGAGCGTAACGACCGGCCGGATCGGAGGAGGGGACTGCACGTGCAGGTGATCGTGCGACGGCTGATCCAGCTCATCGTGGTGCTCATCGTCGTCACGTTCTTCACCGCGATTCTCACGTCGTTCCTGCCGGGCGACCCGGTCACGACCATCGCCCCGTTCTCGTCGGCCCAGGACCGCGAGAACATCCGGAACCAGCTGAACCTGAACGACAACATCGTCAGCCGCTACGGCAAGTGGCTCGGCCACTTCCTCACCGGCGACATGGGCCGCGAATACGCGGGAACCGGTGTGCGCGGAACGTCGATCTACGGTCGCATCAAGGACTCGCTCCCGCGCTCTTTGCTCCTGATGCTCTACGTGCAGATACTGACGTTGTTGATCGCCGTACCGTTGGGCGTCTATACGGCGTATCGAGCGGGAACGCGCTTCGACGACTTATCCAACGGTGTCGCCTTCTTGTTGTTGAGCGTTCCCGTGTACGTCAGCGCGACCTTGATGCTGTTGTTCCTCAGCGTGCAACATCACCTGTTACCAACCGAGGGCTGGGTCTCCCTCGGGACCAGCCCGGTCGAGCACATCAAGCATCTCGCGATGCCGGTGCTGGCGATCACGATCGGCCAGGTCGCGGTGTACGCGCGCCTGCTGCGGAGCGACATGGTCGCGACCTTGCAGGAGGACTACATCCTCATGGCGAAGAGCAAGGGGATCAGCGACGGCCGCATCCTCTGGCGCCATGCGCTCCGCCCGTCGAGCCTCACCCTGCTCACCGTCGCGGGGTTGAACGTCGGTCAGCTCATCGGCGGCGCGCTCATCGTCGAGGTCATCTTCCACCTCAACGGCCTCGGCTTCGCGATCGCGGACGCCATCAACCGCCGTCAGTACATCGCGCTGCAGGACTACATCGCGGTGGTCGCGATCGTGTACGTCGTCGTCAACTTCGCGGTGGACGGGCTCTACCGTGTGATCGATCCGAGGATCCGTGGCGCTCGAATCGGCTGACACCGACGTCGTCTCCGGTCAGGTCGACGCCGCCCTCGCGGTCGAGGAGCCGCCGGACGAGGTCTTCGAGAAGCGCCGGATCGGCGTGCTCGCGTGGATCGGTATCGCGTGGCTCGGGTTCATCGTGCTCATCGCGGCCGTCGCGCCGCTGCTTCCGCTGAAGTCACCGACGCTCGGGGACTACCTGCATCCCCAGGCGGGCATGTTCTCGCCCGGTCACCTGCTCGGCAGCGACGACTCCGGTCGCGACGTGCTCAGCAGAGTGATCTGGGGCGCACGGGCCTCGCTGCTGATCGCCCTCGGTTCGGTCGCGTTCGGCACCCTGATCGGCGGGTTCCTCGGTCTCCTGGCCGGGTTCAAGGGCGGGCTCACCGACACGGTGCTGAGCGCACTCTTCAACATCTTCCTGGCGTTCCCGCAGTTGGTGCTCGCGCTGACGCTGGTGTCGGTCCTCGCGCCGGTCAAGCCGGCCGGCGGCGCCACGGCCGGTGAATGGGGCCACCGCATCGGGGTCGTCATCCTCGCGGTCGGGATCGTCTCGATTCCCTTGCTCGGCCGCATCACGCGGGCGAGCGCGCTCTCGTGGTCGCAGCGCGAGTTCGTGATGGCCGCGCGCGCCCAGGGCGCGTCCGACCGGCGCGTGATGTTCCGAGAGGTGCTGCCGAACGTCGTTCCGGCGATGTTGTCGATCGCGTTGCTCGGCGTCGCGATCGTGCTCGTGCTCGAAGGCGCGCTCGCGGTGTTCGGCGTGAGCGTTCAGGAACCCGATGCGTCGTGGGGCAACATGATCTACTCGCAGTTGAGCAACCTCAACTCCGCGCCCACCGTGTGGATCGTTCCTTCGGTGTTGATCTTCGTGTCCGTGCTCGCGCTGAACTACCTCGGCGACGTGGTGCGCGCTCGCTTCGACGTGCGGGAGAGCGCGCTGTGAGACGGGGCAAGCGCGGCGCCGCGCCGGGCACGGAGCGGTTCGCCGACGCGCCGCTCGACGGTCCGCTGCTGGAGGTCGACGAGGTCAAGACGCAGTTCAAGACGCCGCGCGGACTCGTGCACGCCGTCGACGGCGTCACGTTCACGCTCGAGCGGGGCAAGACGATCGGGATCGTCGGTGAATCGGGCTGCGGCAAGTCGGTGCTCTCGCGTTCGATCATGGGGCTCCTCCCGTCCAATGTCGTACGCCACGGCAGCATCCGGTTCGAGGGTCACGAGATCGGCAAGGCCAAGGGCAACGACATGCGCCAGTACTGGGGCACCCAGATGGCGATCGTGTTCCAAGACGCGATGACGTCGCTGAATCCCGTGATGCGCATCGGGAACCAGCTCACGGAGTCGGTGCGGTTCCACTTCGATGTCACGAAGGACTACGCCGAGGAGACCGCGCTCGCGCTGCTCACCTCGGTCGGCATCCCCGAAGCCGAGCGCCGGTTGCAGGAGTACCCGCATCAGCTCTCCGGCGGCATGCGCCAGCGCGTGATGATCGCGATCGCACTGGCGTGTGGCCCGAAGCTCCTGTTCGCCGACGAGCCCACCACGGCGCTCGACGTGACCGTGCAAGCACAGATTCTCGATCTTCTGCAGCAACAACAGCGCGAGCGGTTCATGGCCATGGTGCTGGTGACCCACGACCTCGGCGTGGTTGCGGGGCGCACCGACGACATCGCGGTCATGTACGCGGGTCGGATCGTCGAGCGCGCGCCCACCCGCTCGCTCTTCGAGCACACGCGCCATCCCTATACAGAGGCGCTGCTGAAGTCGATCCCGAAACTCGCCCAGCCGAGCCACTCGAAGCTCGACGCGATCGCCGGCCGGCCGCCCGATCTCGTGACGCCGCCGCCGGGCTGCAAGTTCGCGCCGCGCTGCCCGTACGCGCAGCCGAAGTGCATCACCGACGAGCCGCCGCTCGTCGATCCCGAGATTCCCGGGCACGCCTACCGGTGCTTCTTCCCGGTGGGCAGCCAGGGGGGGACCGAGGCGCTGGCGCGCAACCTCGCCGCGGGTGAGACCGCCACGGGCCTTCCGGTGCGCAAGGACGGCGAGGCCGTCCTCACGGGAAGCACCGTCTGATGGCCGGTACCGGCACCGCGCATCTGCGCGCCGCCGACGATGTGCTGTTGCGGGTGGAGGATCTCGTCGTCGAGTTCCGAGCCGGACGCAGCGGGCTGAAGGTGCATGCCGTCTCGAACATCAGCTTCGACGTCAAAGACGGCGAGACCCTCGGCCTCGTCGGCGAGTCGGGCTGCGGGAAGTCGACCACCGGCAAGGCGATCATGCAGTTGCCGCGGCCGACGTCGGGCCAGGTGGTGTTCGAGGGTCGCGACATGGCCAAGCTCTCCGGCGAGGAGCAGCGGCGCACCCGTACGCGCATGAAGATGATCTTTCAGGATCCGATCTCGTCGCTGAATCCCCGGCGCAAGGTCGAAGACATCATCGCCGAGGGCTTGCGCATCTGGAAGGTCGGCACACCCGCGGAGCAACAGGTGAAGATCGACGACATGATGCTCGCCGTCGGCCTCGATCCGGTCCTCCAACGCGGTCGGCGGCCGCATCAGTTCTCCGGTGGGCAGTGCCAGCGCATATCGATCGCGCGCGCGGTCATCACCGAGCCCAAGCTCATCATCTGCGACGAACCGGTGTCGGCGCTCGACGTGTCGGTGCAGGCTCAGATCCTGAACCTGCTCGAGGAGATGAAGACGCGCTACGGCCTGACGCTCATCTTCATCGCGCACGACCTCGCGGTGGTCAAGAACGTAAGCGACCGCGTCGTCGTGATGTATCTCGGGAAGATCTGCGAGGTCGGACCGCCCGACCTCATCTACCAGCAGCCCGCGCACCCCTACACCCGGGTGTTGCTCGACGCGATCCCGGTTCCCGATCCGAGCATCCGGCCCGAAGCGCGCGCGAAGGTCCTCGGCGAGATCCCGTCGCCGGTCGCGCCGCCGTCGGGCTGTCGCTTTCGGACGCGGTGCCCGAAGGCCCAGCCGAAGTGCGCCGACGAAGAACCGCAGATCCGAGAGATCCATCCGGGGCAGTTCGTTGCCTGTCACTTCCCGCTCGCCGCGGGCGAGCCGCTCCCAACGAGGAACGGCTCCGCATCACTCGGGAGCTGACGCACGAACTGGCTAACCGGCTAACTGGCTAACTGGCTAACTGGCTAACTGGCTAACTGCGCGGGAGCCCGAGGATGCGCTGGGCGACGATGTTCTTGTTCACCTGCGTCGTGCCGCCCGCGATCGTGAGCGCTCGGCTGTAGACGCGATCGCGAGCCCACGACCCGTCGAGCCCGTCCGGGCCGAGCACTTCCGTCGCGACCTCGGCGATGTGCTGTTCGGCTTCGCTCCACAGCAGCTTCGCGATGCTGCCCTCGGGCCCGACGGCGCGGCCGTGCAGTTCGGCCGACAGCGCGCGTTCGGAGATGAGCTTCAGCAGCTCGCCTTCCATGTAGACCCGGGCGACGTGTTGGCGCAGCACGGGATCGTCGGCGGCGAGGGTGCCGTCGCCCATCGGCGTGCGCTTGGCCTCGTCGATGAGCCGCCGGATCTTGGCTCGGGTCCCGAGGTGGAGCTTGGCGACGGTGCCGCGCTCGTACGCGAGCGTCGTCATCGCGACGCGCCAGCCTTCGTTCACCGGCCCGAGCGTGCATTCAACGGGCACGCGCACGTCGGTGAAGAAGATCTCGTTGAATTCCTTCTCACCGGTGATCGTGACGAGCGGCCGGACCTCGACACCCGGCAAGGTCATGTCGACGAGTAAGCACGTGATGCCCTTGTGCTTGGGGGCGCCCGGGTCGGTGCGGACGAGGAGCTCGCACCAATTCGCGAGGTGGCCGAGCGTGTTCCACGTCTTCTGGCCGTTCACGATCCACGACTCGCCGTCTCGTACCGCCGAGGTCCGCAGGGAGGCGAGGTCGGAGCCGGCGTTCGGCTCGGAGAATCCCTGACACCAGATGTCGTCGCCCCGCAACATCCGAGGCAGGAGCGTGGTCTTTTGAGCTTCGGTACCGTGCTCGATGATTGCCGGCGCGATGTTCGACAGGCCGAGCGGATTGAGTGTGCCCGGCGCGTGCGCGCGGTGCATCTCCTCCGCGTAGACGACCTGCTCCATGACGCCGGCGCCGCGTCCGCCCCACTCTTCGGGCCAGGCGATCGCCGCGAAGCGCGCGTCGGCCAGCTTGCGGTTCCAGGCGCGCAGGTGCTCGATGCGCTCGCCGCCGACGTCGATCGACCCACTGCCGAGGCCGTCGCCCACGAGCTCGGTCGACAGGTTGGCGTCGAGCCAGGCGCGGAACTCCTTGCGGAAGGCGTCGGCCTCGCTCGGGTAACGGAAGTCCATTCTCGGCTCTTACTTCTCGATGCCGCCGCGCGCGAGCTGCTCGTCGAGCTCGCGTTGCTTGGCGACGTTCTCGGCGTGCAGCTCGTCGGTCGTGCGTACACGGCCCTCGACCTTCAGCTCACCCATGATGTGCACTTCGCCGAGCGTCTCCTGCATGTAGCTCGGTCCGTCGGCGGTCGGGACGAACCAACCGGTCGGGCACATCGTCAGTACCTCGACGAACGTGAAGCCCTCGCCGCGCAGCTGCGACTCGAACGCCCGCTTGAACATCTTGCGGGTACGAGCGACCGACCCGGCATTGTGCACCGAACCGCGTGCGACGTAGGACGCGCCCTGCAACTGCGCGATCAAGTCGCCGATGAGGATCGGGTATCCGTGGTAGTCGGCGTCGCGACCGTCGAGCGAGTTCTTGGTGCGTTGACCGATCACGCTCGTCGCCGTCATGTGACCGCCCGTCTCTCCGAACACGCCGTTGTTCAAGAGAATGCACGTCACCTTCTCACCGCGCGCCGCGGTGTGCAGCACCTCTTGCAAGCCTTCGTTGACCATGTCGCCGTCGCCCTGCAAGGTGAAGACGAGCGAGTCCGGGAGCATGCGCTTGACGCCGGTCGCAACCGACGGCGCCCGGCCGTGGAGTGCCTGCACGAGATCGACGTCCATCGACCCGGAGAACGACGTGTAGCAGCCGATGCCGGCGACCGCGATGGTGCGGGTCGCCACGCCGAGCTCCTCGATCGTCTCGAGGAACTGTCGCACTGCCAGCGGCTCACCGCAGCCCGGGCACATGTGGTGCTCTTGGGTGAGCAGGAGATCGGGCTTCAGCGCTTCGACCTTGCGGGCCGGAACGGTCGGAGCCGACGAGGTGTCGATGATCGTCATTTCTGGTGCTCCTGGATCTGGTACGAGTACTGCTCGTATCCCGGGATGAGTGGCAGCTCGCGGTCTTCGTGCAGGGCGAGGATCCGATCGGCGATCAGCTCGACGTCGAGGATGCGACCCACGCCGAACCCGGAGTGGTCGGTCGACACGCCGCCGATGAACGTGACGGGCGCGCGGCCGGCGACTCCGATGCGGACGTCTTCGACGAGCTGGCCGGCCGAGAGCTCGAAGCTGCCGACCCGCCTCACGTTCGGACCGGCTGCGGCTCGGGCGACTCCTTCGTACGGGAACGGCCAGAGCGTGATCGGGCGTACGTAGCCGATCCGGTGCCCGGCCTCGCGTAGCTGCTTGATCGCGTACTTCACGAACTTGGCCGGTGAGCCGAACGCGACCACCACGGTCTCGGCATCGTCGCAGTATCCGTCTTCGACGCGCACCTCTCGTTCCATCAGCGGGATCTTGGTGGCGATGTACTGCGCCTTGCCCTCTTGGCCGATCGCGGGTTGGCCGACCTTGCTCACGCCGAGCGGCGTCACCCCGCGGCTCTCGCCGCTGCCGGAGCGCGTCCCGTCGACCGCCCAGTCCTTCGCGGGCAGCTCGGGGAAGACGATGGGCTCGATCGAGATCGCTTGTTGTGTATGTGCGAGCAGGTAGTCGCCGTAGATGAGCACGGGATTGCGCCACTTGTCGGCCAAGTGGAACGCGAGCTGGACGTGCTCGACGCCTTCGCGAACATCCTGCGGCGCGAGCACGATGTGGCGGTAGTCGCCGTGGCCGCCACCGCGCGTCGCCTGGAAGTAGTCCTGCTGCCCGCGCGACATGTTGAAGATGACGAGCGGGAGCTCCGCGAGCGTGATCTCCGAGAACGACTCCTGCATGAGCGAGAGCCCTTGGCCGGTCGAGCCGGTTGCGGCACGGGCGCCGGTCGCGAGTGCCCCCCAGGCCATGCCGACGGCCTCGAGCTCGGACTCGGCATTGATGCAGACACCGCCGGCCTCGGGAAGCAGGCGGGCGAGATGCTCGAGCACCTCGGTGAACGGCGTCATCGGATAGCCGGCGAAGAACCGGCATCCCGCGGCGATCGCGGCGCGGGCCAGCGCTTCGGAACCCTCCATCAACACGCGTTCGCCGGTGGGCGTCGCGCTCATCGGCGTCGTGCTCATCGGCGTCGCGCTCATCGGATTGCCCCCGACACCTCGGTCACGACCGGTTGTTCGAACCTGTACACCTCGAACACGAAGTCGGGGCACACGTAGAGGCACGCGCCGCAGCCGGTGCACCCGGGATACAGCTCGGGGTAGCGATATCCCATGTGATTCACCTCGTTCGACATCGCCAACACGCGCGGCGGGCAGGCGGGAATGCACAGCTCGCAGCCCTTGCAGTGCGCGGCGTCGATCGTGATCGTGCCCCGGCTCTTGATGCTTACCGTCGGCTCGGACACCTCGACCTCGGACAGGTCCCCTTGAGGCATTTCAGACATGGGCCGTCTCCCAGGCCGGGAACTCGCCGGCCGGCAGGAGCAGGGCTCCGGCTCGAAGGGCGCGCTCGTTGGCTTCGATGTGCTGCGTCCGGTACGGCGGGATCGATTCGCGCATCGCCGCGATCAGAGCTCGCTCGTCGACGATGGCGGTTGCTGCGCAGAACGCCCCGAGCATCACCATGGACCCTGACAGCGGGCTCCCGAGATCGGTGGCGACCGTCGTCGCGGGAACGCGGTGCACGACGACGTCGGGTCGCACCTCGCCGGTGAAGGTCGTGTCGTTCACCAAAACGAGACCGCCGGGACGGAGCTTGGCCTCGACCGCGGGCCAGTAGTCGTCATGCATGGCGATCGCCGACCACGCGCGCGACACGACCGGCGGAGCGAGGATCGGCGCGTCGGCGACCACCACCGTGCTGTCGGTGTTGCCGCCGCGCATCATGCCGCCGTACAGGCCGAGATACATGACCTCGCGGCCCTCGAGCGTCGCGGCGCGTGCGAGCACCTGCGCGGCGAGCTGCACGCCCTGGCCGCCGATACCGGTGATGAGCAGTTCACGTTCCATTGCGAACTCCTGCGAGACAGAACGCCACGAGGTGTTGTATCTCCTGGGCTGAAGGGCGACGGCGATAGGTGATCGCGTCGTTCATGCGGGCGAGCGCGAGCTCGCAGACGAATGCCGCGTCGTCCTCGGTCCCGCCGAGGGCTCGCACGGAGGGTTCGAGCGTCGAGAGGAGCTCGGCCCGGGTCGCCGCGAGATCGTCGGGATAGCGATCGGCCAATCGCGCGCCGTTGATCGCGAACGGGCGCGTTGCCTCGGCGGCGGCCGGATTGCGGGCCTGCGCCATCATGCCCTCCACCCAGCGCCGCACCTGCGACTCCGGGTCTGCGGTCGAGCGCACCCGCGAGAGCAGGTAGTCGACGAGCTGGCGCTGGCCGTCGGCGAGCACCACGAGCAACAACGCGTCCTTCGAGGCGAAGTGCCGGTAGAAGGCTTGGTTCGAGAGCCCCGCGGCCTTGACGATGTCTCGCACCTGCGGGTCGATGTCGCCCGTCGAACGCATGACGGAGAATGCCGCGTCAATGAAGCGCCGGACCTCCGCCGCGTACTGGCCGCGCCGCTCCGCCAAGGAGGCGTCCGCCAGCCGCTCTTCGACCGGAACCATGTTCTGCACTACGGGAACACTATTCCGTCCCACCCCGCCCCCGCAACGCCCCATCTGTTGGTGCGGTTTTAGGGGGTGGGCGGGAGGGCCTGGAGGCGGTTGACGATCAGGGCGCGTTGGACCTGACCGGTCGCGGCGGTGCGGGGGAGGGCGTCGACGATCGCGAGGCGCCGGGGGTGTTTGAACGGGGCGAGACGGCCGGAGCAGTACGACCGGAGGGCGTCGAGGTCGGGCGCAGACGAGCCCGACTGCACGACGACCACCGCGGTCACGACCTCCCCCCACTGCGGGTCGGCGACGCCGACGACCGCGACATCGCCGATCGCGGGGTGGGAGCGCAGCACCTCCTCGACCTCGGGCGGTGCGACCGTCTCGCCGCCGGTCCGGATCACGTCGCGCGCCCGCCCGATGATCGACAGGTAGCCATCCTGGTCGAACGCACCGAGATCGCCGGTGTGGTACCAGCCGTCGCGCAAGGCTTCGGCTGTTGCCGCGGGGTCGTCGAAGTACCCGTCCATGAGGAACGGGCTTCGCATCGCGACCTCGCCGTCGTCGGCGAGACGTACGTCGACTCCGGGTTGCGCGATCCCGACGCGGCCCGGCTTGCGGAACAGGTCGCCGTCGCCGAGTTGCACGCCCGGCCCGGCCTCCGTCGATCCGTAGAAGACGCGGGTTCGGGTATGGGGGAGCGCGTCCTTGATCGCGCGCAACAACTCGGGCGGAGTGGCGGACGTCCCGGTGTCGGCTTCTTCGAGGCTCGACAGGTCGAACTTCGCGACGCCGTGGTCGAGGAGACGCGACCAGACCGCAGGGATGCAGTAGAGCCGCGACGCTCGGTGGCGCTCGGTCGTGTGCAACAGCACCTCGGCGTCGGGGGTGCGCACGAAGTGCACCGGTCGCCGTCCTTGCCACGCGCCCATCGCGATCGTCCAGCCCGCCATGTGGAAGAGGGGGAACATGCACACCGTTCCCGCGCCGCCGGCGGTCGATGTCGCGCCGACGTAGGTGCGCAGCCAGTTGGTCCGGTGCGACAAGACGACGCCCTTCGGCCGTCCGGTGCTGCCGCTCGTGAAGAAGATGACGTGCGCGTCGCGCTCGTCGAGATCGGCTTCGACGGGCGCATCGCCGGTGCCGGTCGGGACCTCGGGCGAGAACGGCACGTCGAGCCGAGCGGCGAGCTCGGCTGCGGCCTCGACGTGCGCCGGGCCGCACAGGAGGAGTCGCGGCCGGGCGTACTCGGCGACCGGCGTCAGCTCGTCGACGGATGCCCTCGCGTTCAGCGGCGCGAACACCGCGCCGATCTTCGCCAGCGCCGCGAACACGGGAACGGCATCGATGGAGGTGTCGCCCCACCAGAGCACTCGGTCGCCGCGCCCGACCCACAGTCCGCGCAGCCCGTACGCGATGCGATTTGCCCGCCGCTCGATCTCACCGAAGGTGATCGTGGTGTCATCGAGGGTCGCGGCGACGGTGTCGGGCGCGACTCGGGCGGCGTTGGCGAGCATCTCCGCGATGTGGAGCACGGCGCAATATCGCACGGCCGGCCGCGAGTTGCTTGTCGACAAGCGTTGTTGTTAGTGTATGAGTGTCATGAAGGACACCGGATCGCTCACTACGATCTTCCGCGAGCAGGGCTTACGGGTGACGCCGCAGCGCCAGGCGATCTTCCGGCTGCTCGAAGGCGACGACTCGCACCCGACGGTGGAGTCGTTGTTCGATCGCGCGCGCGCCCATATGCCGACGATCTCGCTGAAGACCGTGTACCAGACCGTGCACGATCTCGAAGCGCTCGGAGAAGTGCGTGTCCTCGACCTCGGTACGGGCAGCGTGCGCGTCGACCCGAACGTCGAGGACGACCATCACCATCTCTTGTGCACCGTGTGCGGACGCGTGCGCGATCTCCCCGTGGGTTTTGCCGGCCTGCATGTACCGATTCGCTACCGGCGCGATTTCACCGTCGACGACGTACAGGTGATCTTCCGCGGGCGCTGCGACCACTGTTCCGATCGAACCTGACCAACAAGGAGCCACATCGATGCCCGATCTCAAGGGAAGCAAGACGCACGAAAACCTGAAGGAGGCGTTCGCGGGGGAGAGCCAGGCCAACCGCCGCTATCTCTATTTCGCCCAGAAGGCCGACGTCGAGGGCTACCCGGATGTCGCCGCGCTGTTCCGCTCGGTCGCCGAGGGTGAGACCGGACACGCCTTCGGACATTTCGACTTCCTCGCCGAGGTCGGCGACCCCGTCACCGGCGTTGCCGTCGGTGCGACCACCGACAATCTTCAGTCGGCGGTCGCGGGTGAGACCTACGAGTACACCGAGATGTACCCGGGCTTCGCACGAACGGCACGCGACGAGGGCTTCGAGGAGATCGCCGAATGGCTCGAGACGCTCGCGCGCGCGGAGAAGAGCCACGCCGGGCGTTTCCAGGCGGGTCTCGAGAACGTCTCCTGAATCGCGTCCAACCCGTCGAGACTCGTCGGACTGCTCACCCTTCGATCGCGGAGCGGAGCGTGCCGAGAACGTCGAACTGGCCCGGCGGGTCGCGAAGCCGTTGCTGGAGAAGGTTCGGGAGTCGGGTGCGCAGCTGGTCGCCGGTGACTGCCAGCTCGCCAACGTCGCGATCGAAGTAGGCAGCGGCAAACGGCCGATCCACCCGCTGCAGGTGGTTGCTCGCGCGTACGGACTCGAGGAGCGATGATGCGGAAGCTGACCATCGACGACATCGTCGACATGCGTGCGTACGAGCGGGAACGCGATGAGCTCCGTCGGTGCATCATCGACCTGAAGCGGCGACGCCGGATCGCGCTTGGACCGATCATGACGATGGTGTTCGAGAACACGGTCACCATGCGCTGGCAGGTCCAGGAGATGGCGCGGGCGGAACGGATGCTGCGCGACGAGCAGATCGCCCACGAGGTCGAGACCTACAACGAGCTGATCCCCGACGCCGGCGAGCTCTCGGCGACACTGATGATCGAGCTGACGTCCGAGCCGGCGCTGCGCGAATGGCTGCCTCGACTCATCGGAATCGAACATCGCGTCGCGGTCGTGTTGCCGGACGGGACGCCGGTGGTCGGTGCGCCGTCGGAGGAGGACGAGATGCGTCTCACCCGCGACGACACCACGGCGGCCGTTCATTTCTTGCGGTTCCGTTTCACCGCGTCCGACGTCGAGATGTTCGCGAGCGGGCCCGTGCACATCGTGGTCGACCATCCCGCATACGACCAGGACGTGGTGCTCACAACCGACCAACACGCCGAGCTGCTCTCCGACCTCCGCGACCAGTCGTAGCGCGGCCAGTCGTGGCGCGACCATTCGTAGCGCGGCCAGTCCTGAGTAGCCTCACCTCATCCAGCTCAACATTCGTTTTCGCCGCCTCGATCCCGACGCTCCGATGCCCGCGCGGCAGCACCCGGGCGATGCGGGTTACGACCTGACCGCCCGCGCCTGCGCCCGGCTCGAGCCCGGGGGTGGTCGGGTCCTCGTGCCCACCGGCATCGCGATCGCGATCCCCGAGGGATACGCCGGCTTCGTGCAGCCGCGGTCGGGTCTGGCATTGCGTCACGGCGTGACCTGTCTGAACACTCCGGGGTTGATCGACGCCGGTTACCGCGACGAGATCAGCGTGCTGCTCGTGAACCTCGATCCCGACGTTCCGTTCGAGGTCGGCCCGGGCGATCGCATCGCGCAGCTCGTGATCCAGCGGGTGCAGGACATCGCGTGGCACGAGGTCGCGGTACTCGACGACTCCGCGAGGGGAACGGACGGCTGGGGATCGACCGGCCGGCGCTGAGGTCGCAGTTGTAGGGTCACCCGATGCACGATCGCAGATTTCGCTTCGGCATCGCCTGCAGCAAGGGTCGGTCGCGTGAGGAGTTCACCGAGCTCGCACGCAAGACCGAGGCACTCGGCTACTCGACGCTCTTCGTCCCCGACCATTTCGTCGAGCACGACCTCGCGCCGACCGTCGCGCTCGCGCACGCGGCCGCGGTGACCGACCAGCTGCGCGTCGGCACGTTCGTGCTCGGAAACGACTACAAGCATCCGGTCGTATGCGCGCGGGAGATGGCGTCACTCGATCTGCTCTCGAACGGTCGCTTGGAGCTCGGTATCGGTGCCGGCTGGATGACGGCCGACTACGAGAAGTCGGGGATCCCGCTCGACCGGCCCGGCGTGCGCATCGCGAGGCTCGCCGAGGCGATCACGGTCATGAAGGGACTGTTCGCGCCGGGTTCGTTCACGTTCCACGGGGAGTACTACCGCGTGACGGATCTCGACGGTATGCCGAAACCGGTGCAGCAGCCGCTGCCGTTCTTCGTCGGCGGCGGCGCGCCCAAGATTCTTGCGCTCGCCGCGCGGGAGGCGCAGATCGTCGGCATCAACGCGAATCTGCGGTCGGGCGACGGCAACTCGCCCGATGCGGCGCGCTCGATGACGCCCGAAGCGACCGACCGGAAGATCGGTTGGGTGCGTGACTCGGCGGGGGAGCGGTTCGACGATCTCGAGCTGCAGTCGCTCGTGGGATTCGTATACGTCACCGACGACGCAAACCGAATCCTCGAAGGCATCGCGAACGCGTTCGGGGTATCCGTCGAGGACGCGCGCCTCGCGCCGCCGTGCCTCGTCGGCACCGAGGACGAGATCGTCGCGTCGCTCGAAGAACGGCGCGAGCGTTGGCAGATGTCGTACCACGTCGTCGAAGACGTCGCGATCGACACATTCGCGCCGATCGTCGCCCGTCTGGCGGGAAAGTAGGGATCATGAAGCCCTTCCGATTCGGAGTGCAGATGTCGCAGGTGGGTTCGGCGTCGGAGTGGCGCGACAAGGCCCGCAAGCTCGAGGACCTCGGATTCTCGACCCTGTTCATGCCCGACCACTTCGGACCGGAGCTCGCGCCGCTGCCCGCGATCGCGATGGCCGCCGCGCACACGACCAGCCTGCGCGTCGGTTCGCTCGTGTTCGACAACGACTACAAGCATCCGGCGATCCTCGCCAAGGAAGCCGCGACCATCGATCTCCTCTGCGACGGCCGGCTCGAGCTCGGCATCGGCGCGGGCTGGATGCGAACCGACTACGACCAGCTCGGGCTTCCGTACGACCCGCCGGCCGTGCGCGTCGACCGGTTCGGAGAGGCGCTGCACGTCATCAAGCAGTGCTTCACCGGCGAGCAGTTCACATATCACGGCGAGCATTACCGCATCACCGACTACTCGTCGTCGCCCCGGCCCGTGCAGCAGCCGGGTCCGCCGCTGCTGATCGGCGGGGGCGGCAAGCGCGTCCTGTCGATCGCGGCGCGCGAGGCAGACATCGTCGGGATCAATCCGAACCTGCGCGCCGGTGAGATCGGACTCGAAGCGGCGAAGGATTCGCTCCGAGAGCAGACGGACCGCAAGGTGCAGTGGATCCGCGAGGCCGCCGGCGCTCGGATCGACGAGATCGAGATCCAGATGCGGTTCTTCGTCACGAGGGTGACGCCCGATCGAATGAAGCTGGCCGAGGCCCTCGCACCCTCGTTCGGCGTCTCGCCGGCGGAGGCGCTCGAGTCGGGCGCCGCGCTCGTCGGTACCGAGGACGAGATCGCCGAGCAGCTGCATCGCCGGCGGGAGAAGTGGGGCCTTTCGTATGTGGTCGTCGGCGACGAGAACGTCGACGACTTCGCGCCGATCGTCGCCAAGCTTGCCGGCACCTAGCCTTCGGAACGGGCGAAGCGCTCCGGTATCCAGGTCGTGAGGCGTTCGCGTACCTCGGACGCGGCCTGCGTGAGGAGATGGCCCGCGCCGGAAAGCAGCACGACCTCGCCGTGACCCGCGAGCATTTGTACGACGGTGCTCGTCGCCGCGGGCAGGATCTCGTCGTCGGTGCCATGCAGCAGGAGTAACGGCGTGGACCCGAGCTCCGATGCGAGCTCGCAGCCGGCGGATTGCGTCGCGAGTGTCACCACGCCGCGGCAATGCGCGCCGAGCACGATGCCCGCCTGGATCGCCACCGCGCCGCCGAAGGAGTGGCCGACGAAGACGAACCCGCGTCCACCCGACCGGCTCGCCAGATCGGCGACGGCGGCAAGGTCGTGCACGCACCGCGAGAGGTCGTTGGGTTTGCGGTAGCCGACGCGCAATGTCGCGATCCCGTGGGTGGCGGCGAGCTCGCAGCCGAGCGCGTGATAGAGGCCGTCGGCGGGACCGAGCAGGCTGCCCATCCCGCCGCCACACGTCACCACGACATCGTGCGCGTCACGCGCGCCGTGCCAGAGCACGGTGAGCAGCCCGTGCAGGGTGTAGATCTCGAGGTGCGCGAGCCCGGGCGCGATCTCGACCTCTTCGACGACGAGCGCCTCGAGCAATTCGAGGGGCGAGCGCGGTTCGCCCGCGCTCACAACATCGACTTCAGCAGTGCCCGCGTCCGCGCGCGCTCCTCTCGCGATCCGTAGATGGACGCGACGTACTCGGTGACCCCGGCGTCGGCCAGGGCGCGCACCCCCTTCTCGACGGTCGCGTCGTCGCCGACGATGGCCACATCGGCCGGCCCTTCGGCGCCCTCGCGATCGAGCATGGCCCGATACGACGGGAGGAAGCCGTAGACCTGGAAGTCGCGCGCCGCGCGCTCGCGCGCGGCGTCGATGTCGTTGGTGACACAGATCGGGAGCGAGCTCGCGATCTGCGGGGCCGCGCGTCCCGCCGCCGCGGCCGCGGCGCTGATGGTGGGGACGGTGTGCGACGCGAGCGTGGCCGGCCCCGTCATCCAGGTGACCGTGCCGTCGGTTACCGTGCCGGCGAGCTTGAGCATCTGCTCGCCGAGCGCGGCGACGAGTACCTGACACGGGATGCGCGGCTCGACGCCGATCGACGCTTCGGTGCGGATGGTCTCGCCCTTGAACGATGCCTTCCCCTCGTGGATCAGCGGCATGAGTACTGAGAGGTACTCGCGCATGTGCCGGACCGGCTTGTCGAACGACAAACCGAACATGCCCTCGATCACGAGTTGGTGCGACAGGCCTATGCCGAGCACGAAGCGTCCGCCACTTGCCGCCTGAACGGTGAGCGCCTGTTGCGCCATCGTCAGTGGATGCCGGCTGTAGGTCGGCACGACCGCGGTGGCGAGCGAGATGTTGGGGACCTCGCGGCCCACGACCGCGAGCACGCCCATCGCGTCGAGGGCGAAGATCTGCGGAAGTGCATACGACGCGAAGCCGTCCGCCTCGGCGGCCCGGGCGTCGGCCACCACCTCGGCGATCGTGCGCCCGCCGGTGTCGCCTCCGAAGATGCCGATTTTCATCGACCCAGAGGCTAGCTGTGGTCTGCAGCCGGCACGAGTGTGGCTTGTATACTGGCGGGCCTACGCGGACGTGGCTCAGCTGGTAGAGCACAACCTTGCCAAGGTTGGGGTCGCGGGTTCGAATCCCGTCGTCCGCTCTCAGTGAGTATGCAGGTCAGGGGCGCTACGAGCGTCCCTGATTCGCGTTCGGAAGAGGCTCGACAACGCCACTGGGTCGCATGCGGGTCGCACCAGGTTGCGCGGACCCTTCGAACTTGGCGTCGAGCGCGTCCGCCAGTGCAGCGCGCGCTTCCGGGAACAGGTGGCCGTAGCGGTCGGACGTCACGCGGATCGACGAATGCCCGAGGTATGTTTTGACCTCCTCGAGGTGCCGTCCTTCGTCGATGAGGAACGCCGCGCACGTGTGCCGAAGGTCATGGAAGCGAAGTGCGCCGAGGTTGTCGTCGAGAGCATCGACGGCCTTCCGATAGTGGCGTCGCGAGAAGTTCCGATGGTTGACCGGTCCACCCTCGGCGGCGGTGAAGACGAGCCCGTCAGAGGAGTAGCGGCCGACGTGCTCGCCCAGCATCACGGCGAGGAATCGGGGAACGGTAATCGTGCGGACCTTGCCCGTCTTGGTCGGCCCGACATGCCATCCCCCCGCCAGGCTCGCGGATTCCACGACGTCGATGGTTCGGGCGAGGACGTTCACCCGGGCGATCCGTAGCGCCCAAATCTCGCCGGCCCGAAGACCCCCGTACGCGGCCATGTAGACGGCGGCGCGGTAACGGCCGTCGACGGCGGCGGCGAGATCGTTCACCTGGTCGGCGGTCAAGAAGTGCATCTCGTCGTGCTTGCGATCGCTGGGCATGGCGACCTTCGCGAACGGCGAACGTGCCACGAGGCCGTCATCGACGGCCTGCGCGAAGACCTGGCCCACGGTGAGCGTGATGCTCTTCACCGTCGCCGGCGCGAGCCCGCTCGCGACGAGATCGGCGACGAACGCGCGTGCGTGCGTCGGCCGTACCGCGTTGACCGGCATCTCGCCGAAGAAGGGCCGGATGTGCTTCTTGATCCGGCCGTCGATGTTCAGCTTCGTTGACGCGGCGACGTCGGACTTCGTCTCGAGCCAACAGTCGATGTAGTCACCGCACGACGTCTTGCCGAGCTGCGGGTCGACCCACTCGCCGCGCAGCTTCGACCCCTCGGCGGTGGTCAGGAACTGCGCGGCGTCGATCTTGCGATCGAACGACCTCGTTCGCTCTCTACCGTCGGGAGCCCGATAGCGGGCGCGCCACTTGCCGGTGTTGCGATCTGGACGCTTCTCGATCCATCCCATGTTCGTTACTCCTCGAGCGCTCTGATCCCGGCTTGAGTGAGCCGGCCGGTAGGGCGAGGCCGTTGGCGTCCTCGGACGAAGAGACCTCGGTTCTCGCCCTGGGTCTTGCGGTTGTCTATGTCCGAGCTGCTGAGCCCGTATCTCTCGCGGAATGCGGCGACGGTGCGACCTTCCTGAACCCACTCGAGGTAGTCGCGAAGAAATGTCGCGATCTCGGCGTCTGAGAGCCGCTCGGTTGCGGACGGGGCGCGCCTGCTTCCGAGCCGGCGCTGTACCGACGCGCTCGCTTCGCGCGCTTGGCGCGTTTCGGTGTCGTCGAGCTCGAAGGTTGTCGGAATCGCTCGTCCGTCTTCGCTGAGGACGAACCCGCGATAGGTGCCGGGTTGCATCGATCGCAGTCTCTTGGCGATCGAGCGGCGCGCTGGCTTCAGTAGCGACTCGAGCGGCAGACCGGCGAGCGGCGGCTTGGACGATTGAAGGCCACCGGATGCCCACTTCTCTTCATGGCGCGGCCGGATCTGAAGCGCGATCACCTCGGCGCGGTCGACGGCGACATCGAGCAAGAACCGCCAGTCCGGGAACCGGTCCCAGTGAAGTTCGATGTTCACGAACTTCGAGTCGGCCCGATACCACAAGCCCGGATCCACGACCCGGGGCACATTCGGACGAGACATGGGGCAGTTCCGATCCGATTAGGGAATCTCCCCCAACATTACCGCCATGCTCCCGACATCACAACTGCTCACGGCGTCAGACCTCGCAGCGAAGATCCGCACGACGGAAGCCGCGATCTACACGGCGCGCTACCGCGGTGAGCTGCCGCCTGCGATCAAGCGCGGCAGACGTTTGCTCTGGCGTTCCGAAGACGTCGACAGATGGCTCGCGTCGAAGGTCGAGCCGAGCGAGATCGATCGGCGCTGAGACGCGACACGAGCCCGCCGAAGCGGGCTCGCACCAGCAACACCATCGTCAACCCGACCGCCTCCTGACCAGGAAAACGATCAATGGAAACCATACCCCGATCTGGTGACACCGACGACGACCCCGGCGACGAACTGCAACCCGAGAAGAGAGTGATCTTCGACACGATCCGGCTCAGCGACATCCTCCGCACACCGGCTGGCTGGCGCGAGGAATACCGAAGGGCAGGGTGCATCTGATGTCCGCCGTGAAGAGTTGGCGCGACGTCTACCCGATCCATCCTGCCGCCGAGATGTTCCCACTGATGGCCCACGATGAGTTGCTCGAGCTCGGCGAGGACATCAAGAAGAACGGGCTCAGGGTTCCCATCGTGATCTTCCGTGAGGGGCCGGCTGGCGACGACGAGACGCTGTACGTGCTCGACGGACGGAACCGGCTCGACGCGATGGAAGCAGTCGGCATCAACCTCGTTACCCACAAGTGCCCGGATCAGTTCCCCGTTCCTTCAACTGTCGCCAGGTACAAGCGAGGTGCGCTTGACGAGGAGACGGTCGAACGGTTGGGCGTCTTCGCGAAGCTCGGGGGTTACAAGGCCGTCCGTTACGTGAGCGGCAGCTGCAAGGCCATGTCGATGGCGCTGTCGCCTGAAGGCGGGATCAGCCCCGAGACGATCGAGATGCTCGAAGATCCGTGGGAGTACGTGCTCTCGGCGAACGTCCATCGCCGGCACCTCACCACCACGCAGAAGCGCGAGCTCATCCAGAAGGTGCTGCAAGCGCATCCCGAGAAATCGAACCGACGGATCGGCAAGCTGGCCACGGTCGATCACAAGACGGTCGCGAGCGCGCGCACCGAGTTGGAGCGACGTGGGGAATTTCCCCACGTCGATCAGGTGGTCGACACGAAGGGCAGGAAGCAGCCGACTCGCAAGCCGAAGGCCGCGAACCCTCGGCGAGATGACGACGAATCGCTCGATGCCGTCCCGACTGGGCGAATCATCAATGGCCTCCCGGTGAAGAAGGTCGTTGAGAATGAGAAGACAACGGTCGTGGTGCTCCGCTGGATGCGCGGCGCTGATGACGACCTACACAAGATTGTCCGGCGGCTCGGCTTTTGGGAGAAGAAAGGCCACGCCGATGCCGACACGATCGCCGAGGAATTGCGCGGGTTCACCGCCGGGCTCCGCAAGGCCGCGGATGCGATCGACCACGCGATCTCAAAACGATCAGATGGTGGCGCTGCCCTCTGGGCAGATCTCTCTGCTGCGCCACCACATGACGCACCCGAACCGTTCAACGTCGGCGATCGTGTCGAGTTTCAAGAGGCTCCCGGGCGACGCTGGCTGCCGGCGAAGGTGACCGCGATTCTCGATGATGGTGCGGTCGAGATCGTCGTCGGGACTACCGGCAACGTGCGCACACCGAAGGTCGATCGTCTCCGCTTGGCGAAACGGTGATGGCGCGCGTCGCCTATACGAGTAAGCGGTTCTACAGCGAGAAAGCGGCGCTGCTCCCGCACGTGCAGTCGATCGTCGAGGAATACGCGGCCGCGGGGTTCAAGCTGAACCCTCGTTCGGTCGCCTACCGGATGGAGGGCCGCGGGATCATCGTCAAGACCGAGAAGACGTTCAGTCAGGTCGAGTCGATCGTCGCCGATGGCCGCGATATCGGCGACATCGACTGGGATCAACTGTCGCTCGATCTCGGGCGCGCCACCCACAAAGTCGCCACTTGGAATGGGGGCGAGGTTCCGTTGTTGGAACTCGCCGCCGCGTACCGGCTCGACAAGTGGGCGTACCAGCCGAACCGCGTCGAGGTCATCACCGAGAAGACGGGCCTGCACGGCATTCTCGATCCGGTCGCCGACCGCTACGACGTCCCGGTACGAGCGGTGAAGGGTTACGACGGCAAGGGCGACATCCGTGCGACCGCGTTGCGGATCATGCGCCGAAACCCGGAGGGCCGATTGCTGGCGTTCGTGCACGAGTGGACCGGCATCGGAACGCTCGAGCGCAGCGCGCTGCGTATCTCCACGATCGAGGCGCTGCTGCTCGACAAGCTCGGCCAGGAACACCTCGACGAGATCCGCCAGGGCGTCGACGAGCACACCCTGATCCTGTTCATCGGAGATCACGACCCGAGCGGGCTCGACCTCGAGCGTGACATCAGAGCGAAGCTCGATCTCTACGGAGCGTCCGGGCTCTACACGATGAAGCGCATCGCGATCACCTGCGCCGAAACCTGCCAGGCCGACGAGCCCGAACTGCACTCCGCTCCCGCGAAGTCGAAAGACACCCGGTTGTCTGGTTACCTCGCGGACGGCCACACCGACCAGTCGTGGGAAGTCGAATCCCTCGAGCCAGCCGTGCTCGGCGATCGGGTACGTGACGCGATCGTGGCGGAGATGGACGTCGACCGATGGAACGCTGATCTCGGCGCCCAGGAATCGGACCAAGGTCGATTTCGGAGGCTGGCGTCAGGGTGGGAGACGTCGTGATGGCGTCACGACCGATGAACGGACCTCTCGACGCCGACCTCGAAGAGAGGATCTACGACGCCGAGCATCGCCACGGCAACGGCTCAGGGCTACTCGGTGGGCTTCGCACGGGCGACTGGCTCGACGCTCAGGACTTCCCGCCGCTCCAATACGCCGTTCCCGGTGTGGTCCCGGAAGGGTTCACGCTTTTGGCCGGCGCCCCGAAGATCGGCAAGAGCTGGGCGGCGCTCGATTTCGCGCTCGCGGTCGCCGCAGGCGGGACGGCGATCGGCCATATCGACGTCGGGCCCGCGCGTCCCGTCTTCGCGTTGTTCCTCGAGGACTCCGATCGGCGACTGCAGGAACGAGCGCGACGGCTCCTCGAAAGCGCGCCGATCCCGCCGATGTTTCACTACCTCACTCGGATCGAGCCGGGCCAGGTTCTCGAGACGCTGCGAGCGTGTTTTGCGATGTATCCCGACGAGCTCGCACCGTTCGGGATCATCGACACTCTCGGGAAGTGCATGCCGCCCGCGGTGCAGGGCGAGACGACCTACGGACGTGATTATCGGGTCGGTTCGGCAATCAAGGGCATCGCCGACAACAGCGCCGGGTCAGCGGTGCTGGTGCTGCACCATGATCGCAAGGCCGACAGTTCCGATTTCATCGATTCGGTGTCGGGAACGAACGGGTTGGCAGGGTCGGCGGACACGGTGATCGTGCTCGCTCGCAACCGGCACGAGTCCGAAGGCACGCTGAACGTCACCAGCCGAGACGTCCGCGAGGCCGAATACGCGATCGAACTACACGATGGCGTCGCGTGGGTACTCGCTGGCGGCAGCCTCATGTCGGCCGCGTCGCGCGCCTCGGACATTCGGGCATCCGCGGGCCTTGGTGATCGGACACTCGAGGTGCTCGCCTACGTCCGCAACCATCGTGATGGCGTCACCCCGAAGCAGGCTGAGGACGCTCTCGAGATGCCGGACGTGCGCCAGTACCTCAAGCGACTCGCCGACAGGGGCCGCATCCTCAATCCCAAACGTGGCCTGTATACCCCCGTAACAAGTGTCACAACGTCACAACCCGACGAGTCATTGGGACAAAGTGACGGTTGTAACAGGGGTTACCCAGGCCCCGTCGACTACTCGGAACCGAACCGATGACCCAACTGGAGGAATGAACAGTGACGACTTTCGAAGCATCAGTACTCGAGACGTTCGTGCGAGAAGACCGCGAACGGGCGGACCGCGCTATCACGGTCCACGAAGATGCCTTGCGTGGTCTCTTCCACGACCACCATCCGAAGGAGTCGGACGTCCAGATCGCTCGCCACATCGTCCCGATCATGCTCACCCAGCTCCGCCAGGCGCTCGACCAGATCGAACGATTCGACGTTGACGGCGACCTCGAGACGATGAGTACCTGGGAACTGGGCCATCTCGTTCACAACCTGTACGACGCCCGCATCCATCTCACCGACCCGTACGGGTGCTGACGATGACCACCGACCGGAACGGAAAGGGAAGTCCAGATGACACAAGAAGTGACCACGGCACACGCGGAGTTAACGGTCGACGACGAGGAAACGGTCGTCTTGCGCCTCAGCGGCTTGTGCGGCGAAGCCTTCGGTGAGTTTCTCAACACTCTTCTGGTCTGGGAAGTAGTCGGAACCGGCGCTGTAGCGGTGTTGGAACTCGGACTCGCCGAGCAAGACGCGATCGGCGGTTTCCTTCACCTGCTCGTCACAGCGGCGACCGCACCCGACGAAGACGGCTTCCACGTTCTGCCCGCGACTGAGACGCAATGACCACCGACAGGAACGGCAACCCCATCGAGATTGGCGACGACGTCCTCATCCACGTCAAGAACGTCCCCGGCTGGATCGTCCCCGGCAACATCGACGACGTCGACTGCATGGGCGAATACACCGTCATCGTCGACCCCCTCCGGCACACGCTCATCGGCCTCATGCTCCTCGACCCCGGCGACGACGAGGAAGCTCTCACCTACGACGACGGCACGATGGCGGCGAGAGCCGACGAGCTCGAAGTCGTGCGCACATACGAGCAGATACGAGCCGATGCGGCGCTCCGATGACCGCGGTCACGATCACCTCGAGCTCGGGCCGCGAGTCGAGCCGCGTCAAGGGCGCTCGCATCTTGCTCGAGCGTCGCCTTGTCATCGACCGCATCGAACCCGGCCGGGCTTGGTTCGCCCACGTCCGCGGCGACGACCGGACCTACTCGTGCGGCTTCGCCAAAGGCCGCTGGTGGTGTGAATGCCAAGCCCGCGGCAAGTGCTCGCATCTGGTCGCGCTCAGCCATGTCATCGACGTATCGGCATGGGAAGGCGGCGACGCGTGTTGAGACCCTGCCTGTGTGGCTGCGGAAAGCTGGTGCAAGGCCCACGCTGTGAGGCTTCACGTAAGGCGCAGAGAGCCGTACACCGCGGCAAGTACGCCGAAGGGTGGACCGCCACCTCCAAAGCAATCCGAGACGCCTGGGTCGCCGAACACGGTTGGCTATGTCCAGGCTGGCGCGACCACCAACCCCACCCGACCCGCGACCTCGTCGTCGACCACAGACGCGACGGCACGCTCGGCATCCTCTGCCGCGCCGAGAACACCGCGAAACGAAACCGCGGCGATGCCTAACCCACCCGGGGTGGGGCAAAACACGGCTCCGGCAGGCCCGACGCTTGACCCCACCTTCGACGCTGCGATTGTGCGACCCCCTGGACCGAATCGAGACGCGTTTGTGCTGATCAGAGCGTCGCGCCTGGCCGGGTTTGGGATGGTCGGGCGCGACCTTGCACGATTTGGAGACTTGAGATGAAGAAGAAACTGGGCGCGCCGGCGCATCTGAGCACCCGCGGACGGGCGTTTTGGCGCAGTGTCATCACCGAGTACGCGATTGACGATCCGGCGGGACTTGAGCTCCTAAGGCGTTCGTGTGAGGCCCTGGATCGGGCGGACGGTGCGCGGGAGATCGTGGCGGCCGAGGGCGCGACGTTCACGACGCGCACGGGCGAGGTGCGCGCCCATCCCGCGGTGGCGATCGAGCGCGACGCACGGAACGCGCAACGGCAGCTGCTCCGCGAGTTGCGGATCACCGACCCGCCGGCCGACGGACAGATCTCGCGGTTAGGGCGGACGTCGTGACGCGGGCCCGACCGACTCGGGCGTCGTTGCGGGCTCCGGTGTCGAAGGTCGACCTGATCCGGTGGTCGTCGGCTCGTGACGACGTTCCGGGCCGTCTGACTGTCGCGCAGGCCCGGGCGGCGTACCGGGCGCACCGCGAGGAGATCGTGGAGGCGATGCGAACGCCGACGACGGCGACGTACAACGTCGCGGCAACCGTCGTGGCGCATCTCGAGACCGATGCCCGGCTACGCGCGGAGGCCGAGGCGGCGTTGCGGGCGGTCTCTAAGGCCCGCGAGGCCCTCGAACGGCGCACGGAGGAGAAGCAGGGGGCTCGGCTCGCCCGATTTCGTGAGGTCTCCGATCGGGAGGACGACGAATGAGCGGCGTGCAATACCTTCCGTACCGGGCGCCGGGGCCGGCTATCGGGGACGCGGCGTCGATGATGATCGGCGACCTCTGGGCGGAAGCTCGCTCGTTTGCCGTCGCCATGGTTCGGATCTTTTGCCGGGAGTGTTCGGGCCGCAAGCGCGGAACACTCGGCACCGTGCTCGACTCGTTCGAGTTCGCGGGCGGCATCCTCGAGATGGAAATTGTTGCGCCGCCCCGCGTTTGTCCTGCGAACCGGACGCGTCCGATCGCGCGCCAACTTCCCGGCTGGCACAAGCGTGGCGAACCGGACGCGCCGCAGCGGATTGCGCTGCTGGAAGATGCGTGGGACGACAATGACCCGCTGCCGTGGACCGTCTATTGCGCGCGGGACGGTCTGCGGGTCGTGACATGGGGTGAGATCCGGGCGGAATGCGCGCGGGCAGCACAGACGGGTCGTACGCGCAACATGGGCGTGTAGCCGTCGCTGCCGCGTGTTATCGTTGGGTTGCTAGTCAAGGCGTGGCCGTGCCGGCCGACCTGGACGGGATTGGCGCCCCCGCCGTTCACAACTCGACTTTCGAGGAACGGCGACGATGGGCACTCCCGATAACAACGCACTACGACTCGCTCGACGTGTGGCGGTGATCAGAGCGCAGGGTGGAACTATCTCCTGGGTTCCTTGCGCGCCCGGCTCCGTCCGGGACTGTGTTGGCAGTCTCGACGCACTCACAACCCGCGATGAAAGCCTCGCGCGTCTCAAAACAAGGGAACAGGTCATGACCGATATTCGCTCGCGTTCCCGACGGCCGCGTTACGTCCGGCATGAAGTTGATGCGATGGTCCGTTCCCGCAACGCGACCGCGGGAGCCGAGCACGTGCGGGACGTGACGGCGCTGTCAGCCGATCAGGCCCGCGACTGTGCGCTGCGGATGCTCGACGATCCGAAGACGATCGCACCGTTGCGAGGTTCGACTCGCGCGCTCGACGAGCTGGAGTGTGTCATCCGCGATGACGATGACGTCGCGCGCCGGATGGTCGTCACCGAAACGGCCGCGTACCGGTCGATGTTCATGCGGTATTTGCGCGAAGGTATCGCCGGCACGTTCTCTGCGGAGGAAACCGACGCGGCCCGCAGGTATACGACGTACGAACGTGCCCAGTCGGAAACGACCACCGCGGGCGGGTTCGCGGTGCCGCCGACAGTCGATCCCTCCATCATCGTCACCGACGCCGGCTCACCGAACCCGTATCTAAGGCTCTGCACGGTCAAAGACGTCGATACGAACACCTGGAAAGGCATTGCCGGCGCCGCGGCGGCATGGTCGAGTGACGCGGAAAACACCGAAGTGTCCGACGACGCGAACACTTCCATGACCGGACCGTCGATTCCGACATTCACGGCTCGTGCGTGGATTCAGTATTCGATCGAGCTCGGCGAAGACTGGCCGGATTTCGCGGCGAACATCAGCGCCATGCTCGCCCTCGGCTACGACGAGTATCTGGTCGACAAGTTCTCGCGGGGCGTCGGCACCACCGAACCGACCGGCATCCTTACGGCGCTCGCGGCGGCGAGTCCGACCGTGATCGTGACCTCCTCGACGGACGGCGTGTTCAGCGACGTCGACATAAACAACTGTTGGAACGCGTTGCCCGCGAAGTACCGGGCGAACGCGACGTGGATGGCGTCAACGACCGTCGCGTCGGAGATCCGCCTGGCGTCGGCGCTCTACCATGCGAGCGCGGTGACGCTCGACGGAAACATCGCCGCGTCGGAGATCCTTATGGGTCGACAGTTCGTGGAGATGCCGTTCTTTCCCGCGGCGAGCAGCACGACTGGCGCAAATACTCGTCTGGTCGTCGGCGACTTCTCGCAGATGAATGTGATTCGACGGCGTGGCATCACCGTCGAGACCGTGCCCCTCGCGTTCTCGCCCACCGACATGCGACCGAGCGGACAGCGTGGCCTGTTCGCGTCGGCGCGCATCGGGTCGGATGTCCCGAACCCGAACGCATTCCGGTACCAGGCGAATACGTGATCGGTCGCAGCATCCGCAACGGACGGCTCACCGTTCCGGATGCGCGCACGGGTGCGACGTGCTTCGGCGAGGGGCGCGTCGCACCCGAACTCGAGATGGCGAACCGCCAGCTCGGATGGCAACTCGCCCGCTCCGGCCGCAGCTAACAACACGAACTGAGGGAGGTTGCGCATGTCTAAAGCTCAACTCGAACAGGATTTCATGACGCGCGAGTTGGGTTGGCGGCTCCCCCGTTCAGGACGGCTGCTCGATCCCCATCATCTCAACGGAGTAGAGCAAGGTGCGGGCGCACGTCGGACAGACCAAAGCGACCATCACGAGACCCCACTCCTCGTCGGTGAGGCGCGCATCGTCGTCGAGGAGTGACGCGCTGACGGGGCGCGACTCAAGGTTCCAGTGCACCGGCCCGCATGACGAACAGTCTCCCGGCAGATGCCGTTCGCGTAACCATTGGCCGGCCTGTTCAACGATCGTCACGACAGCCTCCTCGAAGTCGTGAGACTGCCACAGGGGTCGATTCGGGTCCACCTGCCCGCGCAAATCTGGCGCGATCATCGACGCCGCATGGTCATGATCCGTCAGTCTCCCCAGTCGCGCCCCGACTGGCGCCGGCCCGACGAGTTCGGTGCCGTCCTCAAGTTCCTCTCGCCGCCGCCGTGGCATCACTCGGCCGGACGCGACACCGACCCCTGATCGGCAGCCTTCGTGCGCGACCTCTCGCTCATCTCGCGTTGCTAGGGGAAGCCACTTCGGACACGCGTGTCCGAAGTGTGATTTTGTTCAACATGTTGAACTCGTCGACGTCACCCGACCGCGGCTCCTCTGGTCTCAGGCTGTGGCCCACGTCTCGAAGTGCTCGAGAACGTCTCGGGCATCCTCGAGGGATACGACGTCGGCGTGGTCGGCGACCAGACGACGATGCTCCAAAGGGAGCACCTCGCGAGTTCGGTCTATGACTTCCGCGTGGTCGTAGTTGGAGCGCGGCCGAACGTATTGGCCGGCTGCGCAAATGCGTGCGAGTTCGCGGGCCAGGACATCGAGCGGTAGGGCGCGTCGCTCGACTCCGTGCACCGCGTCGGCGAGCAGCTCCTCGGCTTGCGTGGCCCTCGACGTTCCGACTTCCACCGCGCTCGAAATCGCGCTCGCTTCGCGGAGCAGATCGACATCGCCACCGGCGGCGTCCATGAGCATCTGCTGCGCCGCGTCCTTCCACAGTTGGATCGACTCCCATTCGACGGGGAGGTCGCCCTCTGGGCGTTCGGAGGCGAGTCGCTCGGCCAATGCGCGTAACGAGACAGCGGTCGTCATGACGGGTTCCTCCAGGGTGTTCGCTTTGCTATGGATGGGCGTCTCGGGCGGGATGTCGGGGTGTGTCGGGAGGTGCAAGGAAGCGACGACCGGCGCGGCCCGGACGGGTGAGAACGCCGCGTACAGCGCGGTCGTTTTCGGGTCGCTGTGGCCGAGCAGCTCTTGGCAGAGCCGAAGGTCGAGTGAAGCCCGGTAGATCGACGTCCCGAACCAATGCCGCAACGAGTGGAACGTGTCGGTGATGCCGACCGAGTGAAGGTAACGGGTCGCGTTCTGGCTCACCGTGTTCGCCATGACGTGCACGTTGCCGGCCTTGCCCGAGAACGCCGGCCCCGACATCGGGAGCCCGAACGCGACGAGCGCGTCGACGACGACCGGAGACATCGGCACGATCCGATCCTTGCCGCCCTTGGCGTGACGGACGACCAGCACCGGCGGGTCGGAATCGAACCTGAAGTCGCCGATATCGAGCCCGGCGACCTCACACGCCCGCAATCCGGCGAACGCGGCAAGGATCAGCCACACGCGTACGCGGCCGTGCGCACCGCCGATCGCCCGGGCGAGCGCTTCGTCACCGATCGGCCGCGGCAGTCGTCGCTTCACCCGCGGTCGTGGCAGTCGGATGGTCGGGTCGTCGACGCGGATCCGTTCGCGGACGAGCCAGCCGTAGAAGCCGGCGACGTGCACGAGGTAGATGCCGTACGCCTCGGGTTTGATCTCGAGCGTCAGCGTCCCATACCAACGCTTGACGTCGTCCTCCGTCGCGGTGACGAGGTCGATGTCGAGCGCGCGTTCCATCCTCGTGAGCGTCTGCCGGATCGTGTGCACGTAGGTCGCGCTCAGGTTCCGTTGTCGACACCATGCGAGATACCGGTCGACGATCGGCGTCGTGGGTCGCGGCTTCGCGTAGCCGGTCATGCGGGTATTCCGTCATCGTCATCGGGTGGGAACAGACGCTCGAGCATCTTTCGGTAGTACCGGTCGCTGGCGGTCTCGTCGATCATGCCGAGCTCGAGCGCCATCGGCTCGAGCAGATCGGTGACTTCACACCAGATGTACTTCGCATCCATGTGCGCGACACTTTCGGCGATCTCGGCGACGGTGAAGCATTGGGGCGCGTCGAATATCTGGCGTGCGGTGCTGTGGATGGGTCTGCGCCGGTCCGGGCGATATCCCCACCGCGCGCCCTGGCCGCGGTCGCGCCTCATGTGATCGGGAGCGCCGCGACGACGTCGTGGAGCTCGTCCGCAGGCCGAGCCCGCGCGTAGACGGTCGTGGACGCGATGCTCCGATGGCCGAGCAACGTCTGGGTGGCGATCAGGTCGAAGCCGGACTGCTCGTAGACGAGGGTCGCGTACCGGTGACGCAGTGAGTGCAGGGTGTCGGCGATCCCGTTGCGGTGCAGGAACACATTGCACGAGTTCGACACTTCATGGCCGCGTACGGGCCCGGGCGGCGGGTCCACGCGTTGGAACAGGTACCCGTGGCCGAGGTGTGGTGCGATGGCATCGCCGACGATCGGCGGCATCGGCTGCACCCTCGGTAGCCCGCCTTTGCCGTCACGGACGAGCAGCGTCCGCGCCGCTAGATCGATGTCGTGGGTATGCAACGCCGCGATCTCCATCGCCCGCAGCCCACACCAGCCCGCGAGCACCAGCCACGTCCGGACCGGCTCCGTAGCGCAATCGAGCGCGTGGGCGAGACGATCCTCCGAGATCGGCCGCGGCAAGCCAGGACGTTCGCGGGGGAGCACGAGCAGCCGCGCCGGGTTCACCGTCAGGAGGTCTTCGCGCTCGACGCACCAACGGTAGAAGCCGCCAACATTGCGCACCGCGACCTTCCGGCCGGCGTTACCGCTCGCGAAGTCGGTGAACGTCTCGAGGAGCTCTGGCGTCGCGTCGAGCATCCCGACACCCTGGCCGGCGAGCCACACCTCGAGCCGGGAGAGAACCCACCGGCGTTGTCTGATCGTCGACGGCCGCAGACCACGCTTGGCGAGATGTTGAAGGTGCCGTCCGACCAACGCGCTCACGGGCAGGGCTTGCGGGCCTCGACGAACGACCCGCATCGCGAGTTGGTGCCGTGTCTCGTCGGTCGCGAAGTAGTAGCCGTCGCCGCGGGTCGCGATCGTGCCGTCGTGCGCCATGCGCGACAACTCCCGGCGCAGGGTCGGCGGGTCGGCGCGCAGATGCCGCGCGATCTCGGCCGGCGCGAGCTCACGGCCATCGGTGAGCAGAAAGTCAATCCGAGCACGCAACGTCGGTCCGGTCATCGGCGAACCACCTCCATGTCCCGCCCAAGTGCCCACGTTCGTGGGCAGCAGAGTGCTACGTTACGGGTGCCGACGAACGTAGGCAAGGACTCCCCGAGATACGCACCAGACCCGCGTAGCGTCGGGCTTCAATGAGTCGGAGGGTCGCCGTGGACCAGCTCGTGGGCGCCGCCGAGATCGGCGACCGGCTCAAGGTCACACCCCGCGCCGTTCACGACTGGCGACGCCGGCATCTCGGGTTCCCGGAGCCGGTAGCGAAACTCCGAACGGCGCTCGTCTGGTATTGGCCAGACGTGCAGCGGTGGGCGAAGTCGACCGGACGACTCAAGTAGCCCACTGGGGGGCCGGCGCCGGGCCAGGTCCGTGACCGCCTACGCTTTGGACCAGGGACTTTGGGGAACCTGGGGATTGGCGGGATTTCCGGGGGGTTCCTGCGACGGGCGGGCCGGAACGAGGCTCTCCCCTGACTCTCGGACCGGGCGCCGTGTACGTTCACCTCTTGAAGGGGGGAATGATGGGATGGCCAGTGGCCCTCGCCGTGCTGGGCGCAAGGACATCCGCGAGTTGCTCGCCGCCGTTCAAGCCGGCGGCTGGCTGGTCGATGATCCCCTTGGGAACTCGAACGTGTACAAAGCACGTTGCGCATGCGGGGAGCACCTCGAGCACATTCACTCGACGCCTTCGAGCCCGAACTACTGCAAGCGCAAGTTGAACCACATGAGGAAAACGTGCTGGAAGGAGGAGCAGACACCATGAACCGATACGACATAACTTTCAGCGGTCTGCTGGTCCGGACCGACGACCCCTCGAACCCTCCTGAGCCAAGCGATGTCGAGGCCTACGTTGACCTCATCGTGTCGGAGCTCGAGACACTGAGCGCCGAAGACATCGACATCTCGACCAACGTCCGCGAGTGCACGATCAAGATTCGACTCACCGTGACCGAGCCCGATCTCCCGAGTGCTCAAATCACTGGAAGCGGCCAAATCCGCACCGCTTTGCATGCTGCGGGCGTCAACACGCCCGAGTGGTCGATCGACTGGATCGAAGCAACGGCCGCGCCTCAGACCGACGAGGACGAACGAGACGGCGAGCTCCTCGACGCATAGCGCTTCCCGTCGAGTGGGTTTCGTGGGTCGCACTTGGGTCGCACGACACGCGAGGAACGGTGAGATGGCGTTAGGTGCCGCGAGGTGTCTGCGCAGGTCAGTGGCCGTCTGCGCAGGTGGGATGATCGGGCGCCGCACCTTGCCAAGGTTGGGGTCGCGGGTTCGAATCCCGTCGTCCGCTCCAAGTCTTCCCTGGTCAGCGCCCTACGCGGGCGCTGATTCGCGTCTGTCGGGTCAAGTAGTCCGCGAGTAGTCCGCGAGTGGTCCGCGAGTTGGTCGCGATTCGCGTCGCGAAGCGTCTCGTTGAGCGCGTCCGCCATGTCCGCGCGCGCTTCCGGGTAGAGGTGCCCGTAACGGTCGCTCGTCACCCTGATCGACGAGTGCCCGAGATAGTCCTTGATCTCATACAGGTCCCGTTTCTTGGCGATGAGCAAGGCCGCGCACGTGTGCCGAAGGTCGTGAAACCGCACACCCTCGTAATGAGTCCTCTTGCCTTCGTCCTTCACCATCGCACCCAGCCCCATAGCGATGCACGCCTTCGTGTAGTGCCGACGTTTGAAGTTGTGATGCAGGACCGGACCGCCTTCGGCAGCCGTGAAGACGAAGCCGCCCTTCGCGTACCGGCCGATGTGATCTTCGAGCATGTAGGCGAGGTCGTCTGGAATCGTGATCGTCCGCGGCTTGCCGGTCTTCGTCGGCCCGATGTGCCAACCGCCCGCTTCGCTCGCACTCTCCGTGATCCTGATAGTTCGTGCCTTCACGTCGAACCGTTCGACGCGTAGCGCCCACATCTCGCCCGCGCGGAGCCCTCCGTAAGCGCCAAGAAATACCGCCGCGCGGTAGCGGGGGTCGATCTGCTCGGCGAGCACGACCACCTGATCGGCGGTCAGGAAGTGCATGTCCTCGGTGCTCTGCTCGCTCGGGAGTCCCTTCGCGATGATTGCCGCGAACGGGGGCTTGCTGATTAGCTCGTCCTCGATCGCTTGCTCGAAGACTTGGTTCGTCGTGACGATGATCCCCTTTCGCGTCGACGACGCGAGTCCGCATTCTTCGAGGTGCGCGCGGAGCCGGCGAGCATGGCTCGGCTTGATGGCATTCATGCGCAGCGAACCGAGCGCGGGGATCGCCCACTTGTTCAGGCGTCCCTCGATATTGACGCGAGTCGATGGCCGGATACCGCCCTTGGTTGCGAGCCATTCGCGGGCGTAGTCCTCGAACGACATGCTGCCGGCGCGGGGGGCGACATGGTCGCCGCGTGTGACGCCGGCAGTTTGTTTGTCGAGTCATTCCTGCGCGTCGCGCCGGATACGGAAATCGTTCCGGTGCTCGACGTGCTGCTTATCGCGGTACCGCGCACGGTACGGCCGAAGCCGCCGAGGATTCTTCGCGTCGCGTCCCGCGTCGCCGCTCGGCTTCCACTTGCTAATGGTTCCCACGGTCTGCCTCGTTTCGTAGTTCGCGAGTTTTCGATACGTTCGTCCGAGCGCGCGCCCGAGTCGGTACATCGACGACGCTGTCCGGTACTGGAAGTGCTCCGGGGAGCATTCGCCGGAGCACTTGCTCGACGCCGGCCTCGAACGCGTCTCGGATGTGGTGCTCGGTCAGCTCTGACGCGGCTTCGTCATTCGCCGGGACGAGGTCGCCGACCTTGGCCCGAGCGCGGTGGTGATGTCTTGGAGTACCTCGTTCATCGCCGCGAGCCGTTCCGCACGCCTTCCGCTGCCGGGCATCGGCGGAAGCGCGATGAACGTCGCCTCGACCGCGCGCTCGTTCCTTCTTCGGAGTAGGGGAACGACGAGCGCGCCGAGCGCGCGGCACGGCGTCGGGTCTCACGCACTCCCGACGCCGTGCCACCTTCCGTTTGCATCTCAGTCCAGGCCCTTCCCGCGCGCGTGTCATCGTTTCGATCGGCAGTGACCGCGCGCGGGACGCACTATCGCGTGGTGCGGCGTCCCTCGTCGTCCTTGTCCGGGGATGCCGTGCCGCGCCTCCGCTTCGCAGAGCGTCGGTGGCGCTTAAGGAGCCGCGCGTTTCCCCGCCACGGTGGCGATGTAACAGATGATTAGGGCGTTGATGCGCTGGGCCTCGCTTACGCCGGGTGGCGGTGTTCGCACCTGGGTCATGAACTTCCCCGGGATCGTTGGCCAGCGGAGGCCCGCACCCACAAGACACGTCCGCATGTTGTTCTGGACAGCGGTCAACCCGTTGGCTCTGTTCTTCTTGAACGCGGCCGTTGCCGTCGCGGTTTTGACGGTGGGCTGTGTCCGGTTCTGCTCGATCTTGTATCCGACCCCTATACCGGCAAAGCCCGCCACGAAGACGGCCACGACGAAGCCAGTCAGCCATACGCTGCTGAGCGGATCGCCCCGCCCTCTTCTGCGCCCCATCGCAGCCAGCTCCCTTCAGCGCCCCCGCAGCCGCGCCCCCGCAGCCGCGCCCCGAAGTTTAGACCACGTCTGAAAGGGAAGCGACCGACGCTTCATTGTCGCACCCACGGTCGGCACGGAACGCCGCCTCGAACCTCCCACGGATGGGACGCCCACCACCATGACTGCCAACCGAAGAGCCCTCGACGACGTAGAAATAGGCGAAATCGACGGCATCCCCTTCCGCGTCAGCCCCCGCTATCGCGGCACGCTCTCGGAGGACGATCGGCTCGGGCTCATCGCGAGCGCGATCCGATTCCTACTCGACGCCGTGCGCTACGACGCGGTCGGCGCGCCATCCTGATCGGGCGACGATTGCTCGCCGGCATCGCACGACGTTCTCCGGTCGTTCCGGCGCGAGTGCTCGGACGTGCTTTACAGCTCCCTCAACTACGGCTTTATCCCTCGCGACCTGACCGCGTTTGTGCGGGCGGTCGGCGCGGCGGTCGGCGTCCCAAGCGCCGACGTCGACCGCCTGGTCGACGAGTTGCACGAGCTATGCCGGGCGTACGAGTGGGCGAGCGGCGTGCTCGTGACCGGCGGCGCGTTCCTCTGGGACGAGGACGACAAGGACGACGCCGATCTACCGACGTACATCAGTTGGGCGGACGTCGTGAAGGCGCGGTACGGGGTCGGGTCGCGCTAACTGACGGGCGTGTCAGGGACTAGTCCGCGAAGTAGTCCGCGATATTTCCGAAAGTGGTTCGCGATTCCCAATGCCAACAAACACTATGTTCCCTGGTCAGGACGCTTCCTCGTCGCGTTCGTCCTGGTCCGAAACCTGCTCGTCTTGGTTTGCCAAGGTTGGGGTCGCGGGTTCGAATCCCGTCGTCCGCTCTCGGATAACCCGGCTCGCCCTCCTTTGGGCCTCGCATAAGCGTCCCAGGAGCGGCAATCTGGGCGGGTGGATCAAGCCCCGGGTGCGACGCCTCGCAGCGACCTATGACGTTCTCGCCGATGCCCTTGCGAATCGAGACCGAGCGGCTCATCTTGACACCGCCGGAACCGAGCGACGCGGAGTGGTTCACCGAGTTGCTCAACGCTCGGGGAACGGGCGCGTTCACTGTTGCGGACGTGGTCGAGCGGATCGACGTCATGACGAACACGACCGCGACCACGGGCATCGGGGCGCTGGTGCTCCGCAAGCGGCCCGATGGCGAAGCGTTGGGATACACCGCAATCGTCGTTGGGCGGGGATCGCTTGATGAGCCTGAGCTTGCGTATGAGCTGCTGCCTCGGGCGCATGGGCACGGGTACGCGGCCGAAGCCGCTCGCGCGCTGCTCGACGCCGCATTCGATACAGGCCGGCGTCGAATCTGGGCGACCATTGGGTCCTGGAACGCACCGTCGCTTCGGGTGGCGGAGAAGCTGGGCTTCCGCCGCGACCACTGCACAACGGACGTCGGTGGCGAGGTGGTCTGGATGGTCTGCGACCACTGACCGGCGCGCACCGAGCTGCCGTTCGGCGTTCGCACAAGCGTCACAGAAGTGGGCGATATGTCGGGCCCGCGTTCCGAACTCGATTGCGTACGTCGCTGCGCGCGACCAGAGTTCGCGGCGTGTCCGAGAACTACTTCGATGACTCGGTCGCGCCGCACTACGAGGTCCTGTGGGCGCACCTCTTCGATCCGTAGGTCGTCGAGCCCACGGTGAGCTTCCTTGCAGACCTGGCTGGCGACGGGCGCGCCCTCGAACTTGGTATTGGCACTGGGCGCCTCGCGCTGCCGCTGAGTCGGCGAGGCATCCGAGTTGACGGCATCGAGCTGTCGGCGGCGATGCTCGAACGGTTGCACTCCCACCCGCATTCCTCCGACATCGACGTGACGATCGGCGACTTCTCGACCACGAAGCCAAATGGCACGTTCACCCTCGCGTACCTTGTGCGAAACACGATCATGAACCTGACGACACAGGACGCGCAGGTGGAGTGCTTTCTCAATGTTGCGAGGCATCTGGAACCCGGGGGGCTTCTTCGTGATCGAGGTCATCGTTCCGCCGTGGCAGCGGCTCGCGCCCGGCGAGACTGTCATCCCGTTCGATGTGAGTCCTGCACATCTCGGCTTCGACGAGATCGACGTGGCGACGCAGAACTCGTGGTCGCACCACTATTGGTTCGGACGTCTCGAAGTCGCGCCCTGCGACTCAGGAGATCCGCGCTTTCATTGTGCTCCGCTCACACGCCACCGGTCAGCGGAGAGTAAGCACCAGCAGACCGTAGATGCCCCCGACGACGAGTAGCGCAACGACGGTGTAGATGACAACGCGCAGCCAACCGTTCGCTCCACCCATGCCCATGTTTTCGAGCACCGCTTCGCGCTCGGCGTGCTGCAGGCGCTCGTTCTCGGCCGGAGTGCCGACCTTGGCGAGATGCTGCGGATGCTTCTTGCCCTTACGAGGCTTCTGGCCGGACCTGCCCATGCCGTGATGCTAACTGTCGCTGAACGCGGCCTGACGGTGGTGCATACGCCGATCGGTACTCGCTGTCCAGCGGGCATTTACGGCTGTTCACGTTCGTGCGCTGCGAGGTTCGCTAAGGTCGGGGTCGCGGGTTCGAATCCCGTCGTCCGCTCGAAGTCTTCGCTGGTCAGCGCCCTACGCGGGCGCTGATTCGCGTCTGTGGGGTCGAGTAGTCCTCGAGTTGCGCGCGATTCGCGTCGCGGTACGTCTCGTCGAGTGCGTCTGCCATGTCGGCGCGCGCTTGCGGGTAGAGGTGTCCGTAACGGTCACCCGGCAACGCGAATCCGTTTCGGGCATGCGGCGGATTCGCGAATCCCTTCCGCCGGCCGCGTGCAAGATCGCGCCACGCGCGGCGCGGTATTCGCGTTTACTTCCTTGTGCTCGCGGATGCCGCGTCGCCGTTTCTTTCGGTCCATGAGGTGTGTAGTCGGGCGCGTGTCGCCGCTCGGTCGTTCGTCGGCAGGTGACTGGGTGCAGCGACCGCGTCCCGGTTACGCGTAGTTATCTGCACAGGCGCGGGTTTCGGCTGCGAGGGCAAAGCGATTGACGTACCCGTTGGCCCAGGTGTTCAATCGAGGTCAAACGTGAAGACCGAGGGGGCCGCGGTGGTCGGTGTACGGCGTGCGGCTTTGGTTCTCGCGATTGTGCTGAGCGTCCAACTGGTGTCGACAGTACCTGCCTATGCGGCGGGCAGTGTCACGGTCACCCCGAGCACGAAGCTCGCCGACGGCCAAACTGTGACTGTCGCTGGTTCTGGCTGGGACCCCGCGGCAAGAGGGTCGACCGAGGTCTGCGAAGGGATCGCTTCCGCGACGCCGAGCGTGGCGGACTGTGGTCATATTGCCGGGGTCACGCTCTCAGCGTCGGGCGGCTTCTCGGTCCCGTTTGTCATGCACGAGTCGGATTACATCCCGTCTCTGGATCGTTTTGTCGATTGCGCGACCGAGAACATCTGTGTGATCGCAGCATTCGAGTCGTCCGATGAAGCAGCCACCACGACCTATACGGCGCCGCTCACGTCCTGGGTACACGTGCAGCCCGACTGTCGGATACGACGACTGAGTGACTCGGCGATCCTCTTCGACAACGTCTACTTCGCAGCGCGACCCGACACCCCCGAATGGAACATTCACACCGTCACCGCAGGCGCGGACTGGTCGTTTGCGCTCCAGTTCCAGAACGACGGCGATTCCAACGACGCGCTCACGGTCACCGCAAGGACAGCCGACAACCTACGATCCCCGGACATCACCGTGCGCTATTTCTCGGGGTGGCAGGATGTCACGGCAGCGGTCAGCGGCACGGGTTTCACGTTCGGAAACCTCGCGCCCGGCGCGTTCGGGACGATGTCCGTGCAGTTCAGGGCAGCCGCGGGCGCGCCGTTCGACGCGAAGTCTCACCAGTTTGTCGTGGCCAAATCCCATGGGGTGCGTGTCGACGCGATGAAGGTGGGCGTCCGCGTCGTCGCGCCATAACTGCGGCGGTTACGGCGCTCTCGGCGCGTCGCCGTTTCGCGTCAGGCAGCAGCCACCGTTGTCGGGGGTGCGTAGTTGCTCTTGGCGCGGGCGGCGTAAGAAGCAGTGACCCCCTTGTGGTATTTCGCGGCGTCCACTCCGGGCGGCGGGATTTTTATCTGCGTTGAGAACTTTGCTTTGACCGCCGGCCAGCGAGACCCTGACCAGCGAGGCAGATCCGAAACCTCGCGGTTTTCAACCCTGCAGCCCTTGCGGCCGCATTCGTCTTGGCGTTGGGCTTGCCTTCGCTGTTTTGGTTGGCGACTCCGCGTGGCTCGCGAGCCTTAATCTTCCCCTCACCTTGCGATCCGTACCGTCGTGTTTCGCATGGTGGCGGCAGACCGCAGCGACCGATGAGACCCTGGGGCCCGTCGCGGGCGAGGTCGTGAATGGGCGCGTCCCGTTCATTTCGGCCCACAGGTGGCAAGCCCTCGCGGGGTCGCGGTGCAGCTTGGTGGGCTGATCAAAGCCGCACATCGAGGCCGTGGTGGGGGAGTCGCACGACGCAGGTGCCCGGCGTCGTACAGCCGGCTCCGCCTCAGGTCACGCCAGCCGAAGGCGACGCGAAACATCTGAGAGCCGGGTACGAGCGATCGGTCGCGGGCCTGGGAACGTCGCCGTCTTTCATCACTGCGGTCTTGCTGCTGGCGGTCCTGATCGCGACCGCGCATGTCACGGATACTCCTGTGCTGTCGCGGGTGTTGGTTCCGGCTATCGGGTTGCTCGGGACGATGGGGTACGCGTCGTGGTTGCAGCGACGACATCCTGACGAGCCTTGGCTCGCGCGCCTGTTGGTCTGGGGCGTTGTCGTGAAGCTGGTTGGAACGGTGCTGCGGTATTTCACGTTGCTGAAGCACGGTTCGTTGGGAGATGCGAGCGGCTTCGACATCTACGGCAAGCGGTACGCCAATGCGTGGCTCGGAAAGACCGGCGCCGTCGCGCCGGTTCTGTCCAACTTGAAGTCGAGCAACTTCATGCGTTGGTTCACCGGCATGGTGTACTACCTCTTCGGCCGGGACATTTGGACCGGCTTCTTCGTGTACAGCTTGATCGCATTCGTCGGCTCCTACCTGTGGTATCGCGCCGCCGTCGTGGCACTTCCAACCCTCGACCGCAAGCTGTTCTTCATCCTGATCACATTCGCTCCGAGCATCGTTTTCTGGCCGGCCGGGATCGGCAAAGAAGCCCTGATGCAGTTCGGACTCGGCTCCATAGCCCTGGGCGTCGCCTACATACTCAACGGTCAAGTGTTCTACGGCTTCCTCATCGCAATACCGGGTGGCTGGCTCGTCAATGTCGTCCGGGCGCACCTCCTCGGCTTGGCGACCATCGCGCTCGCGTTCGCGTATCTCCTCGGACGCGCGCACAAGACGACTGTCAAGAAGAGCTCACTCGCGAGACCGATCGGCATTATTCTCGTGGTCCTCGCCGCCGCGTTCGGTGTGACGCAAGGCGCGAAACGACTGCATATCAACGCACTGACGCCCAGCGCGGTTCAGAGCGAGCTAGAAGCGACCAGCATCAGTACGACGCAGGGGCATTCCAAGGTGCAGACCAACGTCTCGCTCTCGCCGCTGCGCCTGCCCCAAGACGCCGTAACCGTGTTGCTTCGACCCTTCCCGTGGGAAGTCGAATCGAAGAACCAGATCATCGCATCTCTCGAGGGCGCCGCGCTCGCCGCGTTCATCTTCTATCGTCGCAAGTCGGTCGCGCTGTCGCTACGGATGCTGCGCGAGGAGCCATTTCTCTTGTACGCTTGGATTCTCACGCTGCTCTATGTCCTGTTGTTCCAAGCCTTTGGAAACTTCGGCCTGCTCGTGCGTGAACGGTCGATCGTGCTTCCCGCCCTCTACGTACTCGTGTCGCTCGACCCAACTCTCGTGTCGCGCGGCGCGCCGGCACGAGCCTGAGACGCAACGACGCGCTACGTCGACGCGCCCGGCCGTTCGCAGCGGTGATGTTCCTCGCCGTCGACCTCGATGATCTGGATGTCCGTCTCTCCGTGCACCGAGATGAGCTCGACCGTGGAACGGTCGTCGAACGGCAGGTTGAGATCCGCTCCGCACCACGAGCACTTGTACCGACCCTTGACGAGTTGCATGACGTGGATGATCGCCTCTGGCAGAGCCTGCTGTCCACGGCCGTCAAGCATGGCCGGGTGCGCCCACCCGTCGACCTCGGCGGTGATCTCTCCGACCTGGCGGATCAATGCCACCACCGCCACGCTCAGTGAGACGAAGCCGCCGCCGTGCGGTCCAGCATTGATTCGTCATGCGGGCGCCAGGTCGAGATCCGCGCCATGGCTTCGTCGAATCTCAGCCGTCGCAACCCGTCGCCGGCGTCGACGCCGTCTTCGCCGCGGCCCTGTCGGACGCGGCGGGGGACTTCCACGACCAACCAAGTCTTGTCGACTCCAGGTCCGCCCTCGACGATGACGACATCGGTCGGGTCGAGCGCGATCTCGCGCAGCCGCTCGACCAGCAGCTCCTCCTCGAGGGTGAGGTCAACGGGTGACGAACGATCGCCGGTGCACGACTCGTTCCGCGGCTTGATCTGGCCACGGCTCTCGAGCAGCGTGGGATCTCGACGCAGGATGCGGCCGTACAGTCGCTGGATGTCGTCGCCTGGTTCGACGCCGAAATCCGAGCACAGCAAACTGCGCAGCGCCCCATAGACGGCGAGGGCGTCGATCTGGCGACCGCTGCGGTAGAGCGCAACCATCTGATGCGAGCGGAGCCGCTCCCGCCAGGGCTCGTCGCGAATCCACGTTTCGATGTCCTCGAGCACTTCGAGATGACGGCCGCATCTCAAATAGGCGACGTTGCGGAGCTCGACGAGCTCGAGCCGGAACTCGTGCAGCTGTCGCCACGCCCCGTCGCGGAATGGGAAGTTCGCGACGTCGGCGAGGGTCTCGTCCGTCCAGCACCCGAGCGCAGCCTCCAGTGACGCGGCGGCATGTGCCGCGTCGCCGTCGCGTAGCGCTCGCTGCGCGACGACGAGGTGCGCTTGAGCACGCGTGAGGTCGAGCTCCATCGCATCGAGGTCGATCCGGTACCCCGAGGAGTCACGGACGAGCCGCGGCGCGATGCCGTCGAGCGCGCGGCGCAGCCGGCTCACCACGATGTGGAGCGTGGACTCGGGGTGAAGTGGGGGTGAGCCACCCCAGATGCCGTCGATCAGCTTCGACGTGCTCACAGTCTCATTCGCGTTGATGAGGAGGTAGGCGAGGAGCGCACGTTGACGCGGAGCGGTGACGTTCACCGTGGACGTGCCGACGCTCCCGCGGACCGACCCCAAGACGTGAAAGGACACAGGGCCGGTCCGAGTTTCTCGGTTGAGTTGCATAGGTGCCACTCCCGCATTTCGGCACCAGGCGTCGCCGCCCTCGAGTTGATTGTAGACCGTACCATTCGGCCCGAAGCGGGTCGATCCGCTATCAATGAGTGGACAACTCGTCTGCCGCCGTGGCTCGACGCAACCTTTGCCTTCACACGTTTACGAGTCGGGTTTACGGGTCGGCGAACCGGAGGGAGCGGAAGGTTGGCTCCGAATCGACCCCGCTCGGACCTCCGCTCGGCGGCGCCGATGTCGACCAGGCGCCGCTCCGAGTCGACGCAACAAAACGACGAGCGGATCCTCGATGCGGCGCTCCGAGAGATCCACGACGTCGGCGTCGACGCGCTCGGAATGACGGCAGTCGCGCGTCGTGCCGGACTGACCACGGGTGCTCTGTACGGCCGTTACGAGAACGGGAGCGAGTTGGCCGCCGCGGTCTGGACGGCTCGCGCGCGGGACCGCCATTTCGCACTCCTCGACGGCGCGATCGCCGCGCTGGTCGACGGCAATGACGCCGTCGCGCTCGACGGCCTGCTCCGCGAGCTGACCTCACCTCGAAAAGAGACGATCGTCGCCCTGGAGTTACTCGCGTCCGCCCGACGGATCGACGAGCTGGAGGAGGTGGTGCTCGCCGACGTCCGGCAATGGATCGCGGACTGGGGTGCCGGAGCACGCACGCATCGGCGCCGGCGGCGCGCCCAGGTGGTGTACACCCTCGGGACGATATGGGGCGTCTTCCTGCACACGGCGCCGGGGCGTCTGCGGCTCGACTGGAATCCACTGCTTCGGCGTCTCGCGTGGTCGTTCGCGCAGCCGCATACGGGACCGACGGAGCGTCTCGTCGTGGCCGACGTGAAATCGGTGCACGCCCAAACGGGCGATCCGGTCGAAGACGCGCTCGTCGATGCGGTGGCTGCGATCGTCGCGCGCGTGGGTATGGAACGCGCGACCGGATCCCGCATCGCCCGCCGGGCCGGTCTCACGTCGGGAGCGATCTACGGACGGTACGCGACCAAGGAGGATCTCCTCCAACACGCCATCGAGATCCTCCTCGCCCAGCGGTTCACCGACGATCTCACCTCGATCGACGAGGTGCTCGTCGACGACGACCCGGCCCGCGCGAGCGCGCGCCTCTTCGCGGGATACCTCAGTCAGCCCCGGCGAGATTGGCGGCTGTTTCGCATCGAGTCGTATCTCGTCGCACGTCATCAACCGCGCGTGGCCGCGAGCCTGCATCGCGTGCAAGAAGCCGCGAAGGACGACTACCTCACCGCGATCGGTGCTCGGTCCCCGGAAGAGCGCCGCGTCCTGGAGATTCTGGCTCGTTCCGCGCAGGTCGGGCCGATCGGTCTCGCCTTCGCCGACCTCCTGATTCCCGGAGTGCCGAGCATCGACTGGCGGCTCGTGTTCGAGCCACTGTTTTCGCCGAGCCCGACGACGACCGCCTGAGCACACACGTCGACCCGCCGGTTCAGCGCGCAGCTCGAGCGGTTCGCTGCAGCTCGAAGAGCGTGCCCGCGGAGGCCAGCGAGTGCCGGCGGATGCAGAACACGCCGGCGCGCTCCCAGAGCGCGTCGTATTCGGTGGCGGTTCGTTCTCGGCCTCCGGGCGTGAGCGCGAGCATCAGCAGGTCGGTGGCCTGTACGAACGAGCCGTACCGACCGGGCCGAAGCGCCGTTTCCACGACGCAGATTCGTCCGGTCGGTGCCAACGCGTCCGCGCAGTTCCGCAGGATGCGAATGCAATCGTCGTCGGACCAGTCATGGACGATCGCGGTGAGGACGTGCACGTCGTAGCCCGCTGGTACCGCGACGAAGAAATCGCACGCTTCGAAGGTCGCGCGTTCCGCAACCCCTGCCTCCGCGAACGTCGCGCGGGCTCCGGCGGCCGCCTCGGGGAGATCGCAGACTGCGCCGTGCAGCTCTGGACGCGTCGCGAGGACATTGCTCAAGAACGTTCCCGTGCCTCCACCGACGTCGAGGACCGAGCGAGCGCCTGAGAGGGGTAGGGCGTCGGCGCACATGACGGCCTGCAGCCGCGCGCCCGCGGCCTGCGCGTCGTGGAAGGCCTCCGCGGCAGCGGGATGCGCGGCGAGATACGAGAAGAAGCCGGCTCCGTGTGCAACGGCGATCGGGTCGGAACCGTCCCGCACTGCGCCGAGCAACTGTGCGTACGCGGACATGGTCCATGGCGCACCGAGGAACCGAACCCATCCCGCCCAGCCGCCGTCGTCGGTGAGGAGCCTCGTCACGCGGTTCGCCGAATAGCGGCCGTGCCGGTCGCGGCGGAGGCATCCCCGTGAGGCGAGATAACCCAGCAGACGGTCGAGCGAATCGCCGCGAACGCCGAGGCCCGGCGCGATCTCCTCTGCGCGCCTCGGGGTCGCAAGTTGTTCCGCGAGGCCGAGCTCGACGAAGGCGTACAACGCCGGCGCGTCGAGTGCGCCGGTCAACCGCTCTAACAAGACCTGGAACGGCAGACCCATCCGGTCATGGGCACGGCCCAGCACGGCGCGGGCGCTGGTTGCAAGCGCCGCGATTCCGGCCGGGGGGACTGCCGGAACACCCGCAACATCGCGAACGTCCAACGGCCAACGACGCCCCATGCGCTGAGCGTCCCACAATCGCCCACCGATCGCCGAAAGCAGTTCGACGAGGCCCGCGACCGGGCCCCGTCGAACTGTCGACATCTAACTCTTGGCGGCGGCCTTCGGGTGCCAGTCGTTGACGAGCTTCGGGATCGCGTTGTCGATCCGGACCTTCAACTTGGCGCCGCGCTCGGCCGTGATCTTGTGCGCGGAGACGGCCGCGGCGATCTTCGCGTTTGCGGCGTCGACGAGCGTGTCGATGACTTTCTGGGGCTGAACGCCGTGCTCGGTCGCGATCGCCGCGATCGTCTTGCCGCCCAAGAGCTCCTGGCGGAGATCGGCGGGCTTGATGCCGATGGTCTTGGCGACGAGGAGACCGGCCGCGCGCCGGATGCGCCGGCGGAGCGCGTGGGCAGAACCCTTCTTGACGGTGGGCTTCTGGGTCGCGGATGCGGCCGGGGCCGGCTTCGAGGAACTTGGGGTCGAGACGGCACCGGCGACGGAAACGCCGCCGAGGCCGAGGACGGCTGCGACACTTGCTGATGCGATGGTCTTGGTGAATCTCATGTCGACAGCTTCGCCCCGGAATGTGATGGGGACATGAAGGCGTAGTCAGCGCCGCGACAGGAGATCGCGCACGACGTCGAGGACCCCGTCGACGCCCGAACCGTGGAGGGTCATCCCGCCGTCGGCCACGAGATTCTGGCCGGTCACGAACCGGGCGAGATCCGAGCACAGGAACACGACGACGTCGGCGATGTCGCCGGGTGTGCCGATCCGGTCGAGTGGCGTCTTCGCCTGCTGTTGCTCCTCGAGACCGATGCCCCGCTGATCGAGCAAGAGCTCGGTGAGCGGTGTGCGGATCATGCCCGGCGAGACGGCGTTGACCCGGATGGTCGGGGCGTACTCGAGCGCCGCGCTCGCGGTGAGCGCCACGACTGCGGCTTTCGCGGCGGCGTAGGGCGCTTCGCCCGCGGCGGGCCGGGTGCCCGAGATCGAAGCGGTCGACACGATCGCACCACCACCGTTGTTCAGGATCAGCGGTGCGCCGGCCTTGAAGCCGTGGAAGACACCCGTGAGGTTGAGCTCGACGATGCGTCGCCACTCCGCGACGTCGTAGTCGTGGATCGGCGACAGCGTGCTCCCGCCCGCGTTGTTGTAGAGGACTGACAGGCCGCCCATGTGCTCGGACGCGTCGCGCATTGCGGCCGACAGCGCGTCGAAATCGGTGACGTCGACCGCGTACGAGAGGCCGTCGATCTCCTGCGCGACGGTGTCGGCAGTCTCGGCGTTGAGGTCGAGCACCGCGACCTGCGCGCCCTCGGCCGCCATCCGGCGACACGTCTCCGCGCCGATACCCGAGCCGCCTCCGGTCACGACCGCGCGATGCCCGTTCAGGAGTCCCATCGGCAAACGGTAACCGCCACTCGGGCAAAAGGAGTTGGCGCGCTATCGTGGCGGACTCACTCGGGCGCGTGGCTCAGTCTGGCAGAGCACCTGCATGACGCGCAGGGGGTCGGGGGTTCGAATCCCTCCGCGCCCACCCGGTGAGACGCCCGACGAGCACCGGCCCGGAGAACTCGGCCGGTGCTCGACCGGCGCCAGCCTCGCCGCGCCGGTGGCACCGGCCGTGTTTCCGTCCGCCGTACCCTGGACGGGAGTCCTCGCCGACGGCTCACGTCCTCGGCCCGACCAGCCGATGAGCCGTCGACGGACGGAGACGCATGTTCAGTGACGGTTCGATCCATCAGCTTCCTGATGTCGATCCCCAAGAGACGAAAGAGTGGCTCGAGTCGCTCGACGGGGTGATCGACGTGAAGGGCAAGCCGCGCGCGCACTACCTGCTCGCGCGGCTCATGGAGCGCGCCCGCGAGAAGGGTGCGTTCGTCCCGGCGATGGTCACGACCGACTACATCAACACCATCGCCCCCGAGCAGGAGCCGTGGTTCCCCGGTGACGAGGACATCGAGCGCCGCATCCGCGCGTTCATCCGCTGGAACGCGGTCGCGATGGTGGACCGCGCGAACCATCGCTTCGACGGGCTCGGCGGTCACCTCTCGACGTACGCGTCGGCGGCGTCGCTCTATGAGGTCGGCTTCAACCATTTCTTCCGCGGCAAGGGTGACGGCGGCTTCGGTGACCAGATCTACTTCCAAGGCCACGCCGCACCCGGTATCTACGCCCGCGCGTTCCTCGAGGGCCGCCTCACCGAGGACCAGCTCGACCACTTCCGGCGCGAGACGGGTGGCAAGGGATTGCCCTCGTATCCGCACCCGCGCCGGCTGCCGACCTTCTGGGAGTACCCGACGGTGTCCATGGGGCTCGGTCCCCTGAACGCGGTGTACCAGGCCCGGTTCAATCGCTACCTCTACGACCGCAAGCTCGTCGACACGACGAATGCCCGGGTCTGGTGCTTCGTCGGCGACGGCGAGCTCGACGAACCCGAGGCGACCGCGGCTCTCGACCTCGCCGCGCGCGAGCGGCTCGACAACCTGATCTTCGTCGTCAACTGCAATCTGCAACGGCTCGACGGTCCGGTGCGCGGTAACGGCAAGGTCATCCAGGAATGCGAGTCGACGTTCCGCGGTACGGGTTGGAACGTCCTCAAGGTCGTGTGGGGTCGTCAGTGGGACGAGCTCCTCGCGCGCGACGTCGACGGCGTCCTCGTCAACAGGATGAACACGACCGTCGACGGCGAGTTCCAGAAGTACGCCGTCGAGTCGGGCGCGTACATCCGCGAGCATTTCTTCGGATCCGACCCACGGCTGCGCAAGATGGTCGAGCACCTATCCGACGACGAGCTGCAACGCCTGCCGCGCGGTGGCCACGACTACCGGAAGATCTTCGCCGCATACAAGACCGCGGTGGAACACGAGGGCACCCCGACCGTCATCCTGGCGAAGACGGTCAAGGGCTGGACGCTCGGCGCCGACTTCGAAGCGCGCAACGCGACGCACCAGATCAAGAAGATGACCCCCGATCAACTCAAGTCGTTGCGCGACCGGCTCTACATGGAGATCCCCGACCGCGAGCTCGAGACCGGGATGGCGCCCTACTTCCATCCCGGAGAGAAGTCGCCCGAGTACGAGTACATGATGGAGCGCCGGCGCGCACTCGACGGCTTCCTTCCCGAACGGACCGAACGTTCGAAGACCGTCGTGTTCCCGCGCGACGGGATCATCGATCAGCTGACCGCCGGCACGGGCGAGAAGGTGCCGGCGTCGACGACGATGGCGTTTGCGCGTCTCCTTCGCGTGCTCTTGAAGGAGCCGGAGATCGGGCCGCGCATCGTGCCGATCATCCCCGACGAGGCGCGCACCTTCGGGCTCGACGCGCTCTTCGCCGAGTTCAAGATCTACGCGCCGTTCGGCCAGCAGTACGAGCCGGTCGACGCCGGGTTGATGCTCTCGTACCGCGAAGCCGCCGATGGCCAGCTGCTCGAGGAGGGGATCACCGAGGCCGGATCGATGGCGTCGTTCACCGCCGCCTCGACCGCGTACGCGTCGTGGGGCCATCCGATGATCGCCTTCTACATCTTCTACTCGATGTTCGGCTTCCAACGAGTGGGCGACATGATCTGGTCGCTCGGCGACCAGCGGGGCCGCGGGTTCTTGCTCGGCGCTACCGCCGGCCGTACGACCTTGTCGGGAGAAGGCCTGCAGCATTGCGACGGGCAGTCGTTGATGTACGCGCTCGCGTACCCGAACTGCCGCGCGTACGATCCGGCGTTCGCGTACGAGGTCGGTGTGCTCGTGCGCGACGGCATCCGCCGCATGTACGGACCCGATCCCGAGGACTGCTTCTACTACCTCACGCTGTACAACGAGAATTACGTGCAGCCGGCCATGCCCGAAGGTGTGGAGGACGGCATCGTGCGCGGCATGTACTTGTTGAAATCGGCGGCGGGGGAGCACGCGCATCGGGCGCAGATCCTCGCGAGCGGGCCGATGGTGCTACAGGCGCTCGAGGCGCAGGAGATGCTCGCCGAGCACTACGACGTCGGGGCCGACGTGTGGAGTGTGCCGGGCTGGAAGCAGCTCCGCGACGATGCGCTCGAGTGCGAGCGCTGGAACCGTCTCCATCCGTCGGAAGCTCCGCGCACCCCGTACGTCACCGAGCGGCTCGCGGAGTCGGCAGGTCCGGTGGTGGCCGTCTCCGACTGGGTGCGCGCGGTCCCCGACTGCGTCGCCCGGTTCGTTCCGCAGCCGTACATCGTGCTCGGCACCGACGGCTACGGCTTCTCCGACGTGCGGACCGCGCTGCGGCGCCACTTCGAGGTCGATGCCGCCCACGTGGTGGTCGCGGTGCTCGACGGACTCGCCCAGACGGGAGACCTCAAGGCCGAGACGGTCGCCGAGGCGATCGAACGTTACGAGATCGACGGCGACGCACCGGACCCGCGCACGACCTGACCCCACGTTCGGCGCTGGCTACAGATTGAGCTTGTGGTCCGGGTCCCAGTCGTCCTCTTCGTCTTCCAACTCTTCGTCGAAGTCGTCGTCTTCCTCGCCGTCGCCTTCCGCGTTCTCGCTCAGATCCGCGAGGGTGCCCGAACCTTCCCGGAACAGCCCATCGTCGTACCCCTGCTTGAGCTTGCGCGCTTCACGGAAGCGGCGTGCTCGTCCTTTTCTGGGCACGTCGTCACCTGCCTCGAAGTCGTGACACCCA